>NZ_BAABLG010000005.1:0-571698 GCF_039544225.1 Microbacterium jejuense
GCGGGGCAGCGAAGCGGGGCAGCGAAGCGGGGCAGCGAAGCGGGGCAGCGAAGCGGGGCAGCGAAGCGGGGCAGCGAAGCGGTTCGGGGGTGCGGGTCGCTCCACTACTCCGCTGTCATCGACTGAACCACCCTGACACCAACACCGGCGGACACCCGATCCCAACCCCGCATCTGATTTGCACCCTCAACCCTCATCCCGACGCGGTGTTTCACGTGAAACATCCTCGGACCAACGCTCGGGCGCCGAACGCCGACTCCTTCCCGGAACCTCCGGAATCGCGATTCACGGACTGGTCGCCGGACTAGGTCACTGGTGGGCGCAGAACGCCCCGCGTAGGAGTTCCGACTGCCGCACCCGATCTGAATGGCGAGCTGTGGCGGAGGAACTGGCAGGTACCGGCTCGAAAACCCCGGGGAGGAGCATCGGCGCACTCATGCCCGACGTGACGGTGCGTTCGCTCGGAATCAAGACCTGGACGCGGAGCGGAAGTCGGGGCGGGCACACAATCACATGGCCGTCGGCGCCAGGACGCGCGAGTACTCGGCGGTAAGTACGCTCCGCCTGACACCGAAGAGCTCGTGCACGCCCCGGTGTCACGGACGGGCGCTGAGAAGCACAGCACAGCGCGCTGGAGGCGAGACGAGGTGAGGCACGGAGGAGCGCGCGGCGCGGAGACGCACGGCGAAGCGCCAATCTCGGACCACTAAGGACGCCCACAAGCGAACCCGCACGGCGGCGGTAGGCGGGTGCATGGTGCGAGCCCCAATGCCGCGCCGAACATCCGCGCGGGCGGTGACTCCGCGGCTCGTCGATGTTTCACGTGAGTCGGCCCAGCTTTGGGCTCGCAGTCGCCACCGCGTCGGGAACAACGCCTTTCGTCCAGGATCGGCACAGAGTCCGCTGATCAAGCGGCGCCGCGACGCCACCACAGACGTCCGTCATAGCGGGTCGGCAGATAGATGCCCGCCACAAAGCCCGTCGGAAGGACTCAGATGCGGCGCGATAACACGGGGACCGCAGCCACGAGTGAACTGCAGCTGCGGAGCTGGGCGGGGGATACGTGGAGCCCCGGGTCCAGTAGTGCCGCCCCCTGTGCGACGCTCGCACGACAAGTGGAAACCGCGGCGCGTCCGCTGCGAGCACCCCGACTTCCAACGCTGTGCGCCGATCGTAAGGGGTGCCGCGTCGACACCACGGGTTACCGCAGCACCAGGACAGCAAGTACCGGGACAGCAAGTACCGGGACAGCAAGTACCGGGACAGCAAGTACCGCAGCACCGGGACAGCAAGTACCGCAGCACCGGGACAGCAAGTACCGCAGCACCGGGACAGCAAGTACCGCAGCACCGGGACAGCAGGCAGAGGCCCCCACAACCTCAGCCGGCGGGGGCAGACATGCGAAGCGACAACACAGCGGGCGCGACGACCCACGATGAACCCAAGCTGCCGCACGGGACGATGCCTGAGGCCGGTTCACATAGCGACTCAGAGCGTCCGACGCTCGCACGACAGGGTGCGAAACACCGCTCGTCGGGCAGCCCACATCCCGGCTTTGAGCGTTGCGCGCCTAGACTCGGCGATCCGGACGGCTCATCTGGGGGAGTGGACCGACCGCGGGCCTGTCGAGACCACAAGCCGGCTCGCGCTCTCGATCCCCCGCGAGTGCTCGGGAATGTTTCACGTGAAACAACCGCATGTCGTCCGCGGCAGTCACACGCACATCGACCTGAGGTAGACGAGCATCCCTTGTCTGGATCTCAGCGCAGTTTCGCCGTCGGCTCGGTGGATCTGATTGTGCCTGGATGCACGGCACCGAGTCACACCCTGCCCGCGCGCGACGCTGCTTCAGACCAGGAGACTCGACGACGCACGACAGCCCCGGCTGACTTCGACCGCCTCACGACATCCCTTGATCTCGGTAATGTGCACGCGATCGAGACAGGCATGCCGCGCCCCGGATGGTCCGGGTAGGCGAACGCCCGTCAACACACCGCGACCGAGTCGACAGCGTCTTCGGCGACCAGCGGACCACGCGGTAGGAGTGGCCAGACATTCCCTTCCCAGCTGACCGACAAGAGGGCGTATAGATATGGGCAGACAGGCGTCCGAGCGGCCATCCTTGCCGCCACCCGCAGGGAATCCGGCGGTCGCACTGCGGGCGTCGCCCGCTGACCGAACAGGAGAACGCCCTCCGTGCGAGCGCCATCGGACCCAGTCGGCAACGACAACAGCCTGCTCACATGCTCAAGCTCCGACGCGAGACGCCCACGCGCACTGTCAGATGCCACGCTTGAGGGTCACTCTTGAGGCGCACGGAACGCGAGAGCGGAAGGCACACATCACGACGACCAAGCTCCCGCTGGGTTCACCAAGACCGCGACGGGTCTGCGTGATTCGCGGTATCCATACGAGCGGCAATCGTTCGATACCTCATCCTGCGGTTCCGACGTTGCATGGGCCGAGTCCTCTGCCCCCCAGCACGGCGATCATCGATCGCCGCTGCGCAGCGAGGTCCATCACGCCAGCATGGGCGCCGCTGAGCGTTTCACGTGAAACATCGATCCTGTTCGGCTTGCTGACGCCATCACACTCGTCGGCTCACGGCATGATGGGACGCGGGCGACTTGGATGGAACGCAGACCACCACCCCGCGTGGTGTGCGCAGCAGCAGCCATACCGTCGTCAACCACCGCACCGAGTGCTGCGCGACCGGTTGAACTCCGCCTACGCGCGTCGCGACAACGTTCACGACCATGATCATGGTCGCGCCTCAGGTGCAGCAGCCGCGCGGTCACACCGCCACAGAGGCGCCACAGAGGCGCCCAACTCACGCCAGCGGGGGAGCGTGCCAAGAAGAACCTGCCGAGAAGAGCGGTAGCCAGGCCAAACCCGACACTGAGCCGTAAGACCCGATGGTGCATTGAGTTGATCGACCGCTGACGCGAACGGTCCAGCTCCCACCGGCCAGGACGGAGAAGCGGAGCATCCCCTGAAGCGCACCACCGCATCGCACCTCTTCACCGGCTGGAAGGCGCCTGTCCAAACATGCGCCGTCGCAAGGACGCTGCCAGAGAGCCTTGATCCCCGCTCTGCTCCCCATCGCCGAGCGCAGTCCATCAACCTAGAAGCGCAGCACTGCGCAGCCCACTCGACCGCCGGGGAGTCAGGCATCCGAACCCTCGTGACGACACCAATGGCGCGTGCCGTGCAAGGCTGGCTAGCGAAGACCATCCATTGTCGACGCTTCGACAGCGCCGGACGCTCATCACACGGACCTCCATTGGTGGTCCACTACCGACGGACGCGAACGTTTCACGTGAAACATGCGCGGGCTCGTGCCGCCCCGTCGCCTCGCCCAGCACTAGGTGGCTGGACTCTCGGTACTCAACGCCTTCGGTCTCTCCCCGAGTGCCTTCAACTATGGCCCGGTGTCTCCGGACCCTGATTCCCCGTTCCCTCAGTTGTTCGGTGGAGCACCCACGCCCGCCGACCAACAGCATTCGAGCTAGACCGAAGCGCGTGATGAGCCGCCACGCCTGTGGGCGATGCCGACGCTGCGTTGCTGCGCGGCGACGATCGCATGGACATACGAGCAGGAGTACCGCGCCTCATCTGCAATTGCATTGCCCGTCTGACTTGTCCACATACGCGGCATTGGCGATCCAGTCACTGCACCAGAGCCTCGCTCCGGGGTGACCGCACCAAGGCGAAGCAGCTCCCTCGCTATCCCACCCGCCGTACCCCGCCCACCTGGCCGCGCCCCGGCCCAACAGCCGAGCTCAAGGCTCCTCACCATCGGACCAGTGACCTCATCACCCCGATTCCTCGCGCCGGAACACATGATCGATGGGCTCCGTTCCACGTGAACACGGCAGGGGAGAGGCGCCTGTGCAGAAGTGGCCTCCGCGGTTCTTCGACCCAAGCAGGTCGAGTCCGCTGTCGCGTGGCCGTGCCTGCGACGTCAGGCGATGAGAACCGTGGTCACCGGTGACAGAGTGGCTTCTTCTCACCACCCCACCGCAAGCAGGCCCGCAGCACGCAGACCACGGGAGTCACCCCGCTCACCTCCCTCTCAACATCCAGTTGTCGTGCACCCCGAAGTCGCCCGGACACGAAGCTGGTTGCTACGGCCACGAGCAGTCCGGCCGCGAACCTAGCCAAGTCTCGGTAGCGAGGCGGCCCGGAGGGCGAAGCGAGCTCGCCGCGTGAGCCCTCCCGTTCCACGTGAAACGGGAGCCTCGCATCGAGTCAGCGCGTTGCGCATGGGCAACGCCTTTCGCCACGGCCGGTGTTCGCACGCGCCAGTCACACGTCAGTCACGAAGTCTGCTGCACCGCGTTCGCGATCCCAACCAGCGGCCGCCCACCCCCGGCGATGATGTGCATCGGGTCGGCTGGCTGACTGTAAACGCCCCACGGAGCGAGATCGCCAACTGCCCGTCGCGTCAACGGAGAGCACGTCACGGGAGCGCCCTTCCGCGCGTCCGGGCACCGGAGAACTTCCTACGCCGCACACGGTGCAACCCAGATGACCAAGGCACGTCGCAACGGATGCCGCAGCCATCAACGTTCAGGGACCTTGTGGGGAAACGCATCTCGAGCATCACGCCAGGCGCGAAGCGGCGCGCTACCCGACCGAGCGCTGCCGGACAGGACACGTCACCGTACAAGACAGCCCCGTCCGCACGGGGAGTCGGTCGAGTGTTCCGCGGGTAGCGCCAACGTCGGGGCGGCAGAGACTCGGACGGAACCCACGCATGTCACCGCGTTCGGCCTAGAGGCGACGCCTCCGTCCAGCGCTCCACGAACGGCAACGCGTCGACGCCGGCCTCACGCGCGCAGTCGGTGCACTTGACTGGTGGCTCGGAGCAGCCGACCACCGATCAGCTGCCCCGGTTGTCGCTCCGCCTCCAGACGCCGAAGACGCCGTCGACCATCCCGCGACCGCTAGGACCGCTGGGACCAGCACGATTCACGTGAAACCGCGGTCCGGGGCGCGGGGCCGCCCGCCGGCTACGCAGCGAGATGAAACCAGCGAGACGGTGGCATTAGCCAACTGTCCGAAAGGCCACACACAGGACGATCGACAGGGAGTGCCGGGATCACCGGCCTCAAGTCCGACGCTAAGAAGCGACGAAACACCAGATCAGGATGAATAAAGCATCCATCCGTCGCTCACCGCGACGAGACGTCAGCGCACGGTGGCGCGGATGACTCGCGACGGCTCGTCGAGCAGGCCTTCGCCCACGATCTCGACGCGCGCGTCGGTCACCTTGTACTTACGCAGCTGCTTCTCGGCTGCTTCGATCTCGTTGCCGGCGCTGGTGCCCTTGAGGAGGATGAGCTCTCCGCCGTCGCGGACCAGGGGAGCGGTGATCGGCACGAGCGTGCGCAACGCGCTGACGGCCCGAGCGGTGACAGCGTCGAGCGACGGTCCGCGCTTCCAGTCCTCGGCGCGGGCACGCAGCACCTCGACGTTCTCGAGCCCGAGGTCTGCCGCTTGTTCCGACAGCCATGCGACCCGGCGCTCCATCGGCTCGATGAGCACCCATTCCACATCGGGGCGCGCGATCGCGAGCACCAGGCCAGGCAGGCCCGCACCGGAGCCGACGTCGCCGACGCGGCCCGAGAACAGGGGAGCGATCACCGCGCTGTTGAGAATATGGCGCGACCACAGGCGGGGTGGCTCGAGCGGTCCGATGAGGCCGCGCTCTTCACCGTGCTGGCCGAGCGCCTCCGCGAAGCGGCGGGCGACGTCGATGCGATCGCCGAAGACCTCGGCGGCCGCAGGGGGCTCCTGCTCGATCTCGATCATCGATGTGTCCGTGAGCGTCACGTCAGGCGCGACGGATCACCGTGTGACGGTCAGCGCCCTCGCCGTACGACTCCGACACGAAGCCGCGGTCGGCGACGATGTCGTGGACGACCTTGCGCTCGTAGCTCGACATCGCAGGAAGCGACGCCTGCGAGGCGCCCTCGTCGATGCGCGCGATCGCGCGGTCGACGAGTGTCTCGAGCTGGTGCTGACGCGCGTCGCGCGAACCGCCGATGTCGAGGATCAGACGCGAGAAGCGCCCGGTGCGGTTCTGCACGGCGATGCGGGTGAGCTCCTGCAGCGCCTGCACCGTGTCGGGGGCGGCGATCAACGACACCGAGCCGCCGACCGGAGCCTCCACCGACACGTACGCGCGACCGGCGCGCACGTCGAGATCGAGGTCGCCGTCGATGTCGGCGATGTCGAGCAGGCCCTCGAGGAAGTCGGCGGCGACGTCGCCTTCCTGCTCGAGCTCCTCGACGGTCGCGGGCGCACGGTCGTGACGCGGCTCGGCGGAGGCGAGCTCAGGAGAGGTGGTCATGAGAGGTCCTCGTGTTCGGGTCGGGGGAGAGCGATCGGGCCGGGATCAGGATGCCGCACCAGGGCCGCCGGAGGTCCCGGTGCCACCGGCTCCTCCGGTGCCGCCGGCCTGACCCTGCTGCGGACCCTTCTGCGACTGCTTCTTGGCGCGCTGCTTGCTCACCGGCTGCTGGCGCTTCGGCGCTGCGGCCTTCGCGCGCTCGGCCTCTTCGTACAGACGCTGCTGCTCGGCCAGGTACTTCTCCATCGGGATGACCTTGCCCGAGGCGTCGAGCGCCTTGCCCTTGCGCGCCAGGCGCTCTTCGCGCTCCTTGGCGGCCTCGGAGCCCGGGGTCGGCATCTCGCGGATGACGAGGAACTGCTGCCCCATCGTCCACAGGTTCGAGATGAACCAGTAGATGACGACGCCGAGGGGGAAGAACACACCCGAGAAGATGAAGCCGAGCGGCAGGATGAAGAGCATGATGCGCTGCATCTGGTATGCCTGACCGGTCTTGGCCTCGGGCGACAGGTTCTTCGAGATGATCTGCAGCTGCGTGAAGAACTGCGACGCGATCATCAGCACGACGAGCGTGATGAGGATGATGATCGCCGGCGTGTTCTGCGTGTTGAACGCGTCGATGAGCGTCTCGTGCAGCGATGCGACGCCGAACAGCTTGGCGTTGTAGAACTCCATCGTGAGTTCGGGCGTCAGGGGGCCGACACCGCCCTGACCCAGTTCGGCGTGCAGCTTGATCGAGCTCAGCACGGAGTACAGCGAGAAGAAGACGGGCATCTGCACGAGCAGCGGCAGACAGCTCGAGACCGGCGTGGTGCCGTGCTTCTTGTACAGCGCCATGGTCTCGCGGCTCATCGCCTCACGAGACAGCTGGTCGCGCTTGCCCTTGTACTTCTCCTGGACCTTCTTCAGCTCAGGAGCGATCTCCATCATCTTGCGCTGGCTCTTGATCTGCCGCACGAAGAGGGGGATCATCGCCGCGCGGACGACGATCACCAGGCCGATGATCGCGAGAACCCACGTGATGCCGTCGGCCGGCGGGAGGCCGATGGCGGTGAAGACCCAGTGCCAGGCCACGAGCACGAGCTCGACGAGCCACTTGAGCGGCCAGAGGATCGTGCCGAGCAGGTCGAACCCACCACCCGCCGCGGGGCTGGGCGTCGGCGTCGGGGTGGCGGCCAGCGCCATGAAGAGATCCATGCGGTGGATCAGTCCTTTCCGGAGGGGGCGGGTACGACGAACCCGTGATGGGTGAGGCCGTACCGGAAGCTCTTGCGAAGCGGGACGTCGTCGACGCCGCCCTTCGCCCAGGGGTGACAGCGGACGAGGCGAGCCGCAGTCAGCGCGGATCCCACGACGGCGCCGTGCTGCTGAACCGCGCCGACCGCGTAGGCCGAGCACGACGGGTAGTACTTGCAGACGTCGCCATAGGTGTGCGAGATCGTGGCACGGTAGCCGTGCAGCAGCGCGAGAACGGCGTTGCGGGGGAGCAGTGGGACGCTGCGAAGGACATCGGATGCCGCGAACTCGGCATCACCGAGCGCATAGGCCGGGAGCACGCTCATGCCGGCCTCCGGGCGAGACACTTCTCGACGTCGGCCTGCAGTTCCGAGAACGACGCGGATGCGGCGGTCGGCAGCGCGCGGATCACGATGTCGTTGCCCGGGGCGACGCCCTCGAGCGACGCGTAGCAGAGCGCCTTGAGCCGACGGCGGACGGAATTGCGCACGACGGCGCCGCCGACCTGACGACTCACGATGAAGCCGAACCGCGCCGGACCATCGGTCTCGACGCGGCTGACATAGGTGATTGTGTGCGCTCCGGCACACCGACGACCCCGACGGACGACGGCTTTGTAGTCCGCGCCGCGGGTGAGTCGGTTCGCCCTCGCGAGCACCGCTCGGCTCAGGCCGAGAGCTCGGTGCGCCCCTTGGCGCGGCGAGCCGAGAGGATGCCGCGGCCGGCGCGCGTGCGCATGCGGGCGCGGAAGCCGTGCTTCTTGGCGCGACGGCGGTTGTTGGGCTGGAAGGTGCGCTTGCTCATGAGGATTACTTCCGATCAGGGGTCACCGGGACGCTCGACCGGGGACGCGTGTACAGGAGGACTGCCCGGAGAATGACTCCAATGGGCATAAGTCAACCGATTAAGGCTACGTCGAGACGCCCGATAACTCAAACCGAGCCGGGCGAACCCGCAATTATGCCCCGCGCGCGCTGCCCTGCCTGGTAGGGACACGCCGCCGCCATCTACAGTGGAGTTTGCTCCCGAGTCGCCCGCTGACTAGCGTTGCTCCGGCAGTTATCCACAGGCTCGGCCCGATGTTTCCGCGGCATCCGGTGCAGTCATCAACAACCCGGGGGGGCCATGTCACCGCACGAGATTCCAGATGTCCCAGTCTGGTCGGCCGTCCTGGACGAACTCGCGCACGACGAACGCATCACTCCGCAGTTGCACGGATTCCTGAACCTCGCCGTGCCGCAGGGCGTCATGGGCGGCACCTTGTACCTCGATGTGCCGAACGATCTCACCGCGGCGCAGTTCACCAAGCGCATGCGCGCGCCGATCCTCGAGGCCCTGGCCCGGGTCGACCAGGACCTCGAGGGGGCGGCATCCACTTTTCGGGTCGTCGTCAATCCCGACCTCGCGGACGCGCACCTGACCGCGCCCATCCCGATCCAGGCGACCTCGACCGGCCCCACCCATACCCAGGCGCCCACGCAGGCGCCGACGCCGATCGGCCGCCCGCCGCTGGAAGAGCCGGTCGACACGGCGTCGGCATCGCGCAACGACACCCGCCTCAACCCGAAGTACACGTTCGACAACTTCGTCATCGGGCAGTCCAACCGCTTCGCGCATGCCGCAGCCGTCGCGGTGGCCGAAGCGCCGGCGAAGGCGTACAACCCGCTGTTCATCTATGGCGACTCCGGCCTCGGCAAGACCCACCTGCTGCATGCGATCGGTGATTACGCCCTCAGCCTCTATGCGGGCATCCGTGTGCGCTACGTCTCGAGCGAAGAGTTCACCAACGACTTCATCAACTCGATCGCGAACAACCGGGGCTCGGCCTTCCAGGCGCGCTACCGCGACGTCGACATCCTGCTGATCGACGACATCCAGTTCCTGCAGGGTCGCGCCGAGACGCAGGAGGCGTTCTTCCACACCTTCAACCAGCTGCACGACCACGACAAGCAGGTCGTGATCACGAGCGACGTCCCGCCGAAGCACCTCACCGGCTTCGAGGACCGCATGCGCAGCCGGTTCGAGTGGGGCCTCATCACCGATGTGCAGGCGCCCGACCTCGAGACGCGCATCGCGATCCTCCGCAAGAAGGCGCAGTCCGAGCGGCTTCACATCCCCGACGAGGTGCTCGAGTACATCGCGACCGTCGTCTCGAGCAACATCCGCGAGCTCGAGGGCGCACTCATCCGCGTCTCGGCGTTCGCGAGCCTCAACCGCTCGACGCTTGACATGTCGCTGGCCCAGACGGTGCTGCGCGACATCGTGGATCAGGACGACGCCAACGTCGTCTCGCCGACCGACATCATCACGGCGACCGCGCAGTACTTCAAGCTGACGGTCGACGACCTGTACGGCTCGAGCCGATCGCAGTCCGTCGCCACGGCGCGCCAGATCGCGATGTATCTGTGTCGTGAGCGCACGAGCCTGTCGCTGCCCAAGATCGGACAGCTGTTCGGCAACCGCGACCACACCACTGTCATGTACGCGTACAAGAAGATCAGCGAGCTCATGAAGGAGCGCCGCTCGATCTACAACCAGGTGACCGAGATCACCGCGCAGCTCGGCCGCAACGGCCGCTGACGCCCTCTCACCGCGCTCCCGCACCCCAGAACCCGTTCCGGCGCCATATGCCGGAACGGGTTCTTGACACGCGCCCACGACAGGGCCAAAATTCCGGTTCTGCACAGTGTGGAAAACCTGTGGATAACTCCCCAAGTCTGCGGAAACACCTGTGAATGAGCGGGGACAGCCTGTGGATGAATCGTGGATGCCGCGGCCACCGGCATCCCGGATCCCGCAATCTCTCCGCAGCCGTTCCACAAGTCACAACGGTGTGGTTTCCATCTCCCGACTGGTCTCGAGGACGTTGTCCACAGTTTCCACAGCCGTTAACACCATGACAAGAAATATCTCTGATGAAACCCGTCCGATGACCTTTCCGGTGGACAAGCCTCCGCGAGGATGACGGGCTGGCAATCTTGTGACCTGCCACTAGCATGAGAACCCCGAGCCCGCAGTCGAGGGGCCCGTTGCTGCAGAGGGAGCATTCGTGAAGTTCCACGTCAACCGCGATGTGTTCAGCGAAGCCGTGTCGTTCGTCGTCAAGCTCCTGCCGCAGCGAAACCCGCAGCCGATCCTGGCCGGCGTGCTGATCGAGGCGTCCGACGCAGGCCTCTCGCTCGCCGCATTCGACTACGAGGCTTCGGCACGCACGACGATCGAGGCCACGGTCGACGACCCGGGCACGATCCTGGTCCACGGCCGGCTGCTGTCCGACATCGCCAGCCGTCTGCCGAACGCGCCGATCCAGATCGAGGTCGATGACGACGGCGGCATCCTGCTCACGTGCGGCTCCGCGCGTTTCACGCTCGCCTCGATGCCGGTCCAGGAGTACCCCGCGATCCCCGAGGTCACCGGCGACTCCGGTCTCGTCCCGGCCGAGGACTTCGCGACCGCCATCGCGCAGGTCGCGTTCGCAGCTTCTCGAGACGACGTCACTCCGGTCCTCACCGGCGTCCAGCTCGAGGTCTCGGGCACGAGCCTCAGCCTCGTCGCCACCGATCGCTACCGGGTCGCGCTCCGCGAGATCCCCTGGGACGGCGGCACCGCTGCGTCCGAGGAGTCCACGACGGCCCTCGTCCCGGCGCGCACCCTCACCGAGGTCGGCAAGACCTTCGCGCACGGCGGCGACATCTCGATCGCCTTCTCGGGCTCCGGCGACCGCGAGATCATCGCCTTCACCGCCGGCAACAAGACAGTGACCTCGCTGCTCATCAAGGGAAACTTCCCGCCGGTCCGCCGGCTCTTCCCCGCGCAGACCGAGCACCACGCGGTCGTGAACACCGCCGAGCTCGCCGAGGCGGTTCGACGCGTGTCGCTCGTTCTGGACCGCTCTGCTCCGCTGCGCTTCACGTTCACCGCCGACAGTGTGTCGATGGATGCCTCCGGCACCGAGCAGGCGCGGGCCACCGAGTCGGTCGACGCCACGCTCATCGGCGGCGACGAGGTGACGCTCGGACTCAACCCGCAGTACCTGCTCGAGTCGCTCGGCGCGGTCAAGAGCGAGTTCGTGCGGATCACGTTCACCTCGAGCGAGAACGCGAACAAGCTGAGCCCGGTGCTCATCACGCCGCAGACCTCGGTCGACAAGGCCGGCTCTGACTCGTTCCGCTACCTGCTGCAGCCCAACCTGCTGTTGCGCTGACCGTCCTCCGCCCTCTCGAGCCCCGCGTCGGTGCCGATCACTAGGCTTGTCCGGTGATCGTGGAGCACCTGAGTCTGGTCGACTTCCGCAACTATGCGGCCGCCGACGTCGAGCTCGGTCCCGGTCCGAACGTGTTCGTCGGCCGCAACGGTCAGGGCAAGACCAACCTGGCCGAGGCCATCGGCTTCTTCGCGACGCTGGGCTCGCACCGCGTCTCGAGCGACGCGCCCATGGTGCGCGACGGAGCGGATGCCGCCATCATCCGGGCTCGGCTCGCCCACGGTGAGCGCCGCGTGCAGCTCGAGGCCCAGGTCAACCGGCAGGGTTCGAACAAGGCGCGCGTCAACGGCGCACCGGTGAAGCCCGCCGAGCTCCCGCGCTACGCGCAGGTCGTGCTGTTCGCCCCCGAAGACCTGCAGATCGTCCGCGGCGATCCCTCGGCCCGCCGCCGGTTCGCCGATCAGCTGCTCGTGCAGCGCGCGCCTCGCATGGCCGGCGTGATCGCCGACTACGACCGCGTGCTCAAGCAGCGCACCGCACTGCTGAAGTCGGCGCGGGCCCGTGGCGTCCGCGGCGACGCGCTGTCGACCCTCGAGGTGTGGGACGACAAGCTGATCACCCTCGGCACACAGCTGATCGCCGGGCGGCTCGCCCTGGCCGGCGACCTCGCGGCACCACTCGCCGCGGCCTACACAGCGATCGCCGGCGCCGACCACGATCCCGAGATCGAGTGGGCGCTCTCGGTCGCGGGCGCCGATACAGGCGAAGACGACACTGTCGCGTCGGCGACGGAGTCCGCGGCGCTCGAGACGTCGAGGGATGCCTCCACCCAGCGGATCGCGGAGCTCTTCCGTCAGGCACTGGCCGCCAAGCGCACCGCCGAGCTCGAGCGGGGACTGACCCTCGTCGGTCCGCACCGCGACGACCTGCTGCTGCGGATCCGCGGTCTTCCGGTCAAGGGATACGCCTCGCACGGCGAGTCCTGGTCGGTCGCGCTGTCGCTGCGCCTCGCTTCGGCCGAGCTGCTGCGCGCCGACTCGAGGCTCGGCGACCCGGTCCTGATCCTCGACGACGTGTTCGCCGAGCTCGACGCCGACCGCCGGGCACGGCTGGCACAGCTCGCGGGCGACTACGAGCAGGTCGTCGTGACCGCGGCGGTCGAAGGGGATGTCCCGGACGCCCTCCGCGCCCGGATGGTTCGGGTCGAAGCCGGCCGGATCCTCGAGAGCGCCGAGGCCGGCGATGCCTGACCCGTCGAACCGCCCGGGGACCGGTCCCGAAGGCGGCGCGGGCGTGCCCGAGACGATTGCCACCTATCTGCGGCTGCGCGGTCTCGAGCCCTCGGCGCGGTCGTACCGCAAGCGCCGGCGGCGCACCGAGGACGATGACAACATCCCGTTCGCCCCGGGTCGTGACCCGAAGGGCGTGGCCGATGTGCTCGCCGACCTGACCCGCGAAGCGGGCTGGAACTCGCAGCTCGCGCGCGAGGACGTCGTGCGCGCGTGGGACGAAGTCGCCGGCGCCGACACAGCCCGCCACACGCGGCCTGTCGCGTTCTCGGAGGGCACGCTGACCGTGCAGGCGGACTCGACGGCGTGGGCGAAGCAGCTGCAGCTGATGCGTGCGCAGATCCTGTCGGAGATCGTCCGGCGGTTTCCTGAAGCGGGCGTCGACGCGGTGCGGTTCATCGGGCCGGACGTCCCCTCCTGGAAATGGGGTCCCAGAACCATTCCAGGGCGGGGTCCACGCGATACCTACGGCTAGGCCACCTCAGGAGCTGTCCGCGACGATTTCAGGGCCTCACAGGGGCGTAGAACGCCGTAATCGACTCGTTACCCGATAGACTGTCAGGGCCCCTTCGAAGGATTTGGAGCCATCGAGAAGATGACGTCTGACAACCCCGACAACGTGTCCGAGGAACCCGAAACGCCCGCAGCGGCTCCCACAGGATCTCCCAGCGACTACGGGGCCGACGCCATCCAGGTGCTCGAGGGCCTCGAGGCCGTGCGCAAGCGTCCCGGTATGTACATCGGTTCGACAGGCCCGCGTGGTCTGCACCACCTCGTATACGAGATCGTCGACAACTCCGTCGACGAGGCGCTGGCCGGTGCGAACGACGCGATCCTCGTGACGATCCTCGCCGACGGCGGAATCCGCGTCGTCGACTTCGGCCGCGGCATCCCCATCGACCCGCACTCCTCCGACCCCTCGAAGTCGACGGTCGAGGTCGTCCTGACGATCCTGCACGCCGGCGGCAAGTTCGGCGGCGGCGGATATGCGGTGTCGGGCGGTCTCCACGGCGTCGGCTCCTCCGTCGTGAACGCGCTCTCGACCCGGTTCGAGGTCGAGATCAAGCGTCAGGGCTATGTCTGGCGGCACAGCTTCGCCGATGGCGGCCGTCCCCAGCAGAAGCTCGAGCGCGGCGAGGCCACCGACGAGACCGGCACGACGATCACCTTCTGGCCGGACCCTGCCATCTTCACCGAGACCGTCGAGTTCGACTACGACACCCTGCGCACCCGTTTCCAGCAGATGGCGTTCCTGAACAAGGGCCTTCGCATCGAGCTGCGCGACGAGCGCCCCTCCGCACTCGTCGAGGAGGAGATCGACGGCACCATCGTGACGAAGCAGCGCGAGGACTCCTTCCTCTACGAGCGCGGCCTCGTCGACTATGTCGAGTACCTCAACCACGCGCGGCGCGCCGAGGTCGTCAACGACGAGGTCATCGCGTTCGAGTCAGAGGATGCGGAGCGCAAGATCTCGCTCGAGGTCGCGATGCAGTGGACGACGGGCTACACCGAGAACGTCTTCACCTACGCGAACACGATCAACACGCACGAGGGCGGCACGCACGAGGAGGGGTTCCGCGCGGCGCTCACGACTCTCGTCAACCGCTACGCGCGGGCCAACAACCTCCTCAAGGAGAAGGACGAGAACCTCTCGGGCGACGACGTGCGCGAGGGCCTCACCGCCGTCATCTCCATCAAGCTCGGCGAGCCGCAGTTCGAGGGTCAGACCAAGACCAAGCTCGGCAACACCGAAGCGAAGGCCTTCACCCAGAAGGTCGTCGGCGATCAGCTCGGCGACTGGTTCGACCGCAACCCGGTGCAGGCCAAGAACGTCATCCGCAAGGCGATCGACGCCGCGACCGCCCGCATGGCGGCCCGCAAGGCGCGCGAGACCGCGCGTCGCAAGAGCGTCTTCGAGTCGGCGGCGATGCCCGACAAGCTGAAGGACTGCACGAGCAAGGACCCGTCGATCAGCGAGATCTTCCTGGTCGAGGGCGACTCGGCCGGCGGCTCGGCGGTGCAGGGTCGCGACCCGCACACGCAGGCGATCCTGGCGCTGCGCGGCAAGATCCTCAACGTCGAGCGCGCACGCCTCGACAAGGCGCTCGGCAACCGCGAGGTGCAGGCGATGATCCAGGCCTTCGGCACGGGCATCGGCGAGGACTTCAACATCGACAAGGCCCGGTACCACAAGATCGTGCTGATGGCCGATGCCGACGTCGACGGCCAGCACATCACGACGCTGTTGCTCACGATGCTGTTCCGCTACATGCGCGGGCTCATCGAGGCCGGCTTCGTGTATCTCGCGATGCCGCCGCTGTACCGCCTCAAGTGGACCAACTCGCCGCACGAGTACGTGTACTCCGACAAGGAGCGCGACGCGCTGCTCGAGCACGGCCTCGCGAACGGCAAGCGGATCCCGAAGGAGGGCATCCAGCGCTACAAGGGTCTCGGCGAGATGAACGCCAAGGAGCTGTGGGAGACCACGATGGACCACACCACGCGGACCCTCCGCCAGGTGACCATCGACGACGCGGCGGCTGCGGACGAGATCTTCTCGGTCCTGATGGGCGAGGACGTCGAGTCCCGCCGCACGTTCATCCAGCGCAACGCCAAGGACGTCCGCTTCCTCGACATTTAGCACAGGCGAGCGCAGCGAGCTGCCCCGGTCGTTGAGCGAGCGCAGCGAGTCGAAACGCCCAAGACGATCTCGAAACGCAACAAGAATCGAACAAGACATGGCAGACGAAGAACGCCCCGACCCGAACGCCGAGCATGAGCACGGTCGCATCGACCAGGTCGACCTGCAGCTGGAGATGCAGCGCAGCTACCTCGACTACGCGATGGCCGTCATCATCGGCCGGGCGCTCCCGGATGTGCGCGATGGCTTGAAGCCGGTGCACCGCCGCGTGATCTATGGCATGTATGACGGCGGTTTCCGTCCCGACAAGTCGTTCTCGAAGTGCGCGCGAGTGGTCGGCGAGGTCATGGGCCAGTACCACCCGCACGGCGACTCGGCGATCTATGACGCCCTCGTCCGCTTGGTGCAGCCGTGGTCGATGCGCTACCCGCTCGCTCAGGGCCAGGGCAACTTCGGCTCGCCGGGCAACATGGGCGCCGCCGCGCCGCGGTACACCGAGACGAAGATGGCCCAGCTCGCGCTCGAGATGGTGCGCGACATCGAAGAAGAGACCGTCGACTTCCAGCCCAACTACGACGGGCAGACCCAGGAGCCGTCGGTGCTGCCGGCACGGTTCCCGAACCTGCTGGTCAACGGCTCGGTCGGCATCGCGGTCGGCATGGCGACCAACATCCCGCCGCACAACCTGCGCGAAGTGGCCTCCGGTGCGCTCTGGGCGCTGGAGCACCCCGACGCGACCCGCGAAGAGTTGCTCGAGGCGCTGATGGAGCGCATCCCCGGTCCGGACTTCCCGACCGGCGCACAGATCCTCGGCACGAAGGGCATCCGCGAGGCGTACCGCACCGGTCGCGGCTCGATCACGATGCGCGCGGTCGTGGCCATCGAAGAGATCCAGGGCCGCACGTGCCTCGTGATCACCGAGCTGCCGTACCAGGTCAACCCCGACAACCTCGCGGTCAAGATCGGCGACCTCGCCCGTGACGGCAAGATCACCGGCATCGCCGACATCCGCGACGAGACGAGTGACCGCACCGGTCAGCGCATCGTCGTCGTGCTGAAGCGGGATGCCGTCGCCAAGGTCGTCCTGAACAACCTGTACAAGCACACGCAGCTGCAGGAGAACTTCGGCGCGAACATGCTCGCGATCGTCGACGGCGTGCCGCGCACGCTGTCGCTGGACGGGTTCATCTCGCTGTGGGTCGACCACCAGATCGAGGTCATCGTCCGGCGCACGGCGTACCGCCTGCGCAAGGCCGAAGAGCGCATGCACATCCTGCGTGGCTACCTCAAGGCGCTCGACGCGCTGGACGAGGTCATCGCGCTCATCCGTCGTTCGCCGACTGTCGACGAGGCCCGCGAGGGCCTGAAGACGCTGCTCGACATCGACGACCTGCAGGCCGATGCGATCCTCTCGATGCAGCTGCGTCGGCTGGCCGCCCTCGAACGGCAGAAGATCATCGACGAGGCCGCCGAGCTCGAGCTGCAGATCGCGGACTACAACGACATCCTCGCGACGCCCGCGCGTCAGCGCACGATCATCCGCGACGAGCTGACGGCGATCGTCGACCGCTTCGGCGACGAGCGTCGTACCCACATCCTGCACGGATTCGACGGCGACATGTCGATCGAGGACCTCATCCCCGAAGAGGAGATGGTGATCTCGGTCACGCGCGACGGCTACATCAAGCGCACGCGCAGCGACAACTACCGCCAGCAGCACCGCGGGGGCAAGGGCGTCAAGGGCGCGCAGCTGCGCGCCGACGACGTGGTCGAGCACTTCTTCGTCACGACGACGCACCACTGGCTGCTGTTCTTCACGAACAAGGGTCGCGTGTACCGCTCGAAGGCGTACGAGGTGCCGGAGGCCGGTCGCGACGCCAAGGGGCAGCACGTCGCGAACCTCCTCGCGCTGCAGCCCGACGAAGAGATCGCCCAGATCCTCGACATCCGCGACTACAACGTGGCCACTTATCTGGTGCTCGCGACGCGCAGCGGGCTCGTGAAGAAGTCGCGCCTGACCGAGTACGACACCAACCGTCAGGGCGGGATCATCGCGATCAAGCTCCGCGGCCAGGTGCCCGAAGAAGGCGAAGAGATCGAGGCCGGCCCCGACGACGAGGTGGTCAGCGCACTGCTCGTCGACGAGGGCGACGACATCCTGCTCATCAGCCGCCACGGCATGTCGCTGCGCTTCTCGGCGACCGACAGCGCGTTGCGTCCGATGGGCCGCTCGACGTCGGGTGTGAAGGGCATGGACTTCCGCGAGGGTGACAGCCTGCTGTCGGCCTCGGTCGCGAAGGATGAGGAGTACGTGTTCGTGGTCACCGAGGGCGGCTACGCGAAGCGCACGGCGGTGGACCAGTATCGCGTGCAGAACCGCGGTGGACTGGGCATCAAGGTGGCCAAACTGAGCGACGATCGCGGCGATCTGGCGGGCGGTCTGATCGTCTCGGAGGACGACGAGGTCTTGGTGGTTCTTGCCAGCGGCAAGGTGGTACGCTCTGCCGTGGCCGAGGTGCCTGCCAAGGGTCGAGACACCATGGGTGTCGTATTCGCCCGGGCCGGCGGCGATGATCGCATCCTCGCGATCGCCCGAAACGGCGAGCGTGGCCTGGCTGAAGAAACCGAGGACGCAGACGCCGAAAGCGGCGACGTCGACACCGACTCTGCACCGGCGACCGAGACCCCCGGCGGCGCCCCGTCCTCGCCCGATATCCCCGAAGAGAGCACTGACGCATGAGCACGGTAGCCGACAAGCTCGCAAAGAAGTCCAGTCACAAGACCAGCGCCAAGCAGGTCCGCTTGCGCCTCGTCTACGTGGACTTCTGGTCCGCGGTGAAGCTGTCGTTCCTGGCCGCGATCGCGATCGCGGTGGTGACGGTGGTCGCCTTCGTCATGGTGTACCTGGTCGTCTCGACCACCGGTCTCATCGGCAAGGCCGACGACTTCTTCTCGAGCTTCTCGGACGGCAGCGTCCTGCTGTCGGACTTCGTGAGCTTCCCGCAGGTCCTGGCATTCTCGGCCGTGGTCGCGATCCTGAACCTCGTCGTCGTGACGGTGCTCGGCGCCGTCGTGGCGGGGATCTACAACCTGGCCGTCAAGGTGACCGGCGGACTGCTGGTCGGCTTCACCTCGAACTGACGCGACACGGGGCGCCGGCATCCCTTCGACAGAAGCGGATGCCGGCGCTTCGTCGTTCTCTCAGACGACGGTGGTGCCGAGCAGGGTGCCGATGGCCCAGGTGGCCACGAGGGCGAGCGCCCCGCCGAGGACGAGACGGGATGCCGCACGCAGCCGCGGCGCGCCGCCGAGCTGGGCCGACACGGTGCCGGTCGCCGCGAGGGCGATGAGCACGGCGACGAACGTCACCGGAACGCGCCATTCGGGCGGCGGCAGCAGGATCGCCAGCAACGGCAGCAGGGCGCCCAGGGTGAACGAGATCGCGGACGACAGCGCCGCGTGCCACGGGTTGACCAGATCGTCCTGGTCGATGTGCAGCTCGACCTCGAGATGCGCCGACAGTGCGTCGTGTGCGGTGAGCTCCGCGGCCACCTGACGCGCGGTGGCGTCCGACAGGCCGCGATCGCGGTACAGCTGCGTGAGTTCCTCGAGCTCCTCGTCGGGCATCTCGCGCAGTTCTGCGCGCTCCTTGGCGATCAGGGCGCGCTCGGAATCGCGCTGGCTGCTGACCGACACGTACTCGCCGAGCGCCATCGAGATCGCGCCGCCGACGAGTCCGGCGATCCCCGCGGTGAACAGCGCACCGATGTCATCGGTGGCGCCGGCGACGCCGACGACGAGTGCGGCGACAGACACGATGCCGTCGTTCGCGCCGAGGACGCCGGCGCGCAGCCAGTTGAGGCGCTGTCCGAGTCCGGTCCCGTGGGGTTCGTCAGAATGCGGCTGAGCGGTCACGGCCCCAGTCAACCAGCCCGATTCGTGAAATCGACGATCGTCAGGTAAAGTCTTGGAGGTTGCGGAGCGCAAGCGAAGCACACAATCGGGGCTATAGCTCAGGCGGTTAGAGCGCTTCACTGATAATGAAGAGGTCCCAGGTTCAAGTCCTGGTAGCCCCACAACAACATGCCCCGGGGGCCTTAGCTCAGTTGGTAGAGCGCCTGCTTTGCAAGCAGGATGTCAGGAGTTCGAATCTCCTAGGCTCCACACACGAGATGCGACTCCCTGCCGGGGGTCGCATTCTTCATTTCCGGACGATCGATCGGATGCCGCGGACGCACGGTCGGGCGACCCGATCCTCCCGACGCCAGGCTGGAATCATGACGAGTACTGCATCGCTCCCCATGATCACCCCCGCGCAGCCGCGCCTGCGCTACGGCGCGCTTGTGGCGATGATGGCCATGAGCTTCCTGCTCGTCACCGCTGAGTTCCTCCCCGGGGGCGTGCTCACCGAGATCGCGGACGACATCGGCGTGACGCCCGGTCAGGCCGGTCAGATGGTCGCCGTGACGGCACTGGCGGGTCTGATCGTCGCCCCGACGATCGGTCTGGCGCTGCCGCGGCTCGATCGCCGCTCGCTGCTGGTGTGGATGGCTGTCGGCGCCACAGTCTCGAACGCGATCGTCGCGATCGCGCCCAACCTGCCGCTCCTGCTCGTCGGCCGCGTGCTGCTCGGCGCTGCGCTCTCGGGCTTCTGGGCGATGTCGATCACGGTCGCCGCGCGCATCGCCGGACCCGAGCGGCTCGGACGTGCCGTGATGTTCACGTCGGCGGGGACGTCGCTGGCGACCGTCGCCGGAGTGCCGATCGGCGTCATGCTCAGCGAGGCGCTGGATTGGCGCGCCGTGTTCGGACTGGCCGCGGCCGCGACGGCCGTGCTCGTCGTCGCCCTGCGGATCCTGCTGCCCTCGGTACCCGCCGAGAGCTCGGCGTCGCTGTCGACCCTGCTCGGAACGCTGCGGCTGCCCGGCATCGGCCTGGGCGTGGCCGGCCACGTGCTGGTCGTGCTCGGGCACTTCCTCGCCTTCACGTACATCCGCATCGCACTGGATCGCGTGCAGGACGCCGGTCAGCCGATCGACGCCGGCACCGTGATCTTGCTGCTCGCCGTGTTCGGCATCGGCGGGTTCGTCGGCAACATCCTCCTCGGCATCATCATCGACCGCACGTACAAGCTGTTCGCCGTCGTGTCGCCGATCGTGATGGCGCTGATGACGGTCCTGGTGATCATCGCCTCGGGCACCCCGATCCTCGTGGGCTTCGCCGCGTTCGCCTGGGGCTTCTTCTTCGCCTCATGGCTGCTGATCGTGAACACGTGGGTGGGTCACCGCATGCCCGATCGCCTCGAGGCCGGAGGAAGCATCGTCGTGGTCGGCTTCCAGGCGGCCATCATGATCGCAGCCGGCGTCGGCGGCCTGCTGGTCGACGGCCTGGGCATCGTCGCGGTCTACCTCGCCGGTGCCGTGATCCTCGTGCTCGGCGCGGTGCTGTTCGGGCTCTCGAACCGGGCGGGCGCCCGCGCATAGCCGAAGGGATGCCGCACCCCGCGTGATTCCGATCGGGCGGGGCGCGGCATCCCTTCGCCGTCGGCGGCCGGCGCGTCAGACGGTGGCGAACCGGTGCGTCGAGCGCCATACGGACGGCGTGGTGCCGACGCTGCGGCGGAAGGCGCGGCTGAAACCTTCGTCGGAGGCATAGCCGAGCTCGCGCGAGACCGCGCTGACGCCACTGCCGCGCGAGAGCATGTCCTGTGCGGCGCGCATGCGCACGGCTGTCACATAGCCCGCCGGCGATCGGCCGAACCGGGTGCGGAATCGCTCCGCGAACGCCGAGCGCGACATCGCGCCCACCGCGGCCAGGGCCTCGACGGTCCATTCGCGCCCGGGGTCGGCGTGGATCGCGGCCACCACCCTGTCGAGGAACGGGTCTGCCGACGCTGTGGGCCACCCGGCGGGAGCGCAACCGTTCGCCGCCCAGGCCCGGATGACCGACACGAGCACCGTCACGGCCATCATGCGGCAGACGACGAAGTCGCCCCCGCGCTTCGCGAGCTCTGCAGCGTGGGCGTCGTAGCCCATGTGGGGCAGCATCGCGGCTGCGGCGGGCTCCAGGTCCGCGAAGGAACGGACCACTGCGTGGTCAGGCAGCAGTGCGAGCAGATGCGCCGCGTCTTCGGCGAGGTCCAGCTCGGACAGCAGCACCGTCGTGGCGCCGCTCGCCGACAGCGCGCCGCGCGACCGGCCGCTCAGCAGAAGGATGTCGCCCGCCGGGAGTCGGCCGGGCTCCTCCCCCGCGAGGTGCGTCTCCAGTTCGCCCTCGAGGACGTAGGCGAACGTGAGCGCACCGGGATCCGGCGCCAGCAGTTCCTCGCGGTCGAGCCGGAGCCGGCGCTGACGGCGGATGCGGACGTCGACCGAGGCGAGCAGACGCTCGAGCGCGTCGTCGTCGGCGTCCGTGCGGGGCGCGCGCAGCGCGGCGGCGGTGGACTCCATATGAGTGACGAACCGCTGGTGACGAGGCAGTATTCCGGCAGCCGACGGCGTTCTCACGCGGCCTCGCCGAGCATTAGGGTGAAGCATGGACCTGCGCGTCGCCGCCTACGCGGTGATCCTCGACGAGCACGATCGCGTGCTCCTCGCGCATTGGAACGAGGGCCGGCGTGCCGCGTGGACCATGCCGGGCGGCGGGCTCGAAGACGGCGAGGACCCCGAGCAGGCCGCGCGCCGCGAGGTCCAGGAAGAGACCGGCTATCGCGTCGCGGTCGGCGAGCTGCTCGGCATCCATTCCCGCGTGATCCCCGCAGGCAGACGGCTGACACCGGGCGTCACCGAGCCGCTCCACACCCTGCGCATCGTCTACCGGGCGCAGATCACCGGCGGCCGCCTGCGCAACGAGGCCGACGGATCGACCGACCGCGCGGAGTGGTTCCCGCTCGCAGATGTGCCGGCCCTGCAGCGGGTCAAGCTCGTCGACATCGCCCTCGATCTCGCCGGGGTGCGGCTGCCGTCGTGATGCGCAGTGCGTGCCGACAGGTGCCGGTTCAGCCGAGCGGCTGCGAGATGTCGGCGACCGTCGCGCCGTACGCCGAGATGAGGTCGTCCGCCTGCACGAACATGCTGTACCCGTGGGCGCCCGCCCCCATCGCTACGCGGCGGCCGACGATGTCGGTGTCGGCGTAGACGGGCCAGTCGGTGGTGCTGCCGACCGGCACGATGGTGCCGCGCTCGTAGCCGGTGGCGGCCAGTGCGCGCTCCTGATCGGGCAGCTGCAGCTTGTTGACACCGACGACGGCGCGCAGCTTCGGCCACGAGATCGCCCGGTCGCCCGGGATCAGCGCGAACAGGTACGTGTCGTCGGAGCGCTTGACCACCAGGGTCTTCACGATCCCCGACGGGTCGATCCCGAGGATCTCGGCGGCCTCGTTCAGGCTGTTCGCGGCGGGGCGCTCCTTGATCTCGATCTCAAGTCCGCGATCGGATGCTGCCTGCCTGACGCGTGCGATGCCCTCGGGCTCAGGCATCCGGGGCGCGCAGCGGGTCGTCGGCGACCCAGAGCTCGTCGTCGGCACGGAGCGTCTGCCAGGCGGCGTAGAGCACGCCGACCGCGGCAGCCACGCCGAGGATGATGGCGATCACGCCGCCGGCGCCGATGCCCTTCTTCGCGGGGACGACCACTGGAACGGCGGCGCCGCGGACACCCGCCAGGCGTCCGCGCTGCTCGTTGGCGGCATCCCACACCGAAAGGGCCGACCCGACCACGGCGCCGGCCGCGGGGATCACGGTGCCGTTGAAGACCTGCTTGCCCTTGTCGACGTACGGTGCGGCGTACTTGTCGTACCCGGCCTGCACCTGCGGCGCGACCTGCTCACGGCTGTAGTTGCCCAGCTGGCGACGGGCCTCGCGAGCGACCGTGGTGGCCTCGCCGACCAGCACCTGCTGCGCCTCCCACAGGTTCGACGCCTGCTTCTGCAGCTTCTCGAGTTCCTTCTTGCGCTTGCGGCTGAGGCTCACGGTGCCCTCCCTGTCGTGGGGATGTCGGTCTGTTCATCTTGCCAGACCGGCGCCGAGACGGGAGGTGTTGCAGGGAACTCTGAGAGAATATGCACATGCCGCTTCACACCGCAGTCGCAACGATCCACACCAATTACGGCGACATCGTCGTCAACCTGTTCGGCGACCAGGCGCCGCGCACGGTCCAGAACTTCATCGGACTCTCCGACGGATCGCAGGCGTGGACCCACCCCGCGACCGGCAAGCCCGGCGAGGGCCCCCTGTACAAGGACGTCATCTTCCACCGCATCATCTCCGGCTTCATGATCCAGGGCGGCGACCCGCTCGGACAGGGTGTCGGCGGCCCCGGCTACAACTTCAACGACGAGATCAGCGGCGAGCTCACCTTCACCGACCCGTACAAGCTGGCCATGGCCAACGCGGGCCTGCGTCGCAACGCGATCACCGGTCAGGTCGAGGGCACCAACGGCTCGCAGTTCTTCATCACGGTCCCCGGCCAGGGCGGCCGCGGTCCGGAGTGGCTGCAGGGCAAGCACACCATCTTCGGCGAGGTCGTCGACGACGCGTCCAAGGCCGTCGTCGACACGATCGCCGAGGTCCCGACGGCTGCCGGCGACCGTCCGGTCGAGCCCGTGGTCATCGAGTCGATCGACATCGCCGCGGTCTGAACGCGGCCCGCGTGACCACCGACGACTTCCGCCGCAACAGCGACAACTTCTGCTACCGGCATCCTGACCGGCAGAGCTTCGTGCTCTGCCAGCGATGCCTGCGCACGATCTGCCCCGAGTGCCAGACCCCCGCCGCGGTGGGGGTCATCTGCCCGGAGTGCCTGCGCGATCAGCAGAAGGGCCAGTCCCCTGCGCAGCGCAAGGCGGAGCGTCGGTGGTCACGCCCGCGGGCGGCATCCGTGTCGGACGGCCGCCCCGTCGTGACCTACGCGATCATCGCTGTCACGGCATTCGTCTATCTGCTGACGCTCATCCCCGGATTCGGCGACACCGTCGAACGCGCGCTGCTGTACTGGCCCCCGACGCTCTACCCGGGCCTGACCGGCGTGTTCGAGCCCTGGCGGCTGCTCACCACCGCCCTCGTGCACTCGAGCATCTGGCACATCGGCCTGAACATGCTCGCGCTGTACATGATCGGCCGCACCCTCGAGCCGCTGCTCGGGCGCTGGCGGTTCCTCACCCTCTACGTGCTCAGCGCGCTGGGGGGTTCTGTCGCGGTGACCCTGCTCGCCTTCACGACGTCGGTCGTCGGCGCCTCGGGCGCCATCTTCGGCCTGTTCGGCGCGCTGCTCGTGATCGGCCGGCACCTCGGAGCGAACATCGCGAGCATCGTACTCGTCATCGGCATCAACCTGGTGATCGGCTTCGTGCCGGGCATGAACGTGGCGTGGCAGGCGCACGTCGGCGGGCTCGTGACCGGGCTCGTGGTGGCGTTCATCTTCACGCGCACTCGCGCGGTGCGACAGCGCACGCTGCAGATCTCGCTGCTCTCGGCGGTCGGCGCGGTGCTCGTCGCGCTGCTGTTCGTCCCGGTCCTCTTCCCTGCCCTCGTGCTGGGCTCCTGATTTCCACAGGAGTTATCCACAGGTTCATCCACAGCCTGGGGAGAATCACACCGGTGTAATTCACAGCTGTTAACAGATCTGTTAACAACTGCCGGGATGCCGCAGCCCGCGGCCCGCGGGCACGAAAAAGCCCCGGTCAGCTATGACCGGGGCTCTCTTCGTAGGGTTTATCGCCAGCGCGTCGTCATCAGGAAGCCGACGAAGGCGATGCCGAAACCGATCACCAGGTTCCATGCTCCGATGTCGGGAATCGGGAACGCCATACCGCTGAGGTAGAAGACGAGGATCCAGATCAGTCCGACGAGCATGAGGCCGATCATGATCGGCTTGAACCACACCGGGTTGGGTGCGGATTCGCCTTCTGCGCGCTCGACGAGCGAGTCGTCGTCTTTGCCGGGTCGTGCCATGCAGAAGAGTCTAACTGCCAGCCGGACCACAACTATGCTGTGCGAGAATCCCCCTGTGGATGAAGCGGTCGCCATGACCCGGGGGGCCGCCCGGACAAAGGCGCGCCCGAGGCGGCGAGTGTCGGTCGCGGGCGCCATCGGCGAGCTTCTCATCACCGCCGGCGTCATCGTCCTGCTGTACGTCGTGTGGCAGCTGTGGGTCGGCGACATGATCTACGGCGCCGAGCGCAACGCGTCGGGATCGGCGCAGTCGGAACTGTGGCAGCAGGAGTTCCAGCAGCAGAATCCCGGAGCCGCCGCGCCGACGCCCGAGGCGACCGATCCTGCCGTTCCCGTGACCGCACCGCCGCCCGTTCTCGCCGAACCCGGAGACGGCGAGAAGTTCGCAGTCATGCACATCCCCCGCTTCGGCCCGGACTACGCCGTCGAGATGGCCGGCGGCGTCACCCGTCCGCGCACGCTCGACCCCATCGGCATCGGGCACTACCCCGGCACCGTCATGCCCGGGCAGCCCGGCAACTTCGCGCTGGCCGCGCATCGCACCACATGGGGCAAGCCGTTCAACCGGATCGCCGAGCTGCACGTCGGCGACGCCATCGTGGTCGAGACGCAGGAAGGCTGGTACACCTACCGCTTCCGCACACTCGAATACGTCAAGCCGAGCGCGGTGGAGGTGCTGCTCCCGGTGCCGCAGGCGATGGACGTCCCGGCCGGCACCGCCTACATGACCATGACCAGCTGCAGCCCCATGTACTCGATGACCGAACGCATCGTCGCCTACAGCGTGTTCGAATCGTTCACCCCCAGATCGGCCGGCGCACCGGCATCCCTCCAGGCGGTGGCGTGATGTACGGGGCTCTGTGGCACGGCCTCCCCGGCCCATGGTGGGTCAAGGTGCTGATCCTCGTCGTGCTCGCCGCGGCGGTGCTGTACGGCCTCATGTTCTATCTGTTCCCGTGGGTGAGCCAGTTCATCGTCCCGCAGGAGGTCACCGTCGGACTGCCGCTGCCCGGTGCTCTCACGGGCGCGTCGACCGGCGCATGAGCGCGGCCGCGGGCGACGCGGCGCCGATCCTCGTCGTCGACAACCACGACAGCTTCGTGCACACCCTCGTCGGGTACCTGCATGAGCTCGGCGCCGACACCGACCTCGTCGAGGCCGATGCCATCGCCGATCCCGTCGCGGCGATCGCGGGCCGTCGGGGCGTGCTCGTCTCGCCGGGCCCCGGAACCCCGGCCGACGCCGGCGCGTCGATCGCCGTCGTCCGTGCGGCCACGGGCCGCGGCATCCCTCTTCTCGGAGTCTGTCTCGGCCACCAGGCGATCGGTGAGGCGTTCGGTGCGACAGTCTCGCACGCGCCGGAGCTCATGCACGGCATGACCTCGGCGGTGCACCACGACGGCTCCGCGCTGTACGCGGGCCTCCCCGACCCGTTCACGGCGACGCGGTATCACTCGCTCGCGATCATGCCCGAGACCCTCCCCCACGAGCTCGTCGTCACGAGCCGTACCGCGAGTGGCGTCATCATGGGCATCGCGCACCGCACCGCCCCGATCGTCGGCGTGCAGTTCCACCCCGAGAGCGTACTCACCGAGGGCGGATACCGCCTGCTCGGCAACTGGCTCGCGTCAGTGGGATTCGTGGATGCCGCCGCCCGAGGCGAGCGGCTCAGCCCGCGTCGGTGAACCGATCCCGGGGCCGGCGGGTCAGGAACCCGTGCAGACCTTCAGGGTGATCTCGGAGTGCACCGGCACGTCGCCCGGTGGCAGGGACTGCGCGGCGACGCCGGGCTTCTGGGCCGGCGTGCAGCTCGAGTCCTCCTCCACGGTCACGGTGAGCCCGGCGTCCTCCAGCACGCTCGTGGCCTTGTCGACGGTGTAGCCCGTGACGTCGTCGATGGCCACGCGGCCCGAGGCGACGACGAGGTTCACCGTGCTTCCCGCAGGCACGCTCGCGCCGTCGACCGGATCGGCCGAGACGATGACACCGGCCGCGAGATCCTTGTCGTTCTGCGGCGTGATCGTGCCCAGTGTCAGCCCGGCGTCGGTGAGCGCGGTCGTGGCGGCATCCTGTTCCAGGCCCTTGAGCGTGGGAACGGTGGTCATCTCCTGGCCCGTCGAGACGTAGACCTTGACCTGCTGCTCCTTCTCGACCGACGTGCCCTGCTCGGGGTCGGTGCGGATCACGTTGCCCTCGGGGACCTCGGAGCTCTCTTCGTCGACGCGGAAGGCGCGCAGATCCTCTTCTGCCAGGGCCTCGTTCGCGGCGTCGTACGTGAACCCGACCACGTTCGGCACGCTGCGCACGTTCGGCGTCGCGGGCGGCTGGATCGACAGCACCCAGAACAGCAGCGAGATCAGCAGCACGGCCAGCACCGCGACGCCCGCCCAGATCCACGCCACCGGAGGCCCAGCCTGCGTGCGCTTCATCGTCGTGTCGGTGCTCAGCTGGCGCAGCGAGCGGGCCGTCTCGGCCGCCTGGCGCGGGTTGGGCCCGTACAGCTCGCTGGTGAGAGCGCCCACCTGCCGCTTGCTGGGCTGGCGGCCATCGACTGTCGCATCGAGCGCCTCGCGGAAGCTCGCGGCATCCTGGTAGCGCTGGAACGGGTCCTTCGCGAGAGCCCGCAGCGCGACGGCGTCGAGGGCCCGGGGCACGGTCTCGTTGACCTCGGAGGGCGGCACCGGGGCCTCGCTGACGTGCTGATACGCGACCGCGACGGGCGAGTCGCCCCGGAACGGCTGGCGCCCGGTCAGCAGCTCGTACAGCACGACACCCGTCGAGTACAGGTCGGCGCGCGCGTCGACCGGCTCGCCCTTGGCCTGCTCGGGCGAGAAGTAGGCCGCGGTGCCGAGGATCTGGGTCGTCTCGGCCACCGTCGACGAGCTGTCGGACACCGCGCGCGCGATGCCGAAGTCCATGACCTTCACCTGGCCGGCCTCGGTCACCATGACGTTGCCCGGCTTGATGTCGCGGTGCACGACGCCTGCGCGATGCGAGTACTGCAGGGCTTCGAGGATGCCGTCGACGTATTGCACGGCATCCGCCACCGGAACCGGTCCGGCGGCGATGACGTCCTTCAGCAGACGGCCCTTGACGAGCTCCATCACGATGAACGGCACGGGACGCACGCGGCCGTCGGCACCGGTCAGCGAATCCTCACCCGCGTCGTACACGCGGACGATCGTCGGGTGCGCCATGCGTGAGGCGGCCTGCGCCTCGAGCCGGAAGCGCGTGCGGAACGCGTTGTCGTCGGCCAGTTCGCGGTCGAGGATCTTGATCGCGACATCGCGGCCGAGCGTCAGGTCATAGCCCTTGTAGACGCTCGCCATGCCGCCGCGGCCGATGGGCTCGTCGATGCGGTAACGCCCCGAAAGCACATGCGGCTCAGCTGTCACGGTCACTCCTGCCTGGAACATCAGCCACACTAGCCGAGGCCGAGCGGGTCACGCGTCGCGCGCGACCCGCTCGGCGTGACTCACGGCTTGGGCTTCGAGGCCGCAGTGGCCGACGGGCTCGGCTCGGGCTCGGGCTCGGCGGCCTCGATCACTCCGGTCGCCTCGACCGAGGTGCCGGTCGTGCGCTCGCCCGCCGTGCCGCCGCTGCACGTGACGGTGTACGTCACGATGAGCGACGCGCCCGCCTTGCCGGTGACCTGGATCTCGCCGGAGCGCTCGTCCGGACCGAACGAGGACGTCGACTGACCCGTCGTCGGGAACACTCCCTGGGTGGCCGTGAAGTTGTACGAGCTGACCTGGCCGGTGCCGGACGGGCAGCTGTATCCGGGCCACTGCACGGTGACCGTGCCCTCTTCTTCGATCGGGTCCGACAGCGTCGGAGCCGCCGGCGGGTCCATCGGCACCTGGCCCGCGTACACCGTCAGCTCGATGATGGTCGCGAGCGGGACGTTGCCCGTCGGCGCCACCGCGTAGACCTTGCCCTCGCTGTCGGCGTCGGGTGCGGCGTTGCCTTCGACGCAGCGCGTCGCGAACCCGAGACCGTCGAGCGCCGCCGATGCCGTGTTGCAGTCCTGGCCGATGTAGTCGGCTGCCACGACGGTGCCGGTGGTAGGCGTGGGCGTGACCGACTGCGTCGGCGTCTGCGAGGTGGTCGGCGTGGACTTGGTCGGCTCAGGCTCGCCACCGCCGTTGGCGAGGATCGCCCACAGCGTTCCGCCGATCACGAGCACCAGCAGCGCGATCAGCGCGATCAGGGGCCACGTCCACGGGCTGCGCTTCTTCTTCTCGGCCTCGGCCTCGGCGACCGGTTCACCGGGTGCGGGCATGAGCCTCGTGGCCGCGGAGGTGTCGCCGGCGCCGAGCAGCTGGGTGGCGGCCTCGGCCGCGACGACACCGCCGGCGATCGCCGGCACGGCGGCGGCTGCCGCCGAGACGTCGCCGCGACGCAGTGCGGTCGCCGCACGTGCGACCGCGGCTGCCGACGCCGGGCGCTCTTCGGGCTTCTTGGCGATCATCGCCATCACGAGGTTCTGCACCGGCACCGCGACCGTCGCGGGCAGCGGCGGCGGCTGCTCGTTGATCTGAGCCATGGCGATCGCGACCTGGGACTCGCCGGTGAACGGACGCTTGCCCGCCAGGCACTCGTACGCGACGATGCCGAGCGAGTAGATGTCGGTCGCGGGCGATGCCGGGTGGCCAGACGCCTGCTCGGGCGAGAGGTACTGCACCGTGCCCATGACCTGGCCGGTCGCCGTCAGCGGCACCTGGTCGGCGATGCGCGCGATGCCGAAGTCGGTGATCTTGACGCGGCCGTCGGGCGTGATCAGGAGGTTGCCCGGCTTGATGTCGCGGTGCACGAGCCCCGCCGCATGCGCGGCCTGCAGCGCCGCCGACGTCTGCGCGACGATGTCGAGCGTCTTGTCGGTGGACAGCGAGCCGTCGCGTTCGAGGATCGTCGACAGGGCTTCGCCCGGCACGAGCTCCATCACGAGGAACGCGCTGCCGTTCTCTTCGCCGTAGTCGAACACGCTGGCGATGCCCTCGTGGTTGACCAGGGCCGCGTGGCGGGCCTCGGCGCGGAAACGCTCCAGGAAGCCCGGATCGCCCATGTATTCGTCTTTGAGGATCTTGATGGCGACGGTGCGGCCGATGACGTGGTCGGTCGCCTCCCAGACCTCGCCCATGCCGCCGATCGCTATGCGCGAGTCGAGTTCGTAACGGCCGCCGAAGGTCACGCCCTGCGTCGGTCTCATTTGCCCAGCACCGCCTCCATGACCTTCTTCGCGATAGGAGCGGCGATGGTGTTGCCGCTTCCCGATTGTCCTTGCCCGCCGCCGTCTTCCACGACGACGGCGACGGCGACCTGCGGATTCTGTGCGGGTGCGAACCCGGTGAACCACAGCGTGTACGGATCGCCGGTACCCATCTCCGCGGTGCCCGTCTTTCCGGCCACGTCGACGCCGTCTATTCTTGCACCCGACGCCGCACCGTCACTGACATTGGCGACCATCATGGTGACCAGCTCGGCTGCCAGGCTGCGATCCAGCGCCCGTCCGAACTCGGTGTCCTCGTACGTCTTCTGCACCGAGAGGTCGGGGCCGATGACCCGGTCGACCATGCGTGGGTTCATGACCACACCTCCGTTGGCGATGCCGGCCGACACCATCGCCATCTGCAGGGGCGTCGCCGTCACCTGGCCCTGGCCGAACCCGCTCAGCGCGGTCTGCGCGTCGTCCTGGATCGTGCGCGGGTAGCCCGAGGGCGTCGAGGTGAGCGGGATGTCGAAAGACTTGTTGAACCCGTACTTCTCGGCCTCTTCGCGGATCGCGGTGTCGCCCAGCTCGACCGCGAGCTCCGCGAACGGGATGTTGCAGCTCAGGCGCAGGGCGTCGGCGATCGTGACGGTGTCACCGGGGCCGCACGCGCCGCCACTGGCGTTGTGCACGATGCTGCTCGACTGCGGCAGCTGGTACTGCGCCGGGTTCGGGAGCGTCGACTCGGGCGTGTAGTCCCCCGAGGCGAGGGCGGCCGAGGCGACCACGAGCTTGAACGTCGAGCCGGGAGGGTTGACGTCACCGCCGATCGCGCGGTCCGACAGCGGCTTGCCGGGGTCGGCCACCAGCTGGTCGTACGCCTCGTTGACGGCCACCGTGTCGTGCGAGGCGAGCACATTGGTGTCGTAGCTGGGGCTCGTCACGAGCGCGAGCACGCGTCCCGTCGACGGCTCGATCGCGATGACGCCGCCCTGCAGGTCGCCGAGCGCCTCGAACGCGGCACGCTGCACATCGGCGTCGAGGGTGAGCACGACGCTCGAGCCGCGCGGCGGCTGACCGGTGAAGATGCGTTCGACCCGTGACAGGAACTGCGACCCCGCGGTGCCGCTGAGCTCCTGGTTCATCGCCTGCTCGATGTTGGTCAGCGAGTTCAGCGCGGGGTTGATGTACCCCGTCACCGGTGCCCACATGTACCCGTCGGTGTACACGCGCTGCCACGTGTAGAGGTCGTCGGAAGGCACCGACGACGCGATCGCGGTGCCGCTCGCGATGATCGAGCCGCGCTGCACCTCGAACGAGTCGTACAGCGACCGCCGGTTGGCGGGATTCGCGGCCAGCTCGTCGCTCTGGACCACCTGGATCCAGCTCGCGGAGCCGAACAGCGCGAGGAACATGATCAGCATCAGGATGCTGAGGCGTCGGAGTTCCTTGGTCATGTCAGCCGATCACCACCCGGGGCCGGCTGCGGACGGCGTCCGAGATGCGCAGCAGCAGCGCGACGATGATCCAGTTCGCGACGAGCGACGAGCCGCCGGCCGCGAGGAACGGCGTCGTCAGGCCGGTCAGCGGGATGAGGCGCGTGACGCCGCCCACCATGATGAACACCTGCAGCGCGATCGTGAACGACAGGCCGGTCGCGAGCAGCTTGCCGAAGTCGTCCTGGCCGGCCAGGCCGATGCGGATGCCGCGGCTCGTGAACACCATGTACAGGCACAGGATCGCGAACACTCCGATCAGGCCCAGCTCCTCACCGAGCGCGGGCAGGATGTAGTCGCTCTCGGCGACGGGCGTCAGATACGGTCGCCCCTGGCCGAGCCCGGTGCCGAGCAGGCCGCCGTTGGCCATGCCGAAGATGCCGTTGACCAGCTGAAAGCTCGAGTTGTCCATCAGCTCCGGGTTGAAGGCATCCAGCCAGATCGTGAACCGGTTGCCGACGTACGGCAGGAATCGGGATGCCACGAACGCGCCGCCCGCGGCCAGCACGACGCCGATGACGACCCAGCTGGTCTTGCCGGTGGCGACGTAGAGCATCGCGACGAACATGCCGAAGATGAGCAGGCCGGTGCCGAGGTCGCGCTGCATCACGATGATGCCGAGCGAGACGAGCCAGATCACCAGCAGCGGGCCGAGTTCGCGGGCGCGCGGCCACGTGAGGCCGAGGAACCGCGTGCCGGTCGAGGTGAGGCTCTCGCGCGTGCGCACGAGGTAGCCGGCGAAGAAGATGCCGAGTGCGATCTTTGCCAGCTCACCCGGCTGGAACGAGAAGAAGCCGAGCGAGACCCACACGTCCGCGTTCGCGTCGGTGCCCAGGCCCGGGATGATCGGCAGGATCAGCAGCACGATGCCGACGAGGCCGAAGATGTAGGTGTACCGGAACAGCACGCGGTAGTTGCGCAGGTACAGCACGACGAGGATCGCGGCGACGAGGGCGATCGCGGCCCAGGCGAGCTGCCGCGTCGAGAACGCGTCCCAGCCGTGCCGGTCGCGCGCGATGTCGAGCCGGTAGATCATCGCCAGGCCGATACCCGTCAGCACCGTGGCGATCGGGACCACGAAGGGGTCGGCATCCCGGGCACGAAGCCGCAGCAGGATGTGCAGGGCGATCACGAGTGCGGTGAGGCCGCCGCAGTAGACCAGGAAGGTCCAGTCGATGGCGCCGAGCGCGCCGAGCTGCACCAGGGCGACCGCGGACCCGTTGATCGCGAACGCGAAGATCAGCAGGGCGAGCTCGCGGTTGCGCTGCGTCTGCGGCACGCGGATGCGCCGCAGCGCGCGGATGACCGCGGTGTCGGCCGAGACGCCGTCGGGCGGCGTGGTGACGGGTGCGCTCATCCGCCGCCTCCCGCCAGATCGCTGATGTCCGCGACGATACGGCGGGCATCTTCGAGCGAGCTCGCCGAGATCGTCCCCTCCACCGTCGCACGTGCGAAGTCCGACAGCGAATCGAGGGGGATCCCCGTCTCTTCGAACGGCGCCGACAGCGAGATCGGCCCGATGTTCTGCTGCACGCCCTGGAAGATCACCACGGTGTCTTCGTCGGCGCCGACGTAGTAGCGCGTCTGCGTCCACTGGTAGCCGAGCCACACGGCGCCCGAGATGAGGATGAGCACCAGCGCGACGCCGGCGATCCATCCGGCGCGGCGGCGCCGGGCGCGGCGGCGGTCCTCTTCGATGAGCTCCTCGAGGAACTCCGGCGCGGGCTCGAAGTGCGTCGGCTCGTTGGCCGCCTGGCGGTTCGGGTGCAGCCAGCCGCCGCGGCGCGGTGCGGCAGCGGGGACCTCGATGCCCTTGGGGTTGGACGCCGATCCGACGATCGTCGCGGTGCCCGAGAAGACGGGATGCTGCCCGCCGACGTCGACGATGACCATCGTGACGTTGTCGGGGGCACCGCCGTCGAGCGCCTGCTTCAGCAGGATGTCGGCGGTGCGGCCCGGCGCGAGTCCCATCCCGAGGGCCTTCGACGTGTGCGCATCGTCCACGACGCCCGACAGGCCGTCCGAGCACAGCAGCCAGCGGTCGCCCGGCTGCGTCGGCATGATGAACGTGTCGAGCTCGGGATCGGGGTCCATGTCGCCCAGCACGCGCATGAGCACCGAGCGCCGGGGGTGGTACCGCGCCTCTTCCGGAGTGATGCGGCCGGAGTCGACCAGGCGCTGGACGAACGTGTGGTCGGTCGTGATCTGCGTCAGGGTTTCGTCGCGGTACAGGTAGATGCGCGAGTCGCCGATGTGGGCGATGACGGCGTAGTCGTCGACCATGATCAGCGCACTGACTGTCGTGCCCATGCCGGCGAGCTCGGGGCGCACGTGAACCGTGTCGATCAGGTCGACTGCCGCCTCCGAGAGCGCATCCCGCAGCGCCCGCTCGGCGGCCGCGGTCGTGTCGTAGGGCTTGTCGAGGCCCTCGAGGCGTGCGATCGCGAGGCTGGAGGCGACGTCGCCGCCCGCGTGACCGCCCATGCCGTCGGCGACGACGAACAGGTTCGAGCCGGCGTACCCGGAGTCCTGGTTGTTGGAGCGGACCTTGCCGGTATGCGAGATCGCGGTGCTCGAGCCTTGGAAGACCATGTGCGAGGAGTCCGCCCGCTACTTCCGCAGCTCGAATGTCGTCGCGCCGACCTTGATCGGAGCGCCCACCTTGATCGGGACGGGCGAGGCGACGCGGGCGCCGTCGTGCCACGTGCCGTTGGTCGAGTCGAGATCCTGGATCATCCACTGGTCGCCCCACAGCACCAGGCGCGCGTGATGGCTGGACGTGTAGTCGTCGCGGACGACGAGCCCGGACTCGCTCGAGCGGCCGATCGTCAGCGGCTCGTTGCCCAGCGGCAGCTCCAGGCCGGCCTTCGGACCGCTCGTGATGACGATGCGCGAGACCGTCGCGGTGGTGGCGGGGCCGCCGTCCACGTGCGGTGCCGGAGCAGCAGGCGGGGGCGACACGGGCGCGGTCGCGGCCGATACCGCGGCGGCGGGGGCCCCCGCCCCGGCCGCACCGGGAGCGGCTGCGGTTGCGGCATCCGGCATCCGCCGCACTTTCACGCCGAACAGGTCGGCCCGCAGCGAGTAGACCACCGAGAAAACGAAAGCCCACATCAGCACGAGAAAGCCGATGCGCAGCAGCAGGAGCGTGAGCTCGCTCATGCCAGCGGTCCCCTCTCGCTCGGATCGTAGGCGGCGCTGCCCAGATCGAGTCGCCGCGTGGCGTCGTCGTGGGGTGCCGGCGGGCGAGGCGGTGCGGCCTGCGCGACCACGCGGAAGACGATGTCGGTGCGACCGATGCGCACTGTCGAGTCGGGCGGCAGCGCGGCCTCGGTCACCTTGCGGCCGTCGAGCATCGTGCCGTTCGTGGAGCCCATGTCGCGCACCATCGCACGCTCGCCGTCCCACAGGATCTCGACGTGCCGGCGGCTGGTTCCCGAATCGGCGACGGTGATGTCGGCGTCGCTGCCGCGTCCGATGACGGTGCGCGACTTGGTGAGCGGGATGCGGCGGCCCTCGACGTCGACGACCCCTCGCCAGGCCACGCGGCCGCCCTGGGCGGTCGCGGACTCGACGCGCAGCGTGCCGGTGCCGAGCTGGTCGTCGCGGCGCAGCGCGATCGTGACGGGTCCTGCGAACGAGTACCCCTGCGCTTTGGCGTGCTTCTGGACGAGCGTGTCGAGCTCCTGCGTGAGAGCGTCGCCGAGCGCCGACATGCGCTCGTCGTCGGCAGCCGACAGGCGCACCGTGAACGTGTTCGGAGCCAGGATGCGGTCGCGGCTGACCACAGCGGCTTTCTTGTCGAGTTCGCTGCGCAGGGCCGATGCGATCTCGACAGGCTGGATGCCGCTGCGGAAGGTCTTCGCGAACGCGCTGTTCACAGCGCGTTCGAGACCTTTCTCGAAGCTGTCAAGTAGTCCCACGGAGCTCCTCTTGAGGGGGGTGCCGGTTGCTACATGCTAATTGCACAGTCTGTCCGTGCGATGGATCGTCCTCGGGATCAGTCGAGTTCGGCGTCACGCGGATCGCGTGATATCCTCGGGAAGTTGAGTTTCGCGGATCTTCGGATCCACGACTCGCGCGAGTGGCGGAATAGGCAGACGCGCTGGCTTCAGGTGCCAGTGCCCGAAAGGGCGTGGGGGTTCAACTCCCCCCTCGCGCACAGAACGAAGGCCCCCGGGATCCCCGGGGGCCTTCGGCGTTCCCCGGCGTGGACGCTGGGGGGCGGGTGGGTTGAGGTGGCGCAGGCGTCTGCGCGCACGTCGCGGAGACTCGCCCTGTCGAGGCGGCGTGCGCTGCTGCTCTGAGCGGCACTCGGCATCGCGCTGCAGAAACCGGCATCCGCGGTCGGACTAGGGATCCCGCCCGCGGAAGCTCCCGTCGTCGAGAGCCTCCCGGACGGATGGCAAGGACATCTCGGACTGAGGGAGCGCCGCGGCAACCCCGCAACACGACGGTCTTCATGCTCGAAGGCGCCATCGGCCTGGGCAGCCGAGCGCCGCGCCCAGCAGGTAGCGTGGGCGCGGTGCGCGAGTTGACGGCGGCCGGTGCCGACTTCCTCCGGGAGCGGCACCTCGGGACGCTCTCCACGATCTCTTCGTGGGGCGGGATCCACGCGGTTCCCGTCGGCTTCACCTTTCACGACGGGGTCGTCAGGATCATCACGTCCCGCACATCGCAGAAGGTCCGCAACGTCCTGCGCGATGAGACCGCCGCCGTCAGTGCCGTGGCAGGCGCGAGGTGGATCTCCTTCCAGGGGACCGCATCCGTCCACGACGACCCGGCGGAGGTCGCATTGGCCGTCGCCCTCTACGCCGACCGATACCGCCAGCCCCGCGAGAATCCCCTGCGGGTCACGATCCACCTCGTGCCGACCCGGCTGATGGGGAGCACCGGGCTCCTGGCGTGAGCATCACGCCCCGTCGAGCGACGGAGGCAGCGTGAACACGATCTCTTCGATCTCGCGGCCGACGCCGGGGGCGAAGTCGACGTTGCGCGAGAGCTCGGTGAAGCCGACCTTGCGGAACACGGCGATCGAACCGGCGTTGTGGGCGGCGACACGGGCGAAGAGCGGGCGCACGGGTTCGTGCGACACCAGCAGACGCAGTGCGGCGGTGGCGACGCCGCGGCCCCACGCGTGCCGGGCGATCCAGAAGCTGACCTCGCGGTCGCCGTCTACGGTGAACGCCGCGGCGGTGCCGGCGAACCCGCCGTTCTCGGTCACGACCAGGCACAGCACGTCGTCGGACGCGCGCTGGCGGGCGATCCACGCATCGAACGCTTCACGGTCGTCGGGATCCGACGCCGTGAACGCGGCCATCTCGACCGCCTCGCGGTCGCGCATCATCTCGAAGACCGCGTCGAGGTCGTCGTCGTCGAACGGCCGCAGATCGATGTGGTTCACCCGAAACACGCTAGCTGCGGCATCCGACGTCGAAAAGGGCGGCCGGGGACCCGGTGGATCAGGGGAGGCCGTGGATGCCGCGCAGCAGCGCCTCGGCGCGGTCGCCGTCGCGGGCGACGAAGGCCTCGCGGAACTCCTCGTAGGCGGCGGTGCGGCCGACGGGGCATTCGAGGAAGGGCTGCCAGCCAACCATGTCGCGTCGGATCGCGAACTCGTACTCACGGACGAACTGCAGCAGCGCGTAGTTGCCGGCCGCGCGGGTGATCACCGCGAAGAAGGCCTGGCTGGCTTCAGCGAGGGCCACGCTGTCGTCGGCGCGCGAAGCGGCGATGACAGCGTCGAGACGCTCGACGGCCTCGACGATCTCTTCCTCTTCGGCGCGCGCGGACGCCATCCGCGCCGCCAGGCCCATGTTGAAGGCGACCAGCTCGGCCGTGTCGGTCTGCCGGTTCGGATGCGACACCCGTGTATAGCGGTGCGGCGAGACCTCGACGAGCCCCACGCGCTCCAGCCGCTGCAGCGCTTCGCGCACCGGCGTGCGCGAGACTCCCAGCCATTCCGCCAGCTCCTGATCGCGGACCCGCTCGCCGGGCGCGAGGCGGCCGTCGAGGATCGCCTCGCCCAGGCGTGCGTATACCTCGTCTCCGAGGACGGCACCGCGCGGGTCGAGCGGAACGAAGGGAGCAGTCATGGGTGGCACCAGTGTACGCCGGAGGATTCATTTGCATAGACCCTGATCCGCCGCGTGATTCCGCGGAAATGAACCCTCGCCTCTGCGTTGATATATCGGTACGATTACCGTGTCCACGCTTCGGCGTGGCCTATCCGGGGGGATCCGTCGACGCCCGGGCTTAGAGCACCGCTCAGCCCGGGCGTACGATGGGCGTACCCGAAACCCTCATCGTCGCGTGCAACGTTTGTGTCACCATCCGACGAGGGTCTCGCCGTGCGCCCGCGAGTTCACTACGTTGGATGCAATCGCCGCAATCGCGACGAGATCAACGAAGAACGGCAAGTAATGGCAACGCAGGGCACCGTCAAGTGGTTCAACTCCGAGAAGGGATTCGGCTTCATCGCTCCTGATGAAGGCGGAGCAGACGTCTTCGCGCACTACAGCGCCATCGAGTCGAGCGGCTACCGCTCGCTCGAGGAGAACCAGCGCGTCGAGTTCGAGATCGCCCAGGGCCCCAAGGGCCTGCAGGCTGAGAACATCCGCCCGCTCTGAGTCGAGCGGACAGACCGTAACAGGGTCACTGAGCCGCGGCATCCCGAATCGAAAGACGGTGGATGCCGCGGTTCAGCCATGCCCGCGCACCGGTGCTCGCGCGACCGCCCGCCGATCGAAGCGCAGCGCGCGCTGATCGGGGCAAAGTTTGCACGAGCGTAACCTGCGCGAAGCACCTGACGCCTAGCGTGGAGCCTGTGCGGCTCCCCATGCGCACACGGCCGATGTCGTCCGGACGGACACATCGACGATTGGACGCAGCGCATGGCAGAGATCTCGCGGCGGGTGGCCCTCTCGCTCCTCCTCGCCGCTCCGGCGGTGCTGGTGTCGTGCTCCGTCCCCGATCGCGCCAGCGCCCGTCCGACCCCCTCTCGGACGCCGACCACCCAAGCATCCCGCGGGATGCCCGCGTCGCTCTCGAACGCCGCCCTGCCGCGGGGCCCGCTCGCAGCGGCGTCGTTCGGGCCCACCGGCCGTCACTGGCCGTCCCGCACACCGCGCCCTTCGGACGCGTTCGACCTCGTCGTCGAAGCCGAGTGCACGTGGAAGGACATCTCGCGCTGCATCTCGTACGTCGCCGAACGCACGCCCCACGGCAAGGGCTGCGTCCTCGTCAAGCCGGGGACGCTGCCCGGCTACGGCGCGGGATCGTCCAAACCGCCGGTGCTGCAGGGGATCGGCGCGCTCGGTCGTGACTACCGCGTGCTGGTGATGCCGCGCGAGGGCTCGGCCAGCATCACCTTCAGTGACGCGATCCGCATGGATGCCGTGAAGGGGGTCGCCTTCGCGGGATTCTGGCTCTTCCCGCAGAGCATCGTGCTGACCTCGGTGCAGGACTTCGCGTGGGCCCGGTCCAAGGGACAGGCCTTCAACATCACCGCCGGCGGCTCGGGGCCCGCATCGCAGATCGAGCTGGTCGAGTGCGTGACTCCCGAGGCCAAGCTGACCGACGCGGACGTCTGGGCGATCCGCACCGGCGACAACCCGTGGAGCGACATCCAGATCGTCGGCTGCTACCTGGCGCCGTCATACAAAAGCGCGACGTCGACGGCGCACTGCGACACCCTGCAGCTGTCGGGGAGCAGCCCCGGTGCGGACCTGGTGATCCGCGACTCCGTGATCTTCGCGTCCACCAACTCCGGATTCATCCCCTCCGACCGTACGAGCGGCATCGTGTTCGATCACAGTCTCGTCGTCGGCGGAGACCGGATGGTGGTCCGCTACCCGCTGCCGCCCGACGCGAACGCGTTCGCCTCGGGCAAGCCCGCCGCCGTCAACGGCATCGGCACCGTCGACGCGATCTCGGCGGTGTCGTCGACGTTCGTGGGGAACCTGCGAGGACAGTGGCTGTCGGTGCAGAACTGCGTCGCGTCGATCCCGCGCCCACCCGCCGTCACCTCCGGCCAGTTCAGCATCGACCTGTCGCTGAACGCGATCGGCGCCGACTGGCTCGACGCCCGCGCGCCGCTGCCCACCGACGAGGCGCTCCGACTCGCGTGGAGCCTGTGACGAGGAAGGCGGGGCGAGCATGGTCGAGGTGATCCACTGGAACCCGCGGCGCAACCGCATCCCGGTGCTGCGGCGGTACCGCGTAGGGCCTCGGGTCGGCAACTTCGGCGACCTGCTCGGGCCTCTCGTCGTAGCCGCGATCCGCCGGAGCGAAGCCATCGCGGGCCGAGGCGACGGCAGGCGCCTGCTGGCCGTCGGATCGATCCTGCACCTGGCGCGCGACGGCGACGTCATCTGGGGGAGCGGCGTCAACGGCAAGATCCCCGTCGGCCAGCACCGGTTCACGGCGGTGGACGTCCGCGCGGTGCGCGGCCCGCTGACCCGCGACTGGCTGCGCGACGAGAAGGGCATCGAGGCGCCCGAGGTCTACGGCGATCCCGCGTTGCTGCTCAAACTGGTGCGACCCGACCTGTTCGACGGCGATCCGGGACCGCGTCGGGGGCTCACCATCGTCCCGAACCTGAACGACCACGCACGGATGTCGGCGCACGCCGCCACGATCGACCCGCGACGGCCGGTGCACGAGGTGGTCCGCGCGATCCGGTCCAGCGACGTCGTCGTCGCGTCCTCTCTCCACGGCATCGTGGTGGCCGAGCTCGCCGGAGTGCCGGTCGTCCCCGTCGCGAGCAGCGGGTCCGGGGCGCGCGGCCCAGAGCCGCTGTTCAAGTACGAGGACTACTTCCGCGGCACCGGGCGCGCCGTGCCGCAGTTCGCTCCCGATCTGGAGACGGCGATCGAGTGGGCGGGGTCGGCTCCGGCGCCCGACCTGCAGGTCGCGCCGATCGCGGATCGACTGATGGCGGCATTTCCGCGCGACGTCTGGAGGGCGGCATGAGAGGGATCGACGGCATGGCTGTCGTCTCGGGCGCGCAGCGCATCCGAGACGCCGCGTTCACCGCGATCGCCCGCAACGGTTTCGCCGAGTTCGGCAGCGGGAGCCGGATCATGCTGCCCTTCCGAGCCGGCAATCCGCACAAGGTCGCCGTGGGGCGCAACGTCCTCATCGGGCCGTCGTCGTGGTTCATGGTGCCGCTGCTGGACGCCGACGGACCCGTGATCCACATCCACGACCGCGTCCGCATGAACCAGACCTCGATCGCCGCGGTGGAGCAGGTGATCGTCGAAGAGGCGGTCGGCATCGCCCGCGGCGTGTACATCGCCGACCACATGCACGGCTTCGACGACCCCGCGCTGCCGGTGCGCGACCAGCCGCTGGCACGGGTCGCGCCCGTCCGGGTACGGCGCGGCGCGTGGCTCGGTCAGAACGCCGTCGTGATGCCCGGGGTCACCATCGGCGAGGGAGCGGTGGTGGGGGCGAACAGCGTCGTGACGCGCGACGTGCCGGCGCGCACGGTCGTGGCCGGTTCGCCGGCGCGCGTGATCCGGGAGCTCGTGACGTGACCGGCCCGCGCGATGTCGTGTTCACCTTCTCTTACGAGACGTATGCGGATGCTGTCGCGCGAGGCATGATGCGTCCGCCCGACCGGATCCTGCAGACCCTGCTCGGCGCCGACCAGGTCGGCGGCGTGCTCGTGGCCAACCCGTTCCGCAGCCTGCCGAGTGTGCTGTCGCGGCGGCTGCGGCGCACCGATCCGGGCCTTCCGTCCGGCCCGCGACGGGCGCTCATCACACCGACGCGGCTGGCCCGCGCCGATCCCGTCGACGTCGGCCGCATCGTGCGGTCGTACCGGGGGTACGACGCGGCGCTGCGAGAACGGGCACGATCGCTGGGGATCCGCAGGCCCGCCGTCATCACGACCAATCCGCTGGTCGCGGCGTTCTGCCCGTTCGGGTGGGCGTCTGCGGTGACCTACTTCGGGCGCGACGACTGGCTGAGCTCGGCGGCGCGGCAGGCGTACTGGCCCGCGTACCGGGCGGCCTATCGCCAGATCCGCGAGTCCGAGATCGCCGTCGCAGCCGTCTCGCAGGAGATCATCGACCGCATCGACCCGCTCGGTCCGAGCGCGGTCATCCCCAACGGGGTCGAACCCGGGGAATGGCGCGGACAGGCCCCGCCCGCGCCGGCATGGCTGGCCGGGATCCCGACGCCGCGTGCCGTCTACGCGGGCACGCTCGACCAGCGACTGGACACCGAAGGCATCGCTGCGCTCGCGGCGGACCGCCCGGAGCTGCAGATCATCCTGGCGGGCCCGGCCCCCGACCCGGAGTACGTCGCGGCGCTGCGCGGCATCCCCAATGTCCACGTGCACGGCGGGATGGGGCGGGCGGAACTGGTCGCGACGCTGCGCAACTGCCAGCTATCGCTGGTGGCCCACCGCCGCACGCCGCTCACCGAGGCGATGAGCCCGCTGAAGGTGTACGAGTACCTCGCTGCCGGACTGCCGGTGGTCTCGGTGGACCTGGGGCCGATCCGCCGGGCCGACGACAGGATCCTCATCGCGGCGAGCACCGCCGAGATGGGCCCGCTCACCGACCGCGCATTGGCAGGAGGCGGACTGACCGAGGACGAGCGGTCGGCGTTCATCGACAGTCACGCCTGGAGCTCGCGCCACGAGGCGATCCTCTCGCTCGCCCTGCGGTCTGGTTTGTTACACCGGAGTGAAGAGTTCCTTCCCGCCGTGTGAAACCAGGACCCCTGCCCGTGACCCGGGCCCATCTCTCGGCTTAGCCTGAGTCCACCACGGCGGGGCATCGGGACCGCCGTCAAGGCACCACTGCACCAACCCGGAGCCCTGGGGCGCCGGTTCCATAGGGTCAGCGCTGCCCCTGAAGCTGCTCATGCGTCTTCCGGGGGGTCGCATATGAGTTCTCTGGGTCATTCACTCGCAGCGACCGAACCATCCGCGGTCGTTGCAGGCACCACCGCAGTACCGAGGCAGCCGCGCGCGGCCGCCTGGTACTCACGGCTGGTCACCGGCATCTTCGTCGGGGACCTCGTGGCGATCGGCGCGTCGCTCGGCATCGCGAGCCTCGTCCGCTTCGGCACCGCCACGCAATGGCATGCGGCCTCCGCGGCGGCATACGGGGTCGCGGCCGCTGTCGTGGCGGTGCTGTGGGCGCTGTCGCTGTGGGCCGTGAAGAGCAGGGCGAAGCGGATCGTCGGCGAAGGGCTCACCGAGTACCAGCGGGTCACGAACGCGACACTGCTCGCCTTCGGATGCGTGGCCATCTTCTGCTATGTCGGGCAGATCGACTTCGCCCGCGGGTACGTGGCGGTGGCCATGCCGCTCGGGTGGGTGCTGCTGCTGGCCAACCGGCTGTTCTGGCGCCGCTCGCTCATGACGCTGCGCAGGAACGGCCGCTGCTTCACCGGAGCGATGGTGGTGGGCTCCGCCCTCGACGTCGACCGGGTCGTCGCGCAGCTGCGGGCGAACTTCGGCGCCGGATACAAACCGGTGGCCGTCTCGCTGACCGAGCCGCTCGAGGACGCGCCGGCGGAGGTGGTCGAACGGCTGCAGGACATGCCACGCGTCGAGTACGACGCCGTCGTGCCCGCCACGCGGGACTCGCGGACGAAGGCCCTCATGGTCGCCGGCGACCTGCCTCACGGCCGGGAGCAGATCCGCCAGCTGGGCTGGCAGCTGGAGAACTCGAAGGCAGAGCTGATCCTCGTCTCGCGGCTCACCGACGTGGCCGGCCCGCGCATCCACCTGCGCCCGGTCGTGGGGCTGCCGATGGTGCACGTCCAGCTGCCGCAGTACTCGGGGTTCGCGCACTCGGTCAAGCGCATCTTCGACGTGGCCGCGACCTCTGTCGGGCTGCTGATGCTCACCCCGCTCCTGGCGGTGATCGCGATGGCGATCCGGCTCGGCGACGGCGGACCGGTGCTCTTCCGGCAGGAACGCGTCGGCGTGGGCGGCTCGACCTTCACGATGTTCAAGTTCCGCTCGATGATCGTCGACGCGGAGCGCAAGCGGGCCGAGCTCGCCCCGCGGTCGGACGGCAACGGCGTCCTGTTCAAGATGAAGGACGATCCGCGCGTGACGCGCGTGGGGCGGGTGCTGCGCCGGTTCTCGTTGGACGAGCTCCCGCAGCTGTGGAACGTGCTGCGCGGCGACATGAGCCTGGTCGGGCCGCGGCCGCCGCTCCCGAGCGAGGTCGAGGCGTACGCCGGTCACGAGACGCGGCGACTGCTCTCCAAGCCGGGGCTCACCGGGCTGTGGCAGGTGAGCGGGCGCAGCGATCTGGACTGGGAGCAGAGCATCCGGCTGGACCTCTACTACGTCGAGAACTGGTCGTTCACCGGCGATCTGCTGCTCATCCTGCGGACGGTCCTGCAGATTTTCAAGCACGACGGCGCGTACTGAACGCGGCACTTCGAGAGGAGGCGGACGTGACCAAGACGATCATGGTGTGTTCCGGTGGCGGGCACCTCAAGCAGCTCTTCACCCTCGCACAGCGACTGGGCGTCGAACCCGACGATCAGGTGTGGCTCACGTTCGAGAACGGGCTGTCGACGTCGCTGCTGGCAGGGCGCGAGGTGCACTTCGCACCGTTCGTCGCACCTCGGGACCTCAGCAGCCTGTGGCGCTTCCGGGCCGTCGCCGCGCGCGTCCTGCAGCGGCACCGCTATGACCGGGCCTTCAGCACCGGGTCGAGCCCGGCCGTGGCGGTGCTGCCGATGGCGGCGGCGGGCGGTGCCCGCGCGCACTACATCGAGAGCGCCGCCCGCGCGGAGGGGCCGAGTGTGTCGGGGCGCATCCTTCAGCGGCTGCGGCGGGTCCGCACGTATACGCAGTACCCGGTCTGGCAGAGCGAGCGGTGGCGCTACGCAGGCTCGATCTATGACAGCTTCGCACCCGGACCGACGGCGCCCGCCGCGCCAGATCGCATCCGTCGCGCCGTGGTCACCGTCGGCACACAGGAGGGGTACGGGTTCGATCGGCTGTACGACGCTCTGGTGCCGCTGCTCGCGGACTGCGACGACGTGCTGTGGCAGGTGGGGCCTCAGGACGTCTCGGCGTGGGGCATCGAAGGACGCGACCGCGTGCCTCACGACGAGCTCAACGCGGCCGTGCGCGAGGCCGACGTCGTGGTCGCGCACTCGGGCACCGGATCTGCGATCACCGCGTTCGAGCAGGGCAAGTTCCCCGTGCTGGTGCCACGCCTGGCCCGCCACCGCGAGCACGTGGACGACCATCAGGTGCAGATCGCGCGCGAGATGCAGCGTCGGTCGCTCGCGTTCATGCGGGCGCCCGAGGAACTGGATGCCGACGTGCTGCGTGAGGCGGCGCGACGGTCGGTCGTCGAGGTCGAGGCCCCGGCCATGGCGCTGGACGGCTGACCGCGCGTCCGCGGAGCGGGTGCTGCGCGGCCGGGGATCAGTCCGCGGGTGCGGCCGGATCGATCGCCGCAGCGACAGTGGGCCAGGCGGCGGCGGCGAGCTTCGACTGGCCCTGCACCGACGGATGGAATCGATCGACGGACGACACGTCGGCGCTGTCGAAGCGCGCGGCATGGACGGCGCCCTGATCGTACGTGCACGTCGGCGTCGCGGCGCAGGCGCCCGCGATCGCGTCGTCGTAGGCCGTCACGAGATCCGCGATCGCCGCCCTCCGCTCCACGTCGTCGCTCTCGTCGGATGCCGCGCTCTGCAGCAGCGACCGGCATGAGGGGCTGCGGTCCCACGCCTCGACCGTCGCGGGGTCGGTGCGGCCCAGTTGCCACAGCTGCAGCAGGTCGGGGAGCGAGAGGGCGACGATGCGCGCCTCGGGCAGTGCGGTGCTCACGCCCGTCAGCAGCGCCGCATACGAGTCGGCGAAGTCCGCGACCGGGGTCACGGTGTCGACGGACGCCGTGCACGCATCGTTCGCGCCGACGAGCACGAGCACGAGGTCGGCATCGCTGTGGGCGAGCGATGACAGGGCGGATTCAGCATCGGCGATCCGCACCCCGGGCCGGGCGAGGGCCTCGGTGCGCGGAGCGCTCCCGGTCTGCTCGGCGACGCGCGACGCGATCGAGTCCACGGCGGGATCGGTGCCGATCGCCCACGACGCCGCGGTGCAGGCCTCCGCCGCGCCGCACGCGGCGACCCCCAGCGAGATGGAGTCGCCGATCACGGCGATCGATCCGACCTGCGGCTGCGCCGACGCGGAGGACGACGGCGTCGGGCCGGTGCGCGTGACGGCGGGCGAGCAGGCGGAGGTCACCGCGACGAGGACGGTCGTGAGGACCGCCGTGCCGACGCACCGGCGCCAGGCGGTCATCGCGACTCCCCGTCGCGCGGCCGGTCCATCGCCTCGGGGGCGGTGATCGCTGCCTGGTCGTCGTCGTGGCCCGGAAGCGACTCGCCCGGCATCGATGCCTCAGGCGCCGGCACGCCCGACTCGGCGCGGCGGATGGCCTGCAGCTCGCCGGCCGAGACTTCGTCGGCGCCGAGCATCGTCGCGGGCCCGTCGACGGGCGAATCGGATGCCGCATCCGCCGCCCCGCCGGCGGGCTTGCGCGCCCTCCGCACGAAGTCGACCATCATGGCGTAGTCGCGCCGGTACGCGGGGATCAGGGCGGCGGCGGCGAGGACGACCGCCCCGGCGGCGGCACCGGTGACGACCTGCAGCAGCGCCGGCCAGGAACCGACGAGCGTCGCGGCGGTCCATGCGGCGGCGAAGACGGCGAGGGCCACGATCGCCGGGCGCACCAGCGGAGCAGCGACGTCGGTCCAGCCCCGCACGAACGTGCCCCGGATCGCGACCGCGAACCCGGGGACGAGCAGGATGGCGGTGGAGATGCCGTACAGCAGGGCGAGGCCGTTCATCCCGGCCCACCAGATCCCCACGAAGAACGCGGCGATCACGAGCGGCCGGGTCACCAGGTAGTACACCAGCTGCCGGTGCGCGCGGCCGAGGCTGATGAACATCCATCCCTGCACGTTGCCCACGGCCTGTGCGACCCCGGCGATCGAGAGCAGGGCGAACGCGTCGGCTGCGGCATCCCATCCCGGTCCCAGCAGCACGAGCATGAGCGGGTGCGCGACGGCGGCCGCGATCGCGTAGGCCGGCAGCGCGAGATAGCCGATCACGGCGAGGGCGCTGCGCACGTAGCGGCGGTAGCGCTCGCCGTCGTCCTGGAGCCGTGACAGGACGGGCAGGGCCACGCGCCCGAGCGGCGCCGTCAGCTGCTGCTGGGGGAGCAGGAACAGCGCGTAGGCGCGCGAGTACTGACCGAGGGCGGCCGGTCCCAGCTGCTGGCCGATGATCACGTTGTCGAGGTTGCGCGCGGCGTAGTTGAGCAGCTGCACACCGAAGATGCTGCCGCCCGTGCTGACGAACGGCCGGATGTCGCGTCCGATGCGGGGCCGCCCGAAGTGCGGCCGGGCGGCGATCCACAGCGCGACGAGGCGGTACACCTGGCCCGCGCCGGCGAGGACGACCAGCGACCACACGCCCCACCCGAGCAGCGCGGCGACGATCGACAGGCTGACGCCGACGGCCATCGAGACGACGTCGATCATCGCCAGCGTCCCGAACTGCAGCCGGCGCTGGACGGCGGCCTGCATAGGCATCGCGAGCCCGTTGACCAGCAGCGTCGGGGCGATGGCGATCGTCAGCACGACGAGGCGCTCCTCGCCGTACAGCGCGGCGATGAGGGGTGCGGCGGCCGCCACGCCGATCATCAGGACGGTTCCGAGCAGCGTCGAGAACCACAGCAGTCCCGACCACTGCCGGCTGGTCAGGTCGCGCGACTGGAGGATGGCGCCGGTCAGCCCGAAGTCGCGCACGAGATCGGCGACGCCGACGATGGCCATGATCATCGCGACCAGGCCGAAGTCGGACTGGTCGAGCAGGCGCGCGAGCACCATCGTCGACGCGAGCTGGATGAGCGTCTTCAGCCACAGCCCGCCCGCAGTCTGCGCGGCGCCCCGCGATGCGCGGCTGCTGAGGTCGGACGCGGGCCGGTTCACGCGCGGACCGTCTCGCGCAGCGAATCGTCCCTCGACCACGTCACGGCGCTGCCGCCGCGGGCGCCGATCTTCGCGGCCGCGAACCCGTAGATGTAGAACGGCAGGCACAGCCACAGCGCGGGGCGCACCGCCACCCTGCCCAGCAGTCGCGCATACCGCCGTCGTGCCGGCTCGTGCGCGGCGAGCTGGGCGGCGGACGGGAGCTCGCGATTGCCCCGTTCGATGCGGACGCCGCGGCGGATGTGGGTGCGCATGTCTTTCGAGGCGGCGACGACGAACTCCTCACCGTCGAGCGATCGACGCTCGGCGGGCTCGAACCGCTGCTGCACGAACCGGTCGTCGGCGATGACGTCGGGAAAGGCATCCCACCGCGCGCGGCCCGCCGCGTTGACCGCGTACACGCCCGAGCCGACATGCCCGTCGCTGCGGTAGTCGGACACCGCCCACACGCGGTAGTACGCGCGCACCGGCCGGCTGGCCCGCGCCGTGTCGACGCGGAGCCGGGGAGCAGCGGCGCGGGGCGCGGTCGTCTCGTCCAGCGCCGTCGCGAGGGCGCGCAGCGTCGCGGTCGAGATCGACACGTCGCCGTCGATGTAGGCGCGCGGAAAGGCTCGGGCGGCGGCATCCCCCGCGTTCAGCGCGAGGATCTTCGAGGCGCGGCCGATCTCGACGACAGTGACCCCGTCGACGCGACGCGCCTGATCCGCGGTGTCGTCGGTGCAGCCGTTGGCCACGACCACGACCTCGAACTCGCCGGGATCGGCGTCGGCCAGCATGCGCTCCAGGCCGATCCGCACGAGCGGGCCCTCGTCGTGAGCGGGGATCACGATGCTCATGCGGGTCATCGGGCCACCTCCGCGGGTGCGGCGCGTGCCGCCCGTGCGGCGACGGCCGGCGGGCTCTCGGTCAGCAGCCAGGCGCCTACGGCGAGCAGCAGGCACAGCACGAAGAAGGTCTGATAGAAGCCGAACGCGTCGTAGAAGAACAGCGCTGCGGTGTAGCCGACGATCGCCGCGGTGACGGCGAAGGCCAGCAGCGCGTAGCGGGGCTCGTCGCGGGCCGTGATGAACGCCCAGCGCACGAGCATGACCACGGGCGTCAGCAGGAACACCGCCAGCCCGGCGACTCCCACCGCTCCGGACTCCATCAGCGTGCCGAGCACCTGGTTGTCGAGGATGAACGCGTTCGCCTCGTCGCCGACGACGATCCGGCTGCCCATCCCGGTCCCGAAGAACGGACTGGCGACGACCTGCTGCATCGCCGGCCCGAGGTCGGCCAGGCGACCGGCGCCCGTCATGCCCGGTGATGTCTCCTGTGAGGCGATGAGCGAGTCGATGTCGAGGAACGAGGCGAACAGCGTGTCGAACATCTTCGGCACGAGGAGGAACCCGAGCACGAACGCGGGCAGCGACAGCGCGATCAGGGTGACCCCGAGCCACGGTCGCAGCAGCAGGGCGAGCAGCAGCATCACCCCGAGCACGACGACGGCCGTGCGCGACACGGCGGTGAGGACGCCGACCAGCAGCACGGCTACGGCGCCGCCGTAGAGCAGCCGGCGGCTGAGGTCGTTGTGCGGCCGGCGCGCGTACTGGGCGAGGTAGATCGCGAGCGGGATCAGCATGGCGAGCATGACCGACAGTGCGATCGGATGCTGCGCCGAGCCGTAGGAGCGGAACCCGCCGGCGCGGAACGTCTCGCTGTCGTCGGCGAGCAGCTTCAGCGGCAGCACCGTCGCCAGTCGCCAGAAGACGTTGATGCGCGTGATGCGCTCGAAGATCGCCAGGACGGCGACGATCGTGCCGCACCACACGAGCGCGGTGACCAGGCCGAGCACGAGCCTCTCGGTGGTCAGCAGCTGACGGGCGATGTAGAACGTCGACAACAGGATCAGGAAGTTCAGCAGGGCGCCGGCGGCCGTCGATGCGAGCCCGGCGGCCACCAGTCCGGGACCGTTGGCGATGATCGACAGAAGGAGCGTCGCCACGAAGATGCCGATCGGCCAGCCGAAGGCGACCGGGCGCCACGTGCGGGTGCGGTCGAGCGCCAGTGCCGCGACGAGCGCCACGAGCAGCACGATGAGCACCACCCGGTAGGGCTCCAGGGCGAAGGGCAGCGGGATCGGCAAGGCGTATCGGCGCACCGGCACGAACATGATCACCGCGACGAGGACGGCGAGCCCGCCCACCCACGAGAACACCAGTCGGCGCGCGAGGAAGAGCAGGGCGACGGTCAGCAGCGTCGCGCCCGCGGTCAGCGGCGGGAGCAGCAGCACGACGGCGACGGCGACGACGGCGACGATCGCGCCCGCCACCGTCTGCCGTGCGATGCGTGGCCGGGGCGCGCGGTGGCGCGGAGCTGTGGGCGCCGGGCCGGTGGGCGGCGTCGTCGTCGGACCGCGGGGAGCCTGGATGGTCGACATGCGATCCCCGGTTCAGGCCGTGTGCGCCGGTTCGGGCTCATCGATCCGAGGATCGCCTTCGGGCGCGCTCGACCCGTCGAGGTCGGTGCCGGCATCCGCCGCCGAGGCCTCGTGCCGGTCACGACGGGCCCCGGCCCGCGCGGAACGAGGAGCGAACGAGCCGTCGTCGGGCCCTTCGGGCGCCTCCGCGGGCTGCTCGGCCGCCCGGCGCCGGCGGCCGCCGCGCACCCCCGCCACGACGAACGCCGCGACGACGAAGAGCAGGAAGACACCCAGGAAGGTCAGCACGATCGGGATGGCCGGGTTCGAGCCTTCGACCTCGGTGGCGGACGGCGAATCGAGCACCGTGACCTCGACGCGCTCCGAGTCGGGGAGCTTCGCCGTCTCCTGCTCGTCCTGCATGTTCGCGACGAACAGGTCGGCCGCCGTCTGAGAGATCTGCTCCGCGCGCTGGGGGTCCAGCGATGCGCCCATCACCGCGAGGATCGGCAGTGAGTAGCGCCCGGGGAACGCCTCGTCGCCGCCGGGCTGGGTGGTGCGCCGCAGGGCGGTGAGCGCATCGGTGTCGGCGAAGTCGCCGACGGACTGCTCCACGTCGTGGCGCATGTCGGTGCCGCTGATGATGTACGCGTACAGGATCGTCTTGGAGGTGAGATCGGCCTCTTCGGGCTGCGTCTGTCCCTCGACGAGCTGCTGACCGGGGATCACGGCCTGGTACATGTCGCTGGCCGGACTCGACACGAGGAGCGTGGTCTCGGCCGTGTACTGCTCGATCGCACGGGACTGCACGCGCCCGTCGACGATCGTGTAGCCGGCGAAGAACGCCGCGACGGCGGCTACGACGACGCCGACGGCCAGCAGCCACTTGCTGTTCCAGAGGACCTTCAGGTAGCCGGGTACGACCATGATCTCGCTCCTTGCTCGCCCCCCAGGGACGACTCGTCGGATGCGCGCCGCCGTGGCGATGAGGAGTGGTTGCCGTCCGCTCGCGAAGCGGCCCCACACTCATCGTGCGCGCGGCAGGCGGCTCGTGTGTTGCCGGAGTGTTAAGGGCTTGGGACAATTCGGTGCGAGTGACCCCGTGGACCTTGCACCGCCGGCGCGCACCACCCCACTCTGGTCGCAGACGCTGGACGTCAGCGTCGTGCGATGGGGCGGGGGGCCGCCCCTTCCGCCCTGCGAGACCGGGGGGTCTGCATGCAGGTGCTTCTCTCGTTTCCGCACGCGCTGGGCGCGCCCGGGATCGGCACGACCGCCTGGCACCAGGCGGACTCGCTGTCCGCGGCCGGCCACGAGGTGCACGTCGTGGCCGCGAGCGTGGCGCGCCCGCTGGCCGGTGCGGCGTCGGTCACGACATCGCTGTCGGCCAAGGGGCTGCGCGTGCCCCACAAGGCCGTCGGACGCGACCGCGCCTTCCGCTGGCACGACACCGTCGCCCGAAGCGTGCTCGCGCGCACGCCGGTCGACGTCGTCCATCTGTGGCCGCTTGCCCCCGGCCTGACCGCCCAGGCCGCGCGGGAGGCCGGGATCGCAGCGGTCAGGGAGGCGCCCAACACCCACACCCGCCACGCGTGGCGCGTCGTGGCCGCCGAGATCGACGCGCTCGGCTACCCCGCCGAACGCACCGCCCACACCCACGACGCCGAGCACCTCGCGATGGAAGAGGCCGAGTGGGCCGCCGTCACCGGAGTCCTGGCTCCGTCGGACGCCGTTGCGGACTCGTTCGTCGACGCCGGATTCGAACCGCACCGCGTGCTGCGCCACCGCTACGGACGCCGTCCCTCGCCGCGCCGGGCGGTCGCTCGCGCCGCCGCCGCGCGTCCGCTGCGCGCGGTGTACGTGGGGCTCGGCGAACCGCGCAAGGGGCTGCACCACGGGCTGCGGGCCTGGCTCGATTCGCGGGCGGCCGACGAGGGCACCTTCACGATCGTCGGAAGGCTGCTGCCGGCCTACGCGCAGATGCTGCAGTCGCAGCTGGCGCACCCGAGCGTGAGGGTCGCGGGCTTCGCCGACGACGTCGATGCGGCACTGGCCGCGGCCGACGTGCTGGTGCTGCCGACGCTGGAGGAGGGCAGCGCCCTGGTGACATACGAGGCGCAGGGGATGGGGTGCGTGCCGCTCGTGTCCACTGCCGCGGGGGCCGTGATCGACGACGGCGTGCACGGGCTGCTCCACCGCCCGGGCGACGTCGCGGCACTCACGCAGCAGTTCGACCGGCTGGCCGCTGACCGTTCCGAGCTCGCGGAGCTGAGCTCCGCGGCGCTCGCCCACGCCGACGAGCTGTCGTGGGATCGTGCGGGCGAGCACCTCGCGCGCGCCTACGAGGCGGCGATCGATCTGGCCAGGAGCACGCATGCCGACGCCGTCTGACATCACCGTCATCGTCTGCTCGCGCAACCGTCCCGCGATGCTGCGCGGAGCGCTCGCCGCGATCCTCGCCGCGTCGCCCGAGGCTGCGGAGGTGCTCGTGGTCGACAGCGCCAGCGACGGGCCCGACACACGCACGGCGGCCGAGGCTGCGGGTGTGGCCTGCGTGCGGTCCGCACGCGGTCTGAGTGTCGCGCGCAACGCGGGCATCACGGCATCCAGACGTCCGATCGTGGTCTTCACCGACGACGACTGCCGTCCGACCGAAGGGTGGATCGAGCGGCTGCTCGTGTGCTTCGACGACGACGAGGTCGGTGCGGCGACCGGCCGGATGCTCGACCACACCGAGGCTGCCGACGCCCCGTATTCGCGTGCTGAGCGCTATCGCACCCCGATCTCGGGCATCGACGCCGGCCACGGCGCCGTCATGGCCTTCCGCCGCGAGCTGCTGCTGCGCCTGGGTGGATTCGACGACGTCATGGGAGCCGGGCAGCGGCTCGCCGGCGCCGAGGACCTCGACATCTTCGTCCGCATCCTGCGCGCGGGCAGCGACGTCGTGCACGATGCACGATGCGTCGTGCTGCACGCGAACACCCGCGAGGGCGAGGCCTACGTCCAGCTGCACCGCGGGTACGGACTCGGGCTCGGAGCGCTGACGGGCAAATGGCTGCGACTTGACCCGGTGTTCGGTCTGCGGCTGGGGTGGCGGCTGGCCGGCCGCGCTGTCGCACGGATCCTCCGGGCCGCGCGCCGCGGCGCTCCGACCGCCCCCGACCGGGCGCTGCTGGCCGGGATGCTCGCCGGCGTGTGGGAGGTGCGCGGATTGCGCCTGGTCGGAGAGAGGTTCGTGCCGCCGTGGACGGACGACGAGCTGCCGGTGCTGCGTGCGGAAGGAGTCCCGACATGACCCCACGACCCGTCTCGATCGACATGGTGCGCACCCTCGACGAGCAGAAGATCAGCACGAGCATCGCCTACGAGGCGATGCATGCCGGAGCGGTGCTCGTGATCGACGGCGCGCCGTTCCTCGACGACGACGGCCGCATCGACCGCGAGCTCGTCCACGCCCACATGCGACGGTGCCTCGAGCGCGTGCCGGAGTGGTGCCTGCGGCTGATGGCTTCGCCGCTCGGGGTCACGACCCCGGCCTGGGTGCCCGACGAGCATTTCGAGCCGCGCGACCACGTCGCCTTCGAGGACGAGCCGGTCGCACTGACGGCCGATACGGCGCGGCGCCTCACCGGCGCCGGCGGACCCGGGCTCCCGCGCGAGCGGCCGCTGTGGGACCTGCGCATCGCGGTGCTCGACACCGGAGAGGTCGCGGTCGGCGCCCGCATGCATCACGTCGTCGGCGACGGCGAGTGGGGCTTCAGCGTCATCCGCCGGCTCACCGCGCCGCAGCCCGAGCCCGTCCTCGCGCGGGCGGCGGTCGGGTGGACGTCCGATGTGCGGGCGCCGCGGACCGCGTGGGCGATCCCGCCGTACGCGCTGCGGGCATTCCTCGCCCGACAGACCTCGCTCCGCGGCGGCTGGCACGACTACTGGCGCAAGCCGTTCGTCAAGCGCGTCAAGCGCGTCGCCTCGCGCGACACGGCGTCGCTGCGCGAGTGGTGGATCACGCGCACCGGATTGCGCGACAGGATGCTGCCGCCCACCCATGCGGCCGCGTTCGACGTCGCCGCATCGCCGGCCGCGCGCCGTGCCGCGCGGCTGCGGGGGACCCTCAACGATCTGCTCGTGGCATCCGCGCTCGGCGCTGTCGACGACGACGACCGGGGCCTGGACATGCTCGTGCCGGTCTCGCGCCGGCGCCGGGGCAGCGGGGAGGGCGTGCGCAACCACATCTCGATGGCGCGCGTGCACGTCGGGCCGGGCACGGCGCTGCCGGAGCGGGTGGCGCAGGTGCGGGGCACCGTGCGCGACGAGGTACGCGGCGAACGGGCCGACACCCCGCACGGGCGCATGCTCGGCTACGCCACGATCATGTCGCTCTCGGATGAGCCGCTGTGGTTCGGCGAGGCGAAGGTGAACCGGGTCATCGTCTTCCCGGTCGGCGACCCCCGCAGCGAGCTCTCGGCGTTCGGTGTCGTCTACGACGGGATGCTGTCGGTCGCCCTCGTCTCGCGCCTCGAGCTCGACGTCGCCCGCATGGCCGACAGCATGCGCCACGACCTCGAGACCGCCGCCGTGGCCGACTCCGCCCGAGCGCCCGGGCGGCACGACGCAGACCCTCAGGAGGCGGCATGAACCGGACGCTGAGAGCCCTGGCCTCGGTGCTGGACCCTCGGGTCTACGTCCACCTGCTGCGGGTCGCGCATTTCTACGGGTACGCGCACGTCACGCAGGTGCGTCGGCTCACCCGTGGCCCGCAGGTCTCGTTCGCGCCCAACGTGTCGTTCCGCAACGCGGAGCGGATCACGATCGGCGCCGGAAGTCACATCGGCGAGTACTCGACCATCTGGGCGGGCAACAGCACCGGGCGCATCACGCTCGGCGAGAAGGCGCTGCTGGCGCCCCGCGTCACCGTCACCGCGTCGGACTACGGCATGGTGCGAGGGATCCCGCCGATGGATCAGCCCAAGATCGAGCAGGACATCGTGATCGGCTCGGGCACGTGGCTCGGCGCCGGGGTCGTGGTGCTGGCAGGCGTGACGATCGGCGACGGCGCGATCGTGGCGGCCGGCGCCGTCGTGACCAAGGACGTCCCGCCCGACGCGATCGTGGGCGGAGTGCCGGCGAAGGTGATCGGGTGGCGTCCCGAGACGGTCCCGGCCGGCGCATCAGCCTCGACCGCACCGTCTGCCCCATCGGCCGCAGCCCGGGAGGTCGTATGAGCACGCCCACCGTCGATGTCGTCATCGTCAACTTCAACACCCGCGAACGCACCCTCGAGTGCCTGGAGTCGCTGTACGCGCAGGCGATCCCCGGCGTGCGGGCCGTCCTCGTCGACAACGGCTCGACCGACGGCAGCGTGCCGGCGATCCGCGAGGCGTTCCCGCAGGCGACGGTCGTGGACGCCGGCGAGAACCTCGGCTTCGCGCGCGGCGTCAACCGGGGGGTGGCCGCATCCGACGGCGATGTCGTGCTGCTGCTGAACCCCGACGCCACGGTGTTCCCCGGCTCGATCGAGGCGCTGCTGGACTTCGCGCGGCGGCATCCCGAGCACGGGGTGTACGGCGGGCGCACGGTGCGCGCCGACGGCACGCTGGACCCGTCGTCGTGCTGGGGCGCACCGTCACTGTGGTCGCTGCTGTGCTTCGCGACCGGCCTGTCGACGCTGCTGCGCGGATCGCGCGTGTTCGACCCGGAGTCGCTCGGCGGATGGGCGCGCGACACGGTGCGGGAGGTGCCGGTCATCACCGGCTGCCTGCTGCTCGCGCGGCGGTCGGACTGGGAACGGATCGGCGGCATGGACGAGCGGTTCTTCCTGTACGGCGAGGACGCCGAGTTCTCGCATCGGGCACGGTCGCTGGGGCTGCGTCCCGTGGTCGTGCCCGACGCCGTCATCCGCCACGACGTCGGCGGGTCCACCGCCTCGAGCGGCCGCAAGATGGCGATGGTCATGGCCGGCAAAGTGACCTATCTGTGGACGGTGTGGGCGCCCGTGCTCGCGCTCGCGGGGGTGCTGCTGCTGCAGGCCGGGGCGGGCGTGCGGGCGGTGCTCGAGACCCTCACGCGTGCCTCGCGTCGCACCTGGCGGGACGTATGGGCGCACCGCCGGTCGTGGCGTGGGGGGTATCCTGCGGCTGAGCGCACGCTCTTCGGACGCGCGCCGCGGCCGGCGCCCGGCCTCGTGGTGCAGGCGGAGCCCGCCTTCCGCACCGAGCACGCCAACCCCTACACCGGGCGGCTCTACCGCGCGCTGCAGAGCCGCGGCGCCCGCGTCAGCGATCTCAGCTACTGGCGGCTCGTCGCACAGCCGACCGACGTCGTGCACCTGCACTGGCCCGACCTCTCATTCCTCTCGGGCTCGCGGCGCAGCATCCACGTCGCCCGTCTGGCGATCTTCTACGGCGCACTGCGCGCGGTGCGCCGCCGCGGCACGGTGCTCGTCTGGACCGTGCACAACGTGTCGTCCCACGAGACCCGTTCGACCCCGCGGGTGCGGCGAGCCGCCGAGAGGCTGCTGCTGCGCAACGTCGACGGCATCATCGGGCTGACCCAGCAGGGAGTGGATGCCGCACGCGACGCCTATCCGCGGCTGCGGGAGGTCCCTGCCGCCGTCACGCCGCACGGGCACTACCGCGACGACTACGAGTTCGGCGTGCCCCGCGACGTGGCCCGCGCGGCGCTGGATCTGCCGCCGCACGATCCGGTCATCGCGACGGTGGGGCAGCTGCGTCCCTACAAGAACATCCCGCACCTCATCCGCGTGTTCCGCGCGCTGGAGGTCGAGGCGACGCTGCTCGTGGCGGGCAAGCCGTCGCCGCCCGAGCTCGCCGACGAGATCCGCCGCGCCGCCGCCGGCGATCCGCGCATCGTGCTCGACCTGAGGTTCGTGCCCGACGACGAGATCCCGGTCGTGCTGGGGGCGGCGGATCTGGTCGCCCTGCCGTACACCGACATCCAGAACTCGGGGTCCGCGATCCTCGCCTCGTCGGCCGACCGACCCGTCCTCGTGCCCGAGCGGGGGGCGATGGGCGAGCTGCGCGAGCAGCTGGGCGCGGACTGGGTCCGCACCTATCGTGGCGACCTCGACACCGCGCAGCTCGCCGAGGCGCTCGCGTGGGCGACCGCCGGGGGACGCCCGCAGCGCGCCGACCTCTCGGCCCTGGACTGGGACGCCATCGCCGCCCAGACGATGGACGCCTACCGGCGGTTCCAGGGCCGGCCGCGACGACGCAGCACCTCTCAGACCCCCGCGACGAGCGAAGGAGACCGCACATGAACCGCACCCGACGGCGCTGGGCCGCACGGCCGCGGCTCTCGGCCGCCGCAGCGGCGGCGTTCGTCGTCTCGCTGCTCATCGCCCCGCAGTCCGCCGTGGCCGCGCCGCTGCCGGCCGGCCGCTACGTCGTCGCGGTCGCCGACGGCTTCGATGCGGATGCGCTCGCCCGCGCGGCCGGCCTCGACGTGGACCGACGGTTCTCGGCCGCGATCCAGGGGTTCGCCGTGGAGCTGACCGCGGCCGAGGCGACAGCCCTCGCACGTGATCGGCGCATCGCCGGCATCACCGCGGACGCGCCCGTCGAGGGGCAGGCGCAGACGGTGCCGGCATCGGTGCGCACCGTCGAGGCCGATGAGCCTCCGGTGCGCGCGGGCGACGGCACGACGTCGTGGACCGGACCGGCCGTGGCCGTCGTGGACTCCGGCGTCAACGCCCACTCCGACTTCAACCTCCAGCGCGCCGTCAACTGCCTCGGCACCGGAGACGAGCGCGACGGCAACGGTCACGGGACAGGCGTCTCGGGGTACATCGCCGCCTACGACAACGACTTCGGCACGGTCGGCGTCGCCCCCGGCGCCCCGATCTACTCGGTGCGGGTGCTGGACGCCGACAACCGCGGAACGCTGTCGACCATCGTGTGCGGACTGGACTGGGTGGCCGACAACGCGGCGACCTACGGGATCAAGGTCGTCAACCTCAGTCTCGCCACCACCGGCTCGGACGATCAGAACTGCGGGTACACGAACGGCGACGTCCTCCATCAGGCCGTGTGCCGCCTGGTGGCGCAGGGGCTGGTCGTGGTCACGTCGGCGGCGAACTCCTCGAAGGACCTGGCGGGCTTCGTCCCCGCGTCGTACGACGAGGTGCTCACGGCGACCAACGTCGCGGACTACGACGGCGCGCCCGGCGGCAAGGGCTCGCCGCCGTGCGCCGTGACACCGCCTGACGACTCGCCCGCGCCGAGTTCGAACTTCGCGGTGTCGGCGGCCGATCAGGCCCACACCGTCGCCTCGCCGGGGGTGTGTCCGTACACGACGCTCAAGGGCAACCGGTACGGCGTCATCCAGTCCGGGACCAGCATGTCGGCGGCCGCCCTGAGCGGCGTGGTGCTGGACTGCTTCGCAGGCGGGGCGTGCGCCGGTCGCACGCCGGCAGAGGTGAGGTCGATCATCATGGGCCAGGCGTCCGCCGCGGCGGCCCGAGGCCACCGCTTCACGGGCGACCCGCTGTCGCCGATCGCGGGCAAGTACTACGGCTACCTCGCCTCGACGGTGCCCACCTCGGGCGGCCCGACGCCGACACCGACCCCCACCCCGACCCCCACTCCGACCCCCACCCCGACCCCCACTCCGTCGCCGACTCCGGACCGGACGGCGCCCACCGTGGCCATCACCTCACCGGTGTCGGGCAGCACGGTGTCGGGAGCGGTCGTGGTCGTCTCCACCGCCTCGGACGACGTCGGGGTGTCGTCGGTCGCCTACTGGTCGGGCACCACGCGACTCGCGGTGGCCACCCGGCAACCGGACGGCACCTGGCGTGCCACGGTGAACTCCACGTCGTATCCGAACGGCGGCTACTCCGTGGTCGCGAAGGCGACCGATGCCGCCGGCAACGTCGGCACGAGCGCCGCCGCGAGGTTCACGATCCGCAACTGACGTGCGCTGCGCTCAGCCGCCGCCGCTCTCGCCTCTCACGAGCTCGAGGCCGGCGCCGGCGAACTGGCGCAGCGTCGCGTCGGGCAGGAACGCCCGGGTGAGCGCCCCGCCGATGCGCGTGAGGTCGGTCTCGTCGCGGTACAGCAGGTACATGGTCTCGTACCGGGGGTGGAACTTCTCTTTGAAGCGGTGAAGGGAGCGGAACCCGTAGACGGGTTCGAGCGCGTCGGCCAGCCGCTCGCTCAGCGCCGCGATCATGCCGGCGTCCGGCGGGTAGTCGTGCGCGAGGGGTGCGCCCGACAGCGACATGATCTCGGCGCCCTCGTCGGAGAAGAGCTTCGCCGACGAGCCGATCAGGAACTCCATCACCGGTGCGAACCCGCCGTCGCGGCGGCGCATCAGGTCCAGGGTCCAGCCGCGGACACGACCGTCGCCGCCGTACACCGGCAGCCACGACAGGAACCCGTCCACATCGCCGTTCGGCGCGATCGCGAGGGCCAGCCGCACTTCCGGGCTCTCGGCCTCGACGAGGGTGCCGAGCGTGAAGCCCATCTCGGGCAGGTCCTTGTCGCCGACCCACAGCTCCGAGATCGCGCGCAGCTGCTGCTGCACGCCCCACGGCTCGTCCTTCAGATGCGTCATGCGGAAGGTCATGTCTTCGCGACCCGCGCGGTTGAGCGACGTGCGCACCGAGTTCCAGCGCTTGCCGGTGAACTCCAGGCCCTCGAGGTCGACGATCGTGTCGTCCGCCACGACGATGCTGTGCCACGACGACGGCACCGCCGCGCGCGTCGCGTCGCTCGCGCTGAAGAAGCACGGGATGAGGCCGGCGCGCTCGGCATCGTGGATGAACTCGTCGACGGATGCCGCACGCGAAGCCTCGGGGCCGAGCGGGTCCGCCAGCGCCAGGGCCACGCCCGCGCGACGCTGGTAGGCGACGATTCCGTCGGCCGTACGTGCGTAGGTGTTGCCCTCCCACGTCGTCATCCACGACAGCGTGCCACCGCCGTGGGCATGCAGCATCCCCACCACGTCGTCCACGGCGGGCGCCGGCTGACGCCCGATGCGCGACTTCCGGCGGGCCCGGAACGCCCGGCGCACCCAGATCAGGTAGATCAGCATCAGCAGCCACATGACACCGCTCGCCAGCGACAGCTCGGTCTCGCTGTCGATCGTCGTCTCGAGCTGGCGCTCACTGGTGAGGATGATCAGCACGACCACCAGCGCGGCCGTCAGGATGTTGACGGCGGCGAGGACGATGGCGACGATCCACGACCACCGCCGCCCTCGACGCAGGCCGTTGGCCACGACGAGGATCACGACCGCGTCGATCGCGATGTCGATGAAGCCGCCCGACGCGGGCTCGGTGGGGCCGAACGGTCCGTCGGTGGGCACGATGAGCGTGATGACCTCGACGGCGCCGAGCACCAGCACGGCGATGAACGCGATCAGGCGCTGCTCGCGGATCGTGGTGCGGTGGATGCGCAGCGACCGGTCGACGAACAGGACCAGCAGCACGGCCATCAGGTGCTCGAGATCTGCCAGTGCGCCCCAGAACAGCATCGCCACGAAGACCGTGCCCAGCAGCACCAGCCAGGCGCGCACGCGCCAGGGTGCCCGGAACAGTCCGACGGCAGCGGCGATGCACGCCATCGTGCCGCCCGAGGCGCCGACGTCGAGCGCCGCGGCCTCGGTGCTCGCCCAGGCCCACGGGAACATCGACAGCAGCCACAGCAGCAGCGCCGTCCCGCAGATCGCGAACAGCTGCCCCACCCAGTAGTAGGCGAGGGCGACGCGGGAGCCGCGGCGGAGCTCGAGGTAGGCCATGCCGACGAAGCTCGTGATCGTGAACGCATACACCCACGGCTGGTTCACGAAGAAGGTGCCGGTGAACGGCGTCCACCATCTGCCGGCCTCGAAGGCCGGCAGTCCGTAGGCGACCGCCGCGAACACCGGAGAGTCCTCGAAGGGCCGCCACAGCCCCTGCCAGATGACCCCGGCGACGAGGATCGCGCCGACCATGGCCAGGGTCGCGGGGATCCTCGACACGACCGCGAGGACCCGGTTCGTCGCGGTCGTCGGAGCGTCGCTCATGCGTTCAGGGTAGCGAGAGGGCCGTGGCGGACCCAGGCATCTCGGTAAGGTGCCTGATCGGGCGGCGGTCGCGATCAGCGGCCGGGCGAGGCGAGCCGTGCGTAGTCGGCCAGGGCCTTGGCGTCCTCGGCATCGCGCAGCGCGCGGCGGGCGGCGTCGATCGCCTCGACCGGGTCGGTCGTCTGGCGCGCCTGGGCGAGCTCGTGCTGGGCCGAGAGCAGGCGAGATCGCGCGTCGGCGCCGGCCCGCGAATGGGCGATGGATGCCTCGGCCTGGGCGATCGCGCCGCGCGCGGCCGCAAGGGTGCCCGGCAGCGCGGTCCGGGCTCCGCGCAGGCGCTGCTGCGAGGTCCGGGCGTCGCCGAGCGCGAGGTCGAGCCGGCCGCGCAGGCGCGCGATGGTGTCGACCGTGCGGGTGGGGTGGCGGGCGGCATCCCCTTCGACGCGGTTCAGTTCGGCTTCGACGGCGTGCAGTTCGGCGCCGAGCCGTTCGGCGTCGGCGGGTTCGAGGCTGCCGCGCGTGTGCGAGGCCGAAGCGAGGGCCGCGCGGGCCGCCGCGATCTCGTCGGGCACGGCTTGCGCGGCCTGCAGCACGAGGCGGTGCGTCTCTTCGAGGTGGCGTGCGTCGCCCTCGGCCTGCCGCAGCGCACGTTCGGCGGCGGCGAGATCGGGCAGCGCGCTCAGCGACGGGTCGGCGGCGCGGTCGGCCGCGGCGTCGAGCAGACGGCCCGCCTCGGCGACCTCGGCGAGGGCCGCACGGGCGGAGTGCGAGGCATCCCGCCATTCGTCCTCGGCGAAGCGCGACGACAGCTCCGCGACGAGCGCCGCCGGGTCGCCCATCGAAGCGCGCAGATCGGCAAGACGCCGGCGGGCGGCCTCGATCTGACCCGCGGCCGACACGTTCGCGCGCACCCAGGCGCCGTGCTCGGCGCGTGCGGCGGCGACGATGCCGAGCGCCTCGCCGGCGCGGCGGTCGATGCGGGCAGCGACGCGGCGGATCTCGGCGGGTGCGACGCCCGGTGCGCTGATCTCGCGGTAGTCGTCGAACGCGTCGTCGCGCACGTGCTGGGCGGTCATCCGCGCGCGCCGCAGCGACGCGGGTGCATCGCCGCCGTAGAGCGCGCCCGACAGGCCGACCTCGAGCTCGAGCTCGCCGACCTCGTCGTCGAGCTTGACGAGCGTGCTGCCCGCCTGGGCGCGGACCTGCTCGGCCGCCGCCCGGGCACGCGGCGAGCGACGGGCTCGGCGCACCGCCCACACGATCACGGCGATCGCGATCGCCGTGACGCCGAACACGACCACGGCCGGCACGAGCCAGCCGAGGAACGTGGCGGCGGGATCAGTCATCGGCCTTCGAGCGCCTCGGCGGGCTCGCCGAACAGCAGCAGCGCACGCAGCTGGTCCATGTCCTCGACCACGGCCTGCGCACCCTCGGACTCGTGCGGCCAGCTGAATCCCCAGCGCACGAAGATCACCGGCACGCCGTGCTCGGCCGCGCCCTCGACGTCGTGGTGCCGGTCGCCGACGAGCACGGGGCGACTCGTGTCGACTCCGGCCGCCTGCAGGCGGCGCAGCGCCTCGGCGATGACGTCCGACTTGCTGCTGAGGGTCTTCTCGTCCGGCGAGGCGCCCACGATGGCCGTGAACGAGGTCGTCAGGTCGAAATGCTCCATGAGCGCGACGACCTGCACCTCGGGCTTGGAACTGGCGGTGGCCTGCGGGATGCCGGCGGCCGCGGCATCCCGGATCAGCTCCCCGACGCCGGGGAACAGCTTGGCACCGGTCGCGTAGCCGTCGATCTTGTTGAGCCCGCGGTAGAAGCGGACCGCCTCGGCGGCCTGCTCGGGGGTCATGCCGACGTTCACCTGGAACGACTCGAACATGGGCGGCCCGATCCAGTGCACGAGCTCCGCGCGCGTGGGCGGGCGCTTGCCGAAGTGCTCCAGGGCGACGGTGAGGCGGCGCAGGATCCCGTCGGACGCGTCGACGATCGTCCCGTCGACGTCCCACAGGATGCATGTCCACGGAGATCGGCTCGGCATGCCCTCCAGCCTAAGCGGAGCCCGCCCGCCGCTCCGAGACGGACCGGTGCACGCGCGCGAGCCGGGCCATGGTGCGGCGCAGGTCCGCGACCTCGTCGGGCGACCAGTCCGACAGCACGAGGCGCAGATTCGCCTCGGCGACGGCCATGATGCGCTCGCCGATGACCCGGCCGTCGTCGGTGAGCGCGACCAGCACACCGCGGTCGTCGTCCGGCGCCGGCACCCGCACCACGAGGCCCGCCTGCACCAGGCGGCCCACGATCTTGCTCATGTTCGTGGCGGTCATGCCGAGCGCGAGCGACAGCTCGACCGGGCGCATCGCGCCGTTGTACGACAGCTGGTTGACGACGAGGAACATGCCCATGTCGTCGATCGGGAACGCCACCTTCGCCATGACGTCGCGGCGCACCGCCGTGCTGTCGGCCCAGTGCACGATCGAGGCGAGTGAGAGCCGAAGGTCGAGCGGGTCGCCCCCGATCACCGCGCTGAGGTCTGCGGAGGCGTCGCTGTCGACGTCACCTCGGGCCATGTCGTCTGGTTCCTCTCAGCTGGGCGCGGCACGTACCGGCGGCGGGGCGCGGGATCAGTCCTCGCGCAGCAGCCGCACCGGACCCGTGAGTCCGTACTCGCGCACGATCGCGTGCTGCATGCGCTCCTCGCCGGTGAGCTGCGCACCGATGTCGGGGACGCGCTCATAGTAGCCGCGCGCGCGGAGCCGGTTGTTGAGCGAGCTCGACACCCGCACCACGACGACGTTGTCCCCGGCGCGCAGGTCGGCGGTCACATCGACGACCGGATGCGCGGTGTCGAAGCCGCGCACCGGGCCGGCGCCGACCCGCACCGAGCCGAGCCCGCCGCACGAGGACCCCAGGTCGAGCACGTACCTCGCCCCGGTGACGAGCTCGGGCACCGTGATGGCCGCCGTGTACTCGCCGACACCCGACACGTCCGCGCCTACGCCGTCGAGCCGCGACCACGGCTCCAGGCCGACCTCGCCGGCGTCCAGCCGGGTGATCGCCGTGGTCGGTCGCACCTCCCGCGTGACATAGCCGAGGCCGCGGTCCTCGCTCAGCACCTCGGGCTGGCCGGCATCCCAGCTCTCGACCACGAGTCGCCACGTCTCAGCGCGGGCGACCTCGACGGGCGTCGGCGCGGGGGAGCCGGCGGCCTCGGCCGACCGGTCGAGCACCACGATCGCGACCTCGCCGGGCGCCAGCGTCAGCTCGACCACGGTGCGGTCGCCGTCGATGTGCACGCCGCGGTGCGGGCGCAGCTCGCCGGTCCACGCGTCCAGGCGATGCACCGCGCCGGTCCCCTCCAGGCCGATGCGCACCGTGGTGGGCTCGGTCGTCTCGTAGAGGAAGTGGTAGGCGTACAGCACCGCGAGCCCGGCATCCTCGCGCAGATGGGTGAGCACGTGCCGGTCGTCGTCGACGAATCGGGCCCGCCCGCCCGCGCCGAGGTCGTCGAGTGCGGCGACCACGCCGGACGGCGCGGCCACCCGGACGCCCGGCATCCCTCGCAGCTCCGTCATGACGGCCGAGAGCTCGTCGTCGCGCCCGTCGAGGCCGGGAGTGGTGGATGCCGCCACCTCGTGCGTGCGGAAGCGCCCGGCCATCAGCGACTCGACCTCGCGCGCGCCGTCGACGATGACGACGCGCAGCCCGCGGCGCGCCCAGTCGCGCAGGTGCGCGGCGACGTCGGCGTCGAGCGTGCTCTGGTACACGACGAGCGCGCGGTAGCCGGGGCCGTCGGGCTGCACCTCGTCGCCGTCGAACGAGACGTCATCGCGCTGCAGCAGCGAGCCGTCGAAGAACTCGTAGGTGATGCCGGCGTCCTGCATGCCGAGGTCCTGCCACCAGTGGTTCTCGCGGTCGCGCATCCACATCGTGCCGTAGGCGACCTCGTCGGGGATCCGCTCGCCGTCCGGCCCGATCAGCGCCATGCCGATGAGGTTGTCGGTGAAGTGGTCGGTGCGCAGGATCCCGACGTCGATGCGAGGGCGCCCGCGGCGCAGCGCGTACTGCAGGCGGCCGATCGCGGCGGTCCACAGCGGGTAGAACTCCGATCCCGGCTGTCGCGTGTCGAACCGCTCCGAGAACATCGGCCACATGCCCTCGTGGCCCGGCCACTCGGTGACGCCCTCGGCCCCGGCCGGGCTCGCCCAGCCGTGCAGCACGGTCTTGGTGATGCCCGCCGCGAGCTGCGTCGCGATGATCTGGTCGTAGAAGCGGTGGTCGAGCATGTGGTTGCGGGTGGTCGCCCCGGTCTCGGAGGAGTACTGCTTGCCGAACAGGTGCGCGGGCCCCGCCAGCAGCCGGTAGGCGTCGATCTGCGCGCCGAACTCGAGCGACTCGGTCTCGATGCCGTCGACCTCGGGCCCCGGACGCGTGAGCTCGAACGGCAGGCCGTAGCTGATCTCGGAGCGCAGGGTCATCCCGACCTCGTGCAGGAACGTCGCGAACGGCCGCAGCATGTTCTCGATGTACAGGTCGGTGAGCGTGCGCACGTAGTCGAAGCGCACTTTCTCGATCGTCCGGCGGTCGGCCTCGTCCGCGGGCTCGTGGTGGTACACCGTCGACACCGCCATGAAGGGCGCGTCGCGCGTGAGGAAGGGCAACCACGGCACGATGTCGTAGCCGCGGCGCGCGCGGAACTCGTCGGCGACCGTGAACCCCCAGAACATGCCGCCGGCGCCGTACGTCGACAGCTCGAGCGAGTCCATGTACATCTGGGCGCGCGGGTTGCGCGCGACCTCGGCGCGCAGCGCGGGCGTCAGCACGACCTCGTCCCAGTAGGCGATCACGGCGTCGACGCCGTCGCGGTCGAGGTAGTTCACGGTGTAATTGACGCTCGCCGACGGCGACGCGGTCTGGCCCGTGCCGTGCACCCAGTAGACGAACAGGCGCCACTCCCCGTCGCCCTCGGGCGCGGTCCAGTCCAGGGTCTCGGCGTCGACGAGGCCGGTCAGATCGACGAGCGACGACGCGTCGAGGAGCCCGTCGCCCGCGACGCGCGCGGCGACGACGGCCGCCAGGTACTGGTCGCGCACCGCACCGCGATGGCCGGGCAGCGTGGTCTCGGGGATCGGCGCGTCGAGGTCGATGCGCGGCAGCGTCCCGCCGCGCGCCTGGCCGGACGCGAGCGTCTCGTGCACGACGTCCAGCTCCTGCGCCGCGGCCCGCTGGTCGGGGTCGATCGTGGGCAGGTTGGCGTTGGACCAGTTGGTGCCCGACGTGAAGCTGACCGACATGCCGCGCCGTGTCGTCTCTTCGACCACGACCTGCGAGTCGTGCACCCACTCCTCCGAGCCCCAGCCGTAGCGCGCGTGGTCGATCGCGCCCTCGTCCATCGCGAGGAACTCCATGCCGCCGAAGCCGAGGCGGTGCGCGTCCTCGATCTCGCGTCGCAGCGTCGCGTCGGTGTGCAGGCCTTCGGCCAGCCACCAGCGCAGCTCGGGGCGGAATTCGATGGCGGGGACGGCGATCTCACGCCGGAAGTCGTCGAGCGTCATTGCGCGGCATCCATTCTCAAGAACTGTCTCAGCGACAGTATGTACTGTCAGAGAGACAAAACACAAGAGTGGATGCCGCCGTCACAAGGGCGGCGCGCCCGGACTAGAACAGCCGGGGTGCGCCGGACTCGATGCCCTTCATTCCCTCGTAGTCGAGGGTGACGCACCGGATGCCACGGTCGGTGGCCAGCACCTTCGCCTGCGGCTTGATCTCCTGCGCGGCGAACACGCCGGTGACCGGCGCGAGATGCGGATCGCGCCCGAGCAGCTCGAGGTAGCGGGTGAGCTGCTCGACGCCGTCGATGTCGCCGCGGCGCTTGACCTCCACGGCGACGGTGCCGCCCGCGGGGTCGCGCAGCAGCAGGTCGACCGGGCCGATCGCGGTGGGGAACTCGCGGCGCACGAGCGTCAGATTCTCGCCGATGACATCGACCTGCTCGGCCAGCAGGCGCTGCAGGTCGGCCTCGACGCCGTCCTTCTGCAGGCCCGGGTCGATGCCGAGCTCGTGCGACGAGTCGTGCAGCACCTCGTAGATGCGCACCAGCAGCGCATCGCCGGTCTTGGCGTGGGTGACGCGCCAGTGCTCGAGCACACCCGCCGAGGCGGACTCCTCGTCGGGCTCCTCGACATCGAGCCGGCAGGGCGGGCTCATCCAGTTGAGCGGCTTGTACGAACCGCCGTCCGAGTGCACCAGCAGTGAGCCGTCGCCCTTGTGCACCAGCAGGCGGGTCGCGAGCGGCAGGTGGGCGTTGAGCCGCCCGGTGTAATCGACGGAGCAGCGGGCGATGACGAGACGCACCCGAAGAGCCTAGCCCGGCCAGCGGTCCCGCCGGCGGGACCGCGCCTCAGCTTGCCCGCAGGCTCGTCGGATAGCGTGAGTGTCAGTGTCGCATCAGCGACGACGGTCGACGCTCCGATCCCGACGGGTCGATGAGCAGGTCACCGCCACCTTCTGCCCGCGGGCCCCCTGCCCCGCTCACACGCCTCATCGCCGGAGAAGAACCGATGAACTCACGCCTGCCCGACGCGACAGTGCACATCCTGTCGAGCACCGTCGCCGAACTCCACGTCGGCACCGACGTGGCCGAGGTCGTCGCCCCCGACAGCCTCGCCCTGCGCGATCGGGTCGTGGAAGAGATCCGCCAGCTGGCCGCCTCGGCGGGGGAGCCCGCGCACGCGACGCTGGTCGAGGGCTCCTCTCGCTGGCCGCTCGTCGTCCACCCGGACGGCACGTACGCGGAGGAACTCGAGTCCGGCGAGGTCGTGACCGAGGATGCCGTCGCCACGGCGGAGGCGGTGCCGACCCGCACCGCGCCGACGCCGGTGTCGGCCGCGGCGGCAGCGGTGTCGCCCGCGACCGCGCCGCCCGCGCCGGAACCCGAGGCGCGTCCCACCGTGCAGGACCTGCTCGATTCGCGCGGCGGAACGACCCGCGCACGTGCCACCGAAGGCTGGCAGGGCGCGGTGCGCCGCGCCACCGGCGGCCTGATCTCTCCCGCGCCGGGGCGCGCCGAGCGGTCGCGCCTCGACCGCGAGAAGCGGGTCCAGCGCCGGCTGGACGCCCCCCGCACGATCGTCGTCCTGAACCCGAAGGGCGGCGCCCACAAGACCACGAGCACGCTGCTGCTGGCCGCGACGTTCGGCAGGCTGCGCGGCGGGGCGACCCTGGCATGGGACAACAACGAGACCCGCGGGACGCTCGGCTGGCGGGCGCAGAACGCACCGCACCACCGCACCGCCGTCGACCTGCTCGAAGACCTCGACGAGTCCTCGAACTTCCGCGGCTCGAGTCTGGCCGCGCTGGACCATTACGTGCGCACGCAGGTCGACGCGCGCTTCGACGTGCTCGCGTCGGACGAGGACGCTGCGGCCTCCTCGACCATCGACTCGGCGGCCTTCGACCGACTGCACACGCTCCTGCGTCGCTACTACCGCCTGATGATCGTCGACACGGGCAACAACATGCGCGCGTCGAACTGGGTCGCCGCGGTGGCCGCCGCCGACCAGCTCGTCATCGTGTCGACCGTCCGCGAAGACACCGCGGCCAGTGCCGCCTGGCTGCTGGACGGTCTGCGCGAGAAGGGCTTCGGCCGCAAGATCGACGAGGCCGTCACGGTGCTGACGGCGCCGTCATCGCGCCCCGACCGTCAGCTCGAGGCGCGCCTGGCGCAGCACTTCGAGCAGGTGACCTCGGCCGTCGTGAAGGCGCCGTTCGATCCCTCGCTCGTGGACGGCGGTCCCATCGACTTCGACGCGCTCGCTCCCGAGACGCGCGACGCGTGGCTCACGGTCGCGGCGACGGTGGCAGACCGGCTCTGACCTCTGGCGGCATCCCTGCGCCGCGCCCGGGCCGGTGGATTCCCCGGTCTCGCCGAGCCAAGGCATCCGCGGTGAGACCGGGGGCCCCGCCCCGGGTCTCGGCATGGACCCCTTGGCTCGACGCCTGAACTCCCTGGCTCGGGATGCCGGCGGACCGGCATCCTCTCGACGCGACAGTGCGGGTCAGTGGTGGGCGTGCCCGGCGCCCACCTTCGAGCCGGCGATCGGCTTGGCCGCCCCCGAGGCCAGTCCCGACATCGCGATGAGGCCGACGATGATCCACAGCGTCGGCAGGATGCCGATCTGGTGGCTGATCCAGCCGAGGATCGGCGGACCGCACAGGAACGCCAGATAGCCGATGGTCGCCGCGGCCGAGACCGAGGCTGCGGCCTTGCGCGGGTCGTCCGCCGCCGCCGACATGCCCAGGGGGAAGCCGAGCGAGGCGCCGGCGCCCCACAGTGCGATGCCGATGAACGCGATCGGCAGGTTCGGCGCGAGGATGAACATCACGAGCCCGATGCCGGCCGCGATCGACAGGATGCGCAGCGACCACACGCGACCGATCCTGTCGACCAGCGGGCCGCCCAGGATGCGGAACGTGGTCATCGCGACCGAGAACACCGTCAGGGCGACGGCCCCGACCGGCTCGGTCTGCGCGTGGCCGTCGACCATCGCGATCGTGAGCCAGTCGTTCGCGCTGCCTTCAGCGAAGGCCATGCCGAGCATGATGGCCCCGATGGCGTAGGTGCGGGGGTCGCGCCACACCGCGAGCACCTCTGCGAAGCGCTCGCGCCGCGTGACGGTGGTCGCCGCGTCGTCGTGCATGCTCTCGCGCACCGGCACGGCACGCAGCGAGAGCAGTCCGGCCACGGCCACCAGCACACCGGCGCCGGTCAGGTGCCAGCCGACGCCGATGCCCGCGGCGGCCATCGCGACGCCCAGCCCGGCGCCGACGACGGTGCCGAGGCTGAAGAAGGCATGGAACAGCGGCATGAGCGTGCGCTCGAACGCCTGCTCGACCGCGGCGGCCTCGACGTTCATCATGACGTCGGTGGCGCTCATGCCGAGACCCATGAGCCCCAGGCCCACGGCGGTGACGATGTAGGACTCGACGAACTCCACGCCCACGCCCGCGACGACGACACCGAGCCCGAAGGTGATGATCGTCGCGAACATGCCGCGACGCGCCCCCCATCGCGCGACGATCACGTTGGCCAGCGACAGGCCCACGATCGAGGTCGCGCCGGAGACGAACAGGAGCACGCCCACCTGCAGGTCGTTGATGCCGAGGTCGTCCTTGACGGCCGGAAGCCGCGACGCCCACGACGCGAAGCCGACGCCCATGCTGAGGAAGATCGTGAAGATGGCGGTACGCCAGGCGACCAGCTGTCGACGGGTGAGCGCGGTGTCCATCCGGACACCTTACCGAATCGATTCGACCGGATGCCGGGCACGGGCTACGATCAGGACGACATGAGCCGCAACGACCCCGGCACCCGCCGCGCCACGATCTCGGACGTCGCCCGCGAGGCCGGCGTCTCACCGTCGACGGCGTCCGTCGTGTTCAGCGGCAAGACCCCGGTCTCGGACGCGACCCGTCGTCGCGTGCTCGATGCCGCCGCCGCCCTCGGCTACACCGGGCCAGACCCCCGCGCGGCATCGCTGCGACGCGGCCGCTCGGGCATCGTCGGGGTGGTCTTCGAGGAGCACCTCGGCCAGGCCTTCCTCGACCCCGTGAAGACGCTCATGATGGACGGCCTCGCCGACGCGGTCACCCCGCTCGGAGCCGGGCTGCTGCTGCTGCGCGACCACGAGCCTGCGGCGACCGACATGGTTCCCGGTGCCGGTCCGTCGCTCACCACCGCTCCGCTGGACGCCGCCGTGCTGATCGGCTGCAGCGGCATGCTCCGCGAGTCTCTCGAGATGGTCAAGGCGCGCGGCATCCCCGTGGTCGTGATCGAGGGCGACGCCGGCGGCGACGTGCCCCGCATCGACCTCGACAACCGCGAAGCGCAGCGCCAGCTCGCCAGCCACCTGCGGGCGCTCGGCCACCGCCGCGTCGCGGTCGTCACCCTCCCGGCGCGCGTGGACTGGGAGCGCGCCTGGATCGGCGACGACACCGCGATCACGGTCGACGTCACGCGCGAGCGGCTGGCCGGAGCGCTGGACGTGTTCCCCGACGCTCCCGCATACGCCGCCGCCGGAAGCTTCATCGACGAGGGTCTCGCCGCGGGCCGGGAGATCTTCGCCGACCCCGAGCGCCGGCCGACAGCCGTGCTCGCGCAGAGCGACCTGCTCGCTGCGGGAGTGATCCGCGCCGCCGAGGAGGCGGGGCTGCGCGTGCCCGAAGACGTCAGCGTCACCGGCTTCGACGGCATCGTCGTGGACGGCCTCGCGCCGTACGACCTCACCACCGCCGTGCAGCCGGCCACGGACAAGGGCCGGGCCGCGGGCGCCGCCGTCGCCGCGATGCTGGAGGGCCGGCCCGCCGCATCCATCCGCTTCACGTGCACGTTCCGCGAGGGGAACACGTCCGGTCCCGCGCCGGAGTGATCCCGGGGCTGCGCCGCCCCGGCGGTTGAGAGCGCGACATCACCGCCGGTCGTCGGGCGAGCGAGGGGTGTCCGGTTCAGGAACGCTGCGGGCCGATCGGCAGCAAGAGGTCGCCGAAGTCGGCGATCGTGTAGCGACCGCATGAGGTGAGCTCGGCGTCCGACGGGCTCACGCCGGCGGGCAGCTCGAACGCGGGCGACTGCGCATCCATCACGAGGAACGTCACCTCGCCCACCGCGAAGTCGTCGCGGTTCACGAGCCACGCGTAGCCGCGCAGCTGGTGGTCGACCTGCACGAGCCCGCGCGGGTCGGCGAGGTGCGTCTTGGGCAGCCTCACCGTCCAGAACTGCCCGGCGCCGGTGCGCCCCGACTGCTCGGCCCAGCGCACGACGCAATCGAGGTCGGTATCGGGGGAGGTCGCAGCGGTCACCAGCGAAGGGATGCCGAGTCCCACGGCCGCCACCAGGGCCAGCGCGGCCGCCCCGACCGCCGGCATCAGTCGTGTCACCGGGATCCGGTCCGGCAGCAGTCCCGGCACCACGGTGAGTGCGAGCAGCGGCGCGAACACGGCGGGCTGCAGGTACCGAGCCGCATGCGTGCCGAGCGCGACCGCGCCGACGATCACGAGGAGCGGTATGACCCAGCCGCACGCGGCGACGACGGCCGCGCCGGACGTGCCCCGACGCGCCAGCAGCACGGTGGCCACGATGCTCCAGGCCCACAGCAGCACGAGGAGGAGAATGGATGCCGCCCCCCAAGGCTCACGCCATCGGTCCGCGAGCAGTGCGCCGTAATAGTCGAGCGAGGCGAGCCACTGCGAGGGATCGATGTAGCCGGCGCCGGTGTTCGCGATGAGGTGGGCGAGCGGCATCCTGGCGAGGTAGCCGATGACCGATCCCGCGACGAGCGCCCCGGCCGGCCACCACGCGTCAGGGCGGCGCAGCGCGACGATCACCAGCACCGCGCCGAGCGGGACTGTCGCCCACGCCGCGAACAGCGGATTGGTGAGGACGGATGCCGCGGCCACGAGCGCGAGCGCCGCGACGAGGCCCCGCGCCGCGGGCGTTCCACGTGAAACATCGGGGCGATCGAGTGCGCGGCGCGCGAGGCCGACCGCCAGCACGACAGCCACGACCGTCGCGCTGTAGTACGTCGTGGTGGTGAGAAGCGAGGCGAGTTCGAGCGCATCACGCGATGGCGAGCCCTCGGTCGCCGCGAGCAGCGCGAACCCCGCCAGTGCGAGCAGGGCGCCGGCGATGGGGGCGCGGGTGCGCGCCGATCCCGCGGCGACGCGCAGCGCCCCGTAGAGCGCGAGCACGTTGACGACGCCGGCGAGGGCGAGCGTGCCGTTGATGCCGAGGCCCAGGAGCGACAGCATCCAGAGCACGGCGATCTCGGGCAGGAACAGCACCGACGACATCGCCCAGTCCTGCGGCTGGCCGATCGCGAGCGAGTGCACGACCAGGGTGGTCACGAGCGAATCGCCGTCGCGGAACAGCAGTTCCGACCGCGGGGACGCCGCGACCACGGCCACCGCGGTGATCGCGACGGCGGCGGCGACCGCCCAGCCCAGCAGCTCCCGCGTCCACCGCGGCACCTCACCGCGTCGACGGGTCTCAATGCCACTCACCCTGACACTCTGGCACGGCGCGGGCCGCCGGCATCCATTCTGTTCGTTCGTCACCTGTGCACGCGAAACAGCCCGAAAACCGTGCACAGGTGACGAACGAACAGGGGGTGAAGGGCGGCGATATCCGAGGTGCGGGCGCGAGCCGAGGCGATGCGCCCCGTAGAATGGACTCAGACACCCCGATCGCCATGGTCTGCCGTCCTGCCCGGACGCCCGCCGGCCGACGACCCCGAGGAGGCCATGGATGCTCCTCGTGCTCGGCGCGTTCGCGGTCCTCCCGCTCCTGCTCCCGTGGTTCGTGTCGCGCATCGGGGCTCGGGCGTTCTACATCGCCGCGATCCTGCCGATAGCCGGCTTCGTGCATGCCGCGCTGCTCTCCCCGGCAGTCATGGCCGGAGACATTCCGTTCGAGACATACGCCTGGATCCCGTCGCTGCACATCGACCTGTCGATGCGCATGGACACACTGTCGTGGCTCATGACGCTCGTCGTCACGGGTGTCGGCGCGCTCGTGATGATCTACTGCCGCTGGTACTTCCGGGGCAAGCGCGAGAACCTCGGGCAGTTCGCTGCCGTGCTGCTGGCGTTCGCCGGTGCCATGTACGGGCTCGTCCTCACCGACGACCTCGTCGTGCTGGTGATGTTCTGGGAGATCACGAGCGTCCTGTCGTACCTGCTCATCGGCTACTACAACGGCCGCGCAGCCAGTCGACGCGCCGCGCTGCAGGCGCTGCTGGTCACCACGCTCGGCGGTCTCGTGATGCTGATCGGCGTCGTGCTGCTGGTCGTGGATGCCGGCACGTCGAGCATCTCGCAGATCCTCGCCGACGCACCCACAGGCGGCGTCGTGAATGCCGCGCTGGTGATGATCCTCGTCGGCGCGCTCAGCAAGTCGGCGATCTTCCCGTTCCACTTCTGGCTTCCCGGCGCGATGGCCGCGCCGACACCGGTCAGCGCCTACCTGCACGCCGCGGCGATGGTCAAGGCCGGCATCTACCTCATCGCCCGCTTCGCGCCGGTGTTCGCGATCGCCGCACCGTGGCGCCCGATCGTCGTCGCGCTCGGCGTGTTCACGATGCTGCTGGGCGGCTTCCAGGCACTGCGCGAGACAGACCTCAAGCGCGTGCTCGCGTTCGGCACGGTGAGCCAGCTCGGCATGCTCACCGTCGTGCTCGGGTACGGGACGAGGGATGCCGCCCTCGCCGGTCTCGCGCTGCTGCTGAGCCATGCGCTGTTCAAGTCGGCGCTGTTCCTCGTCGTCGGCGTCATCGACCGGCAGCTGTCGACGCGAGATCTGACCGAGCTCTCGGGCGTCGGACGCCAGGCGCCGGTCATGACGACCTTCTCGATCATCGCGGTGGCCTCGATGGTCGGGGTCATCCCGACGATCGGCTTCGTCGCGAAGGAGGGCGCACTGGCCGCGCTCCTGGACGAGGCGATGGGCGGCGCGGTGTGGGGCATCGTCGCCGTGGCGGGGATCGCCCTGGGCTCGGTGCTCACGGCGGGCTACGGCATCCGGTTCCTGTGGGGCGCCTTCGCGACCAAGCGCGACGCGGCGGGCGACCGCCTGCCCGACACGGAGTGGCCCGATCCGCCGATCGGCTTCCTCGTCGCACCCATCGTGCTGTCGGGGCTGACGCTGGTCGCGGGAGTCGCGGCGCCGTGGCTCGACAAGGTGTTCGCGCCCTACGCCGACACCGCCCCCGCGTCGACGCCGGGGGTGCCGGCGCCCGAGCACGCAGCGCACCTCGCGCTGTGGCACGGGCTCGAGCCGGCGCTGTGGATCTCGCTCGCCTCCATCGCCCTCGGCGCCGTCGTGTTCTGGCTGACGCACGGCTGGCGGCCCGCGAAGCGTCTGCTGCCCTTCACGGCGGCCGACGCGTACAACGGCACGCTCCGTGCCATCGCGCGCCTGTCGGTGGTCGTCACCGGCCTCACCCAGCGCGGCTCGCTGCCGGTGTACGTCGGCACGATCTTCGTCGTGTTCGTCGCCGCCGAGGCCACGGCGCTGCTCGCGGGCGACGAGTGGCGCGCACAGCTGGACGCGTACCAGACCCCGATGCAGCTGTTCGTCGCGCCCATCATGATCGCCGCGGGCCTCATCGCCATCCGCGCCCGCAAGCGGTACACGGGCGTCGTGCTGGTGTCGGTGACGGGCCTCGGCATGGTCCTGCTGTTCGCGACGAGCGGCGCCCCCGACCTCGCGCTCACCCAGATCCTCGTCGAGACGGTGACGCTCGTGGCCTTCGCGCTCGTGCTCCGCCGCATCCCGTCGCGCATGGGCGAGCACAACGCCTCGGTGTGGCCGGTCGCGCGGGCGGTGCTCGGCGCCGCCGTGGGCCTCACGATGGCCGTCGTCGCGATCGTGGCCACGAGCGCCCGCGTCGAGAAGCCGATCTCGGAGCGCTTCCCCGACCTCGCGTACGAGCTGGGCCATGGCAAGAACGTCGTCAACGTCGCCCTCGTCGACCTGCGCGGCTGGGACACGATGGGCGAGCTGTCGGTGCTGATCCTCGCCGCGACGGGTGTGGCATCCCTCGTGTTCGTCACGCATCGCGCCGACACGCTGTCGCGGGCGATCTCGTCGCTGCCGACGGGCGCCACCCGTTCCCGGCGGCCGCTCGTCGAGACGTCGGACGGTCTGCGGCAGCGCGGCGACGCGAGCGGCAGCGGCCGCACGGCATGGCTCGTCGGTGGGCAGCGCGTGCGGCCCGAGAACCGGTCGATCATGCTCGAGGTGATCGTGCGGATCCTGTTCCACACGATCATCATCGTGTCGCTGTACCTGCTGTTCGCCGGCCACAACCTGCCCGGCGGCGGCTTCGCCGGCGGACTCGTCGCCGGAATGGCCCTGGTCATGCGGTATATCGCCGGCGGCAGGTACGAGCTCGGCGCCGCCGCGCCCACCGACGCCGGACGCCTGCTCGGCACCGGCATGACGATCGCGGTCGCGTGCGCCGTCGTGCCGGTGTTCTTCGGCGACCAGCCGCTCACGAGCTACTTCTGGGATGCGGACATCCCGGTGCTCGGTCACGTCGAGTTCGTGACGTCGACGCTGTTCGACATCGGCGTATACCTCGTCGTCATCGGCCTCGTGCTCGACGTGCTGCGCAGCCTCGGCGCCGAGGTGGACCGTCAGGCGCTCGCCCTTCGACAAGCTCAGGGACCGGAAGGGGCTCAGGGACCGGGTTCGCAGGAGGAGGTGAGCGTGCCGTGAACGTGTCGCTCATCCTCATCATCGTGATGGCCGTGCTCTTCGCGTGCGGCGTGTACGCGATGCTCGAGCGCAGCCTGACGCGCGTGCTCATCGGCTTCCTGCTGCTCGGCAACGCGACCAACCTGCTGCTGCTCATCGTCATGGGCGCTCCCGGGGTCGCGCCGTTCTTCGGGGCGGCGAAGGACGTCGAGGACCTGTCGGACCCGCTGCCGCAGGCGCTGACCCTGACCGCGATCGTCATCACGTTCGCGGTGTCGGCGTTCCTGCTCGCGCTCATCTACCGCTCGTGGCAGCTCGGCCAGGCCGACACCGTGACCGACGACGAGGCCGATCTCGAGGTGCGCGAGCGCGGAGCGCTCGCCGAGGACGCGATCGACGAAGAGATCGAGATCGAGGACGCCGACGACGAGACCACCACCGACTTCGTCGGCACGGCCACGGCGCCCATCACGATCCTCGGCGCCCGCGACTTCGCGGGGCTCCGCGACGATGCGCCGGTCGACCGCCCCGAACAGGGCGGAGGGATGCCGGCCGCCACCCGGACCGCTGCGGACACCACGGGTGACGGCATCCATTCCGATGACGGCATACGTGACGACGCCACACGCGACGAGAGGGGCGACGAATGAATCTGACGACCATCGCCCCCGCGCTCGTCCCGCTGCTGGTGACGCTGCCGCTGCTCGGTGCGGCGATCGCTCTCATCGCCGGCCGCCACCGCCGGACGCAGGTCGTCGTGTCGGTCGTCACGCTGACCGCCGTGCTCGTGATCGCGGCGATCCTGCTGTACGTCGTCGACACCGGCGACCAGCCGATCGCAGTGTCGGTGGGCGGATGGCCGATCCCGTTCGGCATCGTGCTGTACGTCGACCGGCTGTCGGCGCTGCTGGTGGTGGTCTCGAGCGTCGTGCTGCTCGCGGTCCTGCTGTTCTCGATCGGCCAGGGCGCCGCGGACGGCGACGACGACACTCCCGTCTCGATCTTCCACCCGTCGTACCTGATCCTCGGGGCGGGCATCTTCAACGCGTTCATCGCGGGCGACCTGTTCAACCTGTACGTCGGATTCGAGATCCTGCTCGTCGCCTCGTACGTGCTCATCACCCTCGGGTCGACCGAGTCGCGCATCCGCACCGGCGTCGTCTACATCGTCGTGTCGCTGGTGTCGTCGATCCTCTTCCTCGCCGCGATCGCGATGATCTACGGCGCGCTCGGCACCGTCAACATGGTGCAGATCTCGGAGCGCATGGGCGAGCTGCCGCAGCAGACGCAGCTCGTGCTGCACCTCATGCTGCTGCTCGCGTTCAGCATCAAGGCCGCCGTCTTCCCGCTCTCGTTCTGGCTGCCCGACTCGTACCCGACGGCGCCGGCACCGGTCACTGCGGTGTTCGCGGGCCTGCTGACCAAGGTCGGCGTGTACGCGATCATCCGCACCGAGACCGAGATGTTCCTCGACAACGACGTGAACATGCTGCTCATGTTCGTCGCGCTGGCGACCATGATCGTCGGCGTGCTGGGCGCTGTCGCGCAGGCAGAGCTCAAACGCATCCTGTCGTTCACGCTCGTGAGCCATGTCGGCTACATGATCTTCGGGCTCGCGATCGCGACGCCCGCGGCGATCGGCGCGACGATCTACTACATGGTCCACCACATCGTGGTGCAGACCACCCTGTTCCTCGCCGTCGGCCTCGTGGAGCGAAGAGCCGGATCCACGTCGATCCTGCGGGTCAAGGGCCTCATGAAGGCCGCGCCGGTGATCGCCGTGCTGTACTTCATCCCCGCGATCAACCTCGGCGGCCTGCCGCCCTTCTCGGGCTTCATCGGCAAATACGCCCTGTTCGATGCGGCCGCGCAGGTGGGCACGCCGATCATGATCGTGCTGATGGTGGGCGGCATCGTCACCTCGCTGCTCACCCTCTACGCGCTCATGCGCGCGTGGAACCTGTCGTTCTGGCGCGAGGACGAGGACTCGGCCGAGACCGAGGCGCGCATCTCGTACCTCGGCGCCGCACCCGCCGGCGTCGAGACCGAGCGTCGCGTGATCCCCAAGATCATGACCGCCGCGACCACGGGCATGGTGGCCATCACAGTGGCGCTGACGGTGTTCGCCGGGCCCCTCTACGACGTGTGCAACCGCATCGGCGAGGCGCTCCTGCAGCCGGTGTCGCTCACGCAGCTGCAGGACGACTCGTCCGGGACGGAGAAGGCGCCGTGAGCCCCGACCCGCCCCAGAGCCGCTTGCGCCGCGCGGTCGCCACGGCGTGGCGCCAGCTGCCGTTCTTCGTGTGGCTGATCGCCCTGTGGATGCTGCTGTGGGGCCAGTTCACGTGGCTCGCGTTGCTCACCGGGCTCATCGCGGCGCTGATCGTCACGCGCGTGTTCCGTCTGCCGCCGGTGGAGCTGTCCGGCCGCGTCAACCTGTGGTGGGGCCTCGTCTTCGTGGTCGAGTTCCTCGTCGCGGTGGTGCAGGGCTCGCTCACCGTCGCGTGGCAGGTGCTCGACTTCCGTCACCGCCCCGGCACGGCGATCATCGCGGTGCACCTCGTGACCGACGACGACCTGATCATGACGCACGTCGGCGTGACGGCATCCCTCATCCCGGGCTCTCTCATCGTCGAGACCGACCGCGATCGGCGCATCCTGTACCTGCACGTGATCGGCGTGCACGACGACGCCGACGTCGAGAAGCAGCGCGCCAGCGTGCACCACTGGGAGGAGCGGATCGTCCGCGCCGTCGGCTCGCGCGCCCAGGTCGAGGCGATGAGGGATGCCGCACGCCGGCGCTCCACGACCGTCGGAGGGGGTGCGCGATGAACGTGCTGCTGATCGCGATCTATGTGATCTTCGGGATCGCCGCGCTGCTGACGCTGTGGCGCATCGTCATCGGGCCGTCGATCCTCGACAGGGCCGTGGCATCCGACGTCCTGCTCACCGAGGTGATGTGCGTGCTGGGCGCCGAGATGGCGATCAACCACCACACGCGCACGCTGCCGGTATTGCTCATCATCGCCGCGGTGGGCGTGTTCGGGTCGATCTCGATCGCGCGGTTCGTCGCGAGAAGGGACCAGGAACGCTGATGGATGCCGCACTCGACGTCGCCGCTCTGATCCTGATCCTCATCGGGGCCCTGCTGTGCCTGACCGCCGCCATCGGCGTGCTGCGGTTCCGCGACGTGCCCACCCGCCTGCACGCGGCGACCAAGCCGCAGGTGCTCGGCTTGATCCTCATCTGCCTCGCGGTCGCGCTGTCGCTGCGGTCGTGGCCGGTGGTCGCGTTCCTCGTGCCGGTGGTGCTGATCCAGCTGGCGACGGCGCCGCTGTCGGCGCACATGGTGGGACGCCAGGCGTACCGCAACGGCACGATCGACGAGGCGTCGCTGCACGTCGACGAGCTCGCCGAGTCCAAGCGCACGCCCCCCGCATCGGGCGGCTGAGGCGCGCGCCCGGCGAGAGCCGCTTAGGCTGGCCCGGTGACGACACCGCTGGATGAGGGCCCGTTCTTCCACGGCACGAAGGCAGACCTGCGCGAGGGCGAGCTGCTGACCGCCGGGTTCCGCTCGAACTACCGGCCCGAGATCGTGATGAACCACATCTACTTCACCGCGCTGCGCGACGGGGCCGGGCTGGCGGCGGAGCTCGCCGCCGGCGACGGCGAGCCGCGCGTCTACCTCGTGGAGCCGACCGGTCCGTTCGAGGACGACCCGAACGTCACCGACAAGAAGTTCCCGGGCAACCCGACGCGGTCGTACCGGAGCACGGAGCCGCTGCGGGTCGTCGGCGAGGTCGTGGACTGGGCGCGGCTCACGCCCGAGGCGCTGCAGCAGTGGCGTGACCGCCTGGCCGAACTGGCCGCGGACGAGCGGGGCGCGATCATCAACTGACGGGCCGCGCCGCCCGTCAGGACCGGCGCTCGGTGAGGTGCACCTCGACCTCGTCGCCGTCGGTCTTGCCGATCGCCCGGCGGATGCCCGAGGCGATGGGCAGCTTGTGGGTGCCGTCGCCGAGCGCCATGAATGCGCCGTCGAAGGGGTGGCCGTCGACCGTACCCGACACCTTGACGAGCCCGCGGGTGCCGAAGATCGTTGCAGAGTCAGGCAGCTGCACGCACGTCCAGGTGTCGCCTTCGCGCACCTTGCCGAGCGTGGCGGTGAAGCGGATGTCGAGCGGTCCGGTCGTGCGAGCCATGGCGTCCTCCGTCGGTGCGTCCGTCACGAGTATGTCTCGCGGCGGTCCCTCACGGGGATGACGATCGGGTGGCGCCCTGATCGACAGCGGCCGGGCGCATCGTCTCGCCGGCCGCGGCGGCGAGCTCGCCGGCCGTGCGCGCGATCGTGCGCTGCATCACCGCCACGGCCGAGGTCGGGGCCATGTCGGCGGGACGCGCCAGGCTGATCGTGCGGGTGAGGGTGGAGTCGCGCAGCCGCACCGCACGCAGGCCCGGCCGCTCGACGAGGACCATCGCAGGGACGATGGCGACCCCGAGCCCGCGTTCGACGAATCGCAGGACGGCATCCATCTCGGCTCCCTCGACGGCCGCGCGCGGTGTCAGTCCCGCGGCACGGAATGCCGCGTCGGTCGCGGCGCGGAGGTCGTAGGCGCGGCTGAACACGACCTGCGGCAGCGCAGCGACGTCGGCGAGCTCTATGGCATCGCCCGCCGTCACCGGCGGAGCGCCGCTGGACGAGATCACGACGAGCTCCTCGACCAGCAGCGGGGTCACGGTGAAGCGCTCGGGTGGCGCGGAGTCGGATGTCGTGACGAGCGCGAGGTCGAGCTCGCCCGCGCCGAGCTCTTCGAGCAGCCGTCGCGACCCATGCTCCGAGATCTGCAGCTCGATGGCGGGGTGCGCGGCGTGAAAGGCGGTGAAGACCTCGGCGACGAGGCTCACGCACAGGGTCGGTGTCGCGCCGAGCCGCACGCGGCCGCGCTGCAGCCCCGCCAGCTCGGCGAGCTCACGGCGCACCGAGTCGGCGTCGGCGAGCATGCGGCGCGCGAGGGGGAGCAGCGACTCGCCGGCGACGGTGAGCGTGCTCCCGGCTCGGGCGCGGTGGAAGAGCTCCATGCCGAGGTCCTGCTCCAGAGCCGTGATCTGGCGGCTCAGCGACGGCTGGGCCAGATGCAGGCGCTCGGCGGCACGTGTGAAGTTGCCCACCTGAGCCACCTCGACGAAGGCTTTGAGCTGCTCCAGATTCACATCCATAGCCTAACCGCATCGAGATGACCAACATTATGCATTGGAGTAATCGAAAGGATCGACCTAGCGTCTTCGTGTGACCCCCTCAGAACGTCAGCTGTCCACCACCGTCCTCGTCATCGGCACCGGAGGCTCGGGCCTGCGCGCGGCCATCGAGCTCGCCGAGGCGGGCGTCGACGTGCTCGCCCTCGGCAAGCGCCCGAAGTCTGACGCCCACACCTCGCTCGCCGCCGGCGGCATCAACGCGTCGCTGGCCACCATGGACCCCGAAGACACCTGGCAGCAGCACGCCGCCGACACCCTCAAAGAGAGCTACCTGCTCGCCAACCCCGAGACCGTCGAGGTCGTGACGAAGGGCGCCGCCCGAGGCATCGACGACCTGGAGCGCTACGGCATGCCGTTCGCCCGCGAGGACGACGGCCGCATCTCGCAGCGCTTCTTCGGCGCGCACACGTACCGCCGCACCGCCTTCGCGGGCGACTACACCGGCCTGGAGATCCAGCGCACGCTCGTGAACCGCGCCGCCCAGCTCAGGGTTCCGATCCTCGACACCGTCTACGTCACGCGCATCCTCGTGAATGACGACGGCGCCGTGTTCGGCGCGTACGGGTTCGACCTCGAAGACGGCACGCGCTACCTGATCCACGCGGATGCCGTCATCCTCGCCGCCGGCGGCCACAACCGCATCTGGCGCCGCACGTCGTCGCGCCGTGACGAGAACACCGGCGACTCGTTCCGCCTCGCCGTCGAGGCGGGCGGCAGGCTGCGCGACCCCGAGCTCGTGCAGTTCCACCCGAGCGGCATCATCGAGCCCGAGAACGCCGCCGGCACGCTGATCTCCGAAGCCGCGCGCGGCGAGGGCGGCATCCTGCGCAACGGGCTGGGCGAGCGGTTCATGCACAAGTACGACCCCGAGCGCCTCGAGCTGTCGACCCGTGACCGCGTCGCCCTCGCCTGCTACACCGAGATCAAGGAGGGCCGCGGCACCCCGAACGGCGGCGTGTGGCTCGACGTCTCGCACCTGCCCCGCGAGGTCATCATGACCCGCCTGCCCCGGGTGTACCAGACGATGCTCGAGCTGCAGATGCTCGACATCACGAAGGAGCCGATCGAGATCGCGCCGACGGCGCACTACTCGATGGGCGGCGTGTGGGTGCGCTCGTCGGACCACTCGACCGACGTGCCCGGCCTGTATGCGATCGGCGAGGCCTCGTCGGGTCTGCACGGCGCCAACCGCCTCGGCGGCAACTCGCTCATCGAGCTGCTCGTCTTCGGCCGCATCGTCGGCCAGGCGGCGGCCGCGTACTCGGCCGCCCTGCCCGCGCAGCAGCGCTCGGCGGCGTCGGTCGAGACGGCCCGGAGCGAGATCTCAGGCCTGCTGGCGGCATCCGGAACCGAGAACGTCCGCGCCCTGCAGCGCGCGATCCGCGATGTGATGACCGAGCACGCCGGCGTCGTGCGCGACGAGCAGGGGCTGCTCACGGGCCTCGCCGAGCTCGATGCGATCGAGGCGCGCATGGCCGACATCGGCGTGCACCCCGACATCGCAGGGTTCCACGACCTCGCGCACGCGTTCGACCTCAAGTCGGCGGCGCTCGCCGCCCGCGCGACCCTCGAAGCAGCTCTCGAACGGCGTGAGACGCGTGGATGCCACAACCGCAGCGACTACCCCGACCTGGATCCCGAGCTCCAGGTGAACCTGGTCTGGTCGCCCGAGACGGGTGTGGTGCGCGAGGCGATCCCGCCGATCCCGGACGAGATCGCCGCGCTCATGCGCGAGGTGTCGGTCGTCGGCAAGCTCGTCGAATAGGGGTCGATCGAACGTTCTTGGCCTGAGGTGTCCCAGATCGGAAGGTGCCGGACACTACTTAGCAGGGGCGTCGATTCGCATGACGCCCAAAACCGTACAAAGAAGTTCGGGTGCTGATCTGAGACAGGCAAGGTCGTCATCGAGTACGTCGGCAGCCTCGATGAGTCACTGCAGATGGACCGCCGGGCGGGTGACTACGCCGGGTCGATCGAACTGCGTTCAGTCGGGTCGCTGGATAGTGGTCTCGCGTACCGCGGCGGAATGATCACCGGCAGCTGCACGGCCGCATTCGTCGTTCGCTCAGGGTCGACGTACGGAATCACCGGAGCTGCACACTGCCCTGCGATCTCGATCTACGACGGTGCCAATTTCAGCCCGGTAGCTGTGCTTGCTTCGGGTAACGGAGACCTCCGATGGTCTGCGGCCACGTCGGGGTCGCCCTCCAACGCCTTTCAATACAGCCCTGGGGCGTTTCGATACGCGGACAGCGGCCTCAACCCTGGAGTAGGTACGGTGGTTTGCAAGTACGGGCGGACCACCGGCTATAACTGCAGCACGGTGTACGGCACCGGTTACTGCAATGCGGGCTATTGCGGCCTCTACGCATCGACAGAAAACATTGTTGTCTCAGGCGACAGCGGTGGACCGTGGTTCTACGGGAACGGCGCGAAGGGCATCTCAAATGGTTACGGCCCTGTCGGTGGCGCCACCCGGTCCTTCTTTACGAGAATTGGCGCTGTGAACCTACTGAACACGGTGGTCTTTACAGGGTGACCATGCGGCCGTGGGGTGCGCTCGTCCTGCTGCTTGCGGCAGGTGCCTTGGCGTCCTGCGCTGGCTCCCCGGAAGTTCTCGACAACGGAGCCGTGCAGGTAGCGGTGTATCCGGCACCTCAAGGCATTCTGGCGATCGCTCAACCAGCAGATGTCATCGATCTCGGCGACGGCTGCGTCGGAGTTGAGCTACCCGGGTACGACGAATCGCCCATGATTCTCGCTGTGCCGTTAGGGAGCACGCTTGATGCGGATGGCAACATCTCGGTCGTCACCCCTGACATTCTCGAACTCGACGAACCAACGTTCGCGGTCGGCGACCAGATCCATATGCAGGCCGCGCACATTTACAGGAAGGGCGAGCACGTGCCCGACGACGTGCTCATACCTGACGCCTGTCCGAGCGTTGGAGTGTGGTTGATGCTGCCGTATTCGACAGACCTCGGCGGGTGAGAACCCGGCGACTCTACGGGCGCCATGGTGCGGCCGTAGGCTCCGACGTGCAGCGCACGGGACGACGAGCACAGGAGGCCACGCCATGGCGCCCATCACCACCTTCGACCACGTGGGCGTGACGGTCCGCGACCTCGACGCGGCGACGGCGTTCTTCGTCGCGCTCGGTCTCGAGATCGAGGGCCGCACGTTCGTCGAGGGCGAGTTCATCGACACGGTGTGCGGAATCCCGGATTCGCGCACCGAGATCGTCATGCTCCACCCGCCGGGCGGCGGTACGAGCGTCGAGCTGTCGAGCTTCGTACGCCCCGACCCGGTCGAAGGCTCGCCCGCTGCCATGGCGAACGAGCTCGGCCTGCGCAGCCTGGCGTTCCAGGTCGACGACCTGCGCGCCGAGGTCGCCCGCCTCGCAGACGAGGGCTTCGGTCTGATCGGCGGCATCGGCGAGTACGAGGGGATCTGGCTCATGGCCTACGTGCGCGGACCCGAGGGGATCACGGTCGCCCTCGCCGAGCGCCTCGGCTGACTCTGACCCGGCTCAGGCAGCGTCGGCCTTGCGGCGTTCGCGGTAGGCCTTCGCCTTCATGCGGCTGCCGCACGTCGCCATCGAGCACCACTCGCGCCGGTGTCCGCGTGACGTGTCGAGGTACACCTGCGTGCACTCGGGGCGTGCGCACTCGCGCAGCAGCGCGGCCTCTTCGCCGCCGACGATCTCGACCGCTTCGCGCGCGAGGTGCGACAGCGCCTGCCGGGGCGTACCCGAGCGCGCCCAGCCGTCGGGCGTCAGGGCGGCGGCCAGCGGCGGCTGCGCCGCGACGGCGTTGAGGGTCGTCACCGCGCCGGCCGGCAGCGCGCGGTCGTGCAGGCGCGCCCACACGAGCGCGTAGATCGCCTCGCGCACCTCGACCGCGGCCTCCAGGTCGGACGGATCGGATGCCTCGGCCCGCGGCACGAGACCCGACTCGACGAACCACGCGTCGAGGTCGGTCGGCACGGTGAGCTTCTCGGTGGGCTCGTCGTTGCGTCGCGCGCGCAACGTGCCCACGAAGTCGAGGGCGAGCGTGCCGCAGGGGAAGGCGTGGATCACATCACCATTCTGACAGGTGATTCGCCGATGCGGCCGAATGTTCGTCACCTGCTTGACAGGTGACGATTCAAGGAGCAAGGTAGTCACCAGTCAGACCGGTGACGCACCGGACGAATGAGGAGAGAATCCATGGACCTGAAGCTCGAAGTCGTCGTCATCCCCGTCTCGGACGTCGATCGTTCGAAGGCCTTCTACGAAGCGCTCGACTTCCGTCTCGACGCGGACTTCCGCTCCGAGCGCGGGCTTCGCGTCGTGCAGGCCACGCCGCCCGGGTCGGCGGCATCCATCATCTTCGGCGAGAAGCTCACAACCGCCGAGCCCGGATCCACGCAGGGACTGCACCTCATCACGACCGACATCGCGGCGGCCCGTGCCGAGCTGATCGAGCGGGGCGCCGAGGTCAGCGAGCTGTGGCACGACGCCGACGGCATCTTCCACTGGGCGGGCGCCGAGAACCGCGTCGCCGGTCCGCACCCGGCCACCGACAGCTACGGCACCTACGCCTCGTTCGCAGACCCCGACGGCAACGGCTGGGTGCTGCAGCAGATCGTCACGCGGGCACCGGGCCGCTGATCGCCGAGAGGACCTGACGATGTCGCACGAGACGCCGGTGCCCGACGCCGAGACCTTCCTGCGGGAACTGCTGATCCGCACCGCCTCCGCACACGGCGAGCATGAGCGCGACGACCTGGGCGGGGTGTACGACGAGGACTGGCCGCGCTGGTACGCCGCGTACATGGCCCAGGCGCTCGCGTCGGGCGGGTACACGATCACCCGGAGCACCTCGTGAGCGCCGACCGCCGCCCCGGTCTCGACGACGATGCCGCTCTCGCGCGCTACCTCGTCGCGCTGCGCGACAGCGGGTCGGCGCTCACCCCCGAGCTCGCCGCCGCGTTCGACGAACTGACACCTGGTCAGCTCGACGTGCTGGTCGGTCTGCTGATCGACGCTGCCGAACTGCGCGCGGCGACCGGCCCGGGCCCGCGTCCGTGGCGCAGCGTTCGAGAAACGGATGCCGCACCGACAGCCGATGGCAGGCCCTGGCCGTTGCGGGCGTGGGTGGCGCTGCTGGTCGGCGCATCGCTCGTCACCGGTGCCCTCGTGTGGGCCGCCGATGTGGCGCTCGACGGCCCTGCCGACGGTACGAGTGTGGTCGCCGAGCGGGGCGACGGCCCCATCGACCTCGGCGACCTCGGCATCGACCTGACCGGGCTCGACGACGTCGGCTGGTGAACCGATGCCGGCCGGTCCGCCCGGTCACCGGCATCCCGAACCCGGGGATCTGCACGCCGAGCCGGGGGATCCGCGCCGAGACCCGTGGCGAAGCCCCATGCCTCAGCACGAATCCCCGGTCTCGGCGAGACCGGGGATTCTGCGGACGGGGCAGGGGGAGCGAGGGTCAGGGCTTCAGGAACAGCGTGTCGGTCGTCGCGGCCGCGACCGCCTTCTTCGAGAACGCCCAGGGGCTGAGCTCGGCCTTCTGCCACGACTCGACCTGGTCGGTGTAGTTCGTGTGGAAGGCGTGGCCGCTCTCGCCGGTGAGCTGGTTCCAGCGCGACGCGTCGAAGTCGTCGAGGTCGACGATCATGCGCATCGACGGCACCGTGACCGTCGCGAAGTCCCCCGAACCGAGGTCCCAGCCTGTCGCGTTCACGACCGACGAGCCGCCGCCGACCGGGAACGGCCCCCGGTTGAAGAACCACTCGATCGGTGCGATGCCCGACTCGCCGAACGAGCCGTTGTTGAGCGGCAGCGCGTGCAGCGCACCCCAGTTCCAGCGCGACTCATTGTCGCCCTGTGCCTTCTCGAGTCGCTCGTACGCGTCGATCGCCGACCGCTTGAGCATCTCGCGCATGCCCGAGACGCCGAGCTCGTCGTTCGTCCACCACGGCGACGCGTCATCGGCCAGCAGCGAGTCCATGACCAGGAAGAGGCGCCCCTGACCGCTCAGCGGCGCGGGGTTCTCGCGGCCCTTCTCGAACACGTTCTGCGCGAGGGTGTCCCACAGCACGCTCGCGTACGCGGCGGCCGGCGAGTCGGCGCTCGCCTGGGCGTCCCACTCCTGCAGCAGGTCGAGGGCCGCGTCGGTGCGGGTGTCGCCCGTCTCGATGTCGGTGTACGCGGCGGTCAGCCGCATGCCGATGTAGGAGTAGTTGTCGGCCTGGATCGCGTTGAGGTCGTCCGCGGTCACCGGACCCTTGGCGATGGCGCGCTCGATGAGCTCGGTGATGCGGGCGGCGCGCCAGCCGTAGTCCCAGTCGCTCGTGAGGAAGTGCGGGTAGTCCTGACCCACGATGGCGTTGTTGGCGGTGACGATGTAGCCCTCTTCGGGGTTGTACGAGACCGGCAGCTCTTCGAACGGGATGTAGCCCTGCCATGCGTAGGCCGAGCTCCATCCCGGCTGGGGCATCGAGCCGTCGGCCGCACCGCGGATCGGCAGCTTGCCGGGCGTCTGGTACCCGATGTTGCCGTCGACGTCGGCGTAGATGAGGTTCTGCGCCGGTACGTCGAACAGCGCCGCCGCGCCGCGGAAGTCGTCGAAGTCCTTCGCCGTGTTGAGGGCGAAGATCGCGGATGCCGTCGTCCCGGGCTGCAGCGCGGTCCAGCGCAGGCTCACCGCGTACTCGCCCTCGGGTGCGTCGGCCGGCGGCGCGGTCACCGTGCCGCCGGTGCCCACATACGGGTTCTCGGCGATCTCGGTGAAGTCGTCGGTGAGGCCCGACACGATCGGTCCGTTCGCCGTGGCCCGCACCTCGAGCTCGACGTCGTCGCCGCCGGCCACCTTGAAGGTCTCGGTGTGGGTCTCCAGCGGCACCAGGGCGCCGTCGTACCAGTACGAGTCGCCCTGGATCTTCTCGAGGTACAGGTCGGTGACGTCGGTGGTGAGGTTGGTGAAGCCCCACGCGACGCGCTCGTTGTGGCCGATCACGACACCCGGAAGGCCCGAGAACGAGAAGCCGGCGACGTCGAACGGGCAGGCCTCGGTGACGTCCGCGCACTTCAGCTGGATCTGGTGCCACACGCTCGGCAGCGACGCGCCCAGGTGCGGGTCGTTGGCCAGCAGCGGCTTGCCGGTGTCGGTGTTCGCACCTGAGACGACCCACGAGTTCGAGCCGATGCCCTCGCCCGCGTCGCCGACGAGCTCGCCGACGGCCTCGATCACACTGTCGACCTGGGTCCACTCGATCCCCACGGTGCTGCCGTCCGTCGAGCCCGCCGCGTCGCCGGCGGCGTCGCCCTCGGTCGCGCCGTCCGTCGTGCCCTCGGCCGTGGCGTCGGGCGCGGTGCCGAGCGCGGGGACGGTCGAGATCTTCGGCACGATGACCGGGTTGCGGTCGAACGGGTAGCCCGGGTACAGCTCGTCGATCTGCGCTTCGCTGTAGTCCGACGCGAGCACGGCGCGCTCGGTCTCGGACTCGATGTTGCTGCGGAGGTCCCAGGCCATCGCCTTCAGCCAGGCGACGGAGTCGGCGGGGGTCCACGGCTCGATCTCGTAGTCGGGGTTCTGCAGCCCCAGCACCGCGTACTCGAACGAGGCGTCGGCGCCCTGGTGATCGGCGAGGTAGGCGTTGACGCCGTCGGCGTACGCCTCGTAGTACGCGCGCTCGGTGTCGCTCAGCGCCTCGACCTCCTGCTCGGCGATGGCGTGCCAGCCGAGGGTGCGCAGGAACTTGTCGGTACCGAGCTGCGACTCGCCGAACAGCTCCGACAGGCGGCCGCTCGTCACGTGCCGGCGGAAGTCCATCTCCCAGAAGCGGTCCTGCGCCTGCACGTAGCCCTGCGCGAAGAACAGGTCGTGCGAAGAGTCCGCCGTGATCGTGGGCACGCCGAGCGCGTCGCGCTGCACGGTGACCTGGTCGTCGAGGCCCGTGACCGTGATCTCGCCGCTCAGCTGCGGGAACGAGCGTTGCACCGTGTAGGTGACGAAGCCGACTGCGACCAGGGCGATCACCACCACCGCGGCGAGGATCGAGAACAGCGTGATCCCGATGCCGCGTCCTATGGAGCGGCGCGGAACGGTGTCGTCGGTGGCATAGGGCGAGGCGGGGGGCTTCGACATTGAGAGCTTTCCGGGCAGAGGTGGGGGACACGCGGTGCCGGACACCGCGAGACGGGGTGCCGCAGGCGTTCGGGGTGCACGCGGCCTGTTCCGCATCGTATCCCGACCCGCGCCCCGAGCCGAATCCTGCTCGCTTTTCGGCACGCGACCGGCCCCTTGTCGTCGCCCGGAGGCAGTGCCAGACTCGGACGCGTTCACTGGTCCGATCTCAACTGGGGGAGATCCACTATGTCCATGCACACGCGCGTCTCGCGCCGGTCCGTCGCCCTGGCGGCGGCCGTTTCACTCACGGCGGTCGTCGCGCTCGGGAGCGCCGCACCCGCACTCGCCTCGCAGCCCGTCGACGGGTCGCACCGGGTCGCGTACTGTCACGCCACCCACAGCGCGAAGAACCCGTTCGTCTTCATCGAGACCGACAAGACGGCGGTGATCCGTGCCCACGAGAAGCACCAGGACGACGAGGACATCATCCCCGCGTTCTGGTACCAGGACCGCGACGGCAACCTGGCCTGGTTCCCTGGGCAGGGGGATTCGACGCAGATCGGCGACCGCACCTGCGAAGGCGGCGGCCCGCTGTAAGAAGCGATGGAGAAGGGGATGCCGAGCGCCGGCATCCCCTTCTCCGAGGTGTCAGCCGATCACACTCGGCTGCAGGTCGCGCAGGGTGCGGAAGTGGGTCATGCGGGTCACCCCGATGGCCGCGAGCACCCCGGCGCCGACCAGCCATGCCACGAGCACGGTGAGGTCGAGCCAGACGCGGTCGGCGTTGCCGCCGTACATGACCTGTCTCATCGCGTCGACGACGTAGCCCATCGGCAGCACGTGGTGCAGCGCCGCGAGCGGCGCCGGCAGCGTCTGCCACGGGAACGTGCCGCCGGCGGTCACGAGTTGCAGCACCATGAGCACGAGGCCCAGGAACTGCCCGACCGAGCCGAGCCAGACGTTCAGCGCGAGCACGATCGCCGCGTACGTGGCCGAGGCCAGCAGCAGAATGCCGAGCGTCGCGAGCGGATGCGCGAACGAGAAGCCGAGGGCGAGCGAGAGCACGCCGAACAGCCCGAGCATCTGCACGCCGCCGAGGAGGGCGGGCGTCGCCCAGCCGGCCAGCGTGATGCGGATCGGGGAGTGCAGCGCCGTCACCGCGCGCTTGGAGACCGGCTTGACGATGAGGAACAGCGCGTAGATGCCGATCCAGCCGGCGAGGGCGGCGAAGAACGGCGCGAGTCCCGCGCCGTAGTTCTGCGCCTGGGTGAGCGACGAGCGCTCGATGTCGACCGGCGCGGCCAGTGTGTCGGCCTGCTTCTCCCTGGTGTCGGCGTCATACGACGGCAGCTGCGCGGCCCCCGCGCTGAGTCCGTCGCGCAGCTGCGTCGCACCGTCTTCGAGCTGGGTGATCCCGCTGCCGAGGGCCGTCGAGCCGTCGCGCAGCTTGGCCGCACCGTCGGCGGCGGTCGCGGTGCCCGCCGCGAGGGTCGCGGCGCCGCCGGCGACCGTCGCAGCACCCGCCGACACCTGCTGGGCGCCGGAGTCGAGTCGATCGATCTGCGCGACGGCGCCCTGCACGCGGTTGTTGACCGCGGTGAGCCGGTCGCCCACGGGATCGAGCGCGGCCAGCACGTCGTCGATCTGGGCCTGGTCGAGCCCGGTCTCGGTGAGCTTCGCGGCGATGTCGGCACGCACCTGCGGCAGTGTCGAGGTCGCGTCGGAGGCTGCGGTGCCGATCCGGTCGGCGATGGCGTCGAGCTGCGCCGTGCCCGCGGCGACCTGGGCGGCGCCGTCGGCGACCTGCGCGGAGCCGTCCGAGAGCTGCGCGGCGCCGTCGCGCAGCTGCACGGTGCCGTCTGCCAGCTGGGTCGCGCCGGCCGTGAGCTGCGCTGCGCCGTCGCCGGCCTGCGCGAGCCCGTCGACGAGCTGCCCCGCACCTGTGGCGGCGTCGGTCAGCTGCACGCGGATCGTGTCGAGGGCGTCGAGCATCGTGAGCCCCGCCTCGGCCACCACCTTCTCGGTGACGGTCGTGCGGATCTTCTCGACCGCCTGCGTGCCGATCGTCGAAGCCAGGTAGTTGTTCGCGTCGCTGGTGTGCAGCACGATGTCGGCCGGGTGCGGGTCTCCCGACGTGATCGAGGCGATGGCCGCGGTGAAGTCGGCGGGCAGCTCGACGCCGAAGTCGTACGTGCCGTCGTCGAGACCGGCGGTCATCTCGGACTCGGTCGTCAGGTGCCAGTCGAACGAGCCGTCCTCGATGAGCTGCTGGGCCACCTCGTCGCCGAGGTTGCGCTCGGCGCCGTTCAGTTCGGCGCCGGCGTCCGCGACGACGAGCGCCACCGGCACCTGGTCGAGCTGGCCGTACGGGTCGCGGTTGGCCCACAGGTACAGCCCGCCGTACAGGATCGGCACCGCGATGAGCGCCACGAGCGCGATGAGCGACATGCGCGTCGAGGTGAGTCGCCGCAGCTCGGCGAGGATCATCTGCGGGACCTTCATGCGCGGCCCCCCCTCGTGCGCGCGGTGAGCCTGCGAAGGTGCGGGCCGCCGCTCGTTGAGCGAGCGAGGAACGAGCGAGACGAAACGCCCTGGCCGACGGTCGGGTCGTTGTCGAGATCGGCTCGCGACGTTTCGACTCGCTCCGCTCGCTCAACGACCGGAAGCGCGACAGGCGCCGACGCCTGCCCCGCGATCACGAGCACCGCGAGCCCGCGGTCCGCGAACTCCCGGGCGATCGCCCACCACGTGGCCGGCTCGCCGCCGTGGCGGTCGGGCGAGACGAGCACGATGCCCTCGACGCCCTTGCGCAACACGGCGAGCTCGCACAGGGCGCGCACGCGGTCGGCGGGTTCGACGTTCGAGACGGGAAGGGATGCCGCCTCTGCGAGCGAGTTGTCGGCCAGCCAGTTCTGCACCGCGATCGGGTGTGAGGCGCGGCCGGCGAACATGAGCTCCTCGGCCACGACGCCGGCCAGGGTGACGTTCGGCTCCGGCTCCGACACCTCGGGCGCGTCGACCAGGGCGACACGGCGGCGCAGGGCGGAGGCATCCACCTTTCCGTCGAGCTCGACGCGACCCGTGTCGGGACGCATGCGGCCCGAGGCGATGAGGCCGAGCACGGTCGGACGCTGCTCGGTCTCGGCGACGACCAGGGTCGCCGTGCCGGAGGCGTAGGCGGTCGAGGTCACGGGAAGCGCGTGTTCGCGGCGGCCCTTGCCGACCGCGTCGAGCACGACCCTCACGCGCCAGCCTCCTCGGTGCGGGCGACGTCGGCGAGGATCTCGGGATGCATGTCGAGCAGCGCCGCGGCCTGCCGCCACGACAGCCCGGCGATGCTGAGCACCGCGCGGACGGCCAGCGTGCGCGCCTCGGGTGACGAGGCGTCGATGCGGGTGATGACGGTGCGCGCCGTCTCTTCGACCAGGCGCGCGAGCGTGGGGGCGGCGACATCGGTGCGCAGCACGTCGGCGTCCTGCCCCTCGCGGACGATGCGCACGACGGTGCGGCGCAGCGGCGCCAGTGCGGTCGCGGTCTCTTCGAGGTGTGCCTCGTCGAGGGCGATCGCGGCGAGCACCTGCACGTGCGCGGCCTCGTTCCACAGGGCGCCGGCCAGTCGGGCGAGCGCGACGCGGGCATCGGTGTCGTCGATGGTGGCGGCCACTGCGTTGAAGCGCTCGGCGCCCTGCGCGACGAGCTCGCTCACCAGCGCGTCGCGGTCGTCGAAGTGGCCGTACAGGGCGCGGCGCGAGAGGCCGGCCTGACGAGCGATCGCGTCGACCGAGGCGCGGGGATCGTGCGCGAGGGCGATATGGGCCGCGGCCAGGATGCCGGCGCGGTTCTCGCGGGCATCACGGCGCGGACGGCGCGTCTGAGTCGTGTCGGACATGCCTTCAGTGTACATAACATGCACACTGGTGTGCAAGATAGCTAGGCGGGCTGCACCTCGACGACGACCTTCCCGCGCGCACGCCCCTCGCCGTGATGCACCAGCGCGGCGGCGACCTCCTCCAGCGGGAACCGTCTGTCGATCCGGACCCGGACCTCGCCGCCAAGAATCATGTCCGCCATCGGCGCGAACTGCTCGGGTCCTTCGCGCACGACGAGCACCCGCAGCGTCGTCCCGCTGAGGGCGCCGACGATCGTGCCCAGCGTGAGCACACGCAGGAGCGCCCGCAGCGTGCCGCCGACCACGTAGTAGCGGCCCCCCGGCGCGAGCGCTCGCCGGTACGCGAAGACCGAGCGATGCGCGACGAAGTCCACGATGAGGTCGTACGGTCCGGTCCGGGTGAAGTCTCGTCGCGCCGGATCCTCGGCGCGGTAGTCGAGCACCCGATGGGCGCCGAGCTCACGCATGAATTCGAGCTTCGCCGCGTTGTCGACGCCGGTCACCTGCATCCCGGCGGCTACCGCGAGCTGAATGGCGAAAGCGCCGGAACCGCCGCCGGCGCCGTTGATCAGGATCCGCTCTCCCGCTCGGCCCCGCGCGACCGCCTGGAGCGCGATCGCCCCGGCCTGCGGGATCGCGCTCGCCTCGGCGAAGCTGAGGCCCGAGGGCTTGCGGGCGAGTGCCGTCTCGGGCGCGACGGCGAACTGCGCGAACCCGCCCTTGCGCGCCAGGTTGTCGCCGTAGACCTCGTCGCCGACGCCGAAGCGCGTGACCCCGTCGCCGACGGCGGCCACGCGGCCCGCGATGTCCGATCCGAGGACCCGCTGTCGCGGGCGTCGCAGTCCGCCGGCGATCCTCGCGTAGGCCGGAGACCCGCGCAGGCCTTCCCAGTCCGAGAGGTTGATCGAGGTCGCGACCACCTCGACGAGCACCTCACCCGCGCCCGGCGCCGGAACCGGCACGTCCTCCAGGCGGAGCTGCTCGATCCCGCCGTAGCGGTCGTGCACGGCGGCGCGCATCGTCGCGGGAATCCCCGGGCTCACGACCGCCAGCGTAGGCGGCGCGCGGGATCACCGCCACCGAGGCGGTCGGCCTCGCAGGCGGGCGGGACGGCTCGGCTCAGTCGGTGCCGAGGTCGAAGGCGGATGCCTCGTTCGCGGCATCCGTCGCCTCGGCCAGCTCTTCGCCCGCGGCCGAGAGCGGGGTCGCGCTCTCGGTGATCTCGCCCGCCTCGCCCTGCGCCAGGTGGCCGACGAGCTCGCCGGTCGCGCCGCCGATGATTCCGGCCGCCGCGTAGTGCTCCAGGCGCACGCGCGAGTCGGCGATGTCGAGGTTGCGCATCGTCAGCTGGCCGATGCGGTCGGTGGGGCCGAACGCGGCGTCGCCGACACGCTCCATCGACAGCTTCTCGGGGTGGTACGACAGGCGCGGGCCGTCGGTGTCGAGGATCGTGTAGTCCTCGCCGCGGCGCAGGCGCAGCGTGACCGAGCCGGTGATGGTCGAGCCCACCCACTTCTGGATCGACTCACGCAGCATGAGCGACTGCGGCTCGAGCCAGCGGCCCTCGTACATGAGGCGGCCGAGGCGACGGCCCTGCTCGTGGTAGGTCGCGAGGGTGTCTTCGTTCAGGATGCCGTTGACCAGGCGCTCGTACGCGGTGAACAGCAGCGCCATGCCCGGTGCCTCGTAGATGCCGCGCGACTTCGCCTCGATGATGCGGTTCTCGATCTGATCGCTCATGCCGAGACCGTGGCGGCCGCCGATGCGGTTCGCCTCGAACACCAGCTGCACCGGGTCGCTGAACTCGACGCCGTTGAGCGCGACCGGGCGGCCGGCCTCGAAGGTCACTGTGACGTCTTCGGTCTCGATCTCGACCGACGGGTCCCAGAACCGCACGCCCATGATGGGCTCGACGGTCTCGAGCGAGACGTCGAGGTGCTCCAGGGTCTTGGCCTCATGGGTGGCGCCCCAGATGTTGGCGTCGGTGGAGTAGGCCTTCTCGGCCGAGTCGCGGTACGGGAAGCCGTGCTCGACGAGCCACTCGCTCATCTCTTTGCGGCCGCCGAGCTGCGTCACGAAGTCCGCGTCGAGCCACGGCTTGTAGATGCGCAGGGCGGGGTTGGCCAGCAGGCCGTAGCGGTAGAACCGCTCGATGTCGTTGCCCTTGTAGGTGGAGCCGTCGCCCCAGATGTCGACGCCGTCCTCTTTCATGGCGCGCACCAGCAGTGTGCCGGTGACCGCGCGCCCGATCGGCGTCGTGTTGAAGTAGGTGCGTCCGCCCGAGCGGATGTGGAACGCGCCGCACGCGAGGGCGCCGAAGCCCTCTTCGACGAGGGCGGGCTTGCAGTCGACCAGGCGCGACAGCTCGGCGCCGTACTCGAGCGCCCGGTTCGGGATCGCGTCGATGTCGTCCTCATCGGGCTGCCCGAGGTCGCCGGTGTAGGTGCAGGGGATCGCGCCCTTGTCGCGCATCCACGCGACGGCGACGGAGGTGTCAAGGCCCCCCGAGAAGGCGATGCCGACGCGCTCGCCGACGGGCAGGGACTGGAGGACCTTCGACATGGTCTCCAGCTTACCGAGGGCGTGCCGGATGCCGCGGGTCGGTGTCCGTGGCCACTCACGGGTGTCACACGATTCACACCTGTCACACCTGTGGGTCTGGAAATCGGCTGTGAACAGGTCCTAGGCTGAACCGAGTACGTGCTGCGTGACGGGGGTCTAGGTATGGAACGTCGGAGGGGTCTTCTCGCGGGGCTGACCGCGGTGGTGCTCGCCGCCGCGACCGTGTTCGTCGGAGCAGTGCCGGCGGCGCTCGCTGAAGACACCGCGCTGTTCCAGATCGACAAGAGCGTCGTCGACCCCGGCCCGTACGCGCCCGGTGATCCGATCACCTACACGATCACCATCAACTGCTCGTCGACCAACCAGGGCGGCTGCGACAACACGCTGGTGACCGATTCCCTGCCCGACCCGCTCATCTTCGACCCCGACTTCTCACCGGCGGTCACGGTGCAGCTCGCGGCGGCGAGCGGTCAGCCCATCGGTGAATCCGATGTGCAGATCGATACCGCCGGCCAGAGCTTCACCGTCCGCGCCGCCACCGATCTCGATGCGACGCCGGCGACGTGGGCGGGCGGCAACAGCATGGTGATCACGGTGCACGCGAAAGTCGATCCGACCGCCGACGGCACCTGGGACGGCGCGACGGTGACCAACACGGCGAACGTCGACGCCGACAACGCTCCCGCTGCGAACGACACCGCCGATATCACGCTCGACGTGCAGACGACGCTGGTGCCCGGCCTCGTCAAGTCCGTCACTCCGACCACGACCCTGCCCGCTCTCCCCGGCCAGGCCGTGGACTGGACGCTGGCGCCGAGCAACCAGTCGAACCAGAACGTCGACACCATCGTCGTGCAGGATCCGATCGACCCGCCGGCCGACTTCGGCGGATATCTGGACGTCACGGGCTTCGACATCGTGGCTCCGCCCGGAACGACGGCCACGACGACCGAGTACTACGTCGACGGTGATTGGACCGAGACCGAGCCGGACCCGATCAGCGAGGCGGGCGGCATCCGCGTCACTTTCACCGGCACCTTCGCGCCCGGGGCGAGCGGATCCGTCGTCGTGCACACGGTCACCAACGACACGGTGACGACGATCCCCGACGGCCAGGACGTGACCGTCACGAACGACGCGGAGACCACCGTCGCCAAGGGTGACGACACGAGCGACCCCGTCCCCGACGATGCGTCGATCACCATCGCGCAGCGCAAGCCCGACGTCACGATCACGAAGGGTTTCGCCGACAACTCGCTCGTCAGCGGCCAGAGCACCACGGCGACCATCACCTCGACGGTCGGCGAGCAGAACGTGCAGACGATGACGATCACCGAGCCGACGGCCGGCACCTCGACGTTCAGTGATCAGGGCCTCACGTTCAACGGATTCGGAGACGGCGTCGCATGGCCGGTCGCGGCGAAATCGGCGACGATTACCTATACATACAGTGACTGCGACGACAGCACGGAGACGACCGAGACGCCCGACACGCTGCCCGATCCCACTGCGGGCTGCACCGTCGAGGGCTTCACCGTCGTGTTCGCGGCCGATGGCGACGACATCGTGTCCGGCGCCTACGCGACGCTCCCGATGGACGTCACGGCGAACGCGACCGAGACCGCCGTCTCGAGCACGAACGCCGTCGACACCGAGGTCGAGAACACCAATGGCCAGACCGGCGTCGACGACGACGAGGCGCCGTTCACGATCGACCCGCTGACGCTCGACACGACGGTCACGAAGTCGATCACCCCCGACACGATCTGGGGTGCGCCCGGCACGACCTCGAACGTCACCCTCACCGGCAACGTCACGCCCGAGTCCAACACCGGATCCGACAAGCTCGTCATCTCGGACCCCCAGTTCCCCGGCGTGCAGACGGAGTTCTGGAACAACTTCACCGCGACCGAGATCAACAACACCGACGTTCCCGAGTGCACGACGCTGACCGTCCGCTACTGGTCGAAGTCTCAGGGCGACTGGGTGGATCTGACCACCGTGACCGGACCGCAGACCCTGTGGTCGTACGACATCCCGGCCGAGGTCGTGCCCGATGTCGGCGGCATCCAGCTCGAATACGATCCGCTCGATGCCGAAGGCTGCCCCGATCAGCTGGCGCCCGGGTTCACCGTCGCCACCAACATCGGAGTCGAGCTCACGACCGAGCAGGACGAACCGGTCACCTTCACGAACTTCGCCGAATCGCTCGTCGACAACCCCGACGCCGGCGGTGAGAAGACGGACGACACCTCGGCCGACATCGACGTGAACCCGATCGACGGCGGCGGCACCGGGGTGGACTTCCTCGACAAGCAGTGGCTCGAAGACACGGTTCCCGCCCAGACCCAGGACGTCCGCACCGTCCGCCTGCTGTGGTCCACCGACGGCCTCAACATCTCGCAGATGACGCTCACCGACATCTCTGAGACCGAGAACCCGACCGACACCGCCGCGTCCGTCTTCGACGCATGGGATCTCGTGCGCATCGACCCGGTCACGACGGCGACCGATCCGCTCATCTCGAACGCCGTGATCACCGAAGTGTCGCTGTATTCAGAGGATGCCGACGACTGGGTCGACATCACCGACGAGGCGTGCGCCGTCGCCTCCGACTGCGACGGCCAGTTCGCCGGATACACGCTGACCGACGACGAAGCCGCCGACACCCTGTCGGTGCGGTTCGTACTGACCGAGAAGGTCGCCGGCGCCGGCATCGGCTCGTCGTACGACCGTCGTCCCTTCGACCTGGACTTCCGCCTGCGCGACACGCTGCGCAGCGACCCGTCGCAGTGGGTGCTGGGCAACTTCCACCCGTACACCTACAACACCGACCAGGCGGGCCTCGTCGACAACACCGCGAGTGCCCACGGTGTCAACGAGGCCACCGGCGTCGACAGCACCGATGTGGCCGACGACACGATCCTCATCGTCGACGAGCCGATCAACGCCGAACTGACGAAGGAGTTCGACCAGGACCAGCTCGGTCTGCCCGACCCGTCGCAGAACGTCGACCCCGACGACTATCCACTCATCAGTGGCACGATCGTGGCGACCAACAAGTCGGCCGCGCGCGTCTCGGGCATGGTGATCGACGATCCCACGCCGGGTGAGGCGCTCGCCGACACCGCCTTCGACACGCTCAACCTGTATGACATCGACGGGTTCCGGCTACCGGCCGATACGTCGGCCGACGACGTCACCGTCACGCTCTCGCGCAGCGGCGTCACCTCGACGTACGACTACGGCGAGGCGCTCGATCTCGAGCCCGACGACCTGCGCGACGTCACCGGATTCGAAGTCGCCTTCCGTTCACCCGACGGCAGTGCGCTGATCCAATCCGGCGCTGAGGGCGGCGTCACCCTCACCTGGCAGCTGCGCGACACGCTCCGGTCCGATCCGGCCACGCCGGTCACGGTGACCCCCACCGGCGAGAGCATCGAGAACAACGCTCACACGCAGCTCGAGAGCCCCGTGCTCGACGACTGCGCCGACAACCAGTGCGGCACGGGCGCGGCAGACGCGAGCGACGACTTCGTGATCGTCGCGGCGAACTACGACATCACGACGACGAAAGAGATCACGCCCGACCAGATCTACGAGGACGAGTCGAAGAGCTACATCACCCACCTGGGCGGTCGCCCCGACGGCACGGCTCGCGCGGTGTCGTTCACGCTGACCGACACCACCGACACGTTCTGGAACACGATGGACTTCACGGGCGCGCAGATCAACGTGCCTGCCCCGGTCAACAACGTCGCGATGGACGTGCTCGTCGGCACGACGTTCACGAGCGCCGACGGCGAGCTCACCGAGACCTGTGGCGGCGCACCGATCGACGAGGACTCGGCGTGCTGGGTGAACGGCGAGTGGGTGGATGCCACACCCGGCCAGATCACCACGTTCGACCTTCCCTCTGGCGTGACCGATGCGGGCGACGTGGTGGGCGTGCGGTTCCGCGCGCAGCAGGTCGACGAGAACGGCAACGTGCTGCAGTGGGAGCGCCCGTACAACCCGCAGCTCACCTACGACCTGACCACGATGCGTCGCGACACGCTGCGCAGCGACCCCGGCGTCGAGGTGTCGACCACGCGTCCCGACCTGCAGCCGAACCCGGGCGAGACCGAGCTCGGCGTCATCAGCAATGAGGTGCAGGCGACGAGCACCGGTCAGTTCGGCCAGCAGTCCTTCACCGTCACCAAGCCCGCGGACGACTCGACGATCGTGTTGCACCGTGAGAACAAGGTGCAGATCACGAAGACCCGAGGGTCGTCACAGTTCGTGAGCGCACCCGGACCGATCCAGTACGTCATCAAGGTGACGAACACGGGCGACTGGAACATGACCGGGTTCACCCTGGTCGACCAGATCGACACCGACGACGAGGGCTCGCTGCTCGTCGAGCCCACCCCGCCGTCGTATGTCTTCACGCTGACCGGCGACGGAGCTCCCAGCGAGGATCCCGGGTTCTCGGCATCCCTCGATCCCGACTCCGGACTGCTGACGATCACTCCGCCGGACGGCTTCGTCTTCAACGCGGGATGGACGCTGACGGTCAACGCCTCGTTGAACTTCCGCGCTGACGTGGGGCCCGACACCGTGGTGGGCAACACCGCAACGGTGTCGTCTGATCGTCTGTTCGAAACCTGTCAGGGCACGACGCTGGCGGACGACGGCGGTGCGGATCTCGTCGACAAGGCTCCCGAGACGGAGGCCGACGACTGCTCGGCCGACACCGCCGTCACCCCGCTGGCCTCGGCCACCATCGCCGCGAAGAAGTACGTGAAGGGTGATGACGCCGGTGACCCGAACGTGCCCGGCGACGACGACCTGGGTGTGCTGAACGTCACCGGCGACGGCACCGCTTGTGATCCGAGCCAGCCGGGGGTCGTGAACGACGGCTTCTACTCGTACCCGTGTGCGCCGATCACGCGTCCGGGTGGCACCGAGAGCTGGCGCATCGACTTCAGCAACACCGGCAACACGAACGCCCGCGTGATCGCCGCGGTCGACACGCTGCCGACCGTGGGCGACCAGGGCGTCATCGTGCCCGGCGATCGCGGGTCGCAGTTCCCGGTGACGGTTGCAGGAACGATCTCGGCGAACTTCGCCGAGCTGACCGCGGGCGAGCAGGCGACGTACGGCATCTACATCTCGACCGTCCAGTTGAGCCAGGCGTGCAACACGAACGCCATCGAGGTGTGGACGAAGGGCGTCGCGCCGGACGCGAACTGTCCGTTCGACTGGCAACTCGTCGACGCCACCACGCCGCTGTCGACGCTGCAGACGGCGCGTTCGGTGATGTTCGCGCTCAGTTACGAGAACCCCGACGAACAGGTGCCGGCGCCGGGCCTGGAACCGGGTGAGACGCTGCGCGTCACGTACGAGACGATCACGCCCTACGTGCTCCCTGCGAATTCTGCGGTGGGCGACGGCCTGCCCATCGCGTGGAACTCGTTCGCGACGGCCTCGCTCTCGAGCGCGACCGACACGCAGCAGGAGCGCCCTTCCCTCATCACCGAGCCGCAGAAGGTGGGTGTCGCCGCCGCGACGGGGCAGCTGCAGCTGTCCAAGACGGTGGAGGCCCCTGACTACGCCGTCGACGTCGACTTGCCCGACAGCTACCCGATGCTCGTCACGTGTGAATCCGGCGGTGAGGAAGCGGTGCTGCTGCACGCCGACGGCAGCGATGCGAGTCGTCCCTCGGTGCCCGCTGACGGTGAGCCGTTGATCTACGACAGCACCACCGGACCGGTGAACCTGCCGCTCTTCTCGACGTGCACCGTGGTGGAGGATCCTGTCGATCCGGGGGTCGTGGTCACCGTCGATCCCGAGGACGGCGTGATCGCCGATCGCGACTTCACCGACAACACGAGCGTGTGGGACCCGTACGCAGGAGACATCGAATCCGCCTCGTTCCAGATCACGAACGAGTACTTCGCCGGCGGTTTCACCGTCGAGAAGTCGGTCGACAACGGCGGCGCCGAGAACCAGGCAGGCGACGACATCGTCTACGACCGTACCTACACGTTCGACGCGAGCTGCGAATACCTCGGCCAAGAGACGATCCCCGAAACCGACCTGACGTTCACGCTGCAGGACGGTGAGTCCAAGACGTTCTCCGACATCCCCGCCGGCGCGACGTGCACCGTCGAAGAGCAGGATGCCGGCGGCGCAGCGAGCACGAACATCACGATCACCGAGGGTGACGGCGAACCGGTGACGGTGGAGGAGCCGGTCGAGTTCACGATCCTCCCGTACGCCGAAGGGTCGACCACCGCGCTGACCACGGTCGCGTTCGAGAACGTGTACACCGTGGGCTCGGTGAAGGTCGTCAAGTCGATCGTCGATCCGGGCGGCTGGGCGACGGCTCCGTTCACGGTCGAGATGACCTGCACGATCGACGGCGCGACACCCGATCCGGTGTATCAGAACACGCACACGCTGACGCCGCCGGACGACCTGGAGTGGACGGTCGACAACCTTCCCACCGGTGCGACGTGCACCGTGACCGAGCCTGACAAGGGTGGTGCCAACGACTCCACGACGAGCGTCACCGTCACGGTCGGCGACGACCCGACCGTCCCGGTCGAGGCCGACATCACCAACACGTTCACAGTCGGCTCGCTGCAGGTGCAGAAGCAGCTCGACGGCGCTCCCGCGAACGCGCTCGACCCGGCGACCACCGACACCTACACCGTGAGCCTGGAGTGCACGCGCGAGGTCAACGGCGAGGACGTCGATGTCGCGATCCCCGGCGGCGCGACGCGCACCATCACCGGCGCCGGGACAGCGCTGTACGAGGGCCTGCCGACCGGCGCAGAGTGCACCGTGACCGAGACGGATCCCGGTTTCGCGACGGGCGACGTGCAGATCAGCCCGGATCAGCCGGTGACGATCGGCGACGGCGACACCCCCGTCATCGTCACCGTGACGAACGTATTCGAGAACGGCTCCGTCTCGGTCGAGAAGACGGTCGACGCGCCCGAGGGCTTCCCGGTGCCCGAGTCGTTCACGGCGACGGTGTCGTGCACCTGGCAGGGCGCTGACGTCCCGCTCGCGGACGACGGCGTCGTGACGATCGTTCCTGGAGAGGACCCCGTGGTGATCCCCGATGTGCCGGTCGGCTCGATCTGCACGGTCGAAGAGGAGGATGCCGGCCAGACCGGGACGACGGTCACCCCCGACTCGATCACCGTCACCGATGCTGACGAGACCTTCGCGCTCGACGTCGAGAACACGTACGAGTGGGCGTCGCTCGAGGTCGGCAAGCGCGTCATCTCGCAGGCCGGATCGGTGCCGACGCAGTTCGAGTTCCACGTCGTCTGCACCTTCCAGGGCGAGACGGTCGTCGACGAGACGTTCAACCTGGATGCGGACGAGACCGAGACGATCAGTCCGATCCCGGCGCGGTCGGAGTGCACGGTCACCGAGACCGATGACCGCGATGCGACCGCGACGATCACGCGGGCCGACATCCCCGGTGTGGACGGCGATCTCGCGCCGCAGATCGATCAGGCGACGCGGACCGTCGTGATCCCCGAACTGCAACCCGACAGCACGGCCGAAGTGAACACGGTGACCTACATCAACCTGTACGGGTCCACGGCCGTGGTCCTCACGAAGGAATTCGCGGGCGCCGGCGCCGAGCAGTTCGGCATGGACGAGACATTCGTTCTGGACTACTCCTGCACCTTCGAGGGCGAGACGATCATGGAAGGCCAGGTCGAGCTCAACGCCGCGAACGGCTGGACGACCGCTGTCACAGAGGTCGTCGTCGGCTCGGAGTGCACGGTGACCGAGGATGACCTGAACGGGGCGGACGCGGTCGTGATGACGCCGAACGACGGCGAAGACACGACGACCGCGACGCTGGTCATTCCGCCGGGCGGCGGCACGATCACCGTGACCGCGACCAACTGGTACCTCACCGGCTCGCTCGAGGTGACCAAGTCGTTCGCCGGCGACGGCGCCGAGCTGTACGGCACCGACGACTACATGCTGAACCTCTCGTGCGTGCGCGACGGCGAAGCGGTGGTCATCCCCGAGGGCGACGACCGCACGGTCGATGCCGATGCGCCCACCGCACTGTGGCAGAACCTGCCGACCGGCGCTGACTGCACGCTCACCGAACCGGATGCCGGAGGCGCGAATTCGACGGTCATCTACGATGCCGACGGCAACGTGGTCGCGGGCGACGGCGAGGGCTACACCTTCACGGTGACCACCGATCCGACGATCCTCAGCGAGGATGACCAGGCGCAGCCCGCGTTGACGGTCGAGAACACGTTCAACCTCGCGCAGGTGTCGGTGACCAAGACGGTCGCTCCCACGACCGCCACCGACATCAACGGAGACCCGGTCGAGTACGGACCGTTCGAGGTCGAGCTCGCGTGCACCTGGAACGGCGAAAGCGTGACCGCGGCCGAACCGATGACCCAGACGATCGCGGACGGCGAGACGGTGACGTGGAGGCAGCTGCCCGAGGGCGCGGACTGCACCATCACCGAGACCGACACGATGGATGCGCTGGCCACGACGGTGACGATCACCGAGGCCGGCGCCACCGGTGACCCGATGGCGGGAACGGTCGCCGAACTGCAGCCGCTGCCGAATGTGGACGCCGAGGATCAGACATCGGTCGCGCTCGTCAACGAGTACGGCGACCCGCCGATCACGGTGCGGAAGGTGGTCGACGGTGGTGCCGCCGCCGACTTCGCCGGCCGTTCGTTCACCTTCGACGTGCGCTGCGTGCTCATCGACGCGTCGCATCCCGCCCCGGGTCTGCTGCTGCGCGACGCGAGGTACGAGGTCGGCGGGCCGATCGGTCCGCTCGTGACGACCCTGCCGACGGGCGCCCAGTGCTCGATCACCGAGGTCGACACGGGCGGCGCCGATCAGACGACGATCACGATCGACGGCGTCCCGCTGACGGGCACCACCACCGTCGCGGTCATCGGCACTGTCGCCATGGACATCGTGGTGACGAACACGTTCAACCCACCGCTGCCGGCCACGGGCCTGGATGGTCGGGCGATGGTGCTGGCGCTGTCGGCAGGCTTCGCGATCCTCGCGGGTGGCGTGGCGCTGGTGTTCGTCGCGATGCGTCGCCGCCGACGCCTGGGCTGAGACGCACGACAGCGAGGAAGGGGATGCCGCGGGCCGCAGCATCCCCTTCCTGTGCGCGTGCGCGTGACGTCGGTCAGACGGCGAGCGGCCCGCGGGTGGCAGGGGCGAGAGGGTGATTCGCGCGACGTTCGCGGAAGCGGCCGATCTCGATGATGCCGACACCGAGGATGAGGAACATCGCGAGGATCGCCCCGATGTACATCACGGCTGAGCTGTAGCCGCCCGCCCCGTGCGGGTCGAGGAACGGGTACGGGTACCACCACGGCGCCGAGCCGTCGGGGTTTCCCACGAGTTCCCCGCGCACCATCGTGTAGGCGGTCCAGACGAGCGGGTAGCCGACGATCACAGCCAGCGACCACCACGGCAGACCGCGACGGCGCGGCGCCAGCAGCAGATCGAGCACGAAGTAGATCGGCAGCACGACGTGGAGTACCTCGACCGCGTACTGGTCCAGCAGGTGGATGCCGACGGTGTCGCCGAGCGCCACGGGCGATGGCAGCCCCCGCAGCAGGGCGTTGTACACGATGCCCAGCAGGAGCACGGGGCCGGTGACGGCGGCGAGGGCCAGGGCGATGCCGAGGGGCTCGCGCGACCAGCCCGGGTGCCGCAGATCCCACGATGCGGCGGTCAGCAGCACGATCGCGCTCAGCAGCGTCGAGACGATCGTGAAGAGACTGAAGTAGTTCGTCAGCACCGCGGCGAGCGATTCGCCCAGCCGTGCAGCGCGGTCCACATTGACGATGAAGCCGGCGACGACCCCCGACAAGCCGGCGATCGCTGCTGCGATCCGAAACCATGCCCAGCGCATTTCCCACCCCCAGAATTCTGGCGACATGCGGAGTGCATGCCGTTCTTCTCGAGGTCGAGGGTCCTCCCGGCAATACGAGATGGCGCGAAATATTGGCGCGCGAACGCCAGGAAACCGTGCGCCCAAGGGTGCAGATTGTGACAGATCTACAACGTGTCCGCCGTTTGGGGGACAGATGCTACAACACCACGATCCGCCGCGCGGCGACCCCACCACACGACGAGTGCGCCGACCGCGACGATCGCGATCGCGATGCCGATGACGTAGACGATCACCGACCCCCAGCCGCCGTCGTTGTTCGGGTTGAGGAACGGGTACGGGTACCAGAACGGCTCGCCGCTGACCGGGTTCGTGGTCAGTGGACCGCGCACCATCGTGTAGCCGACCCACACGATCGGGAACGCGACGATGGCCCACAGCGCACGCCACGGCAGGCGGCGGCGCAGGGGTCCGACGAAGACGTCGGCGAGCAGGAACAGCGGCCCGATCAGGTGCAGCACCTCATTGGACCACCACACCGGCTCGCTGCCCTGCGGCAGCACGACGCTGCGCAGCAGCAGGTTGTAGACGATGCCGGTGACGATCATGTACGTGCTGACGGAGGCCAGCGCGGTCGCCAGACCTGGGGGCTCGGCATCCCGGTCGCGCCTCTTCGTCCAGAACCAGATCGCCGCCCACGCCAGCACGATGGCGGCCGCGGCGTTGGAGAGGATCGTGAAGAAGCTGAGGAAGTTCGCGATCGTCGTGACGACGTCGCGTCCGAGCTCGAGGGCGGTGCCGATCGAGGCGGCGAGCTGCCGGACGACCGCGGCCGCGATCAGCAGCGACATCGCCGCGCGCGCACCGATCCAGACCCATGCCCCTGTCGCCGTCCGCATGCGGTCACCATAGACGACACGGACGCCGCGTGCTCACTCCCGCGCGGGGCGCCGAGCGCTCCCGCGCGGGAGGCGGATTCAGAGCGTCGTCTGCACCGTGCTCACCGTGCAGACGCCACCCTCGGTCGAGACCATCATGTCCCATTCGGTGGCCGCGTCACCGAGCACGGTGCGGACGACGACGTGGTTGTCGTGGGGAGAGGCCGCCAGGATGTATCGCTCGGTGGCAGCGGGCATGACGAAGTGGTCCGCGAGCGGTGATGGGTTGACCCAGGTGAGCCACCCCTCCAACGGGCTGCCGGCGGGCGCACGCAGTATGGCGACGACCCCGTTCGAGCCGAAGTCCTCGTTGCACCCGAGCACCATCGTGCCGGCCTCCGAGGGGTACTCGAATTTCGACCCGACACCCGCCGCCATTGTGGCGAGCAGGTGCTGCGTGGCGCCCGTGGCGTCGGCCCCCGCGGGCCCCTGCGGTCCCGCCGGCCCCTGCGGTCCCGTGGCGCCTTGCGGTCCCGCGGCGCCCTCAGGTCCTGCCGCGCCGAGCTGGTTCCAGGTCAGCGGTGCCTCCTGCAGGACCTTCAGCCCCGACGTCACGCATTGATTCGCTTTGCCGCTCGTTCCCATGTTCAGGATGCGGACGACCCCGGTCGTCGTGTTGACACACGCCGCGACCTCCCCGTTGTCCGCAGCCGTCGCCGTGGCCGCGCCGATGCCGAACACCAACAGCACCGCCAGCGTCCCCGCAGCGATGGTCGCCGCACGTCGCCTCGCCTCGATACGCATGATCGATCCCTTCTGTCGACTTTCGCAGAATCTAGATCGCGGTCGGCTGAGGGGCATCGGGCAAATGCCCCATCTTGCGAGCGGGAGCGCCTCGGCGCCCAGGGCTCCCGAGGGTTCGACGGAGCATCCCGATAGGATGGGGTGTAACCGTCAGATAACGGGGGAGTAGCCCATGCCAGGCATCGTGATCGTCGGAGTCCAGTGGGGAGACGAGGGCAAGGGCAAAGCCACTGACCTCCTCGGTGAGCGCACCGACTGGGTGGTCAAGTTCAACGGCGGCAACAACGCCGGTCACACTGTCGTGATCGGTGACGAGAAGTACGCCCTGCACCTGCTGCCTTCCGGCATCCTCTCCGACGGCGTGAACCCGGTGATCGGCAACGGCGTCGTCATCGACCTCGAGGTGCTGTTCGCCGAGCTCGGGGCCCTCAAGTCCCGCGGCGTCGACACCTCGCGGCTGAAGGTGAGCGCCAACGCGCACATCATCACGCAGTACCACCGCACGCTCGACAAGGTCACCGAGCGGTTCCTCGGCAAGCGCATGATCGGCACCACCGGCCGCGGCATCGGCCCCGCGTACGCCGACAAGATCAACCGCGTCGGGATCCGGGTGCAGGACCTCTTCGACGAGAACATCCTGCGCCAGAAGGTCGAGGGGGCGCTTGACCAGAAGAACCACCTGCTGGTCAAGGTGTTCAACCGTCGTGCGATCACCTGCGATGAGATCGTCGACGACCTGCTGTCGTACGCCGACAGGCTGCGGCCCATGGTCACCGACACCGCGCTGCTGCTGAACGAGGCGCTCGACGCCGGCGACGTCGTGGTGTTCGAGGGCGGCCAGGCGACGATGCTCGACGTCGACCACGGCACCTACCCGTTCGTCACGTCGTCCTCGGCGACGGCGGGCGGCGCGGCGACGGGCTCGGGCGTCGGGCCGAACCGCCTCGACCGCATCGTCGGCATCGTCAAGGCCTACACGACGCGTGTCGGCTCGGGACCGTTCCCGACCGAGCTGTTCGACGAGAACGGCGACTTCCTGCGCTCGCGCGGCTTCGAGTTCGGCACGACGACGGGCCGTCCGCGCCGCGTCGGCTGGTACGACGCGCCCATCACGCGGTACGCGACGCGCATCAACGGCATCACCGACCTCGTGCTCACCAAGCTCGACATCCTCACCGGCCTCGACCGGATCCCGGTCTGCGTCGCCTACGACGTCGACGGCCGCCGCTTCGACGAGGTTCCGGTGAACCAGTCCGACTTCCACCACGCCAAGCCGATCCTGGAGTACTTCCCTGGCTGGAAGCAGGACATCTCGGGCGCCCGCACCTTCGAGGACCTCCCCGTCGAGGCGCAGGAGTACGTTCTCGCACTCGAGGCGATGAGCGGCACCCGCATCTCGGTGATCGGCGTGGGCCCCGCGCGCGACGCGGTCATCGTGCGACACGACCTCGTCGACTGACGTGAAGTTCTGGCTGGGCGGCTACACCGCCGATATGGGCGGCAACGCGACCGGAATCGGGATGCTGCTCGCCGGCGCCGCCGACGAGGCCTCGGCGGGTGGCGCGCTGGCGTTCGCCGGCGAGATCGCCGCAGCCGAGTCGCCGTCGTGGGTGGCTGCGCACCCGGGGTCCGCGAGCCTGGCGAAGGGCGACGTCGTGTACGCCGCGCTCGAGCACCGCCAGGTCGTGCAGGCGTTCCGGCGCACCGGCGAGACCTCGTTCGCGCCGCTGGGCGAGCCGGTCGCGGCGGGCGAGGCGGTGTGCCACGTCGCCGTGGCCCCCGACGGCGGTTCGCTGATCGCGAGCTGCTGGGGCGACGGCCGTGTGGTGCGGATGACGCTGGATGCCGCGGGCCGGCCCTCGGCGCCGGTCCTGGCCTCGCCGGCCGTGGATCCGTACGGTCCCGACGCCGCTCCGGCCGAGCCGGGTGATCTCGACCTGGCGGCGGCCGCACGCGCCCTGCGCGAGGCGGCGGGCGAGGAGTACGCGCACCTGGTGCCCGACCATGACGAGCCAGCGGTTGCCGCGGGGGACGCAGCATCCACCCGCCCCTCTCGCGCGCATGAATCCGTGTTCCTGCCGGGCGGTCTGATCGCGACCACCGATCTGGGCTACGACCTCGTGCGGTTCTGGCGCGCCGGAACGAGCGGGCTGCGGCAGGTGCAGCAGGTCGCGCTGCCGAAGGGCAGCGGTCCGCGGCACATGGTGTGGCATCCGAGCGGGCACCTGTATGTGGTGACCGAGCTGTCGTGCGAGCTGTTCGTGCTCGCCTCCGCCGCTGACGGCACGTGGAGCGTCGTGGGCGGGACGCCGCTCGGCGCCGGGACCCTCCCGGGCGACAGCGCGGCGGAGCTTGCGGCGTCGCACGACGGCGAGTTCCTGTACGCCGGGGTGCGCGGCAGCAACACCCTCGCGACGCTGCGCGTTCGCGGCGCCGGCGAATCGGTCGCGCCCGTGGCGCTCGTGGACGCGGGAGTGGACTGGCCGCGACATCACGTCGTGGTGCGCGACACCCTGCTCGTCGCCGGCCAGCTGTCGGACGAGATCGCCTCGCTCGTCCTCGACCTGCGCACCGGGGTGCCCGGTCGTGTGCGGCATCGCACCCCCGCCCCGTCGCCCACGTGCCTGCTGCCGGTGCGCTGATCCACAGCCGTCGGGCGGCCCCGCGCGGCCTTGTTAGCCTGGTCCGTGGACGAAAGGCGGCGATGAGCGGGAACACGACGCTGAGCGGTGCCGCTCGCAACCGTCTGTTCGCGTTCAACGGCACCGCGTGGATCGTGGGTCTCGTGGTGATCGTGATCATCGCCGTCGCGCTGATCTCGGACGCCGTCGCCGTCGACGGATCCTCTGGCTCCTCCGACTACGGGTACGAGCCGTGGCTCAACCCCGATCCGCCCGTCGCCACCGACGAGGGAGACGGGATCTACAGCGGCGTGGACGGCTCGGTGATCCGGCTCGCGGGCCTCGACCCGGCGCAGCCGCTGCTGGTCAGCGAGCTCGACGGCACGTATGTCGGCAGGGTGTACGTCACCGGACCGGGCGGCGAGATCCTCACGCCCGGCGAGTACGGCGACGCCCCCGAGTTCGACTCCTACTCGGGCGACGGGCAGTGGGTCCTCGTGCCGCAGGCCGAGGTCGAGCTGTGGGTCGACGGGTTCAGCGACGAGCGGTTCCGGCTCCAGATCACGATGCCCGAGGTCGAACAGCGCTCCGGCGTCGTCAGCGGAGTCGGCCCCACCGCCTTCTTCCTCGACGGGGGCGCCACCACGGCGCGCGTGAGCATGCGCGGCGACGGGCGGCTCACGATCGAGACGGTCACCGTGGCCGGCGTCACCGAGATCTTCACCTCGGGCGACGCCACCGACCAGTCGATCGCGTGGGCCGATGCCGATCCGGTGCTGTTCCGCATCGACGCGTGGGAGGACACCCCGTGGACCATCGACTTCCCGGTGCCTCCGGCAGAGTCTGAGCACAAGCCCGCGGCCACGCCCACCGACGGCGCGCCGACGCCGGCCGCCACCGAGGGGACGACGCCCTGATGAACGGTCTCGAACGCATCCGCCGCTTCTCGATGGTGACGTGGATCCTCGGCAGCATCGTCGTCGCGGTGATCGCGTTCCTGGTGTTCCCGCAGATCGCGCTGAACCCGCGCACCGGCGAGATCCAGGTGGGCGATGAGCTCGGCGACGATCCGCGTCCCTGGCAGATCGCCGACCCGCAGGAGTACGAGGTCGTCGACGGCGAACTGCACGGCACCGCGGCGGGCGGGTTCCTGCGCCTGCCGGCCGGTTCGCCGATGATCCAGCTCGCCGGCGGTCCCGGCGTCGAGAATGCAGACTGGGTCGACATCTACCAGCAGCAGGGCACCCAGACCGACATCGAGGCCGACGACTGGGAGTACCCCGGCTACATCGGCTCGCTGCATCCCGATGCCGAGGTGCTCGTGCTGGCCTCGGCCGACGAGGACGGCCTGCTGTGGTTCCGCGAGTCCGAGGCCGATTGGACCGTGACCGTGACCGAGCCCGAGGTCACGCCGATGGGCGAGTCCGCCTCCGGCACCGGCAACGCCGTGCTGATGTACGAGGGCGACGCGCTGAGCGGGCGCTTCGAGCACACCGGCACCGGCGTGTTCCTCGTCGCCGCCGTCACGGTCGGCGACTGGGAGAGCCTGGTGAACGAGGTCGACGAGGTGGACGAGCGGGTGTCGTGGAAGCCGACCGACCGCGTCGTGTTCCAGGTGCAGGCCGACACCGGCGACGGCAGCTGGACCATCACCCTCGACACCCCGGCGGGCACCGCCCCTGAGCCCACGACGACCGGCGATCCGCCGGGCGACGCGGCACCGGAGCCGACACCGTGACCGCACGCATCCATTCGATCCCCCACACCGAGGAGCTGACGTGACGTTCGCCGACACACTCACCGAGGCGTTCAAGGCGCGCTTGCCGCTGCTGTACATCGAGACCGGAGAAGAGGTCCGCGCGATCGCGGCGATCTCCGACGCCGCCGAGACGCAGCGCCACCCCCGCGCGCTGTGGACCTGGAGCGCCGCGCTCGGCCTCGTGGGCCCGGACGGCAAGTCGGTCGCGAACACCGTCAACCCGGCCCGTGCGCTGCAGCACGTCGCGGGTGTCGACACCCCGAGCGTGTTCGTGTTCTGCGACCTGCACGCGTATCTGGGCGGCGAGCATCGACCCGGTGACCCGGTGCTGGTGCGGACGGTGCGCGAGACGGCGCTGGAGTTCCGCCACGGCGACGTGTCGCGCACGCTCGTGATCACCGCGCCGGTGCGGATCATCCCGCCCGAGCTCGATGAGGTCACGCACCTGCTGGACTTCCCGCTGCCCACGGCCGTCGAGATCCGCGACCTGCTCGAGACGATGATCGAGAACAACGCGTCCGGCGACGGACGGATCCGAGTGGATGCCGACGACGCGGCCCGCGAGCAGCTCGTGCACGCCGCGCTCGGCCTGTCGATGGCCGAGGCCGAGAACGCGTTCGCCCGTGCCATGGTCAACGACGGCAGCCTGTCGGCGCAGGACGTGCCGATCGTGCTCGACGAGAAGCGCCAGGTGGTCCGCAAGTCGGGCGTGCTGGAGTTCGTGCAGGCCGACATCGACCTCGACGACGTCGGCGGCCTCAACAACCTCAAGCGCTGGCTGTCGCGCCGCGACGGCTCGTGGCTGGGCAGCGCCCGCGACTACGGCCTGCCGGCGCCGAAGGGCGTGCTCATCACCGGCATCCCGGGCTGTGGAAAGTCGCTGACCGCCAAGGCGACCGCGGCGTCGTGGGGGCTGCCGCTGCTGCGCCTCGACATCGGCCGCATCTTCTCGGGCCTCGTCGGATCCAGCGAGCAGAACCTGCGCACCGCGATCGCCACCGCCGAGGCCGTGGCGCCGTGCGTGCTGTGGGTCGACGAGATCGAGAAGGGCTTCTCGAACACGACCGGCCAGGGCGACTCCGGCACCACCGCCCGCGTGTTCGGCACGTTCCTCACGTGGATGCAGGAGAAGAAGCATCCCGTCTTCGTCGTCGCCACAGCGAACAACATCGATTCGCTGCCGCCGGAGTTCCTGCGCAAGGGCCGCTTCGACGAGATCTTCTTCGTCGACCTGCCCACGTCGCACGAGCGCGAGGCGATCTGGCGCCTGCAGCTGCGATCGCGCGCATCCGAGGCGAACGGCCTCGAGGCGATCGCCTCCGACGCCGCCGCGCTCGCCGCCCTGGCGGCCGCGAGCGAGAACCACTCCGGCGCCGAGATCGAGCAGTCCGTCGTGGCGGCGCTGTACGAGGGCTTCGGCGGGCGCGAGAAGGTGACCGCCGACACCGTCCGCGAGGTCGTGGATACGATGATCCCGCTCGCGGTGACCCAGGCCGAGCAGGTGCAGCGCATCCGCACCTGGGCGACCGAGCGCGCGGTGCGCGCGACCGGGACCGAGGACCTGGATGCCGCTGAACTGACCGGCGCGGCGACCGAGGGCGCGCTCTCTTCGCGCCGCGGCGGCCGGACCGTGGATTACTGACCAGGCGACACGGAGGACGGGGAACATGGCCAAGCAGCTCGTGGTGCGGCTCCGCGCCGATGGAACGGTCGACGCCGAGAGCATCGGCATGCACGGTTCGGAGTGTCTCGACCACATCGAGGCGCTCGAGGCCCTGCTCGACGCCGAGACGGTGTCGTCGAGCTTCACCGACGACTACACGTCGGCCTCGACCTCCGAGACGACTTCGCTCGATGCCGAGCAGTCGGACGGCGCACCATGACGACGGTCGTCGCCGCGTCCCCCGGCCGGGGTGGGGCGGACTCGCTGCTCGGTACGGTGGCACCGCCGTCCGGCGCGGCGACCGACGTGCGCTGGTCGCGGTTCCTGCCGGCCACCGAGGCCGAAGGACCCGGGGTGCGGGCGGCGGTGTGGCTGCAGGGCTGTGCGGTCCACTGCCCCGAGTGCTTCAATCCGCAGCTGTGGGCTCCGCGCGGCGGCATCGTGACCGCCGTCGACGGGCTCGCGCCGGCGTGGGTCGAGCAGGCCCTGGCCGCCGGTGCCGAAGGCGTCACGCTGCTGGGCGGCGAGCCCTTCGAGCAGGCGTGGGGGGCGGCATCCCTCGCTCAGGCGTTCCGCGCGGCGGGCCTGGGCGTCATGACCTTCAGCGGGCATCCGTACGCGCTGCTGCAGGCCTGGGCCGACGGGGGCCGCGACGACATCGCGGCGCTGCTGGCGGCAACAGACCTGCTGTGCGACGGACCTTATCTGCGCGATCTGCCCGACCGTGCGCGGCCGTGGGTCGGCTCGCGCAACCAGGGCATCCGCGCGCTGACCGAGCGCTATGCGAGCGAGGTCCGGGCGATCGAGTCAGACGGCGGCGCCGACCGGATCGAGGTGCGGATCGCGCGCGACGGCACGATCGCCGTGAACGGATGGGCGACGGATGCCGCCCTCGCAGCGCTCCTGGACGACCTGGGCGTGCGCGCCGACAGCCCGGCACAGGTCGCCGCAGCAGACCGAGAACGAACGAGAGCGGAGGCCGTGCGATGAGCGTGTCCCTGATCCTGATCCCCGCGGCGCTCGCCGCCGCCACCGCGATCTCGGCCGCCGGCGGCATCGGCGCGCTCACGCAGCTGGGCGGTTCGCACGAGAAGGACGAGACTCCGGGTGCCGCGACGGCCGAAAGCGGTCCGCGGCCCATTGAGGTGCGCACCCGCATGAAGGACCCCGACCTGCTCGGCGACGCGCTGCGAGACCTCGGTGCGGCCGAGGTGTCGCAGGCGGCCGGCGAGGTGGCCGCCCTCATCGACGGGATCGAGCTGCGCATGACGCGCTCCGACGACGGCGTCTGGGCCGCGCACTTCGAGCGCGCGGACGGCGGCGAGCTCGACGAGGCGACGGCCGCCGATCTCGTCGCGCAGCTCGACGCCGCGTACGCGCTGCGGGTGCAGCAGACCGTGGCGGCCCGCATCCGCGAGCGGGCGGAGTCCGCGGGCTTCGAGCTGGTGTCCGAGACCCGCGACGATGACGACACCGTCACGATGGTGCTCGACGTGAAGGACTACGCATGAGCAGCACCGCCCGCGCCGCCCAGGCGAACGACGTGCCCAGCATCGGCTGGATGCTCGGCATGAGCTCGTGGATGCTGCTGACCGTCGTGCCCGGGGCCATGTTCACGTGGCTCGGGTTCGGGATCGTCGGCGTCGCCTCGCGCAGCCGCCGCCTCATCATCCTGGGCGTGGTGTGGGGCGCGGTCGCGATCCTGGTGAACCTCGAGCTGTGGGGGCAGGCGCAGCCGATCGTGCGCGTGATCGCCTACCTCGCCGGCATGGTGTGCGCGCTCGCCGTGAATCCCGGGTGGTTGCGCACGATGTGGCAGCGGCGGCTCGAGAAATCGGGGATGGGCGTGACCTCTGCGCGCACCGCCGCGACCGGCACCGCCGCGGCCGGCGCCGCGGCGACGGGGAACCGTGCCGGCCGCCGCAGCCGATCGAAGAGCACGCCGTCGCAGCGCGTGCAGCCCAAGGCCGCGCGGCCGAAGACGCAGCCTCGCGAGAAGGCGTCGTCTGCGCCGGGTCCCGACCGTACGGCAGAGCTCGCCGCCGCGGTGGGCGCGACAACGTCGGACCTGCTCGAGACGCCCGCCGACTCCGCGCCGGCGAAGGCCGTGCCCGCCGCGCCCGACGAACCCGTGGACGTGAACACCGCGACCGCCGCGGAGCTCGAGGGCCTGCCCGGCGTGACCAGGGCCCGCGCCCGCAAGGCCGTGTCGGAGCGGGCGGAGCAGGGCGGCTTCAGCTCGCTCGAGGACTTCGGCGAGACCCTCGGCCTTCAGCCACATGAGATCGTGCGCCTGCGCAAGGTCGCGACCTGCTCGCCCCGCCCGCGCGGTGAGCGCCGCTTCGGCCGCCGCGTCGATTACTGATCCGCCCGCGTGCGATGGCGTGAGGGATGCCGCCACGCCAGGTGGCGGCATCCCTCACCCCTCCCCGTTCACGCGATCCTGACGGCGGCGCCGGCCGGTCTCGCCGCCGGCTCGCGCAGCCGGCGGACGACGTACTCGGCGTCGCGCCCCATGCCCATGAGGGTCGGCGAGGCGACGGCGTACTGGAACGGCAGCCCCATGAACGCGAGTCCCGGCACGCGTGCCGCGAGCCCGCGCACGTGATCGGGCCATCGGTCGGCGCCGAACACGGCCGGGATGTCGATGAACCCCAGATCGGGCCGCGAGCCCGTGCACCACACGACGGTGGCGGCGTCTGACTGCTCGGCGCCGTCGATCACGGGGCGGCCGCCGGCGACGCCGGTCACGCGCCCGACGCGCCGGATGCCGGCGCGATCGAGGTCCGACAGGTGGTTGCGCACGAGGTTGACGCCGTGCCCGCGGTGCTCGGCGGCGAACCGGCGGCCGCGCTCGGTGTCGAGCGTCAGGCCGCGCAGCCGCCGCACCGCGATGCCCGCGATGAGGTTGCCGATCGGCGTGTCGATGCGGCCGGGCACCTGGCCCGGGTGGCGCCCGGCGATTGTCGTCGGGTGGCCCGCCGCGGCAGCTTCGAGGGCGAGGTCGGTGCCCGAGTTGCCTGCGCCGACGACGAGCACGGGTCCGGGGGCGAGGTCCTCGGGGCCGTGGTACGCGACGGAGTGCACGGTGCGGATCGCGGGGTCGAGGTCGCCCGCGAACGGCGGCACGACAGGTACGCGGTGAGCGCCGGCGGCGACCACGACGTGGTCGGCGACCAGCTCGTCGCCGGTCGACAGGGCGAGCCGGAACCGTCCGGCGTCGGCGAGCGACAGCCGCGTCACGCGGGTCGAGAGCCGCAGCGGAGAGCCGATGACGGCGGCGCAGTGCTCCAGGTAGTCGGCGAGCTGCGTGCCCGTCGGGTAGGCGAGCCAGCCGATGTCGAGCCGGATCCCCGGCAGCTCCGCCCACCGGCGGGACGTGAACAGCCGCAGCGAGCGGTAGCGCTCGCGCCACGTGTCTCCCACGCGTGCTCCCGCGTCGATGAGCTCATGGTCGATGCCCTGGGCGGTCAGCAGCCGTGCGGTGTGAAGGCCGGCGGCTCCGGCGCCGATGATGACGGTGTCGCGTCGTGTGGTGTCCATGTCATCCTCCCTGCGCTCACGGTAGGTCGTGCCCTCCCCAGGCGGCATCGGCAGAAATGACCATTTCCCCGCGGCTTCGTCACGGGGGGTGCCGGCATTGCGGGCGGCCGCCGCACCGGACGTGCCGCCGGCCGTGCCTGCCGCGCCGCGACAGCCGGGCGGCCCCGCGCCCGGTCAGGGCGCAGGGGCGAGGGCGAGGCCGTGCTCGAACGCGTACGCGGTCGCGGCCGACCGGCTCGGCACACCGAGCTTGGCCAGGATGCTGCCGACATGCCGGGCGACGGTGCGCTCGCTGAGGAACAGGTGCTCCGCGATCCGCCGGTTCGACCACCCGCGCGACACGAGCGACAGCACCTCGCGCTCGCGCCGGCTGAGCCCCGGATCGGCGATTCCCGCCGACGCGGCCGCGGCACGTTCCAGGCGTGCCAGATCCGGGATCGCGCCGAGCCCCTCCAGCACGGCGCGGGCCGCGTCGAACTCGAGCTCGGCCCCCTCGCGGTCGCCGAGGTCGCGCACCGCCGTGCCGATCGCGACCCGCGTGAGCGCGGCGTCGTAGGGCGCATCCAGCCGCCGCCAGGCCGCCCACGCGGTGCGCAGCAGCGGCAGCGCGTCGGCCGCGCGGCCCTCGGCGATCGCCACCTCGCCGTCCGCGCGCGAGGCCAGCGCCCGAAGGTACACCGCGTCGAACTGGTCGGCGCATGCGGTGAGCTCGGCGGCGGCATCCCTCGCCTGATGCACGTGACCGCGATCCAGTGCAATCCGCACCGCGGCGGCCAGCACCTCGGCGCGCGTCGCCGGATCGGCCGCGGCGCCTCGCACAGCGGTGAGTCCCGCCCACGCCCCGGCGAGGTCACCGGCGTCGCGGTGCAGCAGTGCGAGCGCGGGCTGCACGTCGCGTCCGAGCGCGGCGGCGTGCCGCAGCGCTTCCCGGGCGGCGGCGGCGCGGCCGGCGACGCGGTGCAGGTCGGCCACGCGGTACCAGGCGTTCGCGAGGGTCTCGGTGCGCTCCTCGGTGGCGCACACGTCTTCGGCCGCGGCGACCGCGCTCGCCCATTCGCCGCCCAGCTGCATGACGCTCGCTCGGTGCAGGGTGCACTCGCCGCGGAACGGCGCGAGCCCGCGCTGAGCATCGCACCAGTCGCCGAGCTCGCGCGTCCACACCCGCGCCCGTTCGACGTCGCCGCGTGCGAGCAGGCTCGCGATGACGGCGCAGTAGGCGGGACCGGCGGCGCGGTCGCTCACGAGACCGTCCGCGATCCGCAGCATGACGCGGTCGAACGTCGCGAAGGCCTCCACCACCCGCCCGTCGCTCAGCTGCGCCCGGCCGAGCCCCATGGTGGCCAGGGTCGCGGTGTCGGGGTCGGGGGCGGCATCCGCCTTCTCGATCGCTTCGCGATACAGCGGAATGGATGCCGCAGCCTCCCCGTGTGCGAAGGCCGCCGTCGCCGCGCAGAGCGTGCGCACCGCCTCGGTGGCGGGCGTCGCCGCTGGGCGTTCGCACAGCTCCATGAGCCGTGCCATCCATGCGCCCGCGCGGATGCCTTCGCCGTGCTCGCTCAGCGTGAAGCCGAGCCAGAACACGCAGCGGACGGCGGCTGCGAGGTCGCCGTCGTCGAGATAGCGCAGCTGCGCCCGTTGCCACGCCCGCTCCGACACGTCGTCGCGGCCCACGAACCACGCCGCCTGGCCGAGTTCGTCCAGCTCGTCGCCGGCCAGGGTAGCCTCATGGGCGACGAGCTGCTCGAACCGTCCGGTCCAGTCCACGACCGCGGCGCCGCGGATCGCCATGCGCAAAGTATGGGCGCACGGCGAACCCGCGGCAAGGCCGCCGGCGTCAGAGCTTGGCGTCCTGCTTCGGGATGAAGACCTGCTTGATGATGAGCAGGATCGATGCCGTCACGGGGATCGCGACGAGGGCGCCGAGCAGTCCGAGCAGCGTGCCGCCCACCATCGCGCCGATGACCACGAGTGCACCGGGCACCGAGATGGCCTTGTTCATGACCTTCGGGGTGAGCACGTACGCCTCGAGCTGCATGTAGACGAGGTAGATGATCGCGAAGATCAGCGCGGGCAGCCACCCGGTGAACAGTGCGATGACTGTCGCGGTGATCCAGTACAGCACCGAACCGATGAGCGGGATCAGTGTGATGGCGAACGCCAAGACGGCCATCAGCGCGGGGAACGGCAGGCCGAGGAACAGGTGCAGGAAGAACGCGACCACGGAGTTGCAGAACGCGAGCACGACCATGCCCATGAGGTAGCTGCCGATCGAGTCGGTGATCTGCTCGGTCAGGGCGCCAGCCTTCGGGCGGTTGCGGGCCGGGGCGAACTTCAGGAACGCCACCTTCATCGCCGGCAGGCCGGCCAGGAAGTAGAGGCTCAGGACCAGGACGATGATGAGGCCCGAGATCGTGGTTCCCACGTTGAGCGCGAAGTTCACCACGCCGCCGCCGATCGCGGCGATGTTGGCGGGGTTCGTCAGGAACTTCTCGATCTGGTCGGTGATCGCGCCGACCTGCGAGCCGAACGTGTCGCGCAGCCACGCGTAGAAGTCGCTCTTCTGGAAGTCGTCGATCGTCTGCGGCAGGTCGGTGAAGAACTGCGTGATCTGCGATACCAGCGCGGGCACCACGAGTAGCAGCACACCGGCCAGCAGGATCGCGAACGCGGTGTAGACGATGACGATGCCCCACGGCCGCTTCACGTTGTGCTTCTCGAACCAGCGCACGACCGGGTCGAGTCCCAGCGCCGCGAACAGCGCGAACACGACGTAGATGATGATCGTCGACAGGTTCCAGAACGCGAGGCCCAGTGCGACGGCGACGAGTCCGCCGAGGGTGAGGAACAGGCCCACGCCGAACGGCTGATTGAGGTTCGCCCAGAACGTGCGCGACGCAGGTGCTTCGCCGGAGCGCGCGGCGACGCCGTCGGGGACCGCGGTGCCCTCCGCGTGTGAAGCATCCGTCCCGGCGGCGGGGTCGACGGACAGGGGCTCTGCGGCCTCGGCGCCGGTGGCGCCGATCGCGGGCGAGGCATCGGTCATGCGACACACTCTATGGCCGTGCCCCGCGCCCGCGCACGACTGCGGCGACGCGGAGACCCGGCCGGACGCTCAGGTAGTGTCGAGGGGCGAAGGAGGACCCCATGACCGAAGATCCCTCGGCGACGCTCACCCGGCTGCGCAGCAGCATCGACAACATCGACGCAGCCCTGGTGTATCTGCTTGCGGAGCGCTTCAAGGCGACCAAGCAGGTGGGGCACCTCAAGGCCGAGCACGGCATGCCCGCGTCCGACCCGGCGCGCGAGGAGCAGCAGGTCGCCCGCCTGCGGAGCCTCGCCGAGCAGGCCGACCTCGATCCGGCGTTCGCCGAGAAGTGGTTCAACTTCGTGGTGGCCGAGGTCATCCGCCACCACACCGAGGCCGCTGACAGTCGCTGACGCCCCACCGGGACGGCAGGATGCCTCGGCCCTGCGCAGCGCGCCCGGGCCGAGGCATCCTCGTGCCGGGTCAGGGTGTCGCGCGCCGCAGCGTGAAGAACGACCCGATCGAGATCACCACGGTCAGCAGCAGGCCCCACAGCGACAGGCCGAGCGCTCCCTGCGTCATGATCCACTCGAACAGCGCGGCCCAGGCGTTCGCCTGGCCGACCAGGTACATCGCGCCCACCAGGAGCACCCCGATGCCGACGAGCACGATCGTCAGCCCCATCGGGCCGAACCGCTTGTAGAGCAGTGCGCAGCTGAAACCGATGATGAACAGCAGCATCGCGATGCCGAAGTACACGACGGCGGCCGCGGCGGGGCCGGCCTCCCACACCCACGGAAGGCGGAAGAACCAGCCGTTGAGCCCCCAGCCGTTCGTCGCCTCTTCGACGAACCCGCCGACGACGAAGACGGCGGAGAGGATCGCGGAGGTGAGCACGGCGGTCAGCAGCGTGCCGAGGAGGAATTCGCGGCGCGTGATGCTCAGCGCCTGCGAGAAGGGGAAGGACAGCGTCATCGCCTGGATGCCGACGGCGAAGAAGTACCACAGCGGCGCCTGCGCGCCGCCGCCGTACTTCGGCGCGTCGGTGGGGATCATCGCGTAGATCGCGAGGCTCATCAGGAACGATGCGCCCAGGATGATCAGCGGCAGCCAGATGAAGGTCTGCCGGTTGATCAGCTGCATGCGGATCACGTTGACCGTGCGGCTCATCGGAGTGCTCCTTCGTCGAGGGCGGACTGGTCGGCGGCATGCTGGGTCGTGCGGACGATGAGCTGCTGCAGCGAGACGGGCGCGACGTCCAGGCCGGCGGCGGCGAGGCGCTCGCGGTCGGCCAGCGTGAGCGCACCGAGGACGGTGACCGACGCCACATTGCCGAGGCTCTCGCGATGGATGACCTGCCGGCCCTGGACGAAGGCGTCCACCGCCGACGCGTCGCCGACGATGTTGGCCGCGCGGTCGCGCACGGCGTCCGTCGCCTCGTCCATCACGATGCGTCCGCGGTCGATCACGAGCACGCGCTCGATGAGGTTCGCCACCTCGTCGATCAGATGACTGGAGAGGATCACGGTGCGCGGGTGCTCGGTGTAGTCCTCGAGCAGCCTGTCGTAGAAGATCTGCCGGGCGACGGCGTCGAGGCCGAGGTACGGCTCGTCGAAGAACGTGATCTCTGCGCGCGACGCGAGTCCGATGATGACGCCCACCGCCGACAGCTGGCCGCGGGAGAGCTTCTTGATGCGCCGCTTCATCGGCAGCTGGAAATCCACGATGAGCCGGTCGGCGAGCTCCTGGTCCCAGTTCGGGAAGAAGATGCGCGCGGCCGCGAACGCGTGCCCCGGCTTCGCGTCGTCGGGGTACTTCTGGCTCTCGCGCACGAAGCACATGCGCGAGAGCACCTTGGCGTTCTCGTAAGGCTGCATGCCGAACACCCGCACGTCGCCCGAGGTGGCGAAGTTCTGCGCCGTGAGGATCGACATGACGGTGGTCTTGCCGGCGCCGTTGCGGCCCAGCAGGCCGTAGATGGTGTCCTTCTCGATGGTGAAGCTCACGTCGTCCACCGCGACGACGTCGCGATAGCGCTTGGTGAGACTCTTCACCTCGATGACGTGAGTCCCGGTCGTCATCGTGCGTTCCCTTCGGTGGTGGTCGCGACGTGCGCCGCGGCGCGGTCGCGGATGAGCAGTTCCAGGTCTTCGGGCCCGAGCCCGAGCTTGCGGGCTTCGGCGAGCAGCGGCTCGACGAAGCGGTCGGCGAATGCGGTGCGGCGTTCGTTCATCAGCAGTTCGCGCGCACCCGGCGCCACGAACATGCCGATGCCGCGACGCTTGTACAGCACGCCCTTGTCGGTCAGCATCGCGACTCCCTTCGCGGCGGTGGCGGGGTTGATGCGGTAGAAGGCGGCGAGCTCGTTCGTCGACGGCGCCTGCGCTTCTTCGGCGAGGCTGCCGTCGATGATCGCGTCCTCCACGCTCTCGGCGATCTGGAGGAACAGCGCCCGGCCTTCTTCGATCACATCCGCTCCGCTTGGTCGGTTACTTACTTGACTAAGTAACCATGCAACAAGATGGTCCGCGATGTCAACCCTTTTCGCCCCGGCCCCCGTCGCGACCTGCCGTGGTATCACGCGTGCGCGGAGTACCGAAAGGGCCGATCGGTGTCGAATTTGTCCGATGCGGGCACTCATGAAACGGTGGGTAAGGCCCCGTGTGCGGGGCATACCCGACCAGTCCGCGGTCTCTGGTGACGCTCCCCGAGCGTCAGACCGGTGAGCGTATGGTCGGCGGCCGCGGCGCGGATCCGACATCCGCAGCGTGAGCGGCCGCCACCCGGGCGCGACCGATGCAGCTCCTGCACCGGAGCTGCCGAGGTGCACAGTGACGCTTCCGCCTGCCATCGAGGCGAAGAACCTGTTCAAGGTCTTCGGACGCAATCCCAAGGACGCCGTCAAGCGGCTCCGCGCCGGCGCGACGCGCGCCGATGTCGCCGACGTCGGCTCCGCCGCCGTCATCGACGCGAGTTTCACCGTCCAGCCCGGCGAGATCTTCGTCATCATGGGCCTGTCCGGCTCGGGCAAGTCGACGGTCATCCGCATGCTCAACGGCCTGCTCGCCCCCACCGCCGGTGACGTGCGCGTGCAGGGCAAGAGCGTCGTGGATGCCTCGGCCAAGACGCTGCGGGGCATCCGCCGCCGCTCGATCTCGATGGTGTTCCAGCACTTCGCGCTGCTGCCTCACCTGACCGTGCTCGACAACGCGGCGTACGCGCTGGAGATCCAGGGCGTCGGACGCGATGAGCGTCGCGCGCGCGCCCGCGAGATCCTCGACAAGGTCGGCCTGGGCGACCGCGCCGACGCGATGCCCGACGAGCTGTCGGGCGGCATGCGCCAGCGCGTCGGCCTCGCCCGCGCGCTCACCGCGGGCACCGACATCCTGCTGATGGACGAGGCGTTCTCGGCCCTGGATCCGCTGATCCGTCGCGAGATGCAGGAGCAGCTCATCGACCTGCAGCGCGAGCTCGGTCGCACGATCGTCTTCATCACGCACGACCTCAACGAGGCGATGTTCCTCGGCGACCGCATCGCGGTCATGCGTGACGGCCGCATCGTGCAGACCGGCACGCCGGAAGAGATCCTCACCGATCCCGCCAACGACTACGTCGCGCAGTTCGTGCAGGACGTCGACCGGGCCCGGGTTCTCACCGCCGGCTCCGTCATGGCGCCGCCGGTGGCGACCACGCCGGTCAGCGCGGGCGTGCGCGGCGCGCTGCGCGTCATGCGCGACCTGCAGGTCGGCTCGGTGTCGGTGATCGAGAACCGCCGGTTCGTCGGCGCCGTGACCGACCGCGCCGTCATCCGCGCGGTCAAGGACGGCAACACCGACCTGCGCTCGCTCGTGCGGGGCGGCCGCCCCGCCGTGCACGTCGACGACCCGCTCACCGACGTGGTCGAGCGCGCGGTCGAGAGCCCCGTGCCGGTCGCCGTGATCGACGATGCCGGGCGCCTCGTCGGCACCATCCCGCGCGTGACACTGCTCGCCGCGCTCGGCGACGTGCCCGCCGTGACCCGCGAGAACCCGGTGATCGACGTGCCCACCAGCGTGCCGGTCAGCGTGATCACGCAGACCCTCGCGGCCGTCGAGACGCCGGTGTCCACGACCGCGCCCGGTGGGCGGGCAGCCCCGCCCACACGGCTCACGCCGAATGGCGCCGGCGCCGATGAAGCGACCACCGCGACCGAGGGGGCAGCCCGATGAACGACTTCTTCCGTCTTCCGCTCGGCGATGTCGTCGAGGGCGCCGTGCGCTGGCTCATCGACGCGCTCGGCGGGTTCTTCGACGTCGTGGCCGTGATCTTCGGCGGCCTCTACGACTGGCTCGACGCATCGCTGTCGACGCCGCCGTTCTGGGCGGTGATCCTCGTGATCGCCGCATTCGCGTACTGGTCGAAGGGGCTCCTGCTCGCGGTCGGCAGCGCCCTGGGCCTGCTCGTCATCGTCGCCGTGGGCCAGTGGCCCAACGCCATGGACTCGCTCGCCCTCGTGATCCTCGCGGCGGCTGTGGCCATCGCGATCGCGGTGCCGCTGGGCATCTGGGCCGCCCGCAGCGACCGGGTCTCGGCCGTGCTGCGCCCGGTGCTCGACTTCCTGCAGACGATGCCGGCGTTCGTGTACCTGATCCCCGCGATGCTGATCTTCGGCGTCGGCCCCGTGCCCGGCATGGTCGCGACCATCGTCTTCGCGCTCGCCCCCGGCGTGCGCCTCACCGAGCTCGGCATCCGCGGCGTCGACGCCGAGATCGTCGAGGCCGGTCACGCCTTCGGCGCCTCGCCCGGCCGCATCCTGCGCCAGATCCAGCTGTCGCTCGCGATGCCCAGCATCATGGCCGGCGTCAACCAGGTCATCATGCTGAGCCTGTCGATGGTCGTCATCGCGGGCATGGTCGGCGCAGGCGGACTCGGCGGCGCGGTCGTGCAGAGCCTCAGCCGCATCGACATCGGCCTCGGGGTCGAGGCGGGCCTGTCGGTCGTGATCCTCGCCATGATCCTCGACCGCGTGACCTCCGGATTCTCGGTGCCGCGCGAGCGGAAGCCGAAGACGGTCCCTGCTCCCGCTCCACACGCCGCCGGCGCGTCGCGCGGAGCCTCTGGAGCCGGGGGCCCAGCCGTCGCCACGCCCGCTGCGGCGGCCGCGACCGCCGCTGAGCCGCGGGCCGCGGCATCCACTCCCGACACCACCCCCGCCGACGACCGCAGCTCGGTCACGGTCTGAGACGAGAGGACCCGCACATGACGAAGCGACGCATGATCGCCGCCGGCCTGGCACTGGCCGGGACCGCCGCCCTGCTCGTGAACGGCGCGGTCGCCCTGACCGGCGGCACGGACGGTGCCGACAAGGGCCGCATCACCGTGGCCGTGTTCAACGGCTGGGACGAGGGCATCGCCGCGTCCGAGCTGTGGAAGGCCGTGCTCGAGGACGAGGGCTACGCCGTCGACCTCGTGTACGCCGACCCGGCGGCCGCCTACACCGGCATCGCGAAGGGCGAGTACGACCTGACGCTGGACACGTGGCTGCCCCTCACCCACGCCGAGTACATGAAGACGTACGGCGACGACCTCGTCGACGTCGGCTCGTGGAACGACGAGGCCAAGCTCACCATCGCGGTGAACGAGGACGCCCCGATCGACTCGCTCACCGAGCTCGCCGCCAACGCCGACCTGTTCGGCAACCGCCTGGTGGGCATCGAATCGGGCTCGGGTCTCGTGACCGTCACGCAGAACGACGTGATCCCCGGCTACGGCCTGGAGGGGATGCAGTTCGTGACGTCGTCGACGCCCGCGATGCTCACCGAGCTGCAGGCGGCGACGGATGCCGGGCGCGACGTCGCGGTGACGCTGTGGCGTCCGCACTGGGCGTACAACGCGTTCCCGATCAAGGACCTCGAAGACCCCGACGGGCTGCTCGGCGACGCCGAGGGGATCCACACGATCACCTCGACCGGGTTCGCCGACGAGTTCCCCGAGGTCGCGACATGGCTCGAGGCGTTCCGCATGGACAACGAGCTGCTCTATTCGCTCGAGGACGCCATGTTCCGCGAGGGCGCCCAGGACGACTACGGCCCCGTCGTGAAGAAGTGGATCGCCGACAACCAGGACTGGATCGACACCCTCACGCGCTGACGCCCCGCCGTCGTGCCCGCACCGCAATAGGGTGTGGGCATGACGGTGGCCTTCGTGCTGGGCGGCGGCGGGGTCCGCGGCGCGGTGGAGATCGGGATGCTGCGCGCTCTGCTCGAACGCGGCATCCGGCCCGATCTCGTCGTGGGCACCTCGATCGGGTCGATCAACGGCGCCCTGGTGGCGGCGGACCCGACGCTCGCGGTGATCGACCGGCTGCTCGACGCCTGGACCTCGCCTGAGGCCAATGCCGTGTACGGCGACTCGCTGTTCGCCCAGTTCGCACGGCTCGTCAAGACCAAGACGCACCTGAACTCTCCGGCGCCGCTGCGTCATCTGCTCGAGCGCGCGCTCGGTGCCGACACGACGTTCGAAGATCTTCCGGTGCGCCTGCGGGTCGTCGCGGCGAGCATCGAGCGCGCCGCCGAGCACGTGTTCGACTCGGGCCCGCTCATCGATGCGGTGCTCGCCTCGTCGTCGGTCCCGGGGCTGCTGCCGCCGACCCGCATCGGCGACGAGCACTTCATCGACGGCGGCATCGTCAACTCGATCCCGATCGCGCAGGCCACAGGCACCGGCGCGACCACCGTGTACGTGCTGCAGGTGGGACGCATCGAGACGCCGCTGGAGGCGCCGCGCACGGCCGTCGACACCGCCCGCGTCGCGTTCGAGATCGCGCGCCGGCACCGCTACGCGCACGACATCGCGAACCTGCCCGAGGGGGTGGCGCTGCACGTGCTGCCGAGCGGCGGCGCGCTCGACGGCGACGACTCGCTGATGTCGTACCGGCGGATGACCACCGTGCGGCGTCGGATCGACGCCGCCTACGACGCGAGCCGGCAGTTCCTCGACGCCCGCGGCATCGGGGTCGACGGCGCATGAGTTGGCTGCCGCCGACGTGGCTGCGTCGCCTGGTGCTCGGACCGCTCGTGATCGTGGCGGCGATCGTGATGCTCGACCTCACCCCGCTGTGGTTCCTGGTCGCGCTCGCCCTGACCTCGCTCGTGCCCGGGCGGTTCCGGCTGGTGCGTGTGCTGTGGCTCGTGACTGTCTACCTGCTGTGGGACGCGATGCTCGTGATCGCGATGTTCGGCCTGTGGATCGCGTCGGGCTTCGGGTACGCCCTGCGCCGCCCGGCGTTCGTGTCGGCGCACTATCGCCTGGGCGGGTGGGCGCTGCGTCTGCTGTTCCTCATCTTCGGCAGCGTGCTGCGGCTCACGATCACGACGTCGGGGTCGGATGACGAGGTCCCCGTCCCCACGCCCCCTCCAGGCGCCGCTGACGCGTCGCCCGGAGCCTCCGGGCGCGTGGGCCCAGCCGCGGCCGCCCGCGAGGCGTTCGACCGGCTGTTCGCCCCCGACGAGCCGCTGATCGTCGCGAGCCGCCACCGCGGCCCGGGCGACTCGTTCATCCTGATCCACACGCTCTGGAACGAGGTCGCCCGCAGACCCCGCATCGTGCTGAAGTACACGCTGCAGTGGGACCCCGCGATCGACATCCTGCTGCACCGCGTACCGGCGCAGTTCATCGTGCCCTCGGGGTTCGGCCGTACCTCGAAGGGCGGCGGGGCGCGCGTCGAAGAGGCCCTCGCGAAGCTCGCGACGGGCCTCGGCCCGCAGGACGCGTTCGTGATCTTCCCCGAGGGCGGAAACGTGACCGCGGCGCGTCGTACGTCGCGCATCAAGCGCCTGCGAGACGCCGGGCGAGAAGACATGGCCGAGCGTGCGGAGGCGCTGCGGCACGTGATGGCGCCGCAGCCGGGCGGCATGCACGTCGCGTTGAACGCGGCCCCCGACGCGGACGTCGTGTTCATCGCGCACACCGGACTCGACCGCCTGGTCACGCTGCGCGACATCTGGCGCGAACTGCCGATGGACAAGGGCATCACGATGCGCGCGTGGCGTGTGCCGCGTGCCGAGATCCCCGATGACATCGACGCGCGGTCGAGGTGGCTGTTCGACTGGTTCACGCGGATCGACGAGTGGATCGACGCGCACGGCGCCGACGAGGAGCCCGCTCGTTGAGCGGAGCGCGCGCAGCCCGTCTCGGTCGTTGAGCGGAGCCACGAAGGCGCGAAGCCGAGACGTCGTGAGTCGCTCTCGACGACATGACCAGCGCGACAGTCGCGAACATGGCCGGATCCGATCGGCGGCTCGCGCCGTTTCGTCTCGCTGCGTCGGCTCGACGACCGGGGCAGGCGCGTTGCGCTCAGCGCTGCGGCTTGGGGTGGATCACGCGGCCCGGGGCGTCGCCGTTGCCGCGTGAGGGAACCGGCCATTGCCCCGGCGGCGTGGTGCTCGGGCGGGGCGGCGCGCGCAGCGGCTCGGGCGCGGCCGCGGGAGCCGGGGTGGACGGCTGTGCTGCGGACGCGGCATCCGCCGTCGGTGTCGTGGCGGTCGGACCGAGCTCGAGCATCACCTTGTTCTCGAGCACCTCGATCGCCTCGTCCGAGATCGAGATGAGCCCGTCGAGCTCTTCGCGCACGCGGCGGTAGGCGAGCTGGCGTTCCGCCGGTGTGGCGGCCTCGTCGATCGCGACGGTCAGCAGCTTCTTGGCGGTGTCGAGGCGCTTGCGCTCGACCTCGCTGAAGCCCGAGTCGCGCAGGCGCCGGGCGTCGCGCTCGGCCACGTCGAACGCGACCTCGAAGTCGGCGACGGCGTTGCGGTACTCGGCGAGCTGCTCCCGGGTGAGCTTGGCCTTCGCCGTGGCCGGTCGCAGGCCGTCGGCCACGCGCTTGGCGCGCAGGAAGGCCGCCGTCAACGGCTGGCGGCCATCGCTCATGGCGGGGAAGGCGATGATCTTCGCGACGTCGAGCTCGTACTCCAGCCAGCGAGCGGTCACCGCGTCATGCTCTGCGAACAGGCGTTCGAGCTGCGTTGCCTGCGTCTCGCGTGCCGGGGCGCCGGCGGCGCCAGCCGTGGCCGTAGGCGCGGTGAAGGCGGGGAGGGATGCGGCGTCCACCGTCTTACCGCGTGCCGCCGCCTGCGCGGACTTGAGCTCGGCCTTGGCGTGCAGCACCTCGATGCGGCGCTGGTGGCGGCGGCGAGAGCCCCGCTCGAGCGCACGGTATGCGCCGCTCATGACCCCCATGAGCGGGAAGATCAGCCACCAGAAGTGGCCGAACCAGTCGAAGAACGGCTGCACTCTGTCATGCTAACGGCCGCCGGGGACCCTGTGTCGGGTCCGAAGCAGGCTGTCAGGTCCGGGGCGTCTCTCGCGTCGGCGGCATGCGGGTGATGAGGGACGGCAGCCGCTCCGCCAGGTCTGCGATGATCGCCGCGGCGGCCGTGACTGCCGCCGCCGTCGCGGCTCCGGCGCTCGGCGGGGCGGCACCGGGAACGCCCGCCTGCCGCTCGGCCTCGGCCAGCGCGGCCTGCATCGCGCGCACGGCGTCGCGGTACTCGAGGTACTGGGCGGGGGTCACGCGGTCGCGCAGGGTCGGCCGCTTGGCGAGGGCCTCGCGCTGCGCGAGCAGGAAGACGACGGTCGAGGGCTGCCGCGAATCGGTCATCTGCGGATGCCGCAGCGCTTTGTCGACATCGGTCTCGTACGACAGCCACCGCGTGTTCGCGGCGTCGTGCTCGGCCCACAGCCGCTCGATCGGCAGCGGGTCGTCCGCGGAGGCGGCCCGGTACTGCGAGTACCCCGCCTTCACGCGGGTGCGGCTCGCCCGCAGCGCCAGCGACGCCGACCTCTCGGTCTGCCGTGCGACCTGCAGCTCGCGCCGCGCCTCGGCCGCCTGCGGTGTCGCGGCGCGCGCCTTCGCCGTCATCACGTCGGCCTGAGCGGTGCGCACGTGCGCCTTCGCGGCGACGAGCGCGCGATACGCCAGCGACTCCTCATGGCGCGCGGCGTCGAGTTCGAGCCGCCGGGCCCGGCGGCTGCGCGTCGTCAGGCCGACGTAGGTCGCCGTTCCGGCGCCCGCGGCGGCCGGAACGATCCACCACCAGCCCGTCACGATGAGGAGGATCGGCTCCACAGTGTCATCGTACCCGCGGGGCCGGCCGGCGCGACCGGGAGTGCGCTGAGTGCTGGCGCACGCGCGACGTCTGTGAGCTCAGCCGCCGATCTGCATGGTGCCGCCGTGGCGACGGCCGTCGGTGGCCTCGTACGTCGCTGCGCCGGGGCCTGCACCGGGCTCGCCTGGACGCGCGGTCCGCGAGTCGTAGCTCTCGCGCGGGGGCGAGACGAAGTTGCGGATGCGGGTCCAGAGGGACGGTGTGCCGGTCATGGGGGGACCTCCTTGTGTGGAGGCTAGCGGTTCCGGCTTCCCCGGGGAAGCCGCAGGTCAGTGCGACTTCTGAGGCTCTGGCTTCAGCCGAACAGCAGCGCGAACACCGTCGCGCCGCCGCCGACGAGGATGAGGGCGACGATCGTCACCCACGCGATGATCTTGACGCGTCGCTGTCGTGCGTCGTTGAAATCGCTGTACTCGTCATCGTCCGCCGCCATGGCTCAATCCTAGGCTCACGCGCGTACCGTCTCCGCCCCTTCGTCGCTCCGCTCAACGACCGGAGGACTCGGTCGTTGAGCGGAGGGCGCTCCAGCGCCCGAAGACGAGACGCCTGAGCTGCCGCGCGGGTCAGGCCGGCTCGACGACAGTCGCGCCGAAGGCGTTGGGGAGCGTCGAGGTCGACAGGCCGCGCAGCTCGGCGAGAGGCACGGTGAACAGGCCCTGCACCTCGAGGGCGGGCTCGTCGCCGTCCGCGGCCGGGTCCGTCACGCCGATGCGCAGCACCGGGTAGCCCCGGCCCTCGCACAGGCCGCGGAACTTGACGTCGTCCTCACGGGGCACGCTCACGATGACGCGGCCCGTGGACTCCGAGAACAGGGCGGTGGCGGCATCCACACCGTCACGCTCCTGGATCTCGTCGAGCCAGACGCGCGCGCCCACGCCGAAGCGCATGACGCCCTCGGCGAGGGCCTGCGCCAGGCCGCCCGACGAAAGGTCGTGCGCCGACGACACCAGCGACTGCTGGCCGGCGGCGTGCAGCAGCTCGGCGAGCTTCTTCTCGTTCGCGAGGTCGACCGCCGGCGGGCGTCCGCCGAGGTGGTCGTGGATCGTCCCGGCCCACTGCGAGCCCGACAGCTCGGTCGCCGTCACGCCGAGCAGGTAGATGTTCTCGCCCGCGTCCTGCCAGCCCGACGGGATGCGGCGGGCGACGTCGTCGATGATGCCGAGGACGCCCACGACCGGGGTCGGGAAGATCGGCTGGTCACCGGTCTGGTTGTAGAACGACACGTTGCCGCCCGTGACGGGGACGCCGAGTTCGAGGCATCCATCCGACAGACCGTCGACGGCCTGCGAGAACTGCCACATGACCTCGGGGTTCTCGGGCGAGCCGAAGTTGAGGCAGTCGGTGACCGCGGTCGGGACCGCGCCCGACACGGCGACGTTGCGGTACGCCTCGGCGAGGGCCAGCTGTGCGCCCTGGTACGGGTCGAGCTGGCAGTAGCGGCCGTTGCAGTCCGTGGCGATCGCGAATCCGAGGCCGGAGTGCTCGTCGACGCGGATCATGCCCGCGTCGTCGGGGAACGACAGCGCCGTGTTGCCCAGCACGTAGTAGTCGTACTGGTTGGTGACCCACGAGGTGTCGGCGAGGTTCGGGCTCGCCACGAGCTTCGTGAACTGCTCGCGCAGCGCCGCGGCGTCGGTCGGGCGGGGGAGAGCGGATGCCGAGTCCTCGCGCAGCGCGTCGATCCAGGTCGGGTACGCGACGGGGCGCTCGTACACCGGGCCGTCGACGGCGACCGTGGAGGGGTCCACGTTCACGATCTCTTCGCCGTGCCAGAAGATCTGCAGGCGGCCGTCGCCGGTCACCTCGCCGAGCACGCTCGTCTCGACGTCCCACTTGTCGACGACGGCCATGAACGCGTCGAGCTTCTCGGGCGCGACGATCGCCATCATGCGCTCCTGGCTCTCGCTCATGAGGATCTCCTCCGGCGTGAGCGTGGGGTCGCGCAGCAGCACGTTCTCGAGGTCGACCCGCATGCCCGACCCACCGTTGGCGGCGAGCTCCGACGTCGCGCACGAGATGCCGGCGGCACCGAGGTCCTGGATGGCCTCGACGAGCTCGCCCTTGTAGAGCTCGAGGCAGCACTCGATGAGCACCTTCTCGGCGAACGGGTCGCCGACCTGCACGGCCGGGCGCTTCGTCGGGCCGCCCGCGGAGAACGTGTCGGACGCGAGGATCGACGCGCCGCCGATGCCGTCGCCGCCGGTGCGGGCGCCGAAGAGCACGACCTTGTTGCCGGCGCCGGTGGCGTTGGCGAGCTTGAGGTCCTCGTGGCGCAGCACGCCGACCGCGAGGGCGTTGACGAGCGGGTTGCCCTGGTAGACCGCGTCGAACACGGTCTCGCCGCCGATGTTGGGCAGGCCCAGGCAGTTGCCGTAGAACGAGATGCCGCTGACCACGCCGTGCACGACGCGCGCGGTGTCGGGGTCGGAGATGTCGCCGAAGCGCAGTTGGTCCATGACCGCGACCGGGCGTGCGCCCATCGAGATGATGTCGCGGACGATGCCGCCGACGCCGGTCGCGGCGCCCTGGAACGGCTCGATGTAGCTCGGGTGGTTGTGCGACTCCACCTTGAAGGTGACGGCCCAGCCCTCGCCGATGTCGACGACGCCGGCGTTCTGGCCCATGCCGACCATGAGCCGCTCTTTCATCTCGTCCGAGACCTTCTCGCCGAACTTGCGGAGGTAGGTCTTCGACGACTTGTAGGAGCAGTGCTCCGACCACATCACGGAGTACATAGCGAGTTCGCCCGAGGTGGGGCGGCGGCCGAGGATCTCGCGGATCTTCGCGTACTCGTCGTCCTTGAGACCGAGCGCCGCGTACGGCTGCTCCTTCTCGGGAGTGGCGGTGGCGTTCTCGACGGTATCGGCGACAGCGGTGGAAGCGGGAGTGGTCACGCGGCTCAGCTCCAGAAAATCGGGGATGCCGGACCCCACCAGTCTATTCGGCGCGGGACGGGGGTGACGGACGCCCTCGGCAGGCCGGTCCCGACGCCACGGGTGTATCGCACGAAGGGGTGTGCGGCTCTTCACGAACAGCGCGCTTCGCGCCACGAGATGAGGAGAAGGTCATGAACGGGGAACACGACATGAACCGCCGAACGGGTACGCGGCGAGCACCGATCGTCGTCGCAGCGCTCGCCGGGCTGGCGATCGCGGGCTCGATCGCGGTGCCGGCGCACGCCGACGACGGCGAGCAGCCGGTGCTGCGCCCGATGCTGTGCGCGAAGGAGGGTGTGTGTCTCGCCTACACCGCGCTCCTCGCCGACAGTGACCACGACGGTGTCGCCGACATCGACGAAGAGGCTGCGGGCACGAGCGCCGACGACTGGTGGAGCGCTCCGAAGGTCGACGAGCTGACGGCGGTGATCGGGAAGGGAGTGCTCCCGAGCTTCGAGCTGGGCTTCTCGGAGGTCATCGTGCTGCCCGAGACGTTCCCCGACGGAACGCCCCTGATCGAGGACGTGACCTCGGCCGTCGCCGGGCGCACCTCGGCCCTGGCCCGTATGGGCGTGGCAGACAAGCTGCTCGCGCAGTACGGACTCGATCTCGCGTCCGGCGTGGTGCTCGACCAGGCGGCGGGCGCGATCGGCATGCGCCTCGACAAGGACGGGCGTCCGGTGCGCGAGGGCGACGCGCCGGTCGAGAAGCGCGTGGGCGGCATCGCGATCGGCTTGATCAGCGACGGCGCAGACGGCGGCACCGGTGGAGAGAAGGGCGACGGTGCGCCCGTCGTCGTCCCGTTCGGCTTCGGCTCTGACCGCAACGGCGGTGCCGACACGGGCAAGGGGTTCGTGCAGGGCTTCATCGACATGTTCACGCCCAAGCCCGACAAGCCCGACAAGCCCGACGCCGGCACGCCCAAGTCCATGAGCACGGGCGATGAGGGCAATGTCGTGCTGCCGCTCGGTCCCGAAGACATGGAGCGGGTCATCGTCAAGCTCAACACGACGACCAAGCCGGTGAACGGCGACCCGAAGGTCGATCCCGACATCGCCGGCGTCGACCTCAATCCGCGCCGCACGATCATCCTGACCGACGACCCGGTCGAGAGCCGGCTGACCGCCGACATCCTCAAGATCGTGCTCACCGAGCCCGACCCGCAGGACCCGTCGGTGCGCGACACGAACTTCGGCCCCAACGGCGGGATCGTGCCGGCCGTCGAGGAGGGCTCAGGCTTCCCGAAGCCCTGACGGCGACGAGGTCGCGGTATCCGTCGATCTCCCTGAGGGGATTGACGGATGCCGCACGCCGGCGTAACCTACAACCAAATGGTTGTAGGAATTGAGCTCAGCGATGACGAGATCGACCGTGTGTTCCATGCGCTCGCGGCGGCGACCCGGCGCGACATCCTCCGTCGCACCATCGCCGGCGAGCACTCGGTCTCGGCCCTCGCCCGCGCGTACGACATGTCGTTCGCGGCCGTCCAGAAGCACGTCACCGTGCTGGAGGCCGCCGGCCTCATCATCAAGCGCGCCGAAGGGCGCGAACGCCTCGTCCGGGCGGATCCGACGATGATCGCCCGTGCCCGCACGCTCCTCTCGCGTTACGAGGAGCTGTGGCGCGCCCGCATCGACCGCCTCGATGCGCTGCTCTCCGAGCCGGAGCCGACCGCGGCCCCCGGCATCCCCGACACGAACGAAGACCCCAGGAACGAAGGAGATTGAGATGCCCGTCACCGACGTCACCACCGACCCCGAAGCGCTCACCATGACGCTCACCGCCGAGTTCGCCGCCCCGGTGCAGCGGCTCTGGCAGGTCTTCACCGACCCTCGGCAGCTGGAGCGGTTCTGGGGTCCTCCGGGCTGGCCCGCCACCTTCACGGCGTTCGATCTCGCCGTCGGCGGCCGCGCGGATTACCACATGAGCGGTCCGCGGGGGGAGTACGCGGGGGGTTCGTGGGAGTTCCTCGAGATCGACGCGCCGCGCCGCTTCGAGGTGCTCGACTCGTTCGTCGACCGCGAGGGCGCCCGTATCGAGGATCTGCCCACGATGCGTGTCGACTTCGTGTTCGAAGCGACCGACACCGGCTCGCGGCTGCGCAGCGTCACCAGCTTCACGACGGCCGAAGCGCTCGAGAAGACCGTCGCCATGGGCGCCGTCGAGGGCTCGCGGATGGCCCTCGATCAGCTCGACCGCGTGCTGGAGGGGCTGCGCGCCTACGCGGCAGGCAAGGGCACGCAGACCGAGGTCCTCGACGACACGCACGTCCGCATCACGCGGCTGATCGACGGACCCATCGACCTCGTGTGGCGCGCGCACCAGGAGCCTGAGCTGATCCAGCAGTGGCTGCTCGGCCCCGACGGCTGGCGCATGTCGATCTGCGAGGTCGACAGCCGCGTCGGCGGCGCCTACCGATACGAATGGGAGCCGCTCGAGGGCACCGAGGGCGAGCGCTTCGGGTTCGACGGCGAGACGCTGCTGATCGAACCGCCGCACCGCGCCGTGACGACCGAGCACATGACGGGCACCGACTTCCCGTCGACGCTGAACGACCTGAGCCTCTACGAGGAGGACGGCGCCACCCTCATCACGCTCGTCATCGAGTACCCCGACGCGCAGACGCGCGACATCGTGCTCGCCACGGGCATGACCGACGGCATGGAGGCCAGCTACACCCGGCTGGAAGGAGTGCTCGCCGGGGTGTGAGGCGAGCGGACACGACATGAGCGAGAACACCGTCGAGCGCACTGTGACCACCCTCGTGGCGGGCACCGGTGACGACGCGATCACGTACGACATCCACGGAGACCTGGCCGCCGCGACCGCCCAGCGGCCGGCGCTGTTCCTGTTCGCGGCGCCCATGGATGCCGGCGGCCTGGCACTCCTCGCGGCACGCATCACCGATCGGCCGGTCGTGACGTACGACCCCCGCGGTGCGGGCCGCAATCCCGTCGGCACCGCCGACATCACCGTCGAGCAGCACGCGGCCGACCTGCATCGCGTCATCGCCGCGCTGGAGGCCGGCCCGGTGGATGCGTTCGGAAGCAGCGGCGGGGCCGTGAACCTGCTCGCCCTGCTGGCGGCCCACCCCGACGACGTCCGGATCGCCGTGGTGCACGAGCCGCCGCTGGCCGAGAACCTGCCCGACGGCGCCACGGTGCTCGCGGCCGTCGCCGACATGAAGCGCACGTACGCCGCGCAAGGCGACGGGGCGGCGATGGCGAAGTTCATCCCGCTGGTGATGTTCGACGGGCCGCTGCCGGACGACTATCTCGACCAGCCGGCGCCAGATCCCGCGATGTTCGGGATGTCGTCCGAGGATGACGGCGGCCGCACGAGCCCCTTGCTGCGGAACATGCCGGCGACCGTCGACTACCGCATCGACGTCGACGCGCTGCAGGCCATGGGCGATCGTCTCGTCCTCGCCGCCGGCGCGGAGTCCGGCGAGACGTTCGCGGCGCGCGGCGCCCGCTCGGTGGCCGAGGCGGTCGGCCGGCCGGTGGCCGAGTTCCCCAGCCACCACGCCGGCTTCACGGAGAACCCGGGCCAGCCGGGCGACCCCGATGGCTTCGCGGTGCGCCTGCGGGAGGTCCTCGGCTGAGCGACGTGCTCGACCGACCGACGGGCGGGTGGATGCTGCGGCATCCACCCGCCCGTACTCAGGAGCCGTCACCGCCGCCGCCTACGATGGCGGCGTGGACTTCTCCTTCGCCTTCACGCCCGACCTGATCGCGGTGTTCCTGACGCTGTTCGTCCTCGAAGTGGTGCTCGGCGTGGACAACGTCATCTTCATCTCGATCCTCGCCTCCAAGCTCCCGAAGGAGCAGCAGGCCAAGGCGCGCAACCTCGGCCTGACGCTCGCCATGCTGATGCGCGTCGTGCTCGTGCTGTTCGCGGGGTGGATCGTCACGCTGAAAGAGGACGTGTTCTTCATCGGCGAGATGGGCTTCTCGTGGAAGGACCTCATCCTCATCGCCGGTGGCCTGTTCCTGGTCTACAAGGCCGTGACCGAGATCCACCACAAGCTGGAGGGCTCCGAGGAGGAGCACGGCGCCGGCGGCCGCAAGGCGGTGACCTTCGGCTCGGTCATCGCGCAGATCCTGGTGCTCGACCTCGTCTTCTCGCTGGACTCCGTCATCACCGCGGTCGGCATGACCGAGAACCTCGTCGTGATCATCACCGTCGTGGTGCTCTCTTTCGGCATCATGCTCTTCGCGTCGCGCTACATCTTCACGTTCGTGAACAAGCACCCCACGGTCAAGATGCTGGCGCTGTCGTTCCTGCTGCTGATCGGCGTGTTCCTCATTGCCGAAGGCTTCGGCTTCCACATCGACAAGGCCTTCATCTACGTCCCGATGGCGTTCGCGATCTTCGTCGAGGCGCTCAACCTCTGGGCGGCCGCCGCGAAGGCCAAGCGCGAGCAGCGCCGCCGCAATCCGGTGCAGCTGCGCCCGCAGTACCCGGATGTCGACGAGTCCGTCGCGGTCTCGGCCGCGCTGTCGAACGATCCGCACGCGGGCTCGGTGGGCCTGTCGTCGCGGCCGGTGGACGGCGACGCCGCTCCCGGTCCCGGAGACGAGCGTCACGGCCTGGGCTGACCGCCGCATGTGCGCGTCGCGCTGAAAGGAGTCTTGCGGTGACCCGCACCGATCGGCTCTATGCGCTCGTCGAAGAGCTCCGCGCTGCGGCGCCCGGTCGCCGCAGCGCGAGCTGGCTCGCGAACCGGTTCGAGGTGAGCACCCGTACGATCGAGCGCGACATCAGTGCGCTCCAGGCCTCGGGCGTGCCGATCTGGGCGGATGCCGGCCGCACCGGGGGCTACACGATCGATGCGCGCCACAGCCTGCCGCCGCTCGGACTGACGGTCGACGAGGCGTTCGCGGTCATGGTCGGGCTCGGGCAGCTGGCGTCGAGCCCGTTCCAGGACGCCGCCCGCAGCGCCGCCCAGAAGGTCCGGGCGGTCATGGACGAAGAGGACGCACGCCGCATCACGGCGCTGACCGATCGTGTCCACCTGCTCGAGGACGACGAGCGCGCCGGCGCTCCACGGCTGTTCGCAGACGCGCTGCGCAGCAGGAGCGTGCTGCGCATCCGCTACGCCGACGCCGGCGGCACCGAGACCACCCGCGAGGTCGAGCCTCTGGGGTACATCGGCAAGGGGCAGGACTGGTACCTGGTCGCCTGGTGCCGTCTGCGCGGCGGCGTCCGCGCCTTCCGCGGCGACCGCGTGCTCGTCGTCGAGCCCACCGGCGAACGGCCGCCCGCGCGGGCCATCCGGGCCGAGGACCTGCAGATCCCGTACGGACGCCTGCGCCCCCTCGGCGCTGACTGACCGTGCGCAGTTCGCCGAACACCGACAGGACGGTGTCGCGAACGCCGCCCACTCTGGAAGCCCCATCCGACTTCAGAGAGGGCACACCATGCAGCTCGCATCCATCCGCATCATCACCCGCGACGTCGAGAGGCTCTCGGCCTTCTACGAGCGCGTCACGCAGCGCACCGCGAGCCGGCCGGCGCCCGTGTTCGCCGAGATCCGCACCGACCGGGCGACGCTCGCCATCGGGGACGTCACCACGGTCGCCATGCTCGGCGACGCCGCGGTCGCTCCGGCCCGGACGTCGGGCGTCGTCATCGAGTTCGAGGTCGACGACGTGGACGAGGAGTTCGCGCGGCTCGATCCGGACGCTGCGGCGGTCGTGCTCGCCCCGGCGACCATGCCGTGGGGCAACCGCTCCGCCGTGGTCCGCGATCCGGACGGCAATCTCGTCAACCTCTTCGCGCGTCCCGCGTGACGCGGTGCGGCATCCATTCGTCCTTCGAGGGGAATGGATGCCGCAGCCCGGCGCGTCAGCCGCGGTACCAGTCCTCGTCGATCGAGGCCAGGCGCGACGGGTGAGCCTCGTCGCCGAGGCCGAAGAAGCGCTGGAAGCTCAGCAGGAGGGGGTGCCAGCGCTCCGGGTCGATCCGGTTCGGGTAGCCGGCGAGTCGCAGCGACTCGCGCACATGCACGCGGGTCACCGCGATCTCGACCGCGAGGACGCTCGCGTCGCCGGCCGTGGGCGCGCCGCCGAGCGGGTGCAGGTCGGTGACGCGGCCCTCGAGGTGCACCGGGAACTCGGCGATGCGCGGCGGTGCCACGGTCTCGGACTCGACCGGGTGCAGCCCGGCCTCGGCGAACTTGTCGGCGACGTGCCGGTAGCCCGCCGCCGTCTTGCGCGGCGACACCGGTGAGCGGCCCGTGGTGAGCGCCAGACGGTCGACCGCGTCCACCTCGGCGGTCGAGGGCAGGTTGATCACGACCTCGCCGGTCGCGAGCAGGTTGCGGCCCGTCTGGCCGCGCGCGGCGACGCCGACCATGGCCGTCTGCCCGAGCCACCAGACCGAGGAGTTGGGGGCGAGGTTCGGGTGGCCGTCCTCATCGATCGTCGACAGGAGCGACACCGGTGTGCCGAAGTACAGGATCGCGGGCTCGATCGCGACGTGCGGGTCGAGCGGGGTGAGGGTGCCCATGGGATGCCGCCTTTCGTGGGGAACGGGTCCAGTCTCGGCCGCGCCGACGGCCGCGTCCGGCGGGAATCGGACGCGGCCCTGCGGCCCCGGCCGCCGGCATCCCGCCGTCGTCCGACGACCCGCTGCCCAGCCCGGAGTCTGCTCGCCGAGACCGGGGAGCCTGCTCGCCGAGACCGGGAGTCTGCGCGCCGAGACCGGAGACCGCGCGAAGCCGGGGGCGACGCCCTCGGTCTCGCCGAAGACCCCCGGGCTCGACGAGACAGGGTAATCGCGCGCCGAGCCCGGGCATGTCGCCGAGCCCGGGCATGTCGCGCGAAACCGGGAACGTCGGCGAGCCAAGGGATCGGCTCGCCGACCCGAGGGAATTCCCGCGAGCCAGGGGACGACGCCCTCGGTTTCACGTGAAACCCCGGGTTTCGCCGAGACCGGAGGGTCAGACCGATCCGGCAGACGGCTGCGACCGCTGGGCCCGTCGGGCGCGACGGGCCTCGAGCTGCAGCCCGAGGCGCCGGCCGACCTTCAGCTGCACGAACAGCGTCGCGATGCCGGCGATGAACAGGCCGGCGAGGTTGAGGAGCAGCTGTGCGAAGGCGCTCAGCGCCTCGTCCCACGCGCCGACGGCCAGGGCGAGTCCGATCGTGCCCACGGCGGGCACCGTCGTGATCGAGATGAAGACGCCGACCAGCGCCGAGGACTTCGAGGTCGTGAGCGACAGCACGCCGGCGATCCCCGCGAGCACCGCGATCACGAACGACCACACGTCGGGCGTGATGATGAACTGCGTGAGCGGTCCGGTGGTCGCCTGCTCGAACGTGATGAACCCGAGGGCGTACACGATCGCCCACAGCCCCCACGCGATCGCGGCGCACAGCGCGAAGCCGCCGAACAGCGTCACCGATGCCATGCCCGCGATGCCGCGCTTGCGGCGCACGACGGCGTAGCAGATGGCCGCGAGCGGGGCGAACTCCGGCCCGACGACCATCGCGCCGATGATGAGGATCGGCTGATCGAGCAGTCGGCCGATGCCGGCGATCAGCGTCGCCAGCAGCAGGAACGCGAAGAAGCTCCATGACGGGCGGGCGTCCTCGCGGGAGTGATCGGCGATCTGCGCCCACAGCACGCCGTCGGCCGGGTGACCCGGGGCTGCGCGCTCGGCGGCGGTCGCGGCATCCGACACCACCGCGATCGGCTCGCTCACCACGATCGACCCCTGCGCGGGCACTCCGGCGTGGCGAAGCATGCGCATGACGTTGTTGGCGCTCTCGCGCGCCAGCTCGAAGTGGATGAGGTCGCCACGGCCGCCGAGCGCCGCGGCGGGCACGTAGACGATGTCGCTGACGGTGGGGTCGTCGCGGAGGCGCTCGCACAGGTCGCTCGCGAGCTCGTGCGGGGCGGTGACGCGGACGGTGAGCATGTCAGGCGTCGACGACCAGGCGGTAGCCCATGCCGGACTCCGTCAGCAGGTGCACGGGGTGGCCGGGGTCGGCTTCGAGCTTCTTGCGCAGCTGCGACATGTACAGGCGCAGATAGCCGGTGTCGGCGACCTGCTCGGTGCCCCAGATGTCTTTGAGCAATGCCTGGCGTGTCACGAGAGAGCCGGGGTTGCGTGCCAGGAACTCCAGGATCCGCCACTCGGTGGGCGTCAGGTGCACGCGCTCGCCGCCGCGGGTGACTGTCTTGGTCGACAGATCGATGACGACGTCGCCGAAGCTCACCACGGGGGCAGCGGATGCCGCGCCCGCCCGCCGCGACAGCGCCCGCAGCCGCGCGAGCAGCTCGTCGATCTGGAACGGCTTGCTGACGTAGTCGTCGGCTCCGGCATCCAGCGCCTCGACCTTGTCGGCAGAGCCGGTGCGTCCGGACACGACGATGATCGGCGCCCCGCTCCAGCCGCGCAGCGCCTCGATGACCTGGATGCCGTCCAGCCGAGGCATCCCGAGGTCGACCATGACGATGTCGGGGTTCTCCTTCGCCGCGAGGGCGACCGCGGCGACGCCGTCAGGGGCCGCGATCACCTCGTACCCGTGGGCGGCGAGCGTGATGCGCAGGGCGCGGACGAGCTGTGGATCGTCGTCGGCGATCAGGACCTTCACAGGGCGGCCCCGCTCGGTCGTGCCGGTTCTGCGACGGGCAGCGCGACGACCATCGTGAGTCCTCCTCCGGGCGTGTCCTCGGGGGTGAGCGTACCGCCCATGCCCTCGGTGAACCCCTTCGACAGGGCCAGCCCGAGGCCGAGTCCTGCGGTGTTGTCGGTGTCGCCGAGGCGCTGGAACGGCGTGAACATGTCTTCGCGCCGCTCGGGGGCGACACCGACGCCGTGATCGACGACGCGGATCTCGGCGATCCGGCCCAGGCGGCTGGTCGACACCCGCACGCGCGCGCCGGGCGGCGAGTGGCGGGCGGCGTTGGCCATGACGTTGACGAGCACGCGCTGCAGCAGCACCGGATCGGCGCGCACGGCGGGCAGGTCGGCGTCGAGGGCGAGCTCGAAGCGCTCCGGGCCGGCGCCGAGCTCGTCCAGGGCCGACAGGACGATGCCGGCGCCGTCGACGTCGGCCAGCGACACCGCGAGCACACCCGCCTCGACACGGCTGACGTCGAGCAGATCGGTGACGAGGGCCGACAGCGTCGCGAGCGACTCGTCGGCGGTGGCCACGAGTTCGGCGCGATCCTCGGGCGACAGCTGCGGACCGGCGGCGCGCAGCCCGCCGACCGCGGCGACGGCCGCCGCGAGCGGGCGGCGCAGGTCGTGGCTCACCGCCGACAGCAGCGCGCTGCGCACCTGGTCGGTCTCGGCCAGCACGCCCGCGGCGCGCGCCGTGGCGGCGAGGTCGGTGTGCTCCAGCGCCGCGGCCAGCTGCGCGGCGACGGCGTCGACGAGCCGTCGCTCGGACGCATCCAAGGCGTGCCCGTGCAGCTCGAGCGTCGCGCGGGGGCTGCCGTCGATCGTGCGGCCGATGGCCACCGTCTCGTGGCGGCCGTCGCGCACCGGCTCGCCGTCGGTGGCGATCACGCCGCCGTCGGGTCCGATGAGGCGCACGCCGGCTAGGCCCAGCGACTCGCGCGTGCGGCTGACCATCGCGGGCACCGCCGACTCGCCGCGCAGGACGCTGCCGGCGACGTTGGCGAGCAGCTCCGCCTCGGCCTCGGAGCGGCGCGCGGCCCGCGCGGCGCGTGCGGCGCGGTCGACGACGTAACTGACCAGCACCGCGATCAGCACGTAGAGGATCAGCGCCCACACGTTGCGCGGATCGGCGACCGACACCGTGTAGTACGGCGCGACGAAGAAGTAGTTGAGGGTGAACGCCGACATCACCGCGGCGAACACCGCCGGCCAGATGCCGCCGACGAGCGAGACGAGCACCACGAGCAGCTGGTAGGCGAGCACGTCGCTGGTGATGGTCTCGTCGGTGCGCAGCGTCACGAGCAGCAGCGTCAGCAGCGGGCCACCCACGAGGGCCAGCACGAACCCGAGCACGCGCCGCTTGACGCTGAGCGCCCCGCCGCTCAGACGGGGCAGTGTGAAGCGGTCGCCGGCCTCGGAATGGGTGACGATGTGCACGTCGATGTCGCCGGACTCCCGCACGACGGTCGAGCCGATGCCGGGTCCGGTGAGCGCCGTCGAGAGGCGGCCGCGGCGGCTCACGCCGATCACGAGCTGCGTCGCATCCACCGACCGCGCGAACTCGACGAGTGAGCGCGGCACGTCGTCGCCCACGACCTGGTGGTAGGTGCCGCCGAGCGACTCGACGAGCGCGCGCTGCGCGGTGAGAGCCACAGGGTCGCCCGAGCGCAGACCATCCTGGCTCGACACGTGCACGGCCAGCAGCTCGCCGCCGGCCGAGCGCGCGGCGATGCGGGCGCCGCGGCGCAGCAGCGTCTCGCCCTCGGCGCCCCCGGTGAGCGCCACGACCACGCGCTCGCGCGCCTGCCAGGTGCCCTCGATGCCGTGCTCGGCCCGGTAGGTCTTCAGGGCGCTGTCGACCTCGTCGGCCACCCACAGCAGCGCGAGCTCGCGCAGGGCCGTGAGGTTGCCCAGCCGGAAGTAGTTCGACAGCGCCGCGTCGATCCGCTCGGCCGGGTACACGAGTCCCGCCGACAGCCTGTCTCGCAGCGACTGCGGCGAGAGGTCGACGATCTCGACCTGGTCGGCGCCTCGGACGACGGCATCCGGAACCGTCTCGCGCTGCGCGACGCCGGTGATCTGCTCGACCACCCCGCCCAGCGACTCCAGGTGCTGCACGTTGACGGTCGTGATGACGTCGATTCCCGCGTCGAGCAGGTCGTCGACGTCGCGCCAGCGCTTCGCGTGGCGCAGTCCCGGTGCGTTGGTGTGGGCGAGCTCGTCGACGAGGGCGATCTCGGGATGCCGCTCCAGCACGCCCTCGACGTCCATCTCGGTGAGCTCCACCCCGCGGTGCACGACGGTGGTGCGGGGGGTCATCGGCAGCCCGTCGATCAGCGCGGCCGTGGCGGAGCGCCCGTGCGTCTCGACGACGGCGATGACGACGTCCCGGCCGTCCTCGGCGAGGCGGCGGCCCTCTTCGAGCATCTCGTACGTCTTGCCGACGCCCGGCGCGGCGCCCAGCAGCACCCGCAGCCTGCCGCGCTTCATGTGGTCACCTTACGACCCCTCGCCCGCATCATCGCCCCCGCGCGTCCAGCGCGAGGTTGAGCTCGAGCACGTTCACCCGCGGGTCGCCGAGGTACCCGAGGTCGCGCTGCTGGATGTGCGCCTCGACGACCTCGCGCACGGCTGACTCGTCGAGTCCGCGCGCCGCGGCGACGCGCGGCACCTGCAGCAGTGCGTATGCGGGACTGATGTGGGGGTCCAGGCCCGAGCCCGATGCCGTCACGGCGTCGGCGGGGACCTCGGACGGCGACACGCCCTCGCGCGCGGCGATCGCGGTACGGCGCTCCTGGATGGCCGCGATCAGGTCGGCGTTCTCGGGTCCGAGGTTGGAGCCGCTGGACGCGCCGCCGTCGTAGCCGTCGCCCGCCGCGGACGGACGGGGCTGGAAGTACTGCGGCAGGGCGTTGCCGTCGGCGTCGGCGAACGACTGGCCGACGAGGGCCGAGCCCACGGTGTCGCCCGATCCGTTCTGCACGGGGGAGCCGTTCGCCTGCCACGGCAGGGCGAGCTGCCCGATGCCGGTGACGAGCAGCGTGTAGCCGACGCCGAGCACGAGGGTGAAGACGATCATGGCGCGCAGGGCGACGCCGGTGGTGCGGACGGTGGTGCGGGTGGTCATGGACATGGTGTCTCCTGTCGGACCGTTCAGAAGCCGGGGATGAGGCTCACGACGAGGTCGATGAGCTTGATGCCGATGAAGGGGGCGATCACGCCGCCCAGCCCGTACACGAGCAGGTTGCGGCTGAGGATCTGCGATGCGCTCGCCGGGCGGTACGTGACGCCCCGCAGCGACAGCGGGATGAGGGCGACGATGATGATCGCGTTGAAGATGATCGCGCTCGTGACCGCGGATGCCGGCGAGCTGAGCTGCATGACGTTCAGTGCTGCGAGGCCGGGGAACACGCCCATGAACATCGCGGGGATGATCGCGAAGTACTTGGCGATGTCGTTCGCGAGCGAGAACGTCGTGAGCGCGCCGCGCGTGATGAGCAGCTGCTTGCCGATGCGCACGATGTCGATGAGCTTCGTCGGGTCGCTGTCGAGGTCGACCATGTTGCCGGCCTCTTTCGCGGCCGATGTGCCGGTGTTCATCGCGACGCCGACGTCGGCCTGCGCGAGAGCCGGGGCGTCGTTCGTGCCGTCGCCGGTCATCGCGACCAGGTTGCCGCCCGCCTGCTCCTTCTTGATGAGCGCGAGCTTGTCCTCCGGCGTGGCCTCGGCGAGGTAGTCGTCGACGCCCGCCTCCTTGGCGATGGCGGCCGCGGTGAGCGGGTTGTCGCCGGTGATCATCACGGTGCGGATGCCCATCGCGCGCAGCTCGTCGAACCGTTCGCGCAGGCCGTCCTTGACGATGTCCTTGAGGTGCACGACGCCGAGGACCGCGCCGTCGCCGCCCTCATTCAGGGTCGCGACCACCAGGGGAGTGCCGCCGGACTGCGCGATGGCGTCGGTCTCGCTGGTGAGCAGCGCCCGCGTCGCGGTCGGGACGGGGGAACCGGATGCCGCCAGCCAGGCCAGCACCGCCGAACCGGCGCCCTTGCGCACCTGGCTGCCGTCGCCGAGGTCGACGCCGCTCATGCGGGTCTGCGCGGTGAAGGGGACGACGGCCGACCCTTCGGGAGCCTCGACGAGGATGCCGCGCACCGCGGCCAGTTCGACGACCGAGACGCCCTCGGGGGTGGGGTCGGCCAGCGACGACAGCGCCGCGGCCCGGGCGAGCTCGGGCTCGTCGACGCCGGGCAGCGCCACGAAGTCCGATGCCCGCCGGTTGCCGTAGGTGATGGTGCCGGTCTTGTCGAGGAGCAGCGTGGTGACGTCGCCCGCGGCCTCGACCGCGCGGCCCGACATCGCCAGCACGTTGCGCTGCACCAGCCGGTCCATGCCGGCGATGCCGATGGCCGACAGCAGCGCGCCGATCGTCGTCGGGATGAGGCACACCAGCAGCGCGACGAGCACGGGGATGCTCACCGGTGCGGCGGCGTACGACGCGATCGGGTTGAGGGTCAGCACCACCACGACGAACACGATCGACAGGCTCGCGAGCAGGATGCCGAGCGCGATCTCGTTCGGCGTCTTCTGGCGGCTCGCGCCCTCGACGAGCGCGATCATGCGGTCGACGAACGTCTCACCCGGCTTCGAGGTGATGCGCACGACGATGCGGTCCGACAGCACGCGCGTGCCTCCGGTGACGGCCGAACGGTCACCGCCGGACTCGCGCACGACGGGCGCGGACTCGCCGGTGATGGCCGATTCGTCCACGGTCGCGATGCCGTTCACGATGTCGCCGTCGCCGGGGATCAGCTCGCCCGCCGTCACCACGACGACGTCACCGAGCTTCAGATCGGCCGAGGCGACCTCGACGGTCTCGGCGCGCTGGGCGGCGGCATCCATCCGCTCGTCATAGGCGGTGATCCGGCGGGCCGTCGTCGACGTGCGGGTCTTGCGCAGCGTCGCCGCCTGCGCCTTGCCGCGGCCTTCGGCGACGGACTCGGCGAGGTTGGCGAACAGCACGGTCAGCCACAGCCAGATCGCGATGCCCCACGTGAAGCCGAACGGCACTGTCGTGCCGCCGGAGGCCTCGGGGCCGCCGAGGAAGGGCTCGGCGATCGCGATGACGGTCGTGAGGGCGGCGCCCACCCACACCAGGAACATCACGGGGTTGCGCCACAGGGCGGCGGGGTTGAGCTTGCGCACCGCACCGGGGAGCGCCGCCCACAGCTGCGCGGCGCTGAAGGCCCGCGACGACGGCTTGCGGGGCTTGACAGCGACCGAGCCTGAGACGGGCGCGCCAGCGGGGGTGAGAGTCGAGGTGGACATTTCAGACGAGACCTTCCGCCAGGGGACCCAGCGTGAGAACGGGGAAGTAGGTGAGTGCGGTGATGACGACCGCGACGACGGCCAGGAGGCCCACGAACTGCGGTCGGTGGGTGGGCAGAGTGCCGGCGTTCGACGGCACGGACTCCTGCGCGGCCAGCGAGCCGGCGAGGGCCAGGACGAGCACGATCGGGATGAACCGGCCGAGCAGCATCGCGACGCCGAGCGCGGTGTTCAGCCACGGGGTGTTCGCGGTGAGTCCCGCGAACGCCGAGCCGTTGTTGTTCGCCGCCGACGTGAACGCGTAGAGCACCTCGCTCAGGCCGTGCACGCCGGGGTTCCAGATCGAGGTGGACTCGATGTCGGAGCGGATCGGCGGGATGGCAAAGCTCAGCGCCGTGCCCGCGAGCACGAGCGTGGGCGTCACGAGGATGTACAGGCTCGCGAGCTTGATCTGCGTCGGGCCGATCTTCTTGCCCAGGTACTCGGGCGTGCGTCCGACGAGCAGGCCGCCGACGAAGACCGCGATGATCGCGAGCACGAGCATGCCGTACAGGCCCGAGCCCACGCCGCCCGGCGCGATCTCGCCGAGCATCATGTTGATCATCGGGATCATGCCGCCCAGAGCGGTGTACGAGTCGTGCATCGAGTTGACGGCACCCGTGCTCGTGAGGGTCGTGGCGCCCGCGAACAGCGTCGAGCCGAAGATGCCGAAGCGCGTCTCTTTGCCCTCCATGGCCGCTCCCGCCAGCTGCGGCGCCGTGCCGAGGCCGAGCGACTCCAGCCACGTGACCGCGGCGATCGACACGATCGCGATCGACCCCATGACGGCGAGGATCGCGTAGCCCTGACGGTCATCGCCGACCATGCGCCCGAAGGCCCGGGGCAGGGCGACAGGGATCGCGAGGATGAGCAGGATCTCCAGCACGTTCGCCCACGGCGTGGGGTTCTCGAACGGGTGCGCCGAGTTGGCGTTGAAGAAGCCGCCGCCGTTCGTGCCGAGGAGCTTGATCGCCTCCTGGCTTGCGACGGGTCCGCCCGGGATGCTCTGTGTGCCGCCGGCGAGCGTGTGCATGTCGACGAACCCGGCGAAGTTCTGCACGACGCCCGCGGTGACGAGGGCGATCGCAGCGAGGACGGCGAGCGGCAGCAGCAGCCGCGTCAGCGCGCGGGTGAGATCGACCCAGAAGTTGCCGATCGTCGGGGCGCCGCGGCGGGCGAAGCCGCGCACGAGCGCGACGGCGACGGCGATGCCGACGGCGGCCGACACGAAGTTCTGCACCGCCAGGCCGGCGAGCTGCACGGTGTAGCCCATCGTCGCCTCGGGCGAGTACGACTGCCAGTTCGTGTTGGCGACGAACGAGGCCGCAGTGTTGAACGCCAGGCCCTCGGGAACTGCGGGAAGACCCAGCGAGTACGGCAGCACGGCCTGGAACCGCTGCAGCGCGTACACGAACAGCACGCCCATGAGCGAGAACACGAGCACGCCGCGGGCGTACGCCTGCCAGGTCTGCTGCGAGCGGGGGTCGACGCCGACGAGCCGGTACAGGCCGCGCTCGACGCGCCAGTCCTTGTCGGAGGTGAACACGCGGGCGATCCCGTCGCCGAGCGGCCGGTAGATCAGCGCGAGCACCAGCAGCACGGTGAGGATCTGGAGGATGCCGGTTGTCAGTGTTGCGGCGTCCATCAGAACTTCTCCGGCTTCACGAGGGCGACCACGAGGTACACGGTGGCGGCGAGGGCGAGCACGGCGGCGAGGAGCGAGAAGACGATCATCAGAGCTTCTCTGCCCCCTTCGCGATCAGCCCGACGAGCGCGAACAGCGCGAGCGTCAGGGCGAGGTAGATGACATCGAGCACAAGGACTCCCGGTTGGCTGGAGCCCGCGGTTCAGCGGGCGCGGCTTCGATGCAACTCTGCGGCGGATGCCGCAGCCGCCGTCCTCACGGAATCCGTACGAGCCCTGCGGCCATGCTCACGGGACGCTGACGATCCGCCCGCGGTCGCTGAGCGAGCGCCGGCGAGTCGAAACGCGGTGACGCGTTCTCGGGAACCGGCCCCGCGCGTACTCCCACGAGGCGCTGAGTCCGACGGGCGGCTCGCGGCGTTTCGTCTCGCCGCGGTCGCTCAACGAGCGGGGGCGTTGGTCTTGCTCCGCTGGCTCGACGAGCGGGAGCCGAGCGTCAGGCGCGGGCGAGGGCGTCCTCGAACGCGACCCACGCGAGCATCGCGCACTTCACGCGCGCGGTGTACTTCGAGACCCCAGACAGCGCGGCGGCGTCGCCGAACACCTCCTCGTCCAGCGGCAGCTCGCCCCGCGAGCGCAGCGCCTCGCGGAAGCCTTCGATGAGAGTGGATGCCTCGGCCCGCGGCATCCGTCCCTCCTCCTCCAGCAGCGACACGAGCATCGACGCGGACGCCTGCGAGATCGAGCACCCGGCGCCGTCCCAGGTGACCTCGGCGACCTCGGAGCCGTCGTCGGTGACCCGCACGCGCAGCGTGATCTCGTCGCCGCAGATCGGGTTGCGCTGGTGCGACGTCGCGGTGTGCGCCGCCTCGTCGGCGAGGCCCTTGCCGTGCGGGCGCTTGGAGTGGTCGAGGATGAGCTCCTGGTAGAGCGATTCGAGGCCGGTCATGCGCTGACTCCGAAGAACGGGCGGACGCCCGACAGCGCGTCGAGGAACACGTCGACGTCGTCCGCGGTGTTGTAGACCGAGGTGGAGGCCCGCACCGTGGCGGTCAGGCCGAACCGGCGGTGCAGCGGCTGGGCGCAGTGGTGCCCGACCCGCACGGCCACGCCGCGGGCGTCGAGGAACTGCCCGACGTCGTGCGCGTGCACGCCGGCGACGTCGAACGCCCACAGCCCGACGCGCTCCGCGCCGGCCGCGTCACCGAGCAGCCGCACGCCATCGATCCGGCGCAGCCCTTCGCCCATGCGGGCTTCGAGCGCCTGCTCGTGCGCGTGGACCGCCGCCATGCCCAGGCCGTCGAGGTACCGGACGGCGGCGGCCAGCGCGATCGCCTGCGACACCGGCTGCGTGCCCGCTTCGAACCGCTGCGGCGGCGGCAGGTACTCGGCCGCGTCGAGCGTGACCGTGGTGATCATCGAGCCGCCGGTGAGGAACGGCGGCAGCGCCTCGAGCACCTCGGCGCGCCCGTAGAGGCCGCCGACGCCGTACGGACCGAGCATCTTGTGACCTGAGAAGACCGCGAGGTCGACGCCCAGCGCAGGGAGGTCGAGCGGCAGGTGGGGCGCGGACTGGCACGCGTCGAGCACGGTCACTGCTCCCACGGCCCGCGCGAAGGCGACGAGCTCTGCCACCGGGTTCACGATGCCCAGCACGTTCGACACGTGCGTGAAGGCCACCACGCGCGTGCGCTCGCCGATGAGAGCGGCAGCAGCCTCGAGGTCGAGCGCGCCGTCGTCGCGGACGGGGATGTGACGCAGCACGGCGCCGGTGCGGGCCGCGAGCTCCTGCCAGGGGATCAGGTTCGCGTGGTGCTCGGCCTCGGTCACGACGATCTCGTCGCCCGGACGCAGCGCGAAGCGCGCGCTCGCCGGGGCCCCACGGCCGAGGCTCGCGTTGCCGATCGCGTAGGCCGCGAGGTTGAGCCCGGCCGTCGCGCCGCTGGTCCAGACCAGCTGCTCGGCAGGAGCACCCGCGAACCGGGCGACCGTCGTGCGGGCGTCCTCGAACAGTTCGGTCGCCTCGGCCGCCAGGGTGTGCGCGCCGCGGTGCACGGCCGAGTTCGCCCGCGTGAGGAACGACACCTCGGCGTCGATGACGGCCTGCGGCTTCTGGCTCGTCGCGCCCGAATCGAGGTAGACCAGGCGTTGCCCGTTCACGCGCTCGCCGAGGATCGGGAAGTCGGCGCGGACCGCGTCGGCGTCGATCGCGGTGGCAGGGACGGGTGCAGAGCTCACCCCTTAAGGCTACGCGGGATGCCGCCGCCCCGGGCCGCCGGCATCCACCCCACCTCTTCGACGCGCAACGAGAACAGGGGGCGATGGGGTCAGGGCTGAGGCGAGGCGTCGGCCTTCTCGGTGGGCACGGGTGGACCGGCCGGCCGGATGGCTCGGCGGCCACGCCGTTCGACGGCCGGCACGGTGTGCTGGCCCGCGCGGCCGGCGCGCTCGTCGCCGGGCAGCACGCGCGAACGGCGGCCGTAGATGAGCTCCGACGAGTCGAGCAGCCACGGCACGAGCGTGATCGAGACGCCGTGCACCAGCATCAGCTGCTGCGCGATGCGCCGGGAGCGGCGGTTGTGCAGCAGGCCCTCCCACCAGTGGCCGACGATGTACTGCGGCAGGTAGACGGTGACCACCGACGAGCCGTGCTCCTCGCGGTATTTGCGCACCCACTCGGCGATCGGCCCGGCGTAGGTGCGGTAGGGCGACTCGATGATCTTGAGCGGGATGGGCATGCGGTGCTTGCGCCACTCGGCCTGGATCGCCTCGGTGTCGTCCTTCGAGACGGCGATGTGCACCGCGAAGGTCTTGTCGTGCTTGGCGGCCAGGGCGTAGTCGACGGCCTTGACGACCGGCTTCTGCAGCTTGTTGACGAGGATGATGGCGACATCGCCCGACGAGCCGAAGTGGGTCTGGTCGTCCATCTCGATCTCGTGCTCGACGTCGCGGTAGTACCGGTGCACGCCGACCATGAGGAACGACAGCACGGGGATCGCCAGGAACACCAGCCACGCGCCGTGCGTGAACTTCGTGATGGTCACGATGACGAGCACCGACGCGGTCATCGTAGCGCCGAGGGAGTTGATGAGGAGTCCCTTGCGCAGCCCGCGCAGCTCGGCGCGGATGCCGGGGGCGCTCCGCTGGTCGGCGGTCAGCCCTCTGATGCCGCGCATACCGCGCAGCCAGTGCCGGATCATGCCGATCTGCCCGAGTGTGAACGACACGAACACGCCGATGATGTACAGCTGGATCAGGTTCGTGAGGTTGGCCTGGTAGACGATCAGCACCCCGATGGCGATGAGGCCGAGGATGATCATGCCGTTCGAGTAGACCAGGCGGTCGCCGCGCGTGTTGAGCGCCTTGGGGGCGTAACCGTCGCGCGCGAGCACCGAGCCCAGCAGCGGGAACCCGTTGAACGCCGTGTTCGCCGCCAGCAGCAGCACGACTGCGGTCGCGGCCTGGATGACGAAGAACGGGATCGAGTTCATACCGAACACGGCCGACGACACCTGCGCCATGAGGCTGGGCTGCGGGTTCGAGCAGTCGAAGCCGATGAGGTCGCACGGGTTCTCGGCGTAGTGGACGCCCGAGACGAGCGCGATCGCGGTCAGACCCGTGAACAGCACGATCGCGATGCCGCCCATCATGGCGAGCGTCGTCTGCGCGTTCTCGACCTTCGGGCGGCGGAATGCCTGCACGCCGTTGGACACGGCCTCGACGCCGGTGAGCGCGGAACAGCCGCTCGAGAACGCGCGCAGCACCAGCAGGATCACGGCGGCCTGTGTGATGTCCTGCGTCTCGACGGCGTACTGGGCGCTCGAGGCGACGGGGGCGTTGCCGGTCGCGATCTCGAAGAGGCCGACGAGGATCATGACGCCGACGGAGCCGATGAACACATACGTGGGGATCGCGAAGGCGCGGGATGCCTCACGAACTCCTCGCAGGTTGATCACGACGATCAGGATGACGAAGCCGACGGCCAGCTCGACCCGCCACGGGTTCAGACCCGGCAGCGCAGAGATGATGTTGTCGACACCGGAGGCGACCGAGACCGCGACGGTGAGCACGTAGTCGACCAACAGCGCCGAGGCGACGATCACGCCGGGGATCTCGCCGAGGTTCTTGCGGGCCACCTCGTAGTCGCCGCCGCCCGACGGATACGCCTTGATGAGCTGGCGGTAGCTGATCACCACGACCACCAGCAGCACCACGACGGCCGCGGCGATCCAGGGTGCGAAGGCCAGGAACGCCAGGCCCCCGGTCATCAGGATGAGCAGCAGCTCCTGGGGTGCGTACGCCACCGACGACAGGGCGTCGGAGGCGAAGATCGGCAGCGCCATGCGCTTGGGGAGCAGGTGCTCGTCGGAGTCCGTGGAGGCGAGCGGATCCCCCAGGATGAGGCGCTTCGCGATCGGCGCCTCATCGACCGACTGCTCGCGGCTTTCGTTCGTCACGGCGGGCGATGTTACCCGCATGGAATCCGTGAGGACGCATCCGGACAGGCATCCTCACGGAATCCATGCGGCCCCCTCCTCTGGGAGACTCAAAGCGTGGGTGAACAGGTCATTCTGGGCGTGCTCGCCATCGTGGCGGGTCTCGTCGCGGCGGTGCTGCTGTTCGTGCCGTTCGTCGCCCTCAGCTACCGGCGCCGCGGCGGCTTCGGCGTCGGCCGCTTCGTGCTGTGGGGCGCCGCACTGGTGTACGTCATGGCGATCTGGACGTACACGCTGCTGCCACTTCCCGACCCCGACGCGATCCGCTGCGCCGGTGTGAACCTCGACGTGCTGGCGTTCGTGAGCGACGTGCGCGGGGCGATCGCGAGTCCCGGCCGCACGCTCACCGATCCGGCCGTGCTGCAGCTGCTGCTGAACGTCGTGCTGTTCGTGCCGCTCGGCTTCTTCGTGCGGGTACTGGGCGGCCGCGGCATCCCCACCGCCCTGCTCGTGGGCCTCGGCGTCTCGGCGTTCATCGAGACGACCCAGCTCACCGGCGTATGGGGCCTGTATCCGTGCGCGTACCGGGTGTTCGATGTCGACGATCTGCTCACCAACACCCTGGGTGCGCTGGTGGGATCCGTGCTCGCGCTCGCCGTTCCGCGGCGGCAGTGGGGCACCCCGAAGTTCGCCGACGCCGAGGAGCCACGGCCCATCACCCGCCGTCGCCGCTTCCTCGCGATGCTGTGCGACGTGCTCGCCGCCTGGGTGCTGGGCGCCGCGGTCGCGATCGGGTTCCAGTTGCTGCTTTACGTGCTCGGCGCCGATCGAGCCGTGCGCGAGGGCACGGCCGCGACGGTCGTGGCCGGTGCCGTGCCGATCGCGGTGTGGCTCGTCGTCACACTCGCCACGGGACGCACGATCGGCGACCACGCCGTGCAGCTGCGCTACACCGGCGGGCAGCTGCCGACCGGCCTGGCACGCCCTCTGCGCTTTCTCGGCGGCATCGGCGGCTATCTGCTGCTGAGCGCCCTGCCCGGCGCGTGGGGCGTCGTCACCGGCGCCTTCGCGCTCATCTCGGCGGTGCTCGTGCTCACCACCGACGATCGCCGCGGCCTTCCCGGCATCGTGTCGGGCCAGCGCCTGGTCGACGCTCGCGAGCCCGTCGAGCCCGTCGGAGGATGACGGGATGCCGGCGGCCTCGGTTGCCCTCAGCCGACGCGTTTCGTCTCGCTTCGCTCGCTCAACGACCGGGGCGAGTTCTGGTCGTTGAGCGGAGCGAGGTACGAGCGAAGACGAAACGCCTGTGCCGACGGTCGGCGCGGGCCGCCGGCATCCATTCGACTACGCCGCAGGCGTGCCCAGGAACTCGCGCGCGGCGATCACGAGCGCGTCGACGCCGCGGCCGAGCGTCGGCTGGATGACCGGCGCGAAGAACGGCGAGTGGTTCGTCGGGATGTCGTGCTCGACGGTGCCGGCCGCGAACGCCTTCGCGAACGCCTCGGCGTCGACGCCGCCCCAGAACCAGTAGACGAGCGGGACGCCGGCCTCGCGGGCGAACCACGAGACGTCCTCGCTGCCGGTGAACATGCCCGGGTCGATGACCGTGCCCGCGCCGAACGCGGTGTCGAACGCCTCGGTCAGGCGAGCGGTCGCGTCGACGTCGTTGATCGTCGGGGGCAGCGTGTGGTCGGTGACGATGACCGGCGGCTCCTCGGCGCCCGAGGCCTGCGCCTCGGCGTGGACGATGCGCTCGACCTTCTCGAGCACGCGGGCGCGCGCCTCGTCGTCGGGGTAGCGCAGGCTCAGCTCGAGCTTCGCCTCGGTGGGGATGATGTTGTTCTTGAGCCCGGCATGGATCGAGCCCACGGTGACCACGGCCACATCGCGCGGGTCGACCTCGCGCGACACGATCGTCTGCAGGCGCATGACCGTGGCGGCCGCCATCACGACGGGGTCGATCGTGGCCTGCGGGCGCGAGCCGTGGCCGCCGCGGCCGTGCAGGGTGACGGTGAGGCCGTCGGATGCCGCCATCTGGGTGCCGCTGCGCACCCCGATGGTGCCGGCGGGCAGGGGCGTCACGTGCTGGCCGAGCACGATGTCGGGCTTCGGGAACCGGTCGAGCACGCCGTCGGCGATCATCGCCTGCGCGCCCGAGCCGTACTCCTCGGCGGGCTGGAACACGGCGACCACCGTGCCCGACCACTCGTCCTTGGTGGCGACCAGGCGCTCCAGCGCACCCAGCATCGCGGTGACGTGCATGTCGTGGCCGCACGCGTGCATGACCGGCACGTCGTTGCCGGCAGGATCGGTGCCGCGCGCGGTGCTCGCGTATGCGAGGCCGGTCTGCTCGGGCACGGGCAGCGCATCCATGTCGGCACGCAGCCACACGACGGGACCGTCGCCGTTCTCGATCTTCGCCGCGATGCCGGTCTTGCCGATGCCCTCCTCGAACTCGATGCCGAGTCCGCTGAGGTGCTGCGCGATCACCCCCGCCGTACGCGTCTCTTGGAACGACAGCTCCGGATGCCGGTGCAGATCGATGTACAGCGCTTCGAGGTCGATCGTCATGACCCGAGCCTAGCCGCGGGTCCGCGGCCGCCGTCAGCCGGGCAGACGCGCCGTCGAGCCGCGCACGATGAGCTCGAACGGCAGCTCGCCGGGACGGTGGGTGGGCGCCTCGTCGTCGGCAGCCTCGAGTGCCGCGAGGATCGCCTCTGCGGCCCGCTCGCCCTGCCCCATCGGGAACTGGTCGACCGTCGTCAGCCGGAAGAACTCGCCCAGCTCGTGTCCGTCGATGCCGATCACCGAGAGGTCCTCGGGCACGCGGTAGCCGAGGTCCCGTGCCGCCAGCAGAGCGCCGATCGCCATCTCGTCGGATGCCGCGAAGATGGCCGTCGGCCGGCCGCCGGGCTTGCCCAGCAGCTGCTTGGCGGCCCGGAAGCCGCCCTCGATCGTGAAGTCGGCCGGCTCGAACAGCGACGGGCTGACCTCGATGCCGGCGTCGGCCAGTGCCTGCTCGAATCCCTGACGACGCTGCGTGGGGATGTGGAAATCGATGTCGAACTCGGGGCTCGCCCCGATGTGCGCGATCTCGCGGTGCCCGAGCGCCAGCAGGTGCTCGGTGGCCAGGCGCGCGACCGCCACATCGTCGACCGTGAGGGTCGTCAGGTGCGGGTTCGGGCCGCCGATCGCGATGACCGGCAGGTCGAGCTCGACGAGCCGCTCGGTCTCTTCCTCACCCAGCTCGAGCGAGATCGCGATCACGCCGTCGACCCGGCCGCGGCGCAGGAACGTGTCGAACACGTCGTGCCGCTCGGCCCGCTCGGCGGTCAGGCTGTACAGCGTGATGTCGTAGCCGCGCCGCATCAGCGCCGAGGCGATGCCGCTCAGCACCGTAGAGAAGAACCAGCGGTCGAGGAACGGCACCAGCACGCCGATGTTGCGCGTGCGGCCCGAGGCCAGGCTCGACGCGGACGCCGACACCACGTACCCGAGGCTCTTGGCGGCCTCCTCGACCTTCGCCTTGGCCCCCGCCGAGACGTGGCCGCGCCCGCTGAGCGCGCGCGACACGGTCGCCGTCGAGACGCCCGCCGCGCGGGCGACCTCGTCGATGCTGACCACGTCGTCACCTGGCTTTCGAGAGAAGGAGAAGGGATGCCGGCGGCCCCCGCCGTGCGTCAGTGCTGGTCGGCCACCCAGACCGCCGTGTCGGCCGGGATCACGTCGGTGACGGGACCGCTCGCCGCGATCACGATACCGCTCGGGAGCGGGACAGGCCGGGAACCGGTGTTCGCCACGACGGTGACATTCCCGTTGCGGAATGCGACGGCATCCGCTCCGTAGCCCTCGAGCCACTCGAGCGAGCCGGCGCCGAGGCTCCGCGCGCGACGCTCGGCGAGCAGCGTGCGGTAGAGCTCGAGCGTCGAGTCGGCGACGCCTCGCTGGGCGTCGCGGGCGAGCTCGGCCCACTCGGCGGGCTGCGGCAGCCAGGAGGCGCCGCTGTCGTTGAAGCCGCAGGCCGGGCCGGCCGCGGTCCAGGGGAGCGGCACGCGGCAGCCGTCACGGCCGTAACGCTCGCCGTTCGTGCGGAACCAGGTCGGGTCCTGACGCGCCTCACCGGGGATGTCGATGACCTCGGGCAGGCCGAGCTCCTCGCCCTGGTACAGGTATGCCGAGCCGGGGAGCGCGAGCATGAGCGTCGTTGCCGCGCGGGCGCGGGCCAGGCCCACCTCGGTGATCGGCTGACCGGGGGAGTCCGGGCCGATGCCGTGGCCCTGCGGGTTCTCGGCCGTCAGGGCCAGACGCGATGCGTGACGCACGACGTCGTGGTTCGACAGCACCCAGGTCGACGGCGCGCCGACGGCGGGGAAGGCGCGCAGCGACAGGTCGATGACGTCGCGCAGGTCGGCGGCATCCCATTCGGTCTGCAGGTAGGGGAAGTTGAACGCCTGGTGCATCTCGTCGGGGCGCACCCATTCGGCGGTGCGCTCCGCCGTCGGCAGCCAGGCCTCGGCGGCGAGGGCACGGTCGCCCGGGTACTCCTGAAGGATCTTGCGCCAGTCGCGGTACACCTCGTGCACGGCGTCCTGGCCCCAGTAGGGCACGTTCTCCTCTTCGCCGCCCATCGAGCCGGCTTCGGGGTCCGGGATGTAGTCCGGCAGGCCCTCGGCCTTCATGAGGCCGTGGGCGACGTCGACGCGGAAGCCGTCGACCCCGCGGTCGAGCCAGAAGCGCAGCACGCGGCGGAACTCCTCGCGCACCACCTCGTTGGACCAGTCGAAGTCGGGCTGCGACGAGTCGAACAGGTGCAGATACCACTGGCCCGGCGCGCCGTCGGCCTCGACCACGCGCGTCCAGGCGGGGCCGCCGAACACCGACTCCCAGTTGTTGGGGGGCAGCTCGCCGTCCTCGCCCTGGCCGTCGCGGAACATGTAGCGGGCGCGCTCGGCGCTGCCGGGGGCGGCGGCGAGGGCCTCCTGGAACCACACGTGCTGGTCGGACGAGTGGTTCGGCACCAGGTCGACGATGACGCGGATGCCGCGAGCGTGCGCCGCGGCGAGCATGTCGTCGAAGTCGCCCAGCGTGCCGAACAGCGGGTCGACGTCGCAGTAGTCGCTGACGTCGTAGCCCGCGTCCTTCTGGGGCGAACGCTGGAAGGGGCTCAGCCAGATGGCGTCGATGCCGAGGCTCTGCAGGTCGTCGAGGTGCGACGTGATGCCGGGGAGGTCGCCGATGCCGTCGCCCGACGCGTCGGCGAACGAGCGCGGGTAGATCTGGTAGATGACGGCGGTGCGCCACCACTCGGAACCGGCCGGCGTGGGCTCTGCGGGCGGGAACGGCGCAGCGGTGCGCTCGGCGGTCTCTGCGGAAGTCATCCGGCCAGTGTACTGCAAGCGCTTACATCACTCGTCTTCCGCGTTCAGGCCGCGGGCGTAGGGTGAAGCGCGTGTCCGAAGCCCTCACTCGCGCCGAATCGCTCATCCGCACGATCCCCGACTATCCCGAGCCGGGAGTGCTGTTCCGCGACATCACGCCGCTGCTGGCCGACGCGTCCGCGCTGCGCACCGTCATCCACGCCATGATCGCGCCGTTCGAGGGCTCGTTCGACGTCGTCGCCGGCGTCGAGGCCCGCGGATTCCTGCTCGCCGGGGCCGTCGCCATGGAGGCCGGCGTCGGTCTGGTGCCGATCCGCAAGGCGGGCAAGCTGCCGCTGCCGGCGGCATCGGTCACCTACGCCCTCGAGTACGGCACCGCCACCATCGAGGCCCACGACGACATCACCCCCGGCACGCGTGTGCTGCTCGTCGACGACGTGCTGGCCACCGGCGGCACACTGGTCGCCGCGCACGAGCTCGTCGGCACGCTCGGCGGCGTCGTCGTCGGCACCGCAGTGCTCATGGAACTCACCGCGCTCGGCGGCCGCAAGGTCGTGGGCGACGTGCACACCGTCTTCACCGCCTGACGACCTCACTGTCCGCCCGGTCGCCCTCATTCCGGCCGGCGCGGCGCGGGCGTGATCGGCGTCGCGCCGGTGATCGGCTCGAAGTGCGGGATCGGCGCGGGACGCCCTCCTCGTGGGACGTGCGGCTCTTCGGGCTGCGGCCGGGTCGCCTCCCCCTCGAATGCGATGGCAGGATCGCTCCGCCCGACGTCGACGGCGAACCGCCGGCCGGTGATGGCGCTGATGGTGATCTTCACCGCGAACAGCTTCACGGTCGGACTCCACGAGACGAGTCGGTTGAGCCCGCTCGCGCGGATCTCGTCGTCCCGGATCACGCGCTCGGCCCGTCCGCGGATCACCACGCTCCAGTAGCAGCCGTCCGCCTCGCCATCGACTTCGAACGCGACGGCCGGATGGTGCGCGATGTGGAGCAGCTTCGGGTCGCGCGCGGTGCGGATGAACAACGAGCCCTCGTGGGCCAGGTGATTCACCGGAAAGATGTCGGGCGAGCCGTCGGCGTTGATCACCGCGAGCCTGCCGAGCGTCGTCGTCTGCACGTACTCCCAGCTGGTGGAGGCGGGGAGTCGCTCGATGGTCGGTTTCCGGTCCGCAGGGGAGGTGTTCATCGCGATCGCTGTCCTTGCCTCCGGTCTACTCCACCGCGAGGCAGAACGAAAGGGCGCGGGATGCTGCGCCCCCTCCTCGACGGGGGAGGTCCACAGCGCATGGCCCCTCGGGCAGGGGCTCGGGCCCGCCCCGACACGGATCCCGGCTCAGACGAGCAGTGTGACGATCAGGATCCCGGCGCCGATGAAGGGGGCCCAGCCGCGGACGTGGTTGCCGATCGTCCACTGCCGCGCGGTCGTCCGCCAGGTGCGCAGATCAGCCGCATCGGCGGGCGAGAGCCGGTCGACCGCGTTGTTGCGGGGGATGTGGAACGCGCCGGTGATCACGAAGTGGGCGATGATCAGCACGTCGCCGACGAGTCGCCAGGCCGAGACCGCCCCCTGCCACGCGATCAGCTCCGCGATCGCCGACGCGAGAGCGACGAGTGCGGACCCGAGGAACAGCAGCAGGAACACCGGCCGGATGGACCGGTTGATCTGCTGCATCACCCGCAGCGAAGCGTCGTCGGGCGACCGCGAGAGGCCCGGCATCACCAGCAGCGAGAAGCCGAAGTACACGCCGGCCATCGCCGCGCCGAGCAGCGCGGCGGCCGCCGCGAGGGTGTCCTGCACGTCCATGCGCGCTCCTTGAGGATCAGCCGCCCAGCACCACGTTGAGCGGGGGTTCGCCGGCGACGAGTCGTTCGATCTGCGCGCGCACCAGCTGCGCCACGCGCGGACGCATCGCGCTGGAGGCGCCGCCGACGTGAGGGGTGATCAGCACGCCCGGCAGCGTCCACAGCTCGTGGCCCTCGGGCAGCGGCTCGGGCGAGGTCACGTCGAGGGCGGCGCGGATGCGGCCACGGCGCACGTGGTCCACGAGCGCATCGGTGTCGATGAGCGAGCCGCGGCCGACGTTGATCACGAGCGCGCCGTCGGGCAGGGCCGCCAGGAACTCGTCGTCCACGATGTTCTGCGTCGCCGTGCCGCCCGGGAGGGTGACGATCACGAGCTCGGCGCGGGGGAGCAGTTCGGGCAGCTCGTCGACGCCGTGGACGGCGACACCGTCCTCGTCGCGGGCGCGCGAGGCGACCGGGGTGAGCTCGACCTCGAACGGCGCGAGGCGCGCGGCGACAGCCTTGCCCACACCGCCGTAGCCCAGCAGCAGCACGCGGCGGTCGGCGAGGCTCTGCGCGAACACGGGCGCCCATCGGCCGGCGGCGGTGTCGACCGCGAACTCGCCGATGTGGCGCTGCGCCGCGATCGCGAGGCCGACCGCGAGCTCGGCGGTCGAGGTCTCGTGCACCGAGGCGGCGTTCGCGAAGGTGAGGCCGGCGGGGAGGATGTCGGCCACGCCGTCGTACCCGATCGACTGGCCCTGCACGAGTCCCACCTGGACGCCCTCGAGACGCTCGAGCACGCGCGCCATCGACATGTACGGCGGCACGACCATGTCGAACCGGTCGCGGGGGGCCGCGGCATCCATCGGCCAGACCACGAGCTCGACGCCATCGGGCAATGCCCCCAGATCTGCGGCGAGCTCTTCGGTGGGGACGCTGACGACGAGATTCGGGATGCCTGTGCTCACCCGCTCCACGCTACCGGCGAGGCGCCCGGTCGGCGTCTTCGCGTGACGCTACGCTCGCGTCGAGCGGGGCGCGCGGCCCGGACAGCCCCGAGGAGGAGGCTCTCATGGTTCCCGAGATCAACTACTGGGCGGTGCTGCTGGCCACCGCGTCGAGCATGGTCGTCGGCTCGATCTGGTACACGCCGAAGGTGTTCGGCACCCGCTGGGCCAAGCTCGCGAACGTCGACATGGACCGCCCCGGCGCCAGCGCCGTGCTGCCGATCGTCACGACGGTGATCGTGAGCTTCGTGACCGCATGGGTGCTCGCAGGCGCCTCATCGATCGCGTGGCACTTCTACGACGGCAGCTACCTGCTCGGTGCGATCGGCACCGGCATCGTGCTGTGGGCGGGGTTCACCGCCGCACGGTTCATCACGCACGACGCGTTCGAGGGGCGGCCGTCGTCGCTCACCGTGCTCAACATCGCGCACGAGCTCGTGACGATCGTCGTGATGGCGCTCATCATCGGCGTCTGGCCGCCCGCAGGCACCGTGTGAGGGTGAGCGGTCCCTGAGCTCGTCGAAGGGCGCGCTGAGGCAGGCTCAGCGACCGCGCGGGTCGGGGATGCCGCGGCTCAGGCCGCCTGGGCGACCACGGCCGCGATGGCCGAGGTGAAGAAGCCGAGGCCGTCGACGCCGGAGCGCATCGCGGCCGACGTGTTCGGGCCGAAGCCGGGCTCGACGGCATGCTCGGGGTGCGGCATGAGGCCCACGACGTTGCCACGCTCGTTCGCGATGCCGGCGATGTCGCGCAGTGACCCGTTCGGGTTGACGCCGACGTAGCGGAACGCGACGAGCCCTTCGCCCTCGAGGCGGTCGAGCTCGGACTCCGAGGCGATGTAGCCGCCGTCGGCGTTCTTGAGCGGGATCACGATCTCTTGCCCGGCCGACAGGTCGCTCGTCCACGCCGTGTCGGCGTTCTCGACGCGCAGGCGCTGGTCGCGGCGGATGAACTGCTGGTGCGCGTTGCGGATCAGGCCGCCGGGCAGCAGGTGCGCCTCGACGAGCATCTGGAAGCCGTTGCAGATCCCGAGGATCGGCATGCCCTTGGCCGCGGCATCCTTCACCTCCGCCATGATCGGCGCGAGGGCCGCGATCGCACCCGCACGCAGGTAGTCGCCGTAGCTGAAGCCACCGGGCAGCACGAGGGCGTCCACGCCGTCGAGGTCGTGCGAGCCGTGCCACAGCGCGACGGGCTCGGCACCGGCGATGCGGATGGCGCGCTGCGCGTCGCGGTCGTCGAGCGACCCGGGGAAGGTGATGACGCCGATGCGGGCGGTCATTCCACGACCTCGATGCCCACGACGTCCTCGATGACCGAGTTCGACAGGATCTCATCGGCGACGCGCTTCGCCTCGGCGAGCAGTTCGTCGGTGACCTCGCCCTCGACGGTCAGCTCGAAGCGCTTGCCGATGCGGACTGCCGAGAAGTCCGAGACGCCGAGCCGTGCGAACGCTCCGGCGACGGCCTTTCCCTGCGGGTCCAGCAGCTCGGCCTTGGGCATGACGTCGACGACGATGGTGGGCATACGGATCCTCCTGGCGGCCGCAGGCCGCTGCTCTCGGTCGTTGAGCGACGAGCGCAGCGAGAAGTCGGAACGCCGGATGTCGCGGGCAGGGGTCGCCTCCAGTCTACGGGGCCGGGCATCCTGCCGCTCCTCGGCGTCCACAGGCACTCGTGACACAACCGTGACCGTTTCGTGGGAGCGCTCCCTTGACTTTCGTGGGAGCGATCCCATAACGTTGCCTCTCGGTTGGTGGGAACGCTCCCACGGCCAGCCGGCACGGCACCCGCCCGAGTCGGTCCTGCAACACAGACAACCCCTGAAAACACAAAGGAGTGACAGTGAACGCACGCGCCTTCCGCAGAAGCGCCGTGGCACTCGCCGCATTCTCGGCTTCGGCCATCGTCCTCGCCGGCTGCGCCAGCGGCAGCGGTGACGACGCCGGCAGCTCGGACGAGCAGATCACGCTGACCGTCGCGACCTTCAACGACTTCGGCTACACCAAGGACCTCCTCGCGGAGTACACCAAGGAGCACCCGAACGTGAAGGTCGTCCAGAACAAGGCGGCCACCTCGAACGACGCTCGCGCCAACTACTTCCAGAAGCTCGGCAAGAAGGGTCTCGCCGACGTCGAGGCCATCGAGGTCGACTGGCTCCCCGAGGTCATGAAGTACTCCGACCTGCTCGCGCCGGTTCCGGACGACCTGAAGGACCGCTGGCTGGACTGGAAGACCGAGTCGGCCACCGACGCCGATGGCAACCTCATCGGCTACGGCACCGACATCGGCCCCGAGGCCGTCTGCTACCGCCAGGACCTCTTCGAGGCTGCGGGCCTGCCCACCGACCCGGCAGACGTCGCCGCGGCGATCGACGGCGACTGGTCGAAGTACTTCGCGCTGGGCGACCAGTACACCGCCGCCACGGGCCAGGCGTTCTTCGACTCGGCCGGCAGCACCTACCAGGGCATGATCAACCAGGTCGAGGCCGCGTACGAGGACCCCGACTCGGGCGACATCATCGCGACCGACAACCAGGACGTCAAGGACATCTACGACCAGGTCCTCGCCGCGAGCGCGACGCAGTCGGCTCACCTCGGCCAGTGGTCGGACGACTGGTACGCGGGCATGTCGAACGGCGCCTTCGCGACGCTGCTGTGCCCGGGCTGGATGCTCGGCCAGATCACCGGCAACGCTCCCGACACGACCGGATGGAACATCGCCAACGTGTTCCCGAACGGCGGCGGCAACTGGGGCGGCTCGTTCCTGACCGTTCCCGCCAACGGCGCCCACGTCAAGGAGGCGCAGGAGCTCGCTGACTGGCTGACCGCTCCCGAGCAGCAGATCAAGGCGTTCGAGAACGCCGGCACGTTCCCGAGCCAGGTCGAGGCACTCGAGTCCGACACGCTGCTGAGCTCGACGAACGAGTACTTCAACAACGCGCCGGTCGGCCAGATCTTCACGGATCGCGCCAACGCCGTGACGGTCTCGCCGTTCAAGGGTCAGTACTACTTCCAGATCAACGACGCGATGCAGAAGGCGCTGACCCGCGTCGAGGACGGCACGCAGGACGCCAAGACCTCGTGGGACCAGTGGGTCTCCGAAGTCGGCGCGATCGGCTGACGATCCCGGATCCCGGGGGCCGTTGCCGCAGCGGCGGCCCCCGGCACACCGTCTGATACCCGGACGGGGCGGGTTCTGATTGCGACCCGCCTCGTCCGCACCATGTCACGCGCCGTCCACCGGCGCCCACCCGTCCGCTCCGGACCCGAACCGAGGAGCCCACGTGACCACCACAGTCCCGAGCTCGCGAACTCCCAAGCGCATCGGCTTCGGCCATCGGATGACGGCGTGGGATCTGAAGCTCTCCCCCTACCTCTACATCTCGCCGTTCTTCATCCTCTTCATCGTGGTCGGGCTCTTCCCGATCGCCTACACCGCGGTGATCTCGTTCATGGACTGGGACCTCGTCCGCAACTCCGGCGAGTTCATCGGGTGGGGCCAGTACGAGTGGGTCCTCTCGAACCCCAAGTTCTGGATCGCGCTGCGCAACACGTTCAGCATCTTCCTGCTGTCGAGCATCCCGCAGCTGATCGCCGCCATCTTCATCGCCGCGATGCTCGACCAGAACATCCGCGCCAAGACGTTCTGGCGCATGGGCGTCCTCGTCCCCTACGTCATGGCGCCCGTCGCCGTCGCGCTGATCTTCAGCAACATGTTCGGCGACCAGTACGGCATCATCAACACCCTGCTCAACCGGATCGGCATCCCCGACATCCCGTGGCACTCCAACGCCTTCGCGAGCCACATCGCGATCGCCACGATGGTCAACTTCCGCTGGACCGGTTACAACACCCTGATCCTGCTCGCCGCGATGCAGGCCATCCCGCGCGACTACTACGAGGCCGCGACCGTCGACGGCGCGGGCAAGATCCGCCAGTTCTTCTCGATCACCGTCCCGAGCCTGCGCCCGACCCTCATCTTCGTGATCATCACGTCGACCATCGGCGGTCTGCAGATCTTCGACGAGCCCCGTATGTACGACCAGTACGGCACCGGCGGCGCGAACTCGCAGTGGCTCACCATCAGCCTCTGGCTCTACAACATCGGCTGGGGCGAATGGAACTTCGGCCGCGCGGCCGCGCTCGCCTGGATCCTGTTCCTCATCATCCTGGCGATCGGCATCGTGAACCTGTTCGTGTCGCAGAGCCTCATCCGAGACGAAGGCGGCCGCGGCCAGATGTCGCGCAAGCAGCGCCGCGCCGCTGCACGGGCCGCCCGCGCATCCGTCGCCGCCGACGCGCACCGCGCCGCGGACGACGTCTCGTCCGCCAGTGCCCAGAAGGAGACCGTGCGATGAGCGCGACGACCGCGATGCCCCTGCACCTCGACGACACCGAGATCGCCCCCGAAGAGAAGCGCCGCCGCCGGCGGCGGCGCGGCGGGGCCGGTGAGCGACCGGGCTGGTTCGTCTACACGGCGCTCAGCTTCGTGCTGCTGGCCTCCCTGCTGCCGTACTACTGGTCGCTGCTGATCGGCTCGGGCGACTCGTCGACGATCCGCGACCCCAACATGTCGTGGATCCCCGGCGGCAACTTCTTCGAGAACGCCGCCGCCGTCATGAACAACGAGGCCGTCAACTTCTGGACGGCGCTGTGGAACTCCATCTGGAGCTCGACGGTGATCGCCCTCTCGGTCGTCTTCTTCTCGACGCTCGCCGGCTGGGCGTTCGCGAAGCTGCGCTTCAAGGGCGGCAACATCCTGCTGATCTTCGTGATCGCCACGATGGCCGTGCCCACGCAGCTCGGCGTCGTGCCGCTGTACATCCTGTTCGCCGACCTCGGCTGGACGGGGCAGATCGGGGCGATCATCGTGCCCGCCCTCGTCACGGCGTTCGGCGTGTTCTGGATGACGCAGTACCTGCGCCAGACGGTCCCCGACGAGCTCATCGAGGCCGCCCGCGTCGACGGCGCCAACTCGTTCCGCACGTTCATGACGGTCGGACTTCCGGCCGCGCGCCCCGCGGCGGCGATGCTGGGCCTGTTCACCTTCGTCACGGCGTGGAACAACTTCTTCTGGCCGTTCATCGTGCTCGACCCGCAGAACCCCACCCTGCCCGTCGCGCTGCAGCTGCTGCAGTCGAACTATTTCGTCGACTACTCCGTCGTGCTCGCCGGCGTGCTGTTGGCCACCATCCCGCTCCTGATCCTGTTCGTCTTCACGGGCAAGCAGCTGGTCAGCGGCATCATGGCCGGTGCCGTCAAGGGCTAGGGCTACCGCCCCCGCTCGGCCCCCGGCATCCTGAATCCAGACGCTTCTTCCAGAGAGGACTCCCCCCTCATGACGACCGCGATCTCGCGCGCCTTCCCGTCGGACTTCCTGTTCGGCGCCGCGACCGCTGCCTTCCAGATCGAGGGCGCCGCCCACGAGGACGGCCGCCGCGACTCCATCTGGGACGCCTTCTGCCGCGTGCCGGGTGCCGTCATCAACGCCGACAACGGCGACGTGGCGTGCGACCACTACCACCGCTACCGCGACGACGTCGCGCTGATGAAGGACCTCGGGCTGCAGACGTACCGCTTCTCGACGTCGTGGTCGCGCGTGCGCCCCGACGGCGGCGCCGTCAACGCGCAGGGTCTGGACTTCTACAAGCGGCTGGTCGACGAGCTGCTCGGCGCCGACATCCTGCCGTGGCTGACGCTCTACCACTGGGATCTGCCGCAGGCGCTGCAGGAGCAGGGCGGCTGGGCCAACCGCGACACCGCCGACAAGTTCACCGAGTACGCGCTGACGATGCACGACGCGCTGGGCGACCGCGTGAACGTGTGGACCACGCTCAACGAGCCGTGGTGCTCGTCGTTCCTCAGCTACACCGCCGGCCTGCACGCGCCGGGGCACTACAGCGTCGAGGAGGGCGTGCTCGCCGCCCACCACCTGATGCTCGGGCACGGCCAGGCGGTGCGCGAGCTGCGTGCCCGCGACGAGTCGCTCAAGCTCGGCATCACGCTGAACCTGACGGTGGCCGAGCCGGTCGACGCGAACGACCCCGCCGACGTCGACGCCGCGCGACGCATCGACGGCCAGTTCAACCGCTGGTTCCTCGACCCGATCTTCCGCGGGCAGTACCCGGCCGACATCGTCGAGGACATCCGCACGGTGGATGCCGGCGCGGTCGCCGCATGGGAGGCCGCGGTGCGTCCGGGCGACCTCGAGGTCATCTCGACGCCGATCGACACACTCGGCGTGAACTACTACCACGGCGAGTACGTGGGCGGTCACGAGCCGGTGAACCCGCCGATCGCCGGCGACGCCCCGACCGATCGCCCCGGGCGTTCGCCGTACCCGTCGCACGAGGGCATCTACTGGCACGAGCGGGGCCTGCCGCGCACGCCGATGCACTGGGAGGTGCAGCCCGAGGGGCTCACCGAGCTGCTGCAGCGCGTGTGGGACGAGTACGCCCAGCCCGCCGGCACCGTGCTGTACGTCACCGAGAACGGCGCCGCGTACGACGACGAGCTCGTCGTGGACGACGGCGAGAAGCGCGTGCACGACGCCGATCGCGTCGAATTCCTGCGCGGTCACCTGGGAGCGATCCTGGATGCCGCCGAGGCCGGCGTGGACGTGCGCGGCTACTTCTACTGGTCGCTGCTCGACAACTTCGAGTGGGCGTGGGGGTACGAGAAGCGCTTCGGCATCGTCCGCGTCGACTACGACACCCAGGAGCGCACGCCGAAGGACAGCGCGCGCGAGTACCGCCGCATCATCGGCGCCCGCGCGCTCGACGCCGCGGTCGCCGGCGCCGCGGCATCCGCGTCGTAGCGCCACTGGCCTAGATTCGGACCGTAGTGTCGGTGAGGGAGGGACAGCGATGAGCACGGATGTCGCGCGTCAGGCGGTGACGATCGAAGAGGTCGCCGCCGCGGCAGGCGTCTCGCGGTCGACCGTGTCGCGTGTGGTCAACGGCTCCACCGCCGTCAGCCCCGAGGCGCTCGAGGCTGTCACGAAGGCGATCGCCGCGCTCAACTACGTGCCCAACCGTGCGGCGCGGTCGCTCGCGAGCCAGAAGACCCACGCTGTCGCGCTGATCGTCCCCGAAGACACCACCAGGTTCTTCGGAGACCCGTTCTTCGCGGCGATCGTGTCGGGCATCAACTCGCGGCTGAGCCGCTCGGACTACGTGCTCAACCTGTTCATCGCGAGCGACGACCCGGGCGACAAGACCACGTCCTACGTGCGGTCCGGCGCGGTCGACGGCGCGATCGTCGTGTCGCACCACACCAGTGACACGTTCATCGACCGCATCGCGAGCGTCGTCCCGGTCGTCTACGGCGGCCGTCCGGTGCGCGAGCGAGAGCGCGACTACTACGTCGACGTCGACAACGCCCGTGGCGCATTCGACGCGACGGCGTACCTGATCGAGAGCGGCCGCAGCCGCATCGCGACCGTCACCGGCCCGCACGACATGCCCGCCGGTGTCGACCGCCTGCGCGGCTACCGCGACGCGCTGAAGGCCTTCCACCTCGACGAGGTCGCGGTCGAGGACGGCAACTTCACGGCCGACGGCGGGGCCGAGGCGATGCGCCGCATGCTCGACTCCGGGGCGAGGCCCGACGCCGTCTTCGTGGCGAGCGACCTGATGGCGCGCGGTGTGCTCACGGTGCTCGCCGCGGCAGGCCTGCGCGTCCCCGAGGACGTCGCGGTCGTGGGGTTCGACGACTCCCCGGTGGCCACGTCGGTCACGCCGTCGCTGACCACGGTGCGTCAGCCCTCTTTCGCGCAGGGCGAGCGCATGGCCACGGTGCTGCTCGACATCCTCGCCGGCCGGCATCCGCGCCACGTCACGATCCTCGAGACCGAGCTGGTCGTCCGCGACTCCGTCTGAGACGAGCTGCTCGCCGACGGCAAGGGCAACCGCGAGCTGGCGCGGGCACTTCTGGTGTCGGAGGCGACAGTGAAATCCCACCTCTCGCACATCTACGGCAAGCTCGGGTCGACACGCGGGCGGGAGCCGTGGCAGCGGCGATCGAGCGCCGCATCATCCGCCGCTGAGACCCCGCCGCGGCGGGCCGATCCCTGTTCCGGCGCGCAGATCCTTGGCTTGTCGAGCCAGGGGAATCGTGCTGAAACCGGTGGCGTGGTCCCATGGCTCGCCGCAGATCCCTTGATTCGCGGCACAGATCCCCGGTCTCGCGAAACAGGGGCAGGTGGATGCTGTCGGCCGCGGCATCCCGCCGGCCCGGCCCGCGGCCCGTGTCCCGTCGAGGCAGGGGGATCGCGTCGAAACCGGTCGCGAAGCCCCTCGGTTCGCCGCAGACGCCTTGGTTCGCCGGGCGAACCGGGTCAGCCGCGTCCGGGTGCCGTCGCGTGCAGCAGGTTGCGCCACGGGTCGTCGAACGACACCGTGCGGCCGTCGTCGCGCACCTCGAAGCCGTGGTGGCGCAGGCGCTCCGACAGCTCGCCGATCGTGTCGGCGTCGGGCAGGTCGAGATCCACGCGGCCGAGACCCAGCGCCGGCATGCGCGGACCGGCGCCGCGCGAGTTCCACACGTTCATCGCCATGTGGTGGTGGTAGCCGCCCGCGCTGACGAACAGCGCCTGGCCGCCCATCGCCGCGGTCTGGTCGAAGCCGAGCGCGTCGACGTAGAAGGCGCGCGCGGTCTCGACGTCGCCGACCGACAGATGCACGTGTCCGACGGATGCCGCATCCTGAGCCGTCCCGCCGCCCGCGGCGCTCTCGGTCAGGTGCTCGCGGAGGAACGCGTTGGGGTCGAGGTACAGCGTCGCCATCTCGATGGTCCCGTGCGTCCACGACCACTCTGTGCGCGTGCGGTCCCAGTACAGCTCGATGCCGTTGCCCTCGGGATCGGTGAGGTAGAACGCCTCGCTCACGAGGTGGTCGGCGGATCCCGTGAAGGTCTGCGGAGCCCGCGTTGCCACGCTGTAGAGAGCCGCGGCCAGGGCCTCCTGCGTCTCGAACAGGATCGCGGTGTGGAACAGCCCCGCGGCTCCCGGCACCGCGTGGCGCAGCGCCGGCTCATGCTGCAGCACGACGATCGCGCGCCCGGCGCGGCCGAGCACGACACGATCGCCGTCGGCCGACAGCACCTGCAGGGTGATGACGTCGCGGTAGAACGCCGTCATGCCGTCGAGGTCGCCCACGAGCAGCGTGACGGCCCCCATCGCGGTGTCGGGGGCGAGTCGATCGGCCTGTGCATTCACATGAATGAGAACCTCCGGCATCCGCCGATCATTCCCCCGAGCCCCGGCGACGCCCCCACGGCCGTCGAGAACGCACGTTCTCGCCGAGACCGCATGTCTTCGACGTGAACAACGTGGGGTCTCGGCGAGTAACCGCGTTCTCGACAGAAATGGGGGCGGGGTGCGCGCGAACCCTCCCGAACGGTGGATGCCGCCCCCCGGAGGACGGGACGGCCCGGGGCAGCGGCATCCACGTCCTGATTACTGCGGGTCGCCGCCGAGCTGGCCGACGGCCGGGATCGGGCCGCCGTCGTCGGCGCCGGTCTTGCGCCAGCGGGCGATGAGGTTGCCGAGGTGATAGATCAGCAGGGCCGCGGCGGCGCCGATCACGATCGCGCCGAGCTGGAAGTCGCCCCACTGCATCGTGAAGCCCGCGATCGCGATCACGAGGGCGACCGCGCCGGTGTACTGGTTGACGGGGCGCGAGAAGTCCACGCGGTTGTCGACCCAGATCTTGATGCCGATGATGCCGATGAGGCCGTACAGGGCGGTGGTCACGCCGCCCAGCACGCCCGCCGGGATGGAGTTGAACACCGCGCCGACGACCGGTGACAGCGACAGCAGGATCGCGAAGATGCCCGCGACCCAGTACGCGGCGGTCGAGTACACGCGGGTGGCAGCCATGACGCCGATGTTCTCGCCGTACGTCGTGGTGCCCGAACCGCCGAACGTGCCCGCGAGCACCGTGGCGGCGCCGTCGGCGATGAGCGCGCGGCCGGTGTACTTGTTGACCGAGGAGTCGGTCATGGTCGCGACGCCGCGCACGTGGCCGACGTTCTCGGCGATGAGCACGAGCACGACGGGCAGGAACATCGCGATGACGCTCCACGTGCCCGGCGAGCCTAAGTCGGCGATGTGGAAGGTCGGCAGGCCCACCCACTGCCCGTTCGCCACGAGCTCGTTCACCGCGGTGAAGTCGACCTCGCCGGCGATGAGCGCCGCGATGTAGCCGATGATCACGCCGAGGAAGATCGAGATGCGTCCGAGGAAGCCGCGGAACAGCACGCTGCACAGGATGACCGCGACGAGCGTGATGGTCGCCGTGACCGGCGCCAACTGGTAGCTCCGCCACGCGACCGGCGCGAGGTTGAAGCCGATGAGCGCCACGATCGCGCCCGCGACCACCGGCGGCATGAGCTTCTCGATCCAGTCGAGTCCCGCGAACTGCACGATGAACCCGACGGCGGCGAGCAGGACGCCGACCGCGACGATGCCCGCGAGCGCCGAGCCCATGCCCTGCGACGCCGTGGCTGCCGTGACCGGTGCGATGAACGCGAAGGACGACCCCAGGTAGCTGGGGAGCCGGTTGCGGGTGATGAGCAGGAACAACAGCGTGCCGATACCCGAGAACAGCAGTGTCGTCGAGACCGGGAAGCCGGTCAGGATCGGTACCAGGAACGTCGCGCCGAACATGGCGATGACGTGCTGCGCGCCGATCGCGATCGTCGCGGGCCAGTTCAGGCGTTCCTCGGGACGGACGACCTGGCCCGGTTCGACGGTCCGGCCGTTGCCGTGGAGGGTCCACAGGGGCATGTGCGCTCCTTGCGCTCGGGTGATGTGCTCGCCTCACCCTAGCGGCGCGGAAGGATGCCGCCCGTGGGCGTCACGCCGAGGTCAGCAGCTCCAGCAGCTCGCGATAGCGGGCGGCCGTGCGCTCGACGATGTCGGCCGGCAGTGCGGGCGGCTCGCCCTCGCGCGGCGGGGCCCAGTTGGCGGCCAGCCAGTTGCGCACGATCTGCTTGTCGAAGCTCGCCATGCGCTCGGCCTCGGTCGTCCCCGAAGCCCAGGCGGCGGCATCCCAGTACCGCGACGAGTCGCTCGTGAGCACCTCGTCCGCGAGGGTCAGCACGCCGTTCTCGTCGAGGCCGAACTCGAACTTCGTGTCGGCGAGGATCACGCCGTGCGCCTCGGCGGTGCGGGCGGCGCGCGTGTAGATCTCCAGCGACAGGTCGCGCAGCTCGGCGGCGCGCTCGGCCCCGACCAGTTCGACCGTGCGCTCGTACGAGATGTTCTCGTCGTGCTCGCCCATCGGCGCCTTGTACGCGGGCGTGTAGATCGGCTCGGGCAGCCGGTCGCCGTTGTTCAGCCCCTGTGGGAGCGGGATGCCGCACACCGTGCCGCCGGCCTGGTACTCGGCCCAGCCCGACCCGGTGAGGTAACCGCGCACGACGCATTCGATGGGCAGCATGTCGAGGCTCTTGACGACCATCGCGCGCCCGATGACGGCATCCGGGATCAGGTTCTTCAGGTCGTCGGCGGTGTTCGCGACGCCGTCCTCACCGAGCCCCAGCGTGTGCGAAGCGGCGAGATGATTCGGGATGCCGCGCCCCCCGTCGGCGCCGGCCAGCTGGTCGAACCACCACAGGCTGAGCGTCGTGAGCAGCTCGCCCTTGCCGGGGATGCCGGGCGAGAGCACGTGGTCGAACGCGCTCACACGGTCGCTCGCGACGACGAGCAGGCGTTCGGGCTCCGCGCCCTCGGGCGTCTCGGCGGGCACGTACAGGTCGCGGACCTTGCCGGAGTAGACGTGTCGCCAGCCGGCGAGCTCGGTCGAGGGGGAGGGGATAGCCGTCACCCGTCCATTATCGTCACTGCGCCGAGGCGGTCACGGCGTGATCTCATCGAGGTAGGCGAATGCGTCGGCCATGAGCGGCGCCCAGCGCACTGCGCGGCCCTGGTCGACCACGACCCATTCGCGGGCGACGCGGCCGCGCATCTCCATGCGCTCGCCGTCGCCCGCGGCGACGATCGCGTCGGCCCCCGCTTCGGGCACCTTGATCACGAGCGCGCCCAGATGGTTGAGGAAGGCGAACACCTTTCCGCGCACGCGCAGGCCTTCGCTGCCGAACATCGCGCCGATGTCGACCTCGGGGCGCTCGAGGTACTCGGCGGCGATCGGGTCGAGGATCGCGTGCCCTGCCTCGACAGCGGCGGCGTCGGTCATGAGCACAGGCTACGAGCCGTTCCGGGCGTCGCGCGAGGGTGGTCTCGGGTGTATAGTCCATGTGGACTAGTCGACCTGGAGTGATCGTGACGGATGCCCTCGCCCGCCTGACCCCGCTGGGGGTCATGGTGCTCGCGCTGCTCGCCGAAGGCGACATGCACCCCTACGAGATGATCCGGCTGATGCACATCCGGCGCGACGACCGGATCGTGACGATCACGAACGGCACCTTCTACCACACCGTCGCCCGGCTCGAGCGTGCGGGGCTCCTCGCCGAAGTGGGCGTCGACCGCGACGGCAACCGCCCGGAGCGCACCACGTACACGCAGACCGAGGCGGGCGCCGAGGCGGTCGTGGAGTGGGTGCGGCGAGAGCTGCCGCGGGTGGATCGGCCCGCCGAGTTCCGCGTCGCGCTCGCCGAGGCGCACGGCCTCGAGCGAGAAGAGGCCGTCGCCCTGCTGCGTCAGCGCCGCACCACGCTGGCGGAGCTGCTCGACAGCGTCACGGCCGGCCGCGGGAACGCGCTGGCCAAGGGAGTGCCCGAGCAGTACCTCCTCGAGCTCGGGCGCGAAGAAGCCCTCGCGCGCGCCGACCTCGCTTGGCTCGACGCGACGATCGTGCGCATCGAGCACCCCGACTTCGAGTGGGGCCCCGAGCGGCTCCCCTCGGAACGCTATCTCGCCCAGAGAAAGGCTGCACGACAGTGACCGACGCTTCGACAAGCTCAGCGACCGGGCCGAACCCGGCCGCGCACCCGCCGACCGGCGCCTACGCCGCCGGGCACAAGCCCCGCAGTCCATGGCCCGCCCTGTGGGCGCTCGTCATCGGCTTCTTCATGATCCTGGTCGACACCACGATCGTCTCGGTGGCGAACCCCGCCATCAAGGCTGCGCTCGACCCCGACACCAACAACCTCGACAACGTCGTGTGGGTGACCTCGGCCTACCTCCTCGCGTACGCGGTGCCGCTGCTGATCACCGGCCGCCTCGGCGACCGCTTCGGGCCGAAGAACATCTACCTCATCGGCCTGTCGATCTTCACGCTCGCGTCGCTCTGGTGCGGCCTGTCGGGCACGCTCGAGATGCTCATCGTCGCGCGCGCCGTGCAGGGCCTCGGCGCTGCGCTCATGACGCCGCAGACGATGGCCGTCATCACCCGCACCTTCCCGCCGAACCGCCGCGGCGCGGCGATGGGCCTGTGGGGCGCCACCGCCGGTGTCGCGACCCTCGTCGGCCCGCTGGCCGGCGGCCTGCTGGTCGACGGGTTCGGCTGGGAGTGGATCTTCTTCATCAACATCCCGGTCGGCGTGATCGCGTTCGTGCTCGCGTGGATCCTGGTGCCCAAGCTCGAGACCCACCCGCACCGCTTCGACATCGTCGGCGTGCTGCTCAGCGCGCTCGGCCTGTTCCTCATCGTCTTCGGCCTGCAGGAGGGCGAGAAGTACGACTGGGCGCCGTGGGTGTGGACGATGATCATCGCGGGCGTCGCGGTGATGGCGCTGTTCATCTGGACGCAGGCGCGCACCAAGAACGAGCCGCTCGTGCCGCTGCCGCTGTTCCGCGACCGCAACTTCTCGGTGTCGAACCTCGCCATCTCTATGGTGGGCTTCACGGTGACGAGCATGTCGCTGCCGCTGATGTTCTTCATCCAGCTGGCGCGCGGTCTCACCCCGACCGAGTCGGCGCTGCTGCTCATCCCGATGGCCGTGCTGTCGGGCGTGCTGGCGCCGTTCGCCGGAAAGCTGCTCGACCGCACCGACCCGCGCTTCCTGCTGGTGCCGGGTCTGCTCCTGGTCGCGGGGTCCCTGTTCTGGTACTCGTCGCTCATGAACGTCGACACCCCGATCTGGGTGTACCTGCTGCCCTCGGCGCTCATGGGCATCGGCAACGCCGGCATGTGGGGTCCGCTCGCGACGACCGCGACCCGCAACCTGCCCCCGCGGCAGGCTGGCGCCGGCGCCGGCATCTACAACACGACGCGCACGATCGGCTCGGTCATCGGATCGGCGTCCATCGCCGCGTTCATGCAGGCGCGCCTGGAGGCGAACCTGCCCGGCGCCTCCGATGCCGCGGGCTCGTTCGGAACGGGCACGCTCCCGCCGTTCGTCATCGACGGCTTCTCGCAGGCCATGGCGCAGGCCATCCTGCTGCCCGCCGCGGTCATGCTGGTCGCGGTCGTCGTGGTGCTGTTCCTGCAGCGTCCGAAACTGTCGTCCGCCGAGGACTGGCAGGCCGGTCACGCCGCGGTGCCCGCCGCCGACTGAGCAACAGTGAGAACCGGATGCCGCGACCCTCGATCGACCGGGGTCGCGGCATCCACTCTCCGTTGCGGCGGCGCGCGCCGCTCAGAGCCGCCGGCGGGCGCCGCGCTCGTGCGCCCAGACGGCGAGCTCGACGCGGTTGCGCGTGCCGGTCTTGGCCATGATGCTCGCGAGGTGCGTCTTCACGGTGCTGAGCGAGATGTGCAGCTCGTCGCCGATCTCGGTGTTGCCGAGCCCGCGGGCGACCGCGCCGAGCACGGACTCCTCGCGTTCGGTGAGCGGGCTCGCAGGCGGCCGGGGCGGGGCGGGCGCGGTGCCCGCGAACGCCTCGAGCAGCCGCACCGTCACGGCGGGGTCGATCAGCGCGTCGCCCCGTGCGGCCGCCCGCACCGCCTCGGCGAGCAGGTCGGGTCCGGAGTCTTTCAGCACGAAGCCGCGCGCCCCCGTGCGCAGCGCGGCGTACACGTACTCGTCGAGATCGAAGGTCGTGATCACGACGACGGGGATCGGGTCCGTCGCCTCGGGCCCGGCGAGCTCCCGCGTCACCGCCAGCCCGTCCATGACCGGCATCCGGATGTCGACGAGGCACACGTCGGGCCGCACCCGCCGGGCGAGCGCGATCGCGGCCGCGCCGTCGGCCGCTTCGCCGACCACCTCGATCCCGTCCTGTGCGTCGAGGATCATCCGCAGTCCCGCCCGGACGAGGTCCTGATCGTCCGCGACCATCACCCGGATGCTCATGCGCCCCACCCCCTTCTCGGGAGCCAGACGAGGACCCGCCATCCGCCGTCGGGGCGCGGTCCCGCCTCGCAGCGGCCGCCGAGCAGGTCGGCGCGCTCCTTCATGCCGCGGATCCCGTATCCGGGGGAAGTGGATGCCTCGCCCGCATCCGGTGCCTGGTTCTCGGCCTCTCCGGGCACGGGCCGCGTCGCGCCCTGCCCGTCGTCGTCCACGGTGAGCCGCACGTCGTCGGGCCCGACCCGCACGGCGACGTCGATCCGCCGCGCGCCGCGGGCGTGACGCCGCACGTTCGTGACGGACTCCTGCGCGAGATGGAAGATCGCGGCCGCGACCGCCGCGGGCACGGCGCCCGTGTCCCCCTCCACCCTGACCTCGACCTCGGGGAAGCCGTCGGTGCGGGCCAGGGTCTGCAGCTGCGCGAGCGAGGGCGTCGGGGCCAGCGGTGCGGCATCCGCCCGCAGCACACCGACCATCGCTCGCATCTCGCGCAGCGTCTGCGCCGCCTCGGCCTCGATCGTGCGCAGTACCTCGACCGTCGCTGCCGGGTTCTTGGCCGCGACGAGTGCGCCGGCCTGCGCCTGGACCGCGATCGCCGACACATGGTGGGCGACGGTGTCGTGCAGGTCGCGGGCGAGCAGCACGCGCTCGGCGAGGCGCGCCTGCTCGAGGTCGCGGGCACGCACCCTGGCGCGCCAGCGCAGCGCGATGCCGAAGGCGCCGGTGGCCACCGCCACCGCGATGCCCCCGACGACGTCGCCGGGAGTCGTGTCGGAAGACGTCAGTGACAGCACGGTGCCGATCGCCACGAGCGCCCCGCCGACGAGCATCGCCCGGCCGCTCGCCCACCGGAACAGCGCATACAGCAGCACCAGGAAGTACGCCGTCGTGAACAGCTGCGGGTCGCCGGCCGTCCACAGGCCCACCGCGGTGCCCACGACCAGCGCGACGGCGAGCATGGCGAACGGGTGCGTGCGCCGCCACAGCACCGTGGCAGACAGCACGACGAGCACGACGGCCCACAGCCAGCGCCACGGCACGTCGGGCCGCAGCAGCGCCTCCGCCGGGGCGGCGACCACGATCGCGCCGACGAGCACCGCGTCGCGCCACACGAACCGCGGCGGCGGCGGGGCGGCCTTCGGGGCGTCCCAGAGAGCACGCACCGGGCTCGTCATGCCCTCATGATAGGGGCGGCGCCGACGGCGCCGACGGGCGGCCGGACCTCGTGGCGCGCGGTCCCGGCGACCGCCGGATCACGATCTCGGCGACGATGAGGTTGATGCCCCAGCCGGCGGCCATGAGGAGCGTGTGACCCATCGGGGTCGGCGCGCCCACGAGGAGCGTCCACGGCAGGAACGTCAGCACCTGCGTGCCCGCGCCCAGTCCGATGGCGTACGCACGCATCATCCACGCCCGGTGCGTGCGGACGTCGCCGCGCCGGATCGCCAGGAAGGCGACGACGATGCCGCCCGCCATGGCCGCCGCGAGCACGAGGCGCAGCGCCGACAGTCCCGGGCCGGTGACCGTCGACGGGAGGTCGTAGAACAGGGTCATCCATGCCGCCGAGAGGGCCGAGAGCAGACCGGCCGGGGCGACCAGGCGCCCCGAGCGGCGATGCCATGCCCGTCGTCGCAGCTCGGGGGCGAACTGCAGCGCACCCAGCAGCAGGAAGACCGTCGAGCCGACGATGTGCACGATCACGGGCACCGGGGATTCGTAGAAGCGGGCGTTCGCGGCTGTGACGGGCCCGCCGAGGGCGAGCTGCGACACGCGTGAGGCGCCCGCCACGACGGGGACGAGGCTCAGGGCGATCAGGCCCGCCGGGACGAGCCGGCCTCGCCAGGTGGCGCGGGTCCGCGGCGGTGAGAGGGGGTGCGAGGTCATGCCGCCATGCTCGCGGGCGGGGCCGCCGTGCCACATCGGCCGTCAGGTCCGAAACGCCTCGTCCGATCGGCCGAGGAGATGCCGGTGCGGCGGCTGCGGCATCCATTCCCCACATCCGCCGGACGAACGCGGGCTTGCGCGCCGCGGACGCGTTGTCAACCCGTTGGCGCGCAGGCCGCAGGCGCGTCAGGATGCCGTCATGACACTCGCAGTGATCCTTCTCGTCGTCGGAATCGTGCTGCTGCTGTTCGGCGTGTTCGTCGAGGCTGCCAAGTTCCTGCTGTGGATCGGCATCGTGATCATCGTGATCGCGATCATCGCCTGGCTGCTGCGCTACATCCGTCGCAGCTAGGCTGGCGGCGTCGAGGGAGGTCCGCCATGGCCGTGGACATCGAGGTCGTGCCGATCGACAAGCCGGACGACGTCAACGTCATCATCGGCCAGTCGCACTTCATCAAGACCGTCGAAGACCTGCATGAGGCGCTCGTCGGTGTGGGAGGAGGCCTGCGCTTCGGGGTCGCCTTCAACGAGGCATCCGGAGCCCGCCTCGTCAGACGCACCGGAAACGACGATGCCCTCGTGGAGCTCGCGATCGCCGCGGCATCCGCCATCGGCGCCGGTCACTGCTTCGTGATCATGCTGCGCGACGGGTTCCCGGTGAACGTGCTCAACCAGGTGAAGGCCGTGCCGGAGGTGTGCTCGATCTTCTGTGCAACGGCGAACCCGGTGCAGCTGCTCGTCGCCGTGACCGACGCCGGACGCGGAGTGGTGGGCGTGATCGACGGCGAGCCGCCGGTCGGCGTCGAGAACGATCAGGACGTCTCGGAGCGCAGGGAACTGCTGCGAGCCATCGGCTACAAGCTCTGAGTCGCGTCCACGCGGCCGGCGTCTGGAGAGCACGCCCAGCGACTCCCGACAGGCTGAGTGGGCGGCAGCGGCAGCGGCACCTCGACGTTGCCCGCGCCGCCCGGGGCGTCCAGCTCGTCAGAGGCCTTCGGCGACGCGCGCGGCGATGTCGGTGCGGTGCTGGCCGCCCTCGAGCCCGATCGTGTCGATGGCGCGGTAGACGCGCTCGCGGGCCTGGGCGAACGTCGTGGCCACGCCGACGACGTTCAGCACGCGTCCGCCGGTGGCCACGAGGCCGCCGTCGGTCTCGGCGGTCGCCGCGTGGGCGAGATGCACTCCCTCTACGCCCTCGGCCTCGCGCAGCCCGGTGAGCGGGCGGCCGGTGATCGGGGCGGACGGGTAGCCCTCGCTCGCCACCACGACCGTCACGGCGACGTCGTCCGCGAACGCGGGACGCGGCAGATCCTCGAGGTGGCCGGAGGCCGCGGCGAGCAGCAGCTCCGACAGCGGGTCGACGAGGCGGGGGAGCACGACCTGGGTCTCGGGGTCCCCGAAGCGGGCGTTGAACTCGATGACCTTGACGCCGGCATCGGTGAGGATGAGCCCGGCGTACAGCAGGCCGATGAACGGCGTGCCCTCGGCGTCGAGCTGGCGGATGACGGGTTCGGCCACCGTACGGGTGACCTCGTCGACGAAGGCGGCCTCGCTGCCGAACTTGCCGTCGAGCCACGGCAGCGGCGAGTAGGCGCCCATGCCACCGGTGTTGGGGCCCTCGTCGCCGTCGAGCAGGCGCTTGTAGTCCTGTGCGGGGCTGAGGGGGAGCACGTGGTCGCCGTCGCTCAGGAAGAACAGCGACACCTCGGGGCCGGCGAGGAACTCCTCGACGAGCACCGGGCCCGACGGCAGGTACTCGTCGGCGTGCGCGAGGGCCGCGTCACGGTCGGACGTGACGATGACGCCCTTGCCGGCGGCCAGACCGTCGGCCTTGACCACGTGCGGGGCCCCGAGCTCGTCGAACGCGGCCTCGACCTCGGCCCGCGTGGCGGCGCGCACGGCGCGACCGGTGGGGACGCCGGCGGCATCCATGATGCGCTTGGCGAACGCCTTGGATCCTTCGAGCTGAGCGGCCATGCGGCTCGGGCCGAACACGGGGATGCCGCGCTCGCGGACCTCGTCGGCCACGCCGGCGACCAGCGGCGCTTCGGGGCCGACGATGACGAGGTCGACCTGGTTCTCGTTGGCGAAGTTGGTGACGGCGGCCGGATCGTTCGCGTCGAGTGCGACGAGCTGCGCGTCCTGCCCGATGCCGGCGTTGCCGGGGGCGGCGAAGATCTCGTGCTCGGCCGCCTCCGACCGCAGCGCCAGGATGATGGCGTGCTCGCGCGCGCCCGAACCGAGGACCAGGATCTTCACCCGCCCAGCCTACCGGCGGCACCCCTGGCCGTTTCGGGCTCCGCGTTCGCCGCCCCTCCTCTCTGTTCGTTCGTCACCTGTGCACGCGACACGCCGGGCGACGGCGTGCACGGGTGACGAACGAACAGGGCAGCAGAGGGATCGGGGCGGGGCCGATTCCTTTCGGGGCACCGCGGCGTCTGAACATGCATGACCATCGATCACGTCATCGACCGCACCTCATCCGATGCCGTCCGCGGCTACTGGCAGGCCGTCGCCCGCGGCGGTGAGGTGCCGCCGTGGCAGGACCTCGGCGCCGAGCCGGTCGGCATCGAGGCGACGCGCATCGCCGATCCGCCGGGGCTGTGGCTGCAGCCCCCAGGTGCCGATACCGGCGCGGCGGTGCTCGCGGTCCACGGCGGCGGCTTCGTCAGCGGCTCGGCGCTCACCCACTCCCGGCTGTTCGGCCACCTGGCGCTCGCCGCCGGTGTGCCGGTGTTCGCGATGGACTACGGGCTGGTGCCAGGCCACGTGTTCCCGAGCCAGCTGGAGCAGACGGCCCGTGCGTACCGCTGGCTGCGCGGCCGTGCGTCGCGGGTGGCGCTCGCGGGGGACTCGTGCGGCGCGCTGCTCGTGCTCGGACTCGCCCTGCAGGCGCAATCCGCGGATGCCGCCTCCCGTGCCCTGTTCCTGATGTCGCCGTGGACCGACCTCGACGCCGCCGGCGCGTCGTACGAGCGCGGCACCGACCCGTTCTTCACCCGTGAGGTCGTGCGTGCCCTCGCCGATGCGTACCTCGCGGGCGCGTACCGCCATGACCTTCGCACCGCGCCGCTCGAGGCCGACCTGCGCGACCTGCCGCCGACGCTCGTGCAGGTCGGCGGCGACGAGGCGCTGCTCGACGACGCCGTCGCCCTCGCGCGCCGGCTCGGCCTGGCGGGCGCCGAGGTGCGACTGGACGTCGCGCCCGGCCGGCTGCACACGTTCCAGATGGCGGTGGGGCGATCGGATGCCGCCACCCGGGCGATCGCCGAGGCCGGCGCATGGCTGCGGTCGATACTGGTGCCGTGAGCGTGTTCGAGGCCGAGACGGCGGCGGCGCGGCACGAGCTGCTCGTGCACTGCTACCGCATGCTCGGCTCGCCCGACGACGCGGAGGACGCCGTGCAGGAGACCCTCGAGCGGGCGTGGCGGGCGTGGGACGGGTTCCAGCGCCGCTCGAGCGTGCGCACGTGGCTGTACCGGATCGCCACGCATGTCTGCCTGGACCGGCTGCGCACGCGACGGGCGCACGCGACAGTCGGGCTGGACGGCATCCCCGAGTCCGCGCACGAGCCCGCCGTCGTCCTGCCGTTCCCGGGCGGCGGCGACGACCTGCGTCTCGCTTTCGTCGTGGCGCTGCAGGATCTTCCGGCCTCGCAGCGTGCCGTGCTGCTGCTGCGTGACGTGCTGCGGTTCTCGGCGATCGAGACCGCCGACGCGCTGGACACGACGGTGGCGGCCGTGAAGAGCGCGCTGCAGCGGGCCCGGGCGCGGATCGCCCGCACCGCGCCGCGCGCCGACACGGTGGCCGAGCCGACGGATGCCGCCGCCCGGCGCGCGCTCGACACGTACGTGGACGCGTTCACGTCCGGGGACGTCGCCCGTCTCGTCGACCTGCTGCGCGACGATGCCGTGATCGAGCTGCGGCTGAGCGCCGAGGGGATCGCGGGCGGGGTGTTCGACGGCAAGGTCGCCTGCGTGGCGGTGCTGCGCTCGGCCGCCGTTCCCGGCGAGTGGCGCATGCGGCCGGTCGTGGCGAACGGACAGCCGGCCGCGGTGGCGCACCGCTCGGGCGACCCGTACGGCGTCGCGGTGCTGGACGTGCGGGCCGACGGGATCGCCCGCATCACCGTGTTCGCGGACGCGTCGCTCGTGGCCCGGTTCAGTATTCAGTCCGCAGGCATGCGTGATGGGCAGACCGTCGAGGAATGACGCGAGTCGGCCTGCAGGCCATCTGCCCGCAGACGGAATCGTGGACGCCCCGGGCGCGTACGGTGGAGGCATGGCCACGCGCAGGATCTCGACCGACGACGGCCGCGCGGCGCTCAGCGCGGTCGCGGCGGCGGTGGCCGCATCCGCCCCGCCCTCCCGCACCGACAACGCGACCGCGGTGCGCTACCTGCTGCAGCTGCTGGTCGAGAAGGCGCCGGGCAACTCGGTCGAGGTGCGCGTGCCGCCCTTCGGGGCCGTGCAGGTCGTCGAGGGTCCGCGCCACACCCGCGGCACGCCCCCCAACGTCGTCGAGACCGACGCCGCCACGTGGGTCGCGCTCGCGACGGGCGCGGAGGAATGGGTGGATGCCGCCCGCGCGGGCCGCATCAGCGCCTCGGGCACGCGCGCCGACATCTCGCACCTGCTGCCGCTGCGTCCCTGACCCCACGCGGCTGGATGCCTACCGCCGCGGGATGACCACCGGGATCCCCGTCACCGGGTGCGCGAACACGTCGACCCGCTGGCCGTAGACCCGCTCGATCGCCTCCGCGGTGAGCACGTCCGCGGCCGCGCCGGAGGCCACGACGTGGCCGCGGGCGAGGAGGGTCACGCGATCGGCCACCCCGAGGGCGGCGTTGAGGTCGTGCAGCACCACTGCCACTGCGGCACCCTCCCGGGCGCGCGCACGAGCGATGCGCAGCACGTCCTCCTGATGCCGGAGGTCGAGCGCGGCGGTCGGCTCGTCGAGCAGCAGCACGTCGCACGCCTGCGCGAGCACGCGGGCCAGCGCCGCGCGGGCGCGCTCGCCGCCGGACAGCGACGAGATCGCGCGCCCGGCCAGCGGCACGAGGTCAGTGGCGTCGAGGGCCTGCGCGACCGCCGCGTCGTCGTCACGCTCGGCCGGTGTGCGCGCCCACGGCGCCCGGCCCATGCGCACGACCTGCTCCACCGTGAACGGGAACGACACCGCGTTCTGCTGCAGGAGCACGGCGCGCCGCCGTGCCAGCTCACGCGGAGGGATGCCGCCGAGTGCCGCACCGTCCAGGTGCACGTCGCCGGCATCCGGGGCGAGGTCGCCCGCGAGCACGCCGAAGAGCGTCGACTTACCGGCGCCGTTCGGACCGACGAGGGCGTGCAGCTCTCCCGCGCGGATGTCGATCGAGGCCTCAGCCAGCACCGCTGCGGTCGACCCCGCAGGAGTCACGGTGACGCCCCTTGCGCTCAGGCGCACCGGCCCGGGGGCCGGCGGCGCGGGCAGACGGGCGACGGCGGTCGCGGCCTCCACGGATGTCATCCCCACCCCCCGGCGCGTCGACGCGTGCGCAGCAGCAGCCACAGGAAGAACGGGCCGCCCACGAGCGAGGTGATCATGCCGATCGGCAGGTCGGCGAGCGGCACCGCGGTGCGGGCGACGAGATCGGCCACCGCGATCAGGAGGGCGCCGCCGAGGGCGCTCGCGACCATCAGCGGCAGGTGCGCCGGGCCGATCGCCATCCGCATGAGGTGCGGCACGACCAGGCCGACGAACCCGATGATGCCGGCGAACGACACCGCGGCGCACACCAGCAGCGCGACCATCACGATGACGGTCACCCGCAGCAGCTCGACGCGCACTCCGAGATGGCGTGCGGTGCGCTCGCCGAGAGCGAAGAGATCGAGCCGGTGCGCGACGGCCACCGCCGCGGCCACGCCGACGACCACGAGCGGTGCGACGAGCGCGATGTTCTGCCACAGCGCGCCGTTGAGACTGCCGAGCTGCCAGAACACGATCTGCTCGCGGGTCGAGGTCGTGCCGAGGAAGGTCAGGAACGCCAGCCCTGCGCCGGCGATCGCGTTGATCGCGATGCCGGTCAGCAGCAGCGTCACCACCTCGGTGCGACCGCCCGAGCGGCTGATGAAGTAGACCGAGAACACCGCGATCAGGCCGCCGAGGAAGGCGAAGGCCGGCGTCGTCCACATGCCGAACACCCCCAAGCCGAACGTGATGCTCGCCGCGGCGCCGAAGGCCGCGCCCGACGAGACCCCCACCACGCCGGCGTCGGCGAGCGGATTGCCGAAGATCGCCTGCATGAGCACGCCCGACACCGCCAGCGCCGCGCCCACGAGCAGCCCGAGCACGATGCGCGGCATCCGGATGCCCAGGACGACGCCGGCTGCGGTGGGGGCGTCCGGCGCCCACGACGTGTCGATGCCGAGGGCCTGCAGCAGCACCCCGGTCACCTGCGCCGGGGTGAGCCAGTACTGCCCGAGCCCCAGCGACACGACCGAGACCACGACGATGGCCGCGCCGAGGGCGGTCGCGGTGAGCGCGAACCGGCGCGTACGGTGAGCCGCCGGCACCGACGTGACGACCTCGACGGTGGCGGCGGTCACGACGCGGGCTCCGCCGTCGCGACCGCGGGCGAGGGCGCCGGGGTCGGCGCGTAGACGGCGCGCGCGAGCGCCCGGACGACGTCGGCCGTGCGCGGTCCGAAGCTCAGGATCTCGGCATCCGCCATGTCGACCACGCGCCGGTGCTCGCCGGCAGGAGTCTGCATGAGGGCGGGGATGCGCTCCAGCAGGCCGTCCACACCGCCCACCGACGCCAGCCCGTCGGTCATCATCACGAGCACGTCCGGCTGCGCCGCGACCAGCGCTTCGGCGGTCATGGGCTTCATGCCCTCCCACCCGATCTCGGACGCGACGTCGACGCCGCCGACGGCGTCGATCAGCGAGTCCGCCCCGGAGTCCCGGCCGAAGATGTAGTAGACGTTCGCACTGCCCCGCACATAGAGGAAGAGCAGGCGAGGACGATCGGATGCCGCACCCGGTGCCACCTCGGCGACCTCGGCCACCGCAGACGCGACGTCGGCGTCGAGTCTGTCGGCGAGCTCCGCGCCGCGCTCAGGCACGCCGAGTGCCGCGGCGATCTCGGCTACGAGCGCTCCGGTCGTATCGGCGCGGCGCTCGCTGGAGACCACGACGACCGCGATGCCGGCATCGCGCAACTGCTGGCGCACCTCTTTCGGGCCGATGGTGGTGTCTGTGAGCATCACGGTCGGCGCCAGCTCGAGGATCGCCTCGGCGTTGAGGGTGTGGCCCGACTTCGTCACGACGGGCAGATCCTCGGTGCCGGCGAACGCCGTGGATCCGTCGCGGCCGACGACGGAGTCGCCCAGGCCGAGGCCGAACACCGTCGCGGCGATCGTGCCCGAGATGTCGACGGGCAGGATGCGGCTGACATCGGTGACCTCGACCGCCCGGCCCTCGGCATCCGTCACCGTCGCCGGCAGCTCGGGGGCGCTGTCGTCGCCGACGGGCTCGATCGCGTTCGAGGCCAGGCAGGCGGTGGACGGCCCCGTCGCGGTGCGGGGATCGTCGACGAGTGTCAGGGATGCCAGCGGCACGTCCGCGTCGGGGCAGGAGGGGTCGGCGGTCTGGGCTGTCGCGGCCGCACAGCCTGAGAGCATGACGGCCGCGACGACGACGGCGAGCGACCGCAGTGCGCGGGGAGCGCGGCGGTGGAGAGACGTCAGGAGAAACATTAGGTGAGCCTTACCTTAGGCTTGACGTCGGCTGTGAGAGTGCCGTACGTTCGAGTCGATATTAGGTTAGCCAAACCTAAGTAACCAACCCGAACCGCACTGATGCATCGGTGCGCTCCGGCGTGCCCGATGCCGGAGACCACGTGAACACGCAGCCGTTCCCGGAACGCAGCCGAGCCGCCATCGCCGCTCTGCTCGCCTTCCTTCTCGCCATCGCCGGCGCCCTGACCGCCGTCCCGGCCTACGCCGCCGACTCCGCCGCGCCGACAGTCTCGGCCACCGCCATCCCGCGCGCCGGCGGCACGATCACCGTCACCGGCAGCGGGTTCGCCGGTACGTCGCCGGGGATCTACCTGGGCGTCGGGCCGACCGGCCTCGCCGGGTTCTACCAGGGCGCGACGCAGATCACCGAGGTCGTGTGGATCGCACCGGGCAACGCTGACGGCTCGTCGGCCGCGGGACGCACCGCGCCGATGTCCGCGACGGGGACGTTCACCGTGACCGTGGCGGTCCCCGCGCTCGCCGACGGCGCGACGTACGCGATCTACACGTCCAAGGCCCACGGCCAGGGCTTCGCGGACCCGAGCCAGAACACGATCACCGCGCTCTCCTGGCAGGCGCTGCCGACGCCGACCGTGACAGTGTCGAAGACCAGCGGCCTCGACGCTGCGGGCGAGACCGTCACCGTCAGCGGCACCGGCTTCGTGCCCAGCGCGCCGTCGACGAGCGGCACGCGTCCTCCGCTGGCCGGCAAGTTCACCGGCGCCTACGTCGTGTTCGGCCGGTTCGCCGACACCTGGAAGCCCTCCGCCGGCGCCACGAGCGCCGCGCGCACCGTCGTCGCGCAGAAGTGGGGCGTGCTCGAGGCCGACCTCGCCACGATCGGCGGCGCGGCGGCAGGCGGCATCGTGATCGGTGCCGACGGGTCGTTCCGGACGACCCTCACCGTGTCGAAGACCGAGGCCTCGGAGCTCGCCGCGGGCAACTACGGCGTCTACACGTACGCGGCCGGCGGAGCGACCTACGCGCCGTTCGAAACCGCCACGCGCATCACGTTCGCGGCGACGCAGCCCGAGCCCGAGCCCACGCCGACTCCGACCCCGACCCCCACGCCGACCCCGACCCCCACGCCGACGCCGACCCCGACCCCGACCCCCACGCCGACCCCGACCCCCACGCCGACGCCCACCGTTCCGCAGCCCGAGCCCGGACCGACCGGCGCTCTGACCGTGACGGTGCAGGATGCCTCGCCCGCCCTCGGCGCGACGCTCCATGTCGCCGCGAAGAAGCTCCCCGACGTCACGGGCGCGTACGCCGCCGTGATCGAGAAGGGCACGGAGTCCCAGCTCACGGCCGCCGGCGGGTACGTCGCGTTCGTGCTGCCGTTCCCGGTGGTCGCCGACGGCAAGAGCTCGTTCACCGTCGTCGCGCCGACCGACGCCCTCGACCGCACGAGGCAGTATGAAGTGCTCGTGTGGCGCCAGCACTCCTCACCGACCTCCGACACGATCTACGCCCGCGCCGACGTGCCGCTCACCGCAGCGCTCTGGTCGCAGCTGTTCCCCGGCACGCCGGTGGAGCCGGGAACGCCTGTCGACCCGGGGACGCCGGTCGACCCCGGGACGCCGGTGGATCCCGGGACGCCGGTGGATCCCGGGACGCCGGTCGAGCCGGGAACACCTGGCGAGCCGGGAACGCCCGTGGACCCGACGGCGCCCGTCGAGCCGGCCACGCCGGTCGGTCCTGCCGCGCCGACCGGCGCCGGATCGCTGTCGTGGAGCATCTCGTCGAGCTTCTCGAACTACATCACGGGGCCTATCGCGAAGGGCGCGATCGACGTGACCGGCGGCGCGACCCGCGCGGGCGGCGCGTTCCAGTTCGGGCAGATCAGCAGCACGTACGACCCCGCGACCGAGGTGGGCACCGTCTCGTACGGCGGCAGTGTGCGCTTCACCGGTCACGGCGGCATCCTCGACGTCACGATCGCGAGCCCGCAGGTCCGCGTCGCGTCGTCCCACTCCGCGACGCTCTACGTCTCCAGCGGCGGCGCGCAGGTCGCGTTCGCGACGCTCGACCTCGACGCGGCCGTGCGCAAGAGCTCGGGGGGCACCGTGAGCTACTCGCGGGTCCCGGCGACGCTCACCGACGCGGGGCGCGCCCAGGTCTTCCAGGGCTACTCGACGCAGCTCGACCCGGTGTCGTTCACTGTCGGTGTGCCGGCCCCCGCGCCCGCAGGCACGACCGGGACCGTCGCCTCGGCCGCCCACGCGTCGGAGACGCGCACCGTGCAGTCGGGGATCCCCGCGGCCCCGCCGGCCGCGACCGGGATCGACCTCGACGACGCCGCACTGGCCGAACTGCAGGCCGGGCGATCCGCGACGGTCTCGGCATCCGGGTTCGCGGCGAACGAGACCGGCATCCAGGTCGTCGTGTACTCGACGCCGACGCACCTCGGTGAGGTGACGGCCGACGCCTCGGGCACCGCCACGTGGACGGGCGCGCTCCCGGCGGCGCTCGCCGACGGCGAGCACACCCTGACGTTCCAGGGATCCGTGGACCGCGGCATCCGCTTCACGCTCGCCCGCGCCGCAGCGGTCACCGGATGCTTCGTCGAGGCGGCGAGCCTCGAATGGGGCTTCAAGGAGTCGTTCCGCACGTACCTCGAGGGCATCGCCGCCGGCAGCTGGGAGCTCGCCGACGTCGTCTACGAGTACCCGCAGTTCGTCTGGGGCGCCGGCACCGGATCCGTGGATGCCGACACCCTGACCGGGCTGGTCGCCTTCGGCGGCGGCATCCGCTTCACGGGGCACCAGGGCGCGCTCGACACGACGCTCGCGAATGCGCGCGTCGAGCTCGCGGGCGACACCGGCTATCTCGTGTTCGACGTGACCGGCACGACCCAGGCGGGCGAGCCGGTCACCGCGGCGGGAGTGCGCTTCGCGCAGTTCGCCGTGCCCGACCTCGAGATCGGCGATGACGGGCTCGTGCTCGACGCGCTGCCCGCGACGCTCACCGACGCCGGCGCCGCCGCGTTCGGCACGTACGAGGCGGGGGAGGCGCTCGATCCCGTATCGGCCGTGCTGCCGGTGGCGGCGGACTGCGCCGTCGCCGCACCCGCGGTCGAGGAAGAGGCGCCGGTCGCCGAGGCGGCGCAGGCCGACGTCGAGACCGTCGTGGCGGTTCCCGCGACCGCGCCGGTGTGGCCCTGGGCGGTCGGGGGGATCGCCCTCGTGCTCGCCGCCGGCGCGCTCGTGTGGATCGTGCTCGCCCGCCGTCGCGCGGCGGCCGGAGCGGACACCTCCGTCTGAGCACGAGCGGCACCCCGACCCTGCTGAGCACCGGCCGGGTCGGGGTGCCGGGCTCGAGGGGCGCGACTGCCTCGGGCGAGTGGGACAATGGAGACATGCCCGAGCACAGCCAGGACCGTCTCGAGACCGTGCGCGTACGCCGCGCGCCGAAGATCTCGGTGTTCCTCATCCTCGGCGCACTGCTCGGCGTGTTCGTCGCGATGATCCTGACCTTCGCGTTCAACGGCACCGCCGAGGCGAGCCCCAACACCGGCATGGAGTACTCGCAGGGCCAGGTCTTCGGGTTCCTCGTGCTGATCTGCGCGCCGGTCGGCATCGTGCTCGCCGGCATCCTCGCGCTCATCCTCGACCGCCGTTCGCGTCGGCACACGAGGGAGATAGCGGTCGATCACGAGTCGGTGCACGTCGACCCCGAACCCGGCACGAACGGCGACGGCCCGGGGCACTGACCGCCGCGGCTCGGGGAGCCGCTACGCCAGCTCGGCGATGATCGGGTGGATCGCGGCGTCGAAGGCTGCGACGTCCCCGCGCAGTCCGTCGGTCACCGCGATCGTCAGCGAACCGATCCACCACAGCCCGCGCTGACCGAGCGGCAGCACCTGCACGTTCAGTTCGAACGAGTGAGCCCGGCGCCCGACCTGGCGCTCGTGCTCGGCGATGGCTCCGGCGTACGCACGGTACGTCGTGCCGGTGCTGTGCGACGCCTCTTTGCGGTATCGCTCGTTCGCGGCCTTCGCGAACGCGAGCGCCTCGGCGGCGTGCGGCACGACCGCCCGGCGCAGCTCCGCCGCCCCCTCGGACGGGAGCGCGAGCGACAGGCCGAACTCGTCGACCAGTTCGAGCGGCACCGTCGACGGATGCGCCTGCGGCTCCACCGTCATCGCCCAGTAGGCGCGCCACTGCTCTTCGAGCGCCTCCTGGGCCGCGGCGCTGCGGTCGTTCGCGCGCGACGGGATGCCGCGCAGCTGCGGCAGCTCCTCGGGGGAGCGGATGCCGAGCACCTGGCGCAGATAGAGCGCGAGAAGCACCGGCTGACCGGCGTCTTCGCGGATCAGCCACTCCGGAGCTCCGGCGCCTCCCATGCCCCTCATTCTAGGTCTGCGCGGCCCATGCGAGGCGGGTTTTCGCGGCCTCGGACGCCCTGTCGCCGGCGCCGAGACATCCGGCGTCCGCTCAGGCGGGCCGCCGGTAGGCTGGAGGCGTGGCCTCATCCGATCGCGATGCCCCCTCCCGCCCCCAACCGCCCGTGAACCCGTACGCGGCGGCCGGTGTCGACACCGCAGCCGGCGACCTCGCCGTCGAGCTGATGAAGTCGGCCGTGCGCCGCACCCACGGCCCCGAGGTGCTCGGCGGTGTCGGCGGATTCGCCGGCCTCTTCGACGCCACCGCCTTCAAGGCCTACGACAAGCCGCTGCTCGCGACGAGCACCGACGGCGTCGGCACGAAGGTCGCGATCGCGCAGGCGATCGACAAGCACGACACGATCGGCCAGGACCTCGTCGGCATGGTCGTCGATGACATCGTCGTGGTCGGCGCGAAGCCGCTGTTCATGACCGACTACATCGCGTGCGGCAAGGTCTTCCCCGAGCGCATCGCCGACATCGTCCGCGGCATCGCCGACGGCTGCGCGGCCACCGGCACCGCCCTCGTCGGCGGCGAGACGGCCGAGCACCCGGGTCTGCTCGGCGTCAATGACTACGACGTCGCAGGTGCCGCGACCGGCGTGGTCGAGGCATCCCGCGTCCTCGGCGCCGAGCGTGTGCGCGACGGCGACGTCGTGCTCGCCCTCGCCTCGAGCGGCCTGCACTCGAACGGCTACTCGCTGGTGCGTCACATCGTGGCCGGGTCCGGCATCCAGTACGGCGACAACGCGGCGGACTTCGGCACGACGTGGGGCGAGGCCCTGCTCGAGCCCACCCGCCTGTACACGCTGCCGCTGCTGCGCCTCATCGCCGGCACCGGCGATGCCGTGCGCTCGCTCAGCCACGTCACCGGCGGCGGCATCGCCGCCAACCTCGCGCGCGTGCTGCCGCAGGGCACGTGGGTCGAGGTCGACCGCTCGACGTGGTCGCCGTCCCCGGTGTTCCGCGTCCTCGCCGACCTCGGCAACCTCCACCTCGAGGCGACTGAGGGCACCTGGAACCTCGGCATCGGCTTCCTCGCGGTCGTGTCGCCCGAGAAGGCGGAGACTGCGGCATCCACTCTCGCGAGCGAGGGGATCGCCACCTGGCAGGTGGGCGTCGTGCACAACGGCACGCGCCCGGACGACACGAACGGCCACTGGGAACAGGGCGCCAAGGGCGTCGACGGCGGCGCTGTGCGCCTCGTCGGCCGCTACGCAGACCACGCGGCTCGCTGAGCCTGCGCACACAGAACGAACGAAGGCAAGCAACACCCATGTGCGGAATCGTCGGGATGGTGGGCCGTGGGTCCGTCAATCAAGAGATCTACGACTCCCTCCTCCTCCTCCAGCACCGGGGTCAGGACTCGACGGGCATCTCCACGGCCGAGAACAACGGCGTCGTGCACATGCACAAGGCCAGCGGGCAGGTGCGCGAGGCGTTCCGCACGCGCGACATGCGCGCGCTGCTGGGCGAGATCGGCCTCGGCCACGTGCGGTACGCGACCAAGGGCACCGCATCGAGCGAAGAAGAGGCGCAGCCGTTCTACGTCAACGCCCCCTACGGCATCGTGCTCGTGCACAACGGCAACCTCACCAACACCCGTGAGCTGACCGACGAGCTCTTCCACAAGGACCGCCGCCACCTCAACACGAGCTCCGACACCGAGCTGCTCGTCAACGTGCTGGCCAACGAGCTGCAGTCCTCGATCTCGGGCCTCGAACTCGACCCCGAGCAGGTGTTCCAGGCGGTGACCCGCGTGCACGAGCGCGTCGAGGGCTCGTACGCCGCGATCGCGCTGATCGCCGGTTACGGTCTGCTGGCCTTCCGCGACCCGTTCGGCATCCGCCCCCTCATCCTCGGCACGCGCAAGAACGCCGACGGCCACTACGAGTGGGTCGTCACCAGCGAGTCGCTCGTGCTCGAGAACGGCGAGTTCGAGGTCGTCCGCGACGTCGAGCCCGGCGAGGCGGTGTTCATCGACCTCGACGGAAAGCTGCACACGCGCCAGTGCGCGACCGACCCGCAGCTGATCCCGTGCTCGTTCGAGTACGTGTACCTGGCGCGTCCCGACTCGGTCATGAACGGCATCTCGGTGTATGAGGCCCGCCTGCGCATGGGCGAGCGTCTGGCCGACACCATCGCGAAGTACACGCCGCCCGAGGCGATCGACGTCGTCATGCCGATCCCGGACTCGTCGCGTCCCGCCGCGATGCAGGTGGCCCGCAAGCTCGGCGTCGAGTACCGCGAGGGCTTCTACAAGAACCGCTACGTCGGCCGCACGTTCATCATGCCGGGGCAGGCGGTGCGCAAGAAGAGCGTGCGCCAGAAGCTCAACGCCATGTCGAGCGAGTTCAAGGGCAAGAACGTGCTGCTGATCGACGACTCGATCGTGCGCGGCACGACCTCGAAAGAGATCATCCAGATGGCTCGGGATGCCGGGGCCAAGAGCGTCACGTTCGCCTCGGCCGCACCGCCCGTCCGCTACCCGCACGTCTATGGCATCAACATGCCCTCGCGTCACGAACTTGTCGCGCACGGCCGGACGATCCCCGAGATCGCCGAGGAGCTGGGCGCCGACTTCGTCGTGTACCAGGAGGTCGAGGACCTGAAGGCCGCGATCCTGGAGGGCTCGGACGTCGAGGACCTCGACATGAGCTGCTTCGACGGCCGCTACGTCACCGGCACCGTCACCGACGAGTACCTGGCCTGGGTCGAGGGCTCGCAGGAGTCCTGACACCCTGGGCGCCGCGCCTCGCTCGGAGATATCGCGTTTCTCGGACGGGTCGGCCCGAATCGTCCGAGTCGCGCGTGATCTCCGAGCTTCGCGAGGCATCGGCCCGCGGCGTCCCCCCGGAGGCCGCGAGCCGATGCGTTCGCGTGGCTAGGCCGTGACCTTCGCGCCCTCGAGCACCTTGAGGAACGCCTTCATCCACGTGCCGTTGTCGGGCCAGGCGCGGGCCGACACGAGGTTGCCGTCGACGACGCCGCCGCCGTTCTCGAACACGCCGCCGGCAAGCTCGACGTCGATCGCGAGCTCGGGGTAGGCCGACGACGTGCGGCCCTGCAGCACGCCGGCGGCGGCGAGCAGCAGCGGGCCGTGGCAGGTCGCTGCAACCGGCTCGTTGCTCTCGAAGAAGTGCCGCACGATGCGCTTCGCGTCGTCGTTGTTGCGGATGTACTCGGGCGCGCGCCCGCCGGGCACGACGATGGCGACGTAGTCGGCGGGGTCCACGTCGGCGAAGGCGACATCGGCATCCCACGTGTGCCCGGGCTTCTCGGTGTACGTGTCGAAGCCGTCGACGAAGTCGTGCACGACGAACTGCAGCTTGCGCTTCTCGGGGGCGCCGATGTGCACCTCGTAGCCGGCCTCCTGCAGGCGGTGGTACGGGTAGAACACCTCGAGGGTCTCGGCGGCATCGCCGGTGAGGATGAGGATCTTGTCTGACATGGCGGGTTTCCTCTCTGGACGTCAGTGTCTGGTCTCAGCGTCCGCCTGCGGCGGCCGCCGCCGCGAGCCGGATTCTCACGATGTGCGAAACGCTCCGGACGTACACTGACGGCATGAGCGCACCCCTGCGCGACACCGGCGGCATCCGCTCGGCGGATCGCGTGCTGCAGATCCTCCACGAGGTGTCGGGCGACGCCGAGGGGCTGACGGCGGCCGAGCTCGCGGGGCGACTGGAGCTGTCGCCGGCGACGACGTACCGGCTGCTGGCGACGCTGCAGACGCACGACTACCTCGTGCGCGGCGCCGACGCGCGCTACACGCTCGGCCGGGCGGTCGACGGCCTCGGCCGCGCGGTGCGCTCGCAGCTCGTCGCGACGCCCGAGGTGCGCGAGATCCTCGCCCGCATGCGCGATGCGGCGCGGGCGCCCGCCTACCTCACGGTGTTCCGCGGCGACGACATCGCCGTCGCACACGTGGCGGACTCCGCGGCGCACCCGCGCATCGGCCAGCTGCACGTCGGGTTCGCCGAGGCAGCGCACGTCACAGCCTTCGGCAAGCTCATGCTCGCGGCGCGCGACGACGCCGAGGTGCGGCGCTTCCTCGAACGTCGCGGCGCCGCCGCGGTCTCGCGCCGCTCGATCACGGGCGAGCGTGAACTGCTCGAGCAGCTCGACGAAGTGCGGGCGCAGCAGATCGCCGTCGAGGTCGAGGAGTACATGCCGAAGCTCGCCTGCATCGCCGCCCCGGTGCGCTCGCGCAGCGGGCGCACCGTCGGTGCGGTGTCGTTGTCGACGACGGCCGAGGACTTCGCCTCGCGCGCCCACGAGCTCGAACGGATCGTGCGTCGGGGCGCCTGGCACGTGTCGAGCAGCCAGTAGCCCGCCGCCGGCGACCTCGGACGAGGGGATGCCGGAGCCCCGGGCATCCGGGTCCCCATAGGCTGGAGGGGTGATGTCGACCCCGCGCCCGCTGTGGCAGGGGAGGACCCTCGCGGTGGTCGGGATCGTGCTGTTCGCGTTCTCGCTGCGCTCCGCGGTGGCCTCGCTCTCGCCCCTGTTCGATCACATCTCGGCCGAGTTCGACCTGCCCGCGGCCGTCATCGGCCTGATCGGCACGGCGCCGCCGGTCTGCTACGCCGTCTTCGGCCTGCTGACGCCGGCGCTCGAGCGCCGCTTCGGGCTGGAGCGGCTCGCCGTGGCCGCGATGGTCGTCGTCGCCGCGGGCCTCGTCGTGCGCAGCCTCGCTCCCAACTCGGGACTGCTGCTGGCCGGCACGGCGCTCGTCTTCGCCGCAGTCGGGACCGGCAACATCCTGCTGCCGCCGCTGGTGAAACGGTACTTCCCCGATCGCATCGGGCTCATGACGACCGTCTACTCCACCACGATGGCGGTGTCGACGGCGCTGCCCGCGCTCATCGCGGTGCCTGTCGCGGACGCGTCGGACTGGCACCTCTCGCTCGGCCTGTGGTCGGTGTTCGCGCTCGTTGGCGCGATCCCGTGGATCGGCCTGGCGGCGCGGCATCGGGCAGAGACGGCGACGGCGCAGGTCGCCGAGTCCGACGACGACATCGAAGAGCCGAGCCCGCGGGCGTTCGGGCGCATGTGGCGGCTGCCGCTGGCGTGGGGCCTGCTCGCGACGTTCGCGGCGTCGGCGACGATGGCCTACACGTCGTTCGCGTGGCTGCCGAAGATGCTCGTCGACATCGCGGGCGTCACGCCCGCCGCGGCCGGTGGACTGCTCTCGCTCTTCGGGTTCATGGGGTTGCCGGCATCCCTCGTCGTCCCGCTCATGGTCGCCCGCTGGAACGCGACCCGTCTGCTCATCGGCATCGCGATCGCGTGCGGCTTCGTCGGCCTCGGCGGTCTGCTGCTCCTGCCGACCGTCGCGCCGTGGCTGTGGGTGGCGTTGTTCGGTCTCGCGCCGCTGCTGTTCCCACTCGTGCTCGTGCTGCTCGGACTGCGCACGCGCACGCACGAGGGCGCGGTCGCGCTGAGCGGCTTCGTGCAGAGCATCGGCTATGGCATCGCCGCACTGTTCCCGCTCGGCATCGGCCTGCTGCATGACGCCACTGACTCGTGGACGGGCCCGCTGATCGTGCTCGCCGTCGTCGTGGCCGCCGTGATCCCGGCCGGCGTCGTGGTGGCGCGGCCGCACACCGTCGAGGACGAGTGGGAGCGCCGGCACGGCGCCTGGTGACAGGCGCGCGTCGGCGCTCGTGACGCGCGGCTCACCGCACGCCGGACGTCGCGGTGCGGCATCCGGGATCCCACGAATCGGGGAGATCCCGTGAGAGCGCGGACATCATCGCGCGTATGCGCGGTGCGACGGACGGTGCGCGCGGTGGCTTACGCCTGCGACGACGAGAGCGGACTCGTCTCGTCTTCGTCTTCGTCGGCGTACTTGTCGGCCCACTTGTCGACGTACTCGTCTTCTGATGGGTGTCCGAGCTCGCGCTCGAGTGCGGAGTAGTTCACGTTGTACGTGTCGTACTTCAGCTCACGGGCGATCTTGGTGTGCTTCGCCTTCTGACGGCCACGCCCCATGCGAGACCCCCTCATTTAGAGTTGCGGGCTTTTGCGGGCTGTCAGCCTCGCAAACCCGGGCATTCACGAATCCGGCTTCGAACCGGTAAGAGTAGCATTCAGGATAACACGGAGCCCCCGCACCACGGCGGCTTCGGCCCCACCGGTGCGGGAGGACTACGGACATATGACCGACGAGGCATCCGAGACCGAAGGTGACGCCGTCAGCAACGAGGCGCTGCACGGCGCGGTGATCGTCGGCGTCGTGCCCGACCAGTCCGCGCGCGTCCTGAAAGAAGGGGCGCGCTACGCGAAGCTCTTCCAGGTCCCGCTCGTCGTGGCCCACGTCGACGTCACGCGCTTCGTCACGTATGAAGACCCGGACGGGTACGTGCACTCCGCCCCCATCGACCTGAACATCGCCGCCGGCGAGGGGGATCTGACGAAGGTGACGGATGCCGCCTCCGCCGCACTCGAGGGGTCCGGCGTCGACTGGACCACGCGTCAGCTCGTCGGCGATCCCGCCATGGCCATCAAGCACCTGGCCGACCTGCTCGATGCCCGGCTGATCGTCGTCGGGACCCGCAAGCGCGGGTTCGGCGAGTCCGTGCGCGAGTTCTTCACCGGTTCGGTCGGCGCGCGCCTCGCCCACCGGCAGCACCGGCCCATCCTGATCGTTCCGCTGGGCGAGCCCGTCCCGGACGACGAGGAGATCTGGCCGTCGTAGGCCGAGCGCGCTCGTTGAGCGAGCTAAGCGAGACGAAACGCCGCCAGCCGCCCGTCGGACTCCGCCGTGTCCGCGACATGCGCGTGGGCTGAGTTCCAGAGAGCGCCTCACGGCGTTTCGTCTTCGCTCCTTCGTCGCTCCGGGGGCGCGACCGGTGGTCAGCCGCGCAGGGCCCGCGTCACGTCGCGGGCGACGCGGTCGAGCTCGGCGGTCAGCTGATCCACGACGGTCGCGGCGAGGTCGCCACCGCGTGCCACGTGGGTGCGCAGGTCGCTGCGCACGCGGGCGCGGAACTCGTTCACCGAGGCATCGGCACGCTGCAGCTGCTCGCGGGCGAACACGCGGGGGTCGTCCTCGCGCGGGCCCTGCGGCGTGGCGGCGCGCTCTTCGCGGGAGGCGGCGGCGAGGTCGGCGCGCAGGCTCTTCATGGCCTCGCGCACGCTGCCGCGCACCTCGTCGGCGATGAGCCTCACCGAGTCGGCGAGCCCCGCCTCGATGCCCTCGAGCTCGCCGGCGCGGGACTGCACCTCGGCGTGGCCGGCCTCGGTGATGGCGTACACGGTCTTGCGGCCGTCGACGGTCTTGGTCACGAGCCCTTCCTCCTCGAGCTTGGCCAGACGCGGGTAGATGGTGCCGGCGCTGGGCGTGTAGGTGCCGCCGGTGCGGTCCGACAGCGCCTGCATGATGTCGTAGCCGTGCCGCGGCCCCTCGTCGAGGAGGTTCAGCAGGTACAGGCGCAGGTCGCCGTGCGAGAAGACGGGAGGCATGCTCACAGCTCCTCTCGGTCGAAGCCGGCCGCCGCTTCACCGGTGGCCGCTTCGTCTACGCCGGCGGACTCGGCCGACGGTGCGGAGGAGCCTGCGGGGGCGTCCGAGGAGATCGCCCGTCGCAGCACCGTCACATCGCCCGACACGCTGTGCGCGCGGACGTCGGCGAAGCTGCCGCTGAGCTCGCCCACCGAGCCGGAGTAGTTGGTGGTGGGGCCCGAGCCGTTGCCCGAGCGCACGACGCCGTCGATCTGGACGCGGCCGCTCACGCTGCGCACGACGTAGTTGGCGGGGTAGCCCTCGTCGAGGCGCACCGTCGAGTTGCCGCTCACGGTGTTGACGCTGACGGTGAGGATGTCGCCGGTCGAGTCGACCAGCGCCGCCCCCGACACGGTGTCGATGGTGGCCTTGCGCAGCGCGCCGCTGGCCGCCACGTCGCCCGAGACGCTGTTGGCGCTCAGGGCGCCGACGAGCTCGCGCACCTGCACGTCGCCCGACACCGCGTTGATCGACACGTCGCCGGTGAGGCCGTCGACGATGATGTCGCCCGACACGGTGTTCAGCGACGCGTCGCCGCGCAGACCCGACACCAGACCGCTGGCGCTCACGACGCCGAGGGTGAGGGCGACTTCGCGGGGCACTGCGACGCTGATCTCGGCCTTGGGGCCGCCGGCGCCGAAGTTGCGGAACACCTCGAGGAAGTTGTCCCACCGCAGCTGCGGGTGGTCGATCTCGACGTGGTCGTCGGCGACCTCGATGCGGAGGTCCTTGATGGTGACGCCGTGCACCTCGATGCGGGCGCCGGGCTCGTCGTGGGCGATCACGTCGATCTGGCCGCCGACGAGGCCGATCTTGAGCGTGCGCACGGTCTCGATGTCGATCACGCGCGTCTCTCCCGGGTGGATGATCCACTTCTCCAGGGTCATGACTGTTCTCCTGCGGTTCTCTCGGGGTGGTCCGTCTCGCGATATATCGCGTATGAGGCAACCATAACACGATATATCGCGAGTGTGTCAAATGTTCCGGCGAATGTCGTCTTGACCTTGACGCAGCGTCAACCTTTACCGTGGTGGACATGAACGACGACGAGGAATGGTCGATCCAGCAGATCGCCAGGCTCGCCGGCACCACGAGCCGCACGCTCCGCCACTACGACGACATCGGGCTGCTCGCGCCGTCGAGCATCGGGCACAACGGCTACCGCTACTACGACCAGTCCGCGCTCGTGCGGCTGCAGCGCATCCTGCTGCTGCGCGAGCTCGGACTGGGACTGCCGCAGATCGGCCAGGTGCTCGGGCGTGAGGCATCCGAAGCCCACGCGCTCGAGAGCCACCTCGCGTGGCTGCGGCAGGAGCAGGACCGGCTGGCGCGACAGATCACGTCGGTCGAGACGACGATCACGGCATTGAAGGGAGGTGAACGACTGATGGCAGAGAACATGTTCGACGGCTTCGACCACACTCAGTACAAGGACGAGGTCGAACAGCGCTGGGGCACGAAGGCCTACGCCGACAGCGACCGCTGGTGGCGCTCCATGAGCGCCGACGACAAGGCCGCGTGGCAGAAGCGCGTGGCCGATCTCGGTCGCGACTGGATCGCGGCAGCGGAGTCCGGCATCCAGCCCGGCAGCGACGAGGCGCAAGCGCTCGCGAAGCGCCACGTCGAGTGGCTGACCGGCATCCCGGGGACCCCGGCGGCAGCGCCCGGCGGCGACGTCAAGGGCTATGTGCTCGGGCTCGGCGAGATGTACGTGGCGGATCCGCGCTTCGGCGCGCAGTACGACTCGGAAGCGCTCCGCGCCCGGGGCGGCCCCACGCAGGGCGCCGAGTTCGTGCGCGACGCGCTCCGCGTGTACGCGGAGGCGCATCTGTAGGCGCGACGCCTGTGAAGAGTGGATGCCGCGACCCGACGGGTCGCGGCATCCACTCTTCTCGTTCCTGGGGTGTCAGGTGCGATTGCTTCCGCTGAGAACGCGGAACAGGAACGCGATGAGGGCGATGACGCCGACGATGATGGCGACCCACAGCAGCCAGTTGAGTGCGGAGCTCAGTCCGCCCACGATCGCCAGGATGATGGCGATGACGATGATGATGATGAGGGCGATGTTCACGGGGAGTCCTCCTTCTGGGTGCCGGCGCACGTGCGCCGGTTGCCTCGTGGGCACGACACGACATTGGCACCGGTACCGCCAGGCGGCGTAGTGGGTTGACGAGGCCGCCTCGCCGGTGATAGATGGCCGTAGAGCGGCGGTGCGGGGAAGTCAACCCCCGTGATGGCCCGGGCGTCCGCTCCTAGCGTCGTCCGCATGAGCACTTCGACAGGCGCCGATCCGGCCACCGCCCACCCCACCGCCGGGTTCCCCGCTCAGGATCAGGAGCAGCCGGGGACGACCGGCGAAACGCGCCCCACTCCCGACCACGGCGAACTGACGTATCAGGGTGCACTGCGTCTGGCCGAACGGCGGGCCCTCATCACGGGCGGCGACTCCGTGACGGCGCTGGCCGAGGAGCTCGGGCCCGGGGGCATCCGAGTCGACGGCGTCGCCCCAGGACCCATCTGGACGCCCCTCATCCCCGCGACGGGGTGGGACGCCGAGCGCCTCGCGACGTTCGGGCAGGACACCCCGCTCGGCCGCGCCGGGCAGCCGGCCGAACTCGCGGGCGCCTATGTCTATCTCGCGAGCGACGACGCGACGTACACCTCGGGCGCCATCCTGCCGGTGACCGGCGGGAAGGGTCTGTGACGTCCGCATCCGAGCGCGAGCGCGGGTGCGGGGAGTGAAGGAGGAATCATGCCCGGACGACGAGGATCCGCCCTCAAGGACCGCGAGCTGTACGAGGAGCTGCGCGATGACGGCGCCTCGAAGGAGAAGGCCGCGCGCATCTCGAACGCGGCGGCGAACGAGGGCCGCGGGAAGATCGGCAAGCGCGGCGGCGAGGCGAAGGACTACGACGAGCGCACGGTGCCCGAGCTGCGCAAGCGTGCCAAGGAGCTCGGGATCACGGGATACTCGGGCAAGAAGAAGTCTGAGCTCATCTCGATGATCCGCCACCACTGACGCTCAGGGGCGAGGTCGGCGTCCGGGCTCGCGGAACGGAGGACGGATGCCGAGGCTCGCGCGGGTGCGCCCCTACCGGGATCCCGGCCTGCGGCGCGTGCGCGCCGGGTCGGGGTTCCGCTACCTCGACGAGAAGGGTCGCACGCCCGCAGCCCGCCACCTCGAACGCATCCAGTCCCTCGTCATCCCGCCCGCGTGGCAGGACGTGTGGATCAGCGCCCGTGCCGACGGGCACATCCAGGCCGTGGGTGTCGATGACGCCGGGCGCACGCAGTATCTCTATCACCCGCAGTGGACCGCGGGCCGGGACCGCGGAAAGTTCGCCCGCATGCTGGCGCTCGCCGAAGCGCTGCCCCGCGCCCGCGGCCGAATCACGACGTCGCTGCGCCGTCCTGCGCTCGACCGGGAGCGGGTGCTCGCGGTCGCATTCCGGCTCCTCGACGACGCGGCGCCGCGCATCGGGTCGGAGCGATACCTGTCCGCGCACGGCAGCCGTGGGCTGACGACGCTGCAGCGACGGGATGCCGCGGTCGAGGCATCCACCGTCTCGCTCGCGTTCCCGGGCAAGAGCGGCAAGCGGCAGCTGCTCGAGATCGACGACGCCGACCTCGCCGCCGCTGTCGAGCTGCTTGCGTCGGGTCGGCCGAGATCGCCACTGCTGGCGTGGGACCGGGCGGGGCGCCGCGTGGCGCTCACGCCCGCCGAGGTGAACGCGTACGTGCGGTCCCTCACCGGCGGGCGCTTCACCGCGAAGGACTTCCGCACGCTGCGCGGGACGATCCTCGCGGCGGATGCCCTGGCCCGCATCGGCACTGTCGACACCGCCGCGGACCGCAAGCGCGCCGAGGTGCTCGCCGTGCGGGCCACCGCTGACGCGCTCGGCAACACCCCCGCCGTCGCGCGCGGCTCGTACGTCGACCCGCGCGTCTTCACCCGCTACCGCGACGGGCACCTGCTCGACCTGTCGGTCGCCCCCGAGTCGGCGATCCGCGCGCTGCTGCGCCCGGGCGGCCCTCCGTTCGTTGAGCGAGCGACGAAGGAGCGAGCCGAAACGACCAGAACGCGGCCGGAGTAGCGTGGAGGGATGCCGCAGCCTGTCGATCCCCGGGTGCTCGGGGCTGTGGCAGTCGGCGGCGCCGTCGGCGTGCTGGCACGCGGGCTGATCATCGCGCCCGTCGCGGACCCGGCCGCCGCGCCGTGGACGACGCTCGCGATCAACGGCGTCGGATCGCTGCTGCTGGGCCTCATCGTCGGATGGCTCGACGACCGGCATCCGCTGGCGCGCGCGTTCCTGGGCACCGGGGTGATGGGCGGCTTCACGACCTACAGTGCGTTCGCGGTGTCGACGGCGCTGTGGCTGTCGACGCCGTGGCTCGCCGCCGGGCTGGCTGCGGCATCCCTTCTCGCCGGCGTCGTCGGCGCACTCATCGGGCTGTTCATCGGACGCCGCATCGCCGACGTGCCCGGCGAGATCGAGCCGATCGAGGACGCCGAGTGAGCCCGTGGCTCTGGGCCGCGGCGCTCGCCGGCGGCGTCGGCGCGGGGCTGCGCTACGCCGTGGACCGCTGGCTCACCCCCGCGCGCGGCGCGCGGTTCCCGGTCGGGATCCTCGTCGTGAACGTGTCGGGCTCGTTCGTGCTCGGCGTGGTCACCGGTCTCGGCTCGGCCATGGCGCCCGAGCTCTCGCTCGTGCTGGGGCTCGGCCTGCTCGGCGGCTACACGACCTTCAGCACCGTGTCGGTGGAGACGGTGCTGCTCGCGCAGCGGAAGCAGTGGCGGGATGCCGCCCTCAACCTGTTCGGCACGCTCGTGCTCGCGGCCGTCGGCGCCGGGCTGGGGCTCTGGCTGGGAGCGGTCCTATCGCGCCTGTGAGCGCATGAAATACTGAAAACCGATACACGTTCGTATCGTGCGGATTCCCGCATCCATGCACCACCTCACCCAGCGAAGGCATTGCTGTGTCGAACCTCGCCGTCCTGAGTCTCAAGAACCGCGCACTGATCGCGCTCATCACGATCGTGGCCGCCATCTTCGGCGGCCTCGCGCTGACGAACCTCAAGCAGGAGCTCATCCCCTCGATCGAGTTCCCCGCGCTGATCGTCGTCTCGACCTATCCGGGCGCGTCCCCGGATGTCGTCAACAACGACGTGTCCACACCCATCGAGTCCGCCATCCAGGGCGTACCGGGGCTGGAGGGCACCACCGCGACCAGCACGACGAACGCGTCGATCGTGCAGGCGACCTTCACGTACGGCACCGATCTCGCGACCGCCGAGCAGAAGATGACGCAGGCGATCAACCGCATCCAGTCGACGCTGCCGACCGGGGTCGAGCCGAACGTGCTGTCGGTGAGCATCGACGACCTGCCCGTGATCCAGATCGCCGTGACCGGGTACGACGACGAAGAGACCATCCAGGCTCAGCTGGAGGCATCCGTCATCCCCGATCTCGAGGATGTCGACGGCGTCAACGCCGCCCAGATCGTCGGCGGCGTCGGTCAGCGGGTGACCATCACGCCCGACCAGGCCGCGCTCGCCGCCGCGGGCTACACGCAGCAGGCGATCAGCGACGCGCTCAAGCAGAACGGCGTGCTGTTCCCGGGTGGTGCGATCACCGAGGACGACCAGACGCTGACAGTCCAGACCGGCAGCAAGATCACCTCCGTCGACGAGATCGCCGCGCTGCCGCTCGTACCGAGCGACGCCGAGCAGTTCGCCGGCGCACAGCAGACCATCGGCGATGTCGCGACAGTGGTGCAGGAGACCGACCCGGTGACCAGCATCTCGCGCGTGAACGGTGAGCCGGCGCTGACGATCGCCGTCACCAAGCTTCCCTCCGCGAACACCGTCGACGTCTCGCGCGGGGTGACGGCGCTGCTGCCGAGCCTCGAGGACGACATCGACGGCGTCCAGTTCACCGTGGTCTTCGACCAGGCGCCCTACATCCAGCAGTCCATCGACTCGCTCGCGCAGGAGGGCCTGCTCGGCCTGGTCTTCGCGGTGATCGTCATCTTCCTGTTCCTGCTGTCGGTGCGCTCGACCCTGGTCGCGGCGATCTCGATCCCGACCAGCGTGCTCATCACGTTCATCGGCATCCAGGCGTTCGGCTTCTCGCTGAACATCCTGACGCTCGGCGCGCTGACGATCGCGATCGGCCGCGTGGTCGACGACTCGATCGTCGTGATCGAGAACATCAAACGGCACTACGTCGGCGATGCCGACAAGAAGACCGCCATCCTGCGCGGCGTGCGCGAGGTGGCGACGGCGATCAGCGCGTCGACCATCACGACGGTCGCGGTCTTCCTGCCGATCGCCTTCGTGGGCGACGTGACCGGGGAGTTGTTCCGGCCGTTCGCGATGACCGTCACGATCGCCATGCTCGCCTCGCTGTTCGTGGCGCTGACCATCGTGCCGGTGCTCGCGTACTGGTTCCTGCGCCCGGGCAAGCCGATCCTCACCCCGGAGGGGGCGGCGATCGATCCCGAGGACCCGGCCGCGCCCCCGAGCCGCCTGCAGAAGTCCTACCTGCCGATCCTCACCTGGACGCTCAAGCACTCGTGGGTCACGCTGCTCGTCGCGGTGCTCGTGCTCGGCGGCACGCTCGCCATGGCGCCGCTGATGAAGACGAACTTCCTCGGCGACTCGGGGCAGAACACCTTCACGGTCACGCAGGACCTCGGGCCGGCGCCCAGCCTCGAAGCCGAGAACGCGGCGTCCCAGCCCGTCGAAGAGGCGCTGCTCGGCATCGACGGGATCGAGACGGTGCAGGTCTCGATCGGCTCCAGCGGCTCGGCCCTGCGCGACGCGTTCAGCGGCGGCAGCGCCGGGATCACGTACTCGATCACGACCGACCCCGACGCCGATCAGGTCGCGCTGCGCGAGGACGTGCAGAACGCGCTCGCCGACCTCGACGACGTGGGCACGCTCACCGTCGGCACCGGCAACGGCGGCTTCGGCTCGAGCGACATCGAGGTGGACGTCACCGCTCCCGACGCCGGGACCCTCACCGACGCGACCGATGCGGTCGTGGATGCCGTCACCGGCGCCGAGGGCGTCGGCCAGGTGTCGAGCAACCTGTCGGCCTCGCTGCCGTACATCGCGGTGACGGTCGACCGCGACAAGGCCGCCCAGCTCGGTCTGTCGGAGGTCGCCGTCGGCGGTCTGGTCTCGGCGGCCATGCAGCCGCAGCAGGCCGGCTCGGTCGAGATCGACGACACGACGCTGACTGTCTACGTCGCCGTCTCGGACCCGCCGGCCTCGATCGACGAGCTGCGCGCCCTGCCGGTTCCGAGCGCGACCGGACCGGTGCCGCTGTCGGACGTCGCGACTGTCGAAGAGAGCAACGGGCCCGCCTCGATCACCACCGAGGACGGCCGGCGCACCGCCACCGTCACCGTCTCGCCGTCCACCGACGACCTGGCCACGGCGACCGCGTCGGTCACGCAGGCGATCGCCGACGCCGATCTGCCGAAGTCGGCCGACGCCGCCATCGGCGGTGTGGCCTCACAGCAGGGCGACGCGTTCTCGCAGCTCGGCCTCGCGATGCTGGCCGCGATCCTCATCGTCTACATCGTGATGGTCGCCACCTTCCGCTCGCTGCGCCAGCCGCTGCTGCTGCTGGTCTCGGTGCCGTTCGCCGCGACCGGTGCGATCCTCCTGCAGATCATCACGGGTGTGCCGCTGGGCGTGGCCTCGCTCATCGGCGTGCTGATGCTGATCGGCATCGTCGTGACGAACGCGATCGTCCTCGTCGACCTGGTGAACCAGTACCGCGAGAAGGGCCTGACGACGCATGACGCCACCCTTGCGGGCGGATCCCGCCGACTCCGGCCGATCCTCATGACGGCGCTCGCGACGATCTTCGCGCTCACGCCGATGGCGCTGGGGATCACCGGCCACGGCGGGTTCATCTCGCAGCCGCTGGCGATCGTCGTGATCGGCGGTCTCATCTCGTCGACAGTGCTGACCCTGCTCGTTCTGCCGACCCTGTACAACCTCGTCGAGGGCGCCAAGGAGCGCCGCGCCGCACGCCGCAGCGGCGGTGACGGTTCGGGCGACGGCGGCGACGGCCCGGCTCCCGAGGGCGAAGGCCCCGACGAGGGGACGGATGCCGCAGCCGAGCACGAGGGCGAACTCGTGGCGGTCGGCGCGCACGGCACCGAGGCGGCGGAAGCTGCCGGTGCGGCGGGACCGGTCGCCGCCGGCGCCGCGGGTGCTGCCGTGTTCGAGACACGGCGTGAGCGTCGTGCGCGCGCGACGGCCGGTGGCCGCAAGGGCGCCGTCGCCGCCGAGACCGCCGCCGTCGCCGTGCCGGTGATCGAAGAGGGCCCCGACGTCGAGGTGTCGCCCACGCAGCCTGCGCCGGAAGCGGCTGCGGACGAGCCGGGCGTCGAAGCTGTGGTGGTCGAGGAAGGCCCCGACATCGAGGTCTCGCCGGCCGAGCCCGCGCCGGTCGCGGCGGAGGCTGTGCCTGACGAGCCGGTCGCGCAGTCCGCTCCTGCCGAGGCCGAGGCCGAGGGCGAGGCGAGTGGGGCCGAGGCGACTGCAGCTGAAGCCACCGAGGCAGAGGCCGCTCAGGCTGAGGCGTCGCCGGCGGGTGCCGTCGAGCCGGCCGCGGACGAGGTCGAGGCCGAACCCGCCGAAGACGAGGCCGAGCCGGTCTCGGCCGAGTCCTCAGCCGAGGACGCGCCTGCCGAGGACGCGGCCGAGGGCGCCACTGCGGAGGAGCCGGCCGACGCGGCGCTCGATGAAGCGGAGCCCGAGGAGGTCGCGGAGGCCGAGGAGCCGACGGAGGGGGCGGAGTCCGAGGTTCGGATCGAAGCCGCTGAGTCCGAGGCATCCGGCGACGACTCCGACTCCGAGCCCACCGTCCACGAGGGCGAGCCGGTCGAGGGGACGGATGCCGGATCCGACGAGGAGCCCGCGCAGCCGGAGCCCGACCAGACCGACCACGATCAGGTCGAGCTCGACGGTTCGGCGAAGCCCGAGCGCCGCGACGACGCCTGACGAGGACCCAGGAGGGATGGATGCTCCGCGGCATGCGGCATCCATCCCTCTCTTCGTCCCGGGCACGCGAGTCCGGGGATCCCGCGGCCGAACCAGGGGAATCGCGCCGAGACCGAGGGCGACACCCCCGGGTTCGCCGACAATCCCCGGTCTCGCCGAAGCGGGGGAACTGCTCGCCGAAGCGGGGGATCTGCTCGCCGAAGCGGGGGATCTGCTCGCCGAAGCGGGGGATCTGCTCGCCGAGGCAGGGGATCAGTGGTGGGGCTGCAGCCAGGGACGCAACAGCCGCGTGACAGCGGGGAGCACGGCGTAGGTCATGACAGGGGTGAGCAGCACGGTCGACAGGAGCACGCGCGCGATCAGCGGCCACTCCGCGAACCCGGGCACGAAGCCGAGCAGCCACGAGGCGAGGAGGTTCGTGGGGAAGAAGCCGAGCCAGATCGTGACGGCCTGCTTGTAGCGCGGCGGGGCTGCCGGGATGGGCTGCTGGATCGGGCCGGTGGCCGGTGCAGCGGGGCCCCTCGTCTCGACGTGGGTCGCGAACGGAGCGTCGAACCAGCCTTCGATGCCGGTGCGTCGCTCGACTTTGACCTCGCGGGCGAAAGCACGACCGGAGTCGAGCCACCAGCCGCGCTGCGGCGAATCCTCCCAGCCCTCGAGGGTCGGGATGTCGCGGAAGCGGTACAGCATGTACCAGAGGTCGCTGCCTTCGCCCGCACGGACCCAGCCCGAGCCGAGGAAGCCCTCGAAGCCTGCGGCCAGATCGGTGCCCGCTTGCATCCAGCTCGTGGCTTCTGCGGTGCGGGACGGGTCGATGCGACGTTCGATCGCGACGGTGACGGGGTGGGCCACGGGTTCTGCCATGGCATCCATTCTGAGTCCGCTCGCGCGGCGGCGGCGTACGGCGACTCCGCAGGCGCCGGCGCGGCAGCGAGCGCGCGCGGAAGGCACAGCAGCCAGATGCCCATGGTGACGAACGCGATGAACTCGAATAGCGCGAGTGTGATCATCCCGGCCGTGAGAACGACCATGCCGGTCGCCAGCAGCGTGACGCACAGCGTCGTCGCGGCGCGGAACCGGCGGCTGCGGCCGGGAAGGGCGAGTCCCGACGCGACGGTCGACAGGAACGACAGGCCGAGGCCCGTCGCGATCAGGTTGTGCATGTCGGGACTGACGGGGATCGGGACGAGTCCCACCGCCGTCAGGTGCAGTCCCGCCGAGACGACCGACCCACGGAATGCGCGCGAGGTGCGACGACGGATCCCCAGGGGCAGCGCCACCGCGACGAGGACGCCGTAGGCCGCCAGGACGAAGCCCGCGAAGATCGCGGTGGCGTTGAACATGCGGCCCGAGAAGTCCGAGTGCGTGCCCAGCTGCGAGAAGTGGTGCTGCCACCATGTCGGGTCGTTCGTCGTCAGCACGGCGATGAGCACGCCCGCCGGAAGCGACAGCACGGCGAGCCGACCGACGCGGTGCGCGACCACGACCGGCGCGGCGCCGGTGATCGGTGCGATCTGGGCGGCATTGTCCGGTATGGATGCCGTCGGCGGTGCGTCCGTGACGAGGACCGAAGTGACGGATCCGCCGGTGGCGTCTGAAAGGGTCGTGGGATGCATTCGACTCACGATCGGTTCGGTGCGACGCGTTGTCCGGTGTCGGCGCATCCCCAGATGGACCGATCCGGAGCCTCGTCGTGGTATGACGACAGATTCCCCAGTGGAACGGGGACGCCGAACTGCACAAAACCCCAGTTCAGCGGTGACCCCCCGGTCGGCGGCAAGCCGCTGTGGCAACAGTAGCCCGCGCCGTCGGCGGAAGGCTGGCCGTTGACACAACGCGACCCGGCGCAGGAGCGTGGCCGTCGCCGCGAAGTGGACGTCGGATCGGGCTCCTCGTGCCGGAACGCGGCGTCCGGCGTGACGGGCTTCGCCGGCCGGGGAACCATGCACGGGTAACCTGGACGGGCCGGCTCACGCACCGTGCCGCGCTCGCGGCGCGCGGGTGCCCGCGGACCGCGCCCAGGAGGAGCCGGATGCCCAAGAACAAGAAGCCCGGCGGCGGCCGGGCGCCCAAGAACTACGACCCGCGCTACAACCCCCGCGCGCGAGGCGCCCAGAGCGCCCGCGGCCGGGACGCGGCCGACGACCAGAAGCGCCGGCCGGGAGAATCGTCAGCGGGCAAGACCGGCAGTCGCAGCCCCGGCCACCGCGGGTACCGCGCCGAGTCCGCCGAAGCGCCCAAGCGCCGCTGGACCGAGCAGGAGCGCGCCGGCCGCGACGAGGCACGGTCGATCCGCTCGCACGCGCGTGACGATCGTCCGCGCGACGGCGACCGGCCGCGCCGGGCAGACGGTCCGCGTCGCGACGACCGCGCCCGTCGCGACGAGGCTCCGCGCCGCGACGAGCGCGCACCCCGGGACGAGCGCGCACGCCGGGACGACCGGCCGCGGCGGGACGAGGCTCCACGCCATGGCGACCGGGCCCGCCGCGACGACGGCGTCCGTGCCGACGTCGTGCACCAGCGCCTTCGTGCCGACGCCGTCGCGCCGGACCAGGCGGAGGGAGCGACGTTCGCGGGACTCGGCCTCGGCCAGAACATCGTCAAGACGCTCGACGAGCTGGGGGCGCGGCATCCGTTCGCCATTCAGGCCGCGACGATCCCCGCGATCCTCGACGGTCGCGACGTGCTCGCGCGCGGGCGCACCGGCTCGGGCAAGACCATCGCCTTCGGCGCGCCGCTCGTCGAGAGCGTGCTGCGCTCGCAGGCCGGCCAGAAGCGCGAGTTCGGGCGCCCGCCGCGCGCGCTGATCCTCGCGCCGACGCGCGAGCTCGCGCTGCAGATCGATGCGACGATCCAGCCCATCGCCCGCAGCGTCGGGCTGTTCACGACGCAGATCTACGGCGGAGTGCCCAAGGCGCGCCAGCTGGGCGCCCTCAAGAAGGGCATCGACATCGTGATCGGCACGCCCGGCCGCATCGAGGATCTCGTCGAATCCCGCGCGCTCGATCTGTCGGAGGTGCGCGTCGCCGTGCTCGACGAGGCCGATCACATGTGCGAACTCGGGTTCCTGCAGCCCGTGCAGCGCATCATGCGACGCACGCCGCGCGACGCGCAGCGGCTGCTGTTCTCGGCCACTCTCGACGGCGAGGTGTCGGCGCTCGTGAAGGAGTTCCTCACCGAGCCTGCCGTGTACGAGGTCGCCGGCGAGACGCAGCGCTCGGGCACGATCGACCATCGCGTGCTGGTCGTCGACCACCGCGACAAGGCCGAGATCCTGCGCTCGCTCGTCGACCGCGACGGCAAGACGCTCGTGTTCACGCGCACCAGGGCGTACGCCGAGATGCTCGCGGAGCAGTTCGACCAGGCCGGGATCCGGGCGCTCGCGCTCCACGGCGATCTCGACCAGGCCCGCCGCACGCGCAACCTCGAGAAGCTCACGTCAGGGCGCATCGACGTGCTGGTGGCGACCGATGTCGCCGCTCGCGGCATCCACGTCGACGACATCGACCTGGTCGTGCAGGCCGACCCGCCCGACGAGTACAAGACGTACCTGCACCGGTCGGGCCGCACCGGTCGCGCGGGGGCGTCGGGCACCGTCGTGACCCTCGTGACCCGGGCCCGCCGCGCACGCCTGGAGGAGCTGCTCGACCGGGCCGACATCGAGGCGCCGTTCACGGAGTTCCGCCCCGGCGACGAGCTGTAGAAGGCGGCGCGCGTCGACCGGTCGCGCCGCGGAGCGCTCCCGCGGGCACATCCCCGCTCGCCCCGCGGAGCGAGGAACGAGCGACGACGAAAACGTCGCAGGGCGCTCTCGAGAACCCGGCCCCCGCGTCCGTCGCGCGCGTGGCCGGCTCCGACGGGCGACTCACCGCGTTCCGTCTCGCTGCGCTCGCTCAACGACCGAGTGGAAGCGTTTCGTCTCGCAGAGACGGGGTCCGGGCCGTCGCGCCGACGAGCGCGGCCGCAGCGCCGACGAGAAGGCCCGGCACGATCGCCGTGAGAGCGGTGATCAGGATGCCGGCGGCCACTGTCGCGAGGTATGTGCCGAGATCGGCATGGACCACGAAGCTCGTGAACACCGCACGCACGAGGTTGCCCGCGACCATCGCCACGATGGTCACCCACAGCCCGCGGCCGAACGCGCGGCCGGCGTGCGGGCGAAGGTGCTTGCGCGAGGCGGCGCGGAGCATCGCCCAGGCGACCGCGAGCATCACGAGAACGCCGACGGTGTCGGCGATCCAGAACGCCCACGTGGTCTCGCCGAGGGGCATCAGCCGCAGCGGCGGCCACAGGAACGGCAGGCCCGCCGCGGCCGGGATCGCGATGTAGGGGACCCACGTCGTGAGCGTCCCGGTGAGCGGCCAGATGCCGGCCAGCACCGCGACGACGAGCAGCATGACGAGTGTGGCCACGTCCGAGCGGCCGAGAGCGGGGGGTGTCTTCGTCGGCACCGGACGATGATAGCCTCCGTTGCGCGCGGGTTCATACCCCCCCGGCCCGCGCCGGCCCCGTCGGAGAGGACGGTTCGTCATGCTCGGTCCGCGCGCCATCCTGGCGATCGCTCTCGGTGCGCTGGTGGTGGTCGGAGGCGCCGCGGCCGCGCTGCGGACGCCGGGCCCGGCATCCACGTCTTCCTTCGTCCAGGACGACGACGGACGAGCGGTCGTCGCGAACGGATTCAACACGGCCTCGAGCTCGAAGTCGGCGCCGGATGGAATGCCCGAGTTCACCGAGGACGACCTGGCCGCCGAATATGCCGACATGGGCACGGACTTCGTGCGGTTCCTGATCTCGTGGCGCAAAGTCGAGCCCGAGCCCGGGCAGTACGACCAGGACTATCTCGACGACGTCGCCGAGCGCGTCGGCTGGTACGCCGACCGCGGGTATCACGTGATGCTCGACATGCATCAGGACCTGTGGGGCAGCGGGATCACGCCGAGCGGCGACACCGGCAACGGCGCGCCTGAGTGGGCGACGTACCTGGACGGGCTGCCGGTCGCCGACCACGACATGTGGGAGCTGTACTACCTCGAGCCCGGGGTGATCCGCGCATTCGACAACTTCTGGAACACCACCGGTGAGCATCCCGAGCTCGCCGAGCATTACGCGAACGCGTGGCGCGCCGTCGCCGAGCGTTTCGCCGGCGAGCCTGCGGTGGTCGCATACGACCTCATGAACGAGCCCTACGGCGGCACCGTGCAGGGGCCGGCATTCGAGGCGGGTCCGCTGACGTCGCTGTACCAGCGCACCGCCGACGCCATCCGCGACGTGGATGCCGACACCTGGGTGTGCGTCGAGCCCCAGGCGCTCGGGTTCAACTGGGGTCTGCCGACGGGGCTCGGCCGCATCGACGACGCGCGCGACGGCGAGTCGCGCATCGCGTTCTGCCCGCACCTGTACCCGCTGCCGATGGACCTCGGCGACGGGTTCTCGGGCACCAGCCGCGACCTCGTGAAGGGCACGGTGTCGGCGTGGGCGTCGAACACCCTGCGCGCGGCCGAGGCGCTCGGCGGCGTGCCGGTGATCCTGGGGGAGTTCGGGCTCGACACGACACTCCCCGGTGCGCTGGACTACGTCGACCTCGTGTACCGCACCGCAGACGCCGCCGGCATGGGCGTCGTGTACTGGTCGCGCGATCCGGGCAGCTGGGGTCCATATGAGACCGACGGCACGCCCCGCAACCTGGTGGCCACGATCGACCGGCCGTATCCGCGCGTGGTGTCGGGCCCCGTGTCGTCGTGGACCGTCCGCGACGGCGAGCTGGTGCTGCACCGGGACGGCGAGGCCGACGCCGACGGTGCGAGTGAGGTGTACCTCCCCGCCGACCGCTTTCCGCAGGGCGGAGTGGTCGACGGCGGTGAGGTCGTCGAGTGGGATGCCGCGACCCGCGTCCTGACGTTCACCATCGACCGCGGCGCCCCGACCGTCACCATCACGCCGGCGGGCTGACGCGCCGGGTGGGGCATCCCTGGACCCCAGGAATCAGGGGAGCGTCGCGAGGTTCGCGGCCACCGCATCGACGTTGAACCGGAGCACCGGTCCGGCCGCGTCGGCGAGCTCGCCCTGCAGCCGGACGGCGCGCGCAGCAGCCTGGTCGAATGCGCGCCGGTCGAGGCTCTTCTCGATCTCGTCGATCGCCTTGAGCGCGGAGTGGACCGGGATCCCCGGCGCCGCGGTGAGGTCGGAGCGCAGCGAATCGAGGGCATCGCGCACCGGCAGTGACCGGTAGCCGGCGAGGATGCTGATCGTCACCCACTGATGGGTGTCGGCGTCCGCCGGGGCGCCTGGTCGGAACGGTGCAACCGTGCAGGTGATCGATCCGTCTGCGGCGACGGCGACCGTCGCCTCGCTGTGGATCGATTGCGGCTGCTGCCAGGGATCGTCGGGAATCCTCAGCAGGTCGACGCCGGTCCCGAGATCGACGCGCCACGCGCGGTCGGCGGCCCGTGGCGCGAGCGGTGCGAACTGCACGACGACCGGCTGGTCGAGTCCGAACCCCGCTCCGCCGTCGATGATGTCGACGTAGGCGATCTGCTCGAACGAGCCGTAGCCCACAGCCGCGCTCCCCGCGACGGACTCGTCCAGGCCTGCCCCGCTGCTCCGGGTCGCCGACACCCTGACCGGGGTGATCGCTTCGCTGAGCTCCGGCTGGTACGGCACGTAGATCGGCCAGTCGCCGGTGAGCGGGACGCCGCTGAGGCCGGCCAGGGCGGTCTGGACGGCGTTGACGTTCGCCTCCAGCTGGTAGTACCGGACCACTCCATCGGGATCGATGAGCAGGTACGTGGGCCAGCCCGGGGCCTCGGTCGGGCGCCCGTTGGCCTGCCAGATGTCGGTGTTGAGCGTCCGCAGCGGCGAGGCCTCGGCGCCGTCGCAATGGAGCACGAGGTCGTTGCCGAGACGGAACCTCTTCGACCAGCGTCGCGCATCGTCCTGCGTCGTCGCGTTGTGGGAATCGTCGTCGTTGACGACAGTCGCGACCTGGAAGTCGAGTCCGGCACTGTTGACGTAGTCGCTGAACGCCGCGTGCTGCGTGGCGGAGGCCAGGCACGGGCCGCACCAGGTGGCACACACGTCCAGGAGGATCCAGCCGCCCTTCTCGCCGCGCAGTCGGCGCGCGATGCCGTACTGGTCGTAGCCGGTGAGGTTCGGCATGCGCTGGCCCACCCGCCAGCCCGCAGGTCCGCCGGCGGCGCGGGCCGCATCGTGTGGCACGAGGATCGCGGCGGCGGTCGCCAGACCCACGCCGGCGAGCAGGAAGGTACGGCGGTCGACGACGACAGCCGGTCGCATGGTGCGTTCGTTCACGGTGGACCCCCTACATCGATCGGCCGCCAGAGTAGGTATCGCGCACGCATCGTCGCATCGGGCATTTGCCCTATCTGTGAAGGGACGGGCTGGTCCTGGGTGCGGGGAGAGGGGGATGCCACGCCGGGCGTCGTGCCTGTGGTGACGGCGTGCCGGATCGGTCGACCTGCGTCGTGCTCGCGATGCGAAGACGGTGATGGATGCCGGACGCCCGGCATCCGCCCGTCCGACGTGTCAGGCGGAGGGGGCGCTGACCGTGGCGACCAGCACAGGGTCGCCGCCGAGTGCGAGCAGCCGTGCGCGTAGCGCGACTTCGGCGCGGCGGTACGGCTCGGCGCTGTCGTAGAGCAGTGAGCGCATGTTCGTGGCCTCGAGGAACGAGGTGATCTCGAAGGTCAGCTGCCGCGCGTCGTCGAGCAGCGGGAGCTCACCCGCGGTCATGGCGTGCTCGATGCTGCCGGCGAGGTAGTCCTCCCAGTCCCGCATGGCGGCGACGATGGCGTCGCGCACGACCCCGGGCCGCGAGTCGAACTCGACCGACGTGGCGACGAAGAAGCAGCCGCCGCGGAAGACGCGGTCGTGCGAGTACGCGAGCCAGTTCGACAGGACCGCGCACACGCGGACGAGGCCCCGCGGCGTGTCCGCGCGCGCCGGGGCGATCACGGCATCGATGAACACCTCGCGGGCCGCGGCGACGACGGCGAGCTGCAGCTGTTCCTTCGAGCCGAAGAGTGTCGCGATCCCGCTCTTGCTGTGGCCGGAGGCATCCGCGAGCCGTCCGATCGTGAGGCCTTCGAGTCCGTCGACCGTCGCGGTCTGCACGGCGTGGTCGAGCACGACGCGCCGCGATTCGTCGCCGCGCAGGCGACGTCGGTCGATCGGGGCTTGTGTCACGCTCCAAGATTACCGTACGATCGTTCGTATTTATAAGTACGATCGTTCGTATTCATCGAATCGGAGCATCATGAATCCCGCACTCCGCCTGCCGGCAGCAGCCGTCCGCACCGCCGGAGCGATCTCTCCGCACGCGGGCGCCGCCGTCGCGATGCCGTTCTTCGCGCATGTCGCAAAACCCCGCCCGGTGCACGCCGATGACGCGCCCACCATGTCGCTCGCACGCCGACGCCGCGTGCGCATCCCCGGAATCGGCCGGCGCGGCGTCGACGTGGTGGTCTACGAATGGGGGAGCGGCCCCCGGACCGTCGTGCTCTCGCACGGGTGGCTCGGGCGGGCGAGCCAGTTCTCGGCGCTGGTGCGTGAACTGGTCGCCGAGGGGTACCGTGTCGTCTCGTTCGACGGCCCGGCCCACGGCGACTCGGACGGCCGGCACATGTACCTCGTCGACTGGCTCGACGTCTTCGCCGAGCTGCAGCAGCGGCATGGCCGCTTCGACGCGATCGTCGGCCACTCGTTCGGCGGGCTCGCGGCGCTCGTCGGCGTCGCCGGAGGAGTGGATGCCGCCCGCGTCGTCACGATCTCGACACTGGCCGACGCGGACGAGCTGCTGCGGCAGTTCCAGCGCCGGCTGGGGCTGTCCGACGCCGTGACGGCGCGGCTGCGGGAGCGTTTCGCCGCTCGGTACTTCGCGGGCGATCCCGACCCGTTCGCCTGGCTGTCGGCGGTTCGGCGACCGCTGCCCGCCGAGATGCCGCTGCTGGCGCTTCACGACGAGGGGGACCGGTATGTGTCGTTCGGCGAGTCCGAGCGGGTCGTATCGGCGAACCCCGGCGCGCGGCTCGTGCCGACACTCGGCCTCGGCCACAACCGCATCCTGGCCGCCGATGGGGTGCTCGACGCCGTGGTGGAGTTCGTGACCGCGGACGCCGCTCACGTGGCACGCGCACCGCTCCCCGGCGCGAGTGCCCCCGCCGGCCACCGCGGCGCTCGAGTGGCGCAGGTTGCCGGTTCCCGGGCGTGAGGCGGCACTCTGCGCCACATGAACGGCCGGGAGCCGGCGAGTAGCGCGGTTCCGGTGGCGATGGTGGCTGCTACACGAGGCCGGTGATCACCATGTGCGCCACTCGAACGCTCACGCCTGCGGACCTGAGGCACAATCGGAGGGTGCTGATCCGGTCTGCCAAGGAAGTGCTCACGACCGGCGGCGTGATCGCGTCGGTGGTTGCGGCACTCGCCGGCGCGGGGATGCTGTGGCTCGTCGCGGTGATGGTCGTGCAGACGGTCCATGACGGCACGGGCCTGTTCGAGATGGTCGGCATCGCGCGCCCCACGCCGCTGTGGCTGGGGATCATCGCCCTCTGCCTGCTCTCGTACGCGGGCGTCGCCTTCATCGTCGACGGCATCGGCTACCTCATCCGTGCCGCCCGGGGCGAGCTGCCACGCCCCGCGGGCGACCTCCGTGCCCGCCGGGAGCACGCGCGTCGCAAGGCGTCGCGGCATCAGCGGCAGGTGTGGGCGCGGTCTGCCGAGGCGAACCGGCAGCGCGACGCCGGCGAGTAGCGCACCGGAGCCGACCGCCCGTCGTGCCTCAGAAGAGCCGCGTGGATGCCTCGTCCGCCGCGCTCCGAACCCCCGGGCCCGCGGCACGCAAGCCCGCCGCGGCACGACCTCGCGAGGTTGTGATGATGGGCGGCGCCGCCCTGGCGTCGGCGCGGGACGCGAGACCGGCGACCGGACCCCCGCGTACGGTGTCGTCTTCGGCGTGCCCGTCGAGCCCGTGCACGCGCAGCAGCGGCCGCACCCGCTTCGCCAGCCATGATCGGTAGGCCTTGGGGGCGGTCGCGGTCGCACCGGGGTACAGGCCCCGGTATGACGAGACGAGCTCGGGATGCCGCTCCGCCAGCCACTGCAGGAACCACTGCTTCGCGCCGGGGCGCAGGTGCAGCGCGCCGTACACGACCCGTACTGCGCCGGCGGCCTTGATGCGGGTGAGCGCGTGGTCGATCGCGGCGATCGAGTCGGTGAGGTGGGGGATGATCGGCATCAGGAACACCGTCACGCGGAACCCTGCCTCGGTCGCCGCCCGCACCGTCTCGAGCCGGGCCGTCGCGTTGGGCGTGCCGGGCTCGATGAGGTGCTGCAGCTCGTCGTCGAACACGGCGATCGACATCGCGAGCGACACGTGCACCTCGCGGGCAGCCTCCTGCAGCAGCGGCAGGTCGCGCCGGAGCAGCGTGCCCTTGGTCAGGATCGAGAACGGCGTGCCCGACTCGGTGAGGGCCGACACGATGCCCGGCATGAGCTTGTAGCGCCCCTCGGCCCGCTGGTACGGGTCGGTGTTCGTGCCGAGCATGACAGGTTCGTGCTGCCAGCTGCCGCGCCGCAGCTCTCGGCCGAGCACCTCGGCCACGTTGACCTTGACGACCACCTGCGTGTCGAAGTCCCGCCCCGCGTCGAGCTCCAGGTACTCGTGCGTCCCGCGAGCGAAACAGTATACACACGCATGAGAGCAGCCCCGGTACGGATTCACGGTCCAGTCGAACGGCATCGCGGACGCGCTCGGCACGTGGTTGAGGGCGGACTTGCACAGCACCTCGTGGAACGTCACCCCGGCGAACTCGGGTGTCGTGACCGACCGCACCAGACCGTTGAGCTGCTCCATGCCGGGCAGGGCGGCCGCATCCGCCACGCCCAGTTCCTGCCCCTGCCACCGCATGCATCCATGAGAACAAAGCTTCGAACTTAAGTCAAGAGTGGCGCCGACAGAATAGAACACCGCGCGGAGGGATGCTGTGCGCCTGGCCAAATCCTGCCGTCGCGGCCAGAATGGCAGACGTGACGGAGCCTGGCGGGCTCGCCACCCCCCGAGCCGCCCCCGAGACTCGTCGCGCCGCCCGAGCGATGCGCGAAGAGGCCGAGCGGCGTGCCCGCGCGAGCACGCACCCTGTCGGCGAGGACGCTGTCCGCCGGGCCTCGCTCGACGCGGATCGGCTGACCGCCGAGGTCCCGATGCCGTCGCCGACCGACACCGTGCCGCTGTTCACCGTCGACACCGCGCCGGTGCTGACGGTCGGCCCGATGCCGATGGCCGACACCGGGCCGCCGGCATCCCTTGCTCCGCCGGGCGCCCCCGCAGCGCCGGCCCTCCCGCAGACCGTCGCCCCCGCAGTGCCGATCACCCCGACGTCGGCCGACGACGCACCGTCCCCCGTGCTCGGCGATCTCGTGACCGAGGTCGTGACCCCGGCGCGCCATGTGCGACCCCGCCGGATGACACGACGCATCGCCCTGGTGGCGGGCCTCGCGACCGGTGCGGCGCTGCTGCTCGGCTCGTCGGCCGCAGTGACCGCGATCATGGCGCCGCCGACCGAGCAGGCCGACACCGCGGCCGCCCTGTCGGTCGCGCCGCCCGTCGTCGAGCAGCTGCCGGTGCCCGATGTCGAGCAGTCGCCGCCGGCTGCCGACCTGTGCACGCTCTCGACGTTCGCGAGCGCGCTGCAGGCGGGCGACGACGAGGGCGCGGTGATCGCCGCCGGCGGGGGCGAGGCGTTCCGCGCCGCGGTCGTGGACGGGCGTGCGCCGTGCGTGGACCTCAGCGATTCGTCGCGCATCTGGACCGTGCTCGACAAGCACCGCCCGGCCAACCCGCTCGAGTACCGGCCGAACAGCCTCGTGCTGCCGGACGGGGTGCGCAACATCGAGGGCGGCGCACTGCGCGCCGACGCCGCCGGTGCGCTCTCGGCGCTCGTGACGGCGGCGCGCGATGCCGGCGTCGGCGAGATCGCGCTGGAGAGCGGGTTCCGTTCGTACCAGACCCAGCAGGTGACGTACGGGCGCCACTTCGCCGAGCGCGGCGAACGTGCCGACCTGGTGAGCGCGCGGCCCGGGTACAGCGAGCATCAGCTGGGCCTCAGCGCCGACGTCGTGGCGTGCGCGGGGAGCTGCACGAGCCTCGACGGTCTCGCGGCCTCGCCCCAGGGCCAGTGGGTGGCGGCCCACGCGTGGGAGCACGGCTGGATCGTGCGCTACGTCGAGGGGGCGACGCCGGTCACGGGCTACACGCCCGAGCCGTGGCACCTGCGATACGTGGGGCCCGAGCTCGCCAAGGCGTACCACGACGGCGGCTGGACCTCGCTCGAGGAGTTCTTCGGGCTCGAGGCCGCGCCGGCCTACCTCGGCTGACCGCTCACGTCGTGTGCGGGACGCCGCCCACCTGCATCCCCGGGTGGTCGCGCTCGAGCGAAACGCCCTCTAGGTCGACGTTGGGGATGACGCGGTCGAGCCAGCGCGGCAGCCACCATGCCGAGCGGCCGAGCAGGTGCATCAGGGCCGGCATGAGCAGCATCCGCACGACGAACGCGTCCAACAGCACGCCGAACGCGAGCCCGAAGCCGATCGACCGGATCATCGTGGACTGCGAGAAGATGAACCCGCCGAAGACCGAGACCATGATGAACGCGGCCGCGGTCACCACCGACCGGCCGGCGCGGAACCCCTGCGCGACGGCCAGCTTCGCCGACGATCCGTGGACGTAGGCCTCCCGCATGCCGGACGCCAGGAAGAGCTGGTAGTCCATGGCGAGTCCGAAGAGGATGCCGACCAGGATGACCGGCAGGAAGCTCAGGATGGGACCCGTGCTGTCCAGCCCGATCAGCGACGCGCCCCAGCCGTACTGGAACACGCCGACGATGAGCCCGTAGGTCGCGAACAGCGACAGCACGAAGCCGCCGGTCGCGATGATCGGCACGAGGAGCGAGCGGAACACCATCACCATGATGAGGAACGACAGGCCGACCACCACGAGCAGATAGATCGGCAGCGCATCGCTGAGGGCCTGCGAGATGTCGATGTTGCTCGCCGCCTGACCGGCGACGCCCAGGGTGAGGTCGCCGTCGACGGGCGGCAGGGCGCGGATGTCCTGCACCAGCTGCTCGGTCGACTCGCTGTTGGGGCCCTCCTCGGGCACCACCTGGAAGGCGAGGAGCGTGCCGTCGTCGGAGGTCGCGATCGGTGCGACCGCCGCGACGTCGTCGAGGTCAGCGAGCTGCTGCGCGACCGCGACCTGGGTCGCGACGAGGTCGTCGTCGCTGATCGGATCGGATGCCGTCGCCGTGACGAGCAGCGGGCCGTTCGCGCCGGCGCCGAACTCCTCCTCGATGATCTGGAAAGCCTGGTAGCTGGTCGATCCGGCCGGCTCGCTCCCGCCGTCGGGGAGTCCGAGCCGCATCGACAGAGACGGGATGGCGATGACCAGCAGCGCGACGACCGTGCCGAGCACCGTGAGGATCGCGCGGAGGTTCGACATCGGCTTGATCTGCTGGGGCGCCTTCGCCGGTGCGGTCTCCACGCCGATCGCGGCCTGCTTGCGACGCGACAGCAGTCGCATGCCCAAGAGCCCAAGGATGGCCGGAGCCAGGCTGATCGCGACGAGCACGGCCACCGCGACGCACACCGCGCCGACGGTTCCCATGAGGCCCAGGAACGGGATGCCCGTGACGTTGAGCGCGAGCAGTGCGACGATCACCGTCGAGCCGGCGAAGACGACCGCCGTGCCGGAGGTGCCCGTCGCCAGCCCGATCGACTCGCCCACCGGAACCCCGCGGAGCAGCTGTTTGCGGTGCCGGTAGACGATGAACAGCGAGTAGTCGATGCCGACCGCGAGCCCGAGCATGACGCCGAGGACCGGGGTGATCGACGCCATGTCGACGATCCCCGAGAACGACAGCGAGGCGGTGACGCCGACGCCGATGCCGACGAGCGCCGTGACGATCGGAAGAGCCGCCGCCAGCAGCGACCCGAGCGTGACGATCAGCACGACCGCGGCGAAGACGAGACCGATCGCCTCGCCGATGCCGAAGAGCTCCGGCACGCCCTGCGCGAGCTCTGAGCCGAAGTACACCGAGACGCCGTCGATGGGCTCGGACTCGAAGTGGTCGATCGTGGTCTGCTTGGCCTCTTCGGGCAGCTCCAGCCGGGTCTCGTCGAACGTGACGTTGACGATCGCGGTCGAGCCGTCCTCCGACACCACGCCGATGCCATCCGACAGATCGAGAAGCGTCGTGCCCAGCTCGACCTGCTCGGCCTGGTCTTCGAGTTCGGCGCGGGAGTCGTCGATCGTGGTCTGCTGCGTCTGCAGCGCCGCGGTCTGCGCGTCCAGCTGCGCCTGCTGCTGGTCGAGCGCGGCGAGCTGCTGCGGGCCGGCGCCGATGGCCTCGGCCTGCGCACGCGCCGCGTCGAGCTGGGCCTGTCCGGCATCGAGCTGCGCCTGCCCGGCGTCCAGCTGCGCCTGCCCGGCGTCCAGCTGCGACCGACCGTCCGTGATCTGCGTCTGGGCGTCGGCGAGCTGTTGCGCCCCGTCCGCCTGCTGCTGCTGCGCATCGAACGGGTCGATGACCGCGGCGATGTCATCGAGGTCCTCTGCGCCGGCCGCGGCATCCGAGATCGCTTGCTTCTGCTCGTCCGTGAAGGGTGCGCCATCGTCCGTCTGATAGACGACGGATGCCGTCATCCCGGCGCTGTCGGGCAGTTCCTGGGTGAGCTCGTCCACGACGGCACCCGAAGCGGTGCCCGGGATGTCGAAGCTGTTGCTGAGCGACCCGCCGAACGCGAGGAAGGCGCCGACCGAAACCCCCAGGATCACCACCCACGCGACGATCACCTGCCACGCGCGGCGAGCGGCGAACGATCCCAGGCGATAGAGCAGTGCAGCCATCGAGTTTGTCTCCTCACGACGCGTTTGATCATACGGACCGTCTCGTCTACTTTCTGGGAGTTAACTGGACGCATGAACGAGCATCGAACGGGTCCCGTCCGCAGCGCCGCGGCGCGGGAGGCGATCCTCACCGCTACGGCGACGATCTTCCAGCGCCAGGGGTACGACCAGCTGACGATCGAGGGGATCGCGAAGGAAGCAGGCGTCGGCAAGCAGACCATCTACCGCTGGTGGAACTCTCGGGGCGCGCTCATCGCGGACTGCCTCACCGAGGGACGCCTCTTCCCGGTCGACCTCGCCGCTCCGCACACCGGCGACCTCGTGGCCGACGTCGACGCGTGGACGGCCCGGGTGCTCTCTATCCTCGCGTCGCACAACGGCGAGTCGCTCCTGCGCTCGCTGGTCGCCGCCGCGGCGGAGGACGCCGAGGTCGGCGACCACCTCAGCGCGAGCCTCGGCGTCGACCGACAGCTCACCGAGCGGCTCCAGGTCGGCGTCGATGAGGGTCAGCTGCCGGCGGACGCGCCCGTCGATCAGCTCGGCCAGGCGATCATGGGCGCCATCGTCCTGCAGGTGCTGTCACGCCGGAGCGACTACAGCGGACCGCTCCGGCAGCTCGTGCGCTTCATCCTCGGCGGCCGTTCCGATTGAAACTGAGTACCATCGAGGGTGAGATGCGATGCCAACGCGTGCATCGTCCAGGGCTCGAGGACGAGAGAGGAAGGCGCACATGGAGCGCGACATCTACGACGAGGACCACGAGGCGTTCCGCGACGTCGTCAAGGAGTTCATCAAGCGCTACGGATCCGAAGAGAAGCGCAAGCAGTGGGACGCCGACGGTGAGATCGACCGCGCGACCATGCTCGCGGCGGGCGAGGCCGGCATCATCGGCCTGAGCGTGCCCGAGGAGTTCGGCGGCGCCGGCATGCTGCAGGACTACCGCTTCCGTGCCATCGTGCTCGAAGAGACCATCGGTGCGGGCCTCGGCTCGCTCGCCGGCGCGCTGGGCATCCAGGACGACCTCGCGGTGCCGTACATCGTGCACATGGGCACGCAGGAGCAGAAGGAGAAGTGGCTCCCCGGCATGGCGACCGGCGAGATCCTCGGCGCCCTCGCGATGACCGAGCCGGGTGCGGGCTCCGACCTCCGCGGCATCAAGACGACGGCCAAGAAGGTCGACGGCGGCTACATCGTCAACGGCGCGAAGACGTTCATCTCGTCGGGCAAGACCGCCGACATCGTCGTGACGTTCGTCAAGACCGGTGAGGGCAACCGCCCCGATGCCTTCAGCCTGCTGATCCTCGAGAACGGCATGGAGGGCTTCGACCACGGCAAGAAGCTCGAGAAGATGGGCTTCCACGGCTGGGACACCGCCGAGCTCTCGTTCACCGACGTGTTCGTGCCCGACGCCAACCTCATCGGCGGCAAGGAGGGCCTCGGCTTCATCCAGCTCATGATGAACCTTCCACTGGAGCGCCTGTCGATCGGTGTGGCCGCCGCGGCCGCCTGCGAGGCCGCGTTCCACTGGACGCGCGACTACGTCCTCAGCCGCGAGGCGTTCGGCGAGCGGATCGCCGACTTCCAGAACACCCGCTTCAAGCTCGCCGACATGGCGACGACGGTCGACGTGACGTGGGTCTACAACGACCGCGCCATGATGCTCTACAAGGACCAGAAGCTGACGGCCGAAGAGGCCGCCAAGGTCAAGTTCTGGTCGACGGACCGCGAGGCCGAGGTGCTCGACATCGGCGTTCAGCTGCACGGCGGCTACGGCTACATCACCGAGTACCCGATCGCGCGCGCGTACCTCGACGCCCGCGTGCACCGCATCTACGGCGGCACGAACGAGATCATGCGCGACATCGTGTCGCGTCAGATCGTCGGCAAGCGCTGACCTCACGAAGGGTGGATGCCGCCACCCGGCGCCCCGCGGGGGCCCGGGCGGCGGCATCCGTTCTTCGTGTCAGTGCTGTCCGGCGGGGCCGCTGCCGCGCCCGAGGCCGCGCCCGGCGAGGCCCCGGCGGCGTGCGAGCTTTGCGACGCCGGCCTTGCGAAGGCGGTCGGCGATGACGATGCCGAGCGCGGTGCCGCCGACGCAGCTCGCGACCGACAGCACGAAGAAGCCGATCTGGGCGCCGATGGTCATCGACGCGAGGTCGAACGACACCGCGGCGAGGATCGGGTACAGCACGCCCACGACGGCCGCGCCCGCGTAGTACTGCCACGTGCGCCAGCTGCGGTACGCGGCGAGCAGGAACGGCAGCTCGGCGAAGAACGCCCACCACAGGTTCGTCGCGAGGTAAGGGAAGACCACGAGCCCCGAGATGAGCCCGACCAGCAGGCCGGCGAGCGGGCGCTCGATGAGGCGCAGCGCGACCACGGCGGGCATGAGCCACAGGCCCGCGAGACCCACCGAGATGAACGGCACGACGGCGAACAGCAGCGTCGACAGCGCGGTCGCGCCCCACAGCATGACGCCGCCCGCGACGCCGATCGCCGCGCACGTCAGCAGGTACGCGGTGGTCGCCCGGCTCACGAGTGCGCCTCGGCGGTCGCGCGCTGGGACTTGGGGGCGGGCGAGGCGGCGCCGACGCGCCAGTAGCCGATGAAGCTCACGTGGTCCTTCGAGATGCCGCGCTCGCCGACGAGGTGGCGACGGCCGTCGGTCGCGAGCGCCTGCTCGCCCACGACGTAGGCGTGGAACGGGGATGCCGGCAGCGCTGCCTGCTGCAGTGCCGCGAGTGCGAGCGTGCCGGGCTTGATCTCGCCTTCGCGCACGACGAAGCGCACTGTGACGCCCGCCGGGTGCGCGAACTCGAGCGCGTCCTCGGCCGAGGGCACCTCGACGATCGCGAGGCCGGACGCGTCGGACGGAAGCGAAGCGCAGATGCCGGCGATCGCCGGCAGACCGGTCTCGTCCGACACCAGCACGATGCGGTCGGTGCCGCGCGCGGGGTTGAACGACAGCCCCTCGTCGATCACGACGACGCTCTCGCCCGCCTGACACGCCTGCGCCCACCGCGAAGCGGGACCGGCGGTGCCGTCGTGCGCCGAGCCGTGGACCACGAAGTCCACGTCGAGCTCGGCGCCCGCCGTCGCGGTGGCAGGACGGAACGCGCGCACCGTGTAGTTGCGCATGACCGGGCGCATGCCGTCGGGGATGCGCAGGTACTTCAGATATCCGAACACCTTGTTCGGCTTGGCGGGGATGCGCTCCAGGCCCGCGTCGCCGCCGAGCGGCAGGAAGATGCGGAACCACTGGTCGTAGCCCATCGGGTGGAACCTGTCGATCTCGCCGCCGCCGAGGGTCACCCGGATCCAGTGGGGCGAGAGCTGCCGGGTGCGCAGCACCGTGAGGTGCACGAGACCGGGTGTCTCGGGCTTGACGAGGCGAGGGGCCGGGGCCATCAGGATGCTCCGTTTCGGTCGAAGGTCGAGCGGGTGCGCGTCACGCGAGCCCCCACGGGAAGAGCGCGGCGAACAGTACGGCCGAGACAGCCCAGAACGCCACGACGAAGACGGTGTCGCGCACGCGCCACGGCACGAGGTGCCGCTCGGTGCGGTCGGGGTGTGCGCCGAAGGCGCGCGAGTCCATGGCCAGCGCCACGCGCTCGGCGTGCCGGATCGCGCCGGCCAGGAGCGGCACGATGTACCCGAACCAGCGCGCCACGGCGGCGAACGGACCCCGCCCGCCGTGGGCGCCCCGCACGCGGTGCGCCTGGCGGATGACGTCGAGCTCGTGCCCGAAGCGCGGCACGAAGCGGAACGCCGCCAGCGCCGTGTACCCGATCCGGTACGGCACGCGCAGCTGCTGCACGCTCGCGCGCACCAGGTCGGGCCCCGTGGTCGACAGGCCGGCGATGAGCGTCAGTGCGACGATCGAGGCCAGTCGGAGGCCCGTCGCGAAGCCGACCGCGAGGGCTCCGCCGTACATCGTCCAGCCGCCGAGCTGCCACACCACGACCGACTGGTCTACGCGCGCCGCGTCGGTCCACAGCGCGAAGCCGAAGCCGATGACCAGCGTGCTGAGCGGCACTGCGAGCAGCAGCACCGCCGCCAGGCGCCGCGTGAAGTTGACCCCCACCAGCAGCACGAGATACGCCAGCAGCAGGAACGCGGCCGGGGTGGCGGCATCCCGCACGAACACCAGCAGCACCATCGCCGGGAGCGGCCCCGCGAGCTTGGCCAGCGAATTCAGCCCGTACAGGAAGCGGACCGGGGATGCCGCGACCCGCCCCGCGTAGGGGTCGACCGGGCTGTTCACGGCCGTGGCCGCGGTGAGGGGTCCCGCGTCGGTCATGCCGCACCTCCCGCGGGCGCCTGGACGGCGTCGGGCAGGTCGGCGAGGCGCGTGACGCGCGAGAGCCCGGGATGCCGCACCACGCCCCGCAGCGCGCGCCGCAGCGGCGGCGGGCGCAGGCCGGCGCGGCGGATCAGCTCGTCGTCGGCGAACACGTCGGCGGTGGGGCCTTCGGTGAGGACGCGGCCGTCGGCCAGTACGACAGTGCGGTCGGCGTGGTCGGTGACCAGCTGCATGTCGTGCGTCACCACGACGATCGTGGTGCCCTCGGCATTGAGCTCCGACAGCAGCGACAGCAGCTCGTCGGCGCGGGCCCGGTCCTGCCCGAACGTCGGCTCGTCGAGCACGAGCACCGGGGCTCCCGCGACGAGCGCGGTGCCGACCGACAGGCGGCGCTTCTGCCCGCCCGACAGCAGGAACGGGTGGCTCTCGGCCTTGGCCGTGAGCCCGAATCGGTCCAGCAGCGCCTCGGTGCGCGCGCGGACCTCGTCCTCGCCGAGGCGCTGCAGTCGCAGCCCGTGCGCGATCTCGTCGAACACGGTGTGCGCGATGAACTGGTGCTCGGGGTTCTGGAACACGAAGCCGATGCGCGAGCTCAGTGTGCGCGCGTCGGCGCGTCCGACGTCGAGCCCGTCCACGTGCACCGTGCCCTTGGGAGGTGCGACGACGCCCGCGAGCGCCTGGATGAGCGAGGTCTTGCCGGCGCCGTTCGCGCCGACGACGGCGACGAACCTCCCGCGCGGCACGTCGAGGTCGATACCGTGCAGCACCTCGCTGCGTCCGCGCCGCAGGGTGAGGTCGCGCACGGTGATGAGCGGGTCGGGCGCGGTCTCGCGCCCGCTGTGCCGGGCCTCGTGGGCCGATCCGGACATCGGAGTCTCTCGCGTTCTCCGGAGGCTCGGGCCGGCGGCATCCGGAAACGGCGCGATCGTCCGATCTCCGGATGCCGGCGAGCGGGGTGCGACCGACGGCCCGGCCTCCGCCTCCAGCGACGCGTGCAGCTCGGCGGGCGTCAACGGCAGGGGGTCGAGCGCGAAGCCGGCGCGGCGCAGTCGCAGCGCGGCGATCGCCGACACCGGCAGCCACACGCCCATCGCGTGCAGCTCGGCGGCGCGGTCGCGCAGCACGTCGTCGACGGTGCCGTCGGCGGCGAGGCGGCCGTCCTGGTCGAGCACGACGACACGGTCGACGAAGCCGACGGCCGCGTCGAGGTTGTGCTCGACGAGCAGGATCGCGCGATCGCCCGCCGTGACCAGCTCGGCGAGGGCGGCGTAGACGTCCTCGATGCCGGCGGGGTCGAGGTTGGCGGTCGGCTCGTCGAGCACCAGCAGCGGCGAGCCCATCGCCAGGGCGCAGGCGATCGCGAGGCGCTGGCGTCCGCCGCCCGACAGCCGGTCGGGGTTCTCGGCGCGACGCTCCCACAGGCCCACGCGGCGCAGCGCGGCCTCGGCGCGCTCCAGCACCTCGGGCACCGGCATCCGCAGATTCTCGGGGCCGAAGGCCACCTCGTCGAGGAGCGTGCCGGTGACCAGCTGCGCGTCGGGATCCTGGAAGACCATTCCGACCCGCGTGCTCAGCTCGGCGACCGGCGTCGTCTGGGTGTCGAGCCCGTCGACCTGCACCGAGCCGGTCACGGTCGCGGGCACCGACTGCGGCAGCAGGCCGTTGAGGGTCAGCGTGAGCGTCGACTTGCCCGAGCCGCTCGGACCGAGCAGCAGCACGACCTCGCCGGGAGCGATGTCGAACGACACGTCGGCGGGGGCCGGGACCGCCTCGCCGTCGTGGGTGACGCCGAGCGCGCGCACCTGCAGCAGCGGCACGACAGCAGGCACGGGCATCCGATCGACGGAGGGAACTTAGGCTTTCCTAACCTACCCTCACCGCTCGGTGCCCACCAATCAGAATCGGCGGGCCGGATGCCTCACCCGCGGCTGCGGCGAGCGATCCCGGCGCGCCGCAGCGCGCGGCCGATCGCGAGGCCCACGGCCGTCCAGGCGACGGGGCCGACGACGAAGAGCGCGACGTAGACGACCTGGCCCCACACCGGGAACTTCGTCACGTCCGCGGCGAACCAGATCGCGGCGGCGATGATCGCGCCGACGATGACCGCCGACAGGAAGAACCGCCACGCGTCCCACTTGCGATACCGCGACGTGGCGGCGATGAGCTCCTGCAGGCCGCCGATGAGGATGGCTGTGCCGATGTACCGGCCGATCCACAGCGGCACCACGGCGCTCGCGACGAGCGCGGCGACGAGGTGCGTGATGAGGGCCACCCACGGGCGGCGCAGCAGTTCCTGGGCGACGACGCCCGGCAGCACGTGGACGCCCAGCACGAGTCCGTAGACGATCGGGGCGACGACCGTCACCGGCCCGCTGACGGCTCCGGCGATCGCCTGAAGAGCACCCGTCGCCACGCCGATCGCGGCGCAGGTGAGCAGAACGCTCGTAGAAAGTCGGGTTCGGGGGGCCACCTGCCCAGCGTACTGGCCGGAGGGCTTGCGATTCTCACGGGCTTCTCATTTACTGAGATTCCGCTGGGAGTTACGTTTGAGCGAGCTGCGCCCCAACGATGTGGCGCAGCGACTTCCTGCACGAAAAATTGGAGGGCCACAAATGGGTCGAACCTCCCTGAGAGCAGCCGCGGTCGTCACACTCGCCGCCCTGTTCACGGGCACAGCATCAGCCAGTTTCGGCGCGGTACCCGAGGAGGTGAACACCCCGGTTCTCACCGACGCCACGGACGGCCACTACATCGTCCTGCTCAAGGAGTCGTCCCTCGCCACCTACGAAGGCGGCACGAACGGCATCCAGCGCACCAAGCCCGACGCGGGCAAGCAGCTCGACGCGCAGTCGTCGAACTCCAAGGCCTACCTCGCGCACCTCAAGAAGCAGCAGGACAAGGTCGCCGCCGACACCGGTGTCACCGTGGACGCCAGCTACGCAGTCGTCACCAACGGCTTCTCGGCCGAGCTGACCGCCGCGCAGGCGACCAAGCTCGCGGGCGACAAGGCCGTGCTCGGGGTCTTCCCCGATGAGATCTACCACCCGACAGCGACCCCCTCGACGGAGTTCCTGGGCCTCGGCTCGGTCGACACCGGCACCGGCGGCGTGTGGGATGCCGTGGGCGGCGTCGCCAACGCGGGCAAGGGCATCGTCGTCGGTGTGGTCGACACCGGCATCGCCCCCGAGAGCCCGTCGTTCGCGGGCGACCAGCTCAAGAAGAAGGGCGGCGCCGGAGTCCCGTACACCGAGAACGGCGACACGATCGTCTTCGACAAGGCCGACGGCAGCCAGTTCCGCAGCAAGATCACGATCGCGCAGAGCTGGGACAAGCGCTCGTACAACACCAAGCTGATCGGCGGACAGTACTTCTCGTCGGGCGCCAAGGCCGCCGGGTTCGACTTCAGCTACGACTTCCTGTCGCCGCGCGACAAGGCCGGTCACGGCTCGCACACCGCCAGTACCGCCGCCGGCAACTTCGGCGTCAGCACGAAGGTCGAGGGCATCGACTTCGGCAAGATCTCGGGCGTCGCGCCGGCCGCGAAGGTCGCCGCCTACAAGGCCTGCTACGACGGTCCCGACGACCTCGTCACGACCGATGACATCTGCGCGGGCAGCGACCTGCTCGACGCCATCAACCAGGCCGTCGCGGACGGTGTCGACGTCATCAACTACTCGATCGGCGGCGGCGCGGCCACGTCCGTGTTCAGCTGGGACGACTACGCCTTCCTCGGCGCAGCCGCAGCGGGCGTCTTCGTGTCGGTGAGCGCCGGCAACGACGGCCCGGGCGCTTCGACGGCCGACCACGCGTCGCCCTGGTACACGACGGTCGCGGCATCCACCGTTCCGACGTGGGAGGGCACTGTCCAGTGGGACGGCCAGCAGGCCGCCGGCGCGTCGGTGTCGGTGCCGTTCGGCCAGTCGATCACCGGTCCGGTCGTCTACGCGGGCGACATCCCGGCTGCGGGTGTCGCGGCGGCGGATGCGGCGCTGTGCCAGCTCGGCACGCTCGACGCCGCCAAGGCCGCGGGCAAGATCGTCATCTGCGACCGCGGCGTGAACGCACGCGTCGAGAAGTCGCAGGCGGTCGCCGAGGCGGGCGGCACGGGCATGGTGCTCGTGAACGTCACGCCGGGCTCGCTCGACAACGACTTCCACTCGGTGCCGACGGTCCACCTGCAGAACACCCACCGGGCCGCGCTGCTGGACTACGTGCACACCGCAACGAACCCGACGGTGACCCTGGTCGGTGCGAACGTGACCGGTGTCGAGACCCCGACGCCGCAGATCGCGGGCTTCTCGAGCCGCGGACCGATCCTCGCCGACGGCAGTGACGTCATCAAGCCCGACGTCTCGGCCCCCGGTGTCGCGATCCTCGCCGCCACCGACAACGGCCCGAAGGAGAAGCCGACGTTCGGCATCATGTCGGGCACGTCGATGTCGTCGCCGCACGTCGCCGGTCTCGGTGCGCTGTATCTCGGCGTCCACCCGAAGGCGGCTCCGTCCGAGATCAAGTCCGCGCTCATGACCACCGCGTACGACCTGGTCGACGACGCGGGCAACCCGGTCACGGACCCGTTCACGCAGGGCGCCGGCCACGTCGACCCGACGCGGTACTTCAACGCCGGCCTGCTGTACCAGAACGGTCTGCGCGACTGGGCCGGGTACATCAACGGCGCGCTGGGCGAGCAGGTGTTCAACATCGCCCCGATCGACCCGAGCGACCTGAACATCGCGTCCATCGGCATCGGCGCCCTCGCCGGCACCCAGACGATCACCCGCACGGTGACGGCCACCGAGGCCGGCACCTACACGGCGTCGATCGACGTGCCGGGTGTGGATGCCGTCGTCACGCCGTCGACGTTCACCATCGCCGCGGGCGCCACGCAGAAGTTCACCGTGACGTTCACGACGACCGACGCCGCGATCGGCCAGTGGACGACGGGCTCGCTGACGTGGAAGAGCGCCACCAACTCGGTGCGCTCGCCCATCGCGCTCAAGCCGGTCGCGGTCGACGCTCCTGCGTCGGTCTCGGGCACGGGCGCCGAGGGCAGCGTCGACGTCTCGGTCACGCCGGGCTTCACGGGCAACCTGGCGCTGAACACGCTGGGCCTCGCGAAGGCCGACGTGATCATCGAGGGCAACGAGACCACCGGCGCCGAGACCGACGGCACCACGGTCAAGTTCGTCCAGGTGCCCGCGGGCACCGACGTCGTGCGGTTCGCCATCAACTCCGATGACGACAGCGCGGGCACGGACCTCGACCTGACCGTCTACAAGGTCAAGACCGAGGGCGGTCAGCGCACCGCGGTCTGGCAGTCGGCGACGGCCTCGGCCGATGAGGCCGTGCAGCTGGTCGAGCCCGAGGCCGGTTGGTACGAAGTGCGAGCGGACGTGTACGCGTACACGCAGCCGTTCACGTGGAACACCACCGTCACCTCGGTCACCCCCGACGGCGTCGGCGACTTCACCGCGTCGCCCTCGTCGATCGCCACGACGCAGTCCGTCAAGGCGGACTACTCGCTGTCGTGGTCGGGGCTCGAGTCCGGCAGCTACCTCGGCGTCGTCCGCTACGGCGACTCCGACGTGCGCACCGTCGTCTCGGTCGACGTCCCGTAAGGCAGTTCCAGCACAGAAGAGGCGCCCGGGCTCCGGCCCGGGCGCCTCTTCGCCTGTCTGCGCAAGCCGCTCACCCGCGGCGCGGCGCGGGGCGGATCAGTGGATGCCGGGCGCCCCGCATCCGGTGCCTCACGAGCACCCGGCATCCGCCGTCACAGGCGCCGGCGGCGGCGCGTGAGGCGCACGGCGGGCAGCGGGGGTGCGGGGATGCGCTCGTCGCCGTGCCCGACGACGTGGCCGAAGCGTGCGGAGTCCGACTCCCAGGCCTCGCGGGCCTCGACGATCTCTTCGTGGGTGCGTCCGACGAAGTTCCACCACATGACGATGTCATCCTCGAACGGCTCGCCGCCCATGAGGAACAGCGTGGCACCTTCGGCACTGGTCAGCTCGACCGTGGAGCGGTGCAGCCCGAGGTACAGCAGGTGGGCGGTGTCGAGCGCGATCGCGGCCTCGCCGGCTCCGAGGTCGGGGACGGCGGCCTCGCCGTGCACGGCGACGAGCGCGTGCTCCCAGCCGGGGTTGAGCGGCACCCGCACGGTCGAGCCTGCGGGCACACGCAGCTCGGCGCCGACGATCGGCGTGTAGACGGTCGCCGGCGAGACCACGCCCGCGAGTTCGCCGAGCACGACGGTGGCCGAGCCGGCCTCGCCGTCGCCGGCATCGAGCGAGACCGAAGGCAGCACCGCGTGCTGCTCGAACGCGGGTGCGCCGTGGCGCCGCGACTCGGGCAGAGCGACCCACAGCTGCAGCGCGTCGAGAGGCGTGGCATCGTCTCCGACGGAGTACTCGGAGTGCGCGATGCCCGCGCCGCTGGTCATCAGGTTGAGGGCGCCGCGGCGCACCACGACGTCACTGCCGACGGTGTCGCGGTGACGCACCTCGCCGAGATACGGCCACGTCACGGTCTGCAGCCCGATGTGCGGGTGCGGCTCGACGCGCATGCGCGTCTGCTGCGGCCCGAACCGGTCGAGGAAGCACCAGGCGCCCACCAGCGGCAGATCCCGCTGCGGCAGCGACCGGTGCACCGACATCGCCCGCACCCCGCCGAGCGGGACCTCGCGGGCCTCGAGCAGCAGCGTGCGCGGGCCGTCGCACTCGACGGCGGTCTCGAGGTCGACGGTGTCGGAGGCTCCGAGGCGGGTCATGTGCGAACGCTATCGCGCGCTCAGGCCACGCGCGACGGCCAATGCACGTCCAGACCCGGCACCTCGTGCTGCTGCAGGTACTTCACGACGACCGGGCAGAGCGGCACGACGGTCTCGCCGCGCCGGGCTTCGTCGGCCATCGCCTCGGCCACGACGATCTGCGCGAGGCCGCGACCGCGGAACGCGGGGTCGACCTCGGTGTGCGGAAAGCGCTGGCGACCGCGGGCATCCGGGGTGAACTCGGTGAAGCCGGCGAGCACGTCGCCCACCCACACCTCGTAGCGGCCGGCGTCGTCGTTGCGGCGGACGGTGGTCTGGTCATCGGTGGCAGTCATGGCATCCCTTCGACGTCTGCTCCAACGTACGGGCGGGCGGGTCGATTCCGCGACCCGGCGCACCCCTGGCGTGACGGCATCCACGGGTCTATCGTCGGCAGCGTCTGCGGCTGGGATCCGCGGACCGGTTCTTGGGGCGGATCGTGTCGTTCTGTTCACGGATTCGAGGGGGAATCATGAAACGACGTGTCCTCGCCGCGCTCGCGGCACTGACGCTCGGAATGGGGATGCTGGCAGCCGGCGCAGCGAGCCCGGCGACCGCGGCGTCATCACCGCCCGTCGCGAAGTACGTCGCCCTGGGCGACTCGATCGGGGCGGGGCAGGGCGGCGGCATGCCGCTGGACGCCTGCGCGCGGACCGACGGCGGCTATGCCGCGCAGCTCGACCAGGCGCCGAAGTTCAACCTGCTGCGCAACGCCGCATGCACCGGCGCGACGATCGCCGACGTGCAGGCACAGCTGTCGCAGCTCAACCGCGGCACGACGGTCGTGACGCTCACCGTCGGCGCGAACGACCTCGGTCTCGATCAGGTCTACGCGGCGTGCGCCGCGGTCCCCGCCGGGGGCGACCTCGGCGCGTGTCTGGGCGCGGTGCAAGGAACCGTCGATGCGGCGCCGGATCTCGTCGAACCGCTCGCGATGCTGATCGCCGGGATGGCACAGCGCGCACCCAACGCCGCCCTGGTCGTCACCGGCTACCCGCGCCTGCTGCAGCCCGTGGACGTCGGGTCGTGCGCGCAGGTCGCGCCGGTGGAGCAGTGCCTGGCGCTGGGGAGCCTCGCCTTCGCGGTGACCGGCGCGACGGACGCGCTCGACGGCGCCATCGCGGCGGCTGCGGCGCTCGCCGCCGCACACGGTGCGCACGCGGTCTTCGCCGATGTGGTGCCGGCGTTCCTCGGGCACGGCGTGCAGCTCGTGCCCGGCCTGCCGAGCGACCCGTGGTTCGGCACCGACCCGGTGAACGACCCGGCCGGCTTCCTGCACCCGAACCACGCCGGGTACGCGGCCTACACGCAGGTCATCCTGGCCAAGCTCGGTCGCTGAGCCGGGGAAGAGTGGATGCCGGGCGCCCGGCATCCACTCTTCCCCGTCATGTTGCGCAGCCCCCTCTTCTGCCCGATCCGAAAATCGGAGGATCGCAGGTTCTCCGGCGGATCCGCGGCCGTGGCTCCGGAAACGGCGCGAAAGTCCGATATCCGGAGTGCCACAGGAGGGGCGCCGGCCCGGCGGAGGAAGGGATGCCGCGACCTGGCAGACTCGAGCGGTGAGCCTTCTCGACACCATCGCGGCTGCGGCCGAGGCCTCGGGCGCGCCCGGCGGGACGCCCGACGCCGACGTGCTGTACGACGCGTTCGTCGAGTGGGCGGGCGAGCAGGGCTTCGCGCTGTACCCCGCGCAGGACGAGGCGGTCATCGAGATCGTGTCGGGGTCGCACGTGATCCTGTCGACTCCGACCGGTACCGGCAAGTCCCTCGTCGCGGTCGCCGCCCACGCCGCCGCGGTCGCCGCCGGCGGACGCACCTATTACACGGCGCCGATCAAAGCGCTCGTGAGTGAGAAGTTCTTCGCCCTCGTCGAGATCTTCGGCGCGGCGAACGTGGGCATGGTCACGGGCGACTCGTCGGTCAACCCCGATGCGCCGATCGTGTGCTGCACCGCCGAGATCCTCGCGAACCTGGCGCTGCGCCAGGGCGCCGACGCGGCCGTCGACCAGGTCGTGATGGACGAGTTCCACTACTACGGCGACCCCGACCGCGGGTGGGCATGGCAGGTCCCGCTGCTGCTCCTGCCACGAGCGCAGTTCGTGCTGATGTCGGCGACGCTCGGCGACATCACGACGATCGCCGAAGACCTCGAGCGCCGCACCGGACGCACGGTCTCGCGCGTCACCGGCGTCGAGCGACCGGTGCCGCTGCACTTCTCGTATGCCCGCACGCCGGTGCACGAGACCGTGGAGGAGCTGCTGCAGACCGGCGAGGCACCGGTGTACATCGTGCACTTCTCGCAGGCCGCCGCGATGGAGCGGGCGCAAGCGCTGTCGAGCATCAAGGTCGTCAGCCGTGAGCAGCGCGACGCGATCGCCGAGGCCATCGGCGGCTTCCGGTTCACCACGGCGTTCGGCCGCACGCTCTCGCGGTACGTGCGCGCGGGCATCGGCGTGCACCACGCCGGCATGCTGCCGCGCTACCGCCGGCTCGTCGAGACGCTCGCGCAGCGCGGCCTGCTGCGGGTCATCTGCGGCACCGACACCCTCGGCGTCGGCATCAACGTGCCGATCCGCACGGTGCTCATCACAGCGCTGTCGAAGTTCGACGGCACGAAGATGCGCCAGCTCACGGCCCGCGAGTTCCACCAGATCTCGGGCCGCGCGGGTCGTGCCGGCTACGACACCTCCGGCACCGTCGTCGTGATGGCGCCGGAGTGGGAGATCGAGAACGAGGCCGCCCTGCGCAAGGCCGGCGACGACCCCGCCAAGCGCAAGAAGATCGTGCGCAAGAAGGCGCCCACGGGCGTCGTCAACTGGGGGCTCGGCTCGTTCGAGCGCCTCGTCGAGGCCGAGCCCGAGCCCCTCGCGCCGCAGCTGCAGCTCACCGCGGCGATGCTCATCAACGTCATCGGGCGCGGCGGCGACGTGTTCTCGAACGTGCGCAGCCTGGTGTTCGACAACCACGAGCCCCGCGCCCGCCGCTACGATCTCGCGCGCCGTGCGATCGCCATCTTCCGCACGCTGGTCGCCGCCGAGGTGGTCGAGATCGACCGCGAGGATGCCGGGCGCCCGGCATCCATTCGCCTGACCGTCGATCTGCAGCCGAACTTCGCCCTCAACCAGCCGCTGTCGCCGTTCGCGCTCGCCGCGATCGAGCTGCTCGATCCCGAGGACGCCGCCGGCGCGGTGGGCACCGGCCACTACGCGCTCGACGTCGTGAGCGTCATCGAGTCGACGCTCGACGACCCGCGGCCGATCCTGTCGCAGCAGGAGTTCAAGGCGCGCGGCGAGGCGGTCGCGGCCATGAAGGCCGACGGCATCGAGTACGACGAGCGGATGGCGCTGCTCGAGCAGGTGACGTACCCGAAGCCGCTGGACGAGCTGCTCAGTCAGGCGTACGAAGTGTTCGCGTCGAGCCAGCCGTGGATCCGCGACTTCGAGCTGTCGCCCAAATCGGTCGTGCGCGACATGTTCGAGCGGGCGTTGTCGTTCTCGGAACTCGTCTCGCTCTACCAGCTCGCCCGCAGCGAGGGCCTCGTGCTGCGCTACCTCTCGGACGCGTACCGCGCCATCCGCCAGACGGTGCCCGCCGAGGCGCAGACCTCCGACGTCGTCGACCTGGTCGAGTGGCTCGGCGAGGTCGTCCGGCAGGTCGACTCCAGCCTCGTCGACGAGTGGGAGGCGCTGGTCAACCCCGTCGACGACCCGTCGGCGCCGGTCGTCCCGCCCGCGCCGCCCTCGGTGCTGACGAACCGCCGCGCGTTCGGCGTGCTGGTGCGCAACGAGCTGTTCCGCCGGGTGCAGCTCGCGGCGCTGCAGCGCGATGACGAACTCGTCGAGCTCGACCCCGACGTGGATTGGCCGGCCGCGCTCGACGCCTACTTCGACGACCATGACGAGATCCTCACCGGCGGCGCGGCGCGCTCGCCGCGCCTGGTGACGGTGGACGAATCGGATGCCGCCGCCACAGGCCTGTGGCGGGTCGAGCAGACCATCGACGACCCGGCCGGCGACCACGACTGGCGCATCCGCGGCGTCATCGATCTCGAAGCGTCCGAAGAGGCCGGCACCGCCGTGCTGCGCGTGACCGCGGTCGTGCGGCTGTAGCGAGGAGGACTGCGATGACCGTCATGGACACCTTCGACCTGACCGGCAAGGTCGCGCTCGTCACCGGCGGCAGCCGAGGCATCGGGCGGGCGATCGCCCAGGCGCTCGGCGAGGCGGGAGCGGCCGTCGCCGTCACCGCGCGGACCGAGGATGCCGCCGAGCAGGCCGCCGTCGAGCTCCGGGGCGCCGGCATCCGTTCGTTCGGCATCGCCCTCGAAGTCTCTGACGCCGCCGACGTCGAACGCGCGGTCATCGCGGTGAGCGAGCAGTTCGGCGAGATCGACGTGCTCGTGAACAACGCCGGCATCAGCATCGGCGGCGCGGCGCTCGAGGTCGACGACCAGGTGTGGCGCGACGTGATGGCCACCAACCTCGACGGCGTCTGGTTCTGCTCGCGGGCCGTCGCCCGGCGGATGTCGACGCGCGGCGGCGGCACGATCGTGAACATCGGGTCGATGTCGGCCGAGATCGTCAACCAGCCGCGGTGGCAGATCTCGTACCTGACCTCGAAGGCCGCCGTTCACCAGCTGACGAAGGGGCTCGCGGCGGAATGGGCACCGCTCGGCATCCGGGTCAACGCGATCGCGCCGGGCTACATCCACACCGACATGTCGCCGGTGTACGAGCCGCAGTACAAGCCGTGGTGCGTGGACCCCGCGCCGATGAAGCGCGCCGGCGAGCCGCACGAACTCGGCCCGGCCGTCGTGTTCCTCGCGAGCGCGGCCTCCTCGTTCATGACCGGCTCGATCGTGACGATCGACGGCGGCTTCACCCTGCACTGAACTCGGCGAGGGGATGCCGCCGCCGGCCGCCGCACTCAGGCCAGGCGCATGCCGCCGTCGGTCGACAGCACCTGGCCGACCACCCAGGCTCCGGCATCCGTCGACAGCCAGGCGATGAGCCGGGCCGGATCGGCGGGCTCGCCGTAGCGGCCGAACGGCGTCGCCCGCATCCAGGACTCGACCTCTTCGAGCGGACGATCGGTGGTGTCGGGGTCGAGGTACCCGGTGTTCACCGGACCCGGATCGACAGTGTTGAGGATGATCCCGAGATCGAGCAGCTCGGCCGCGACAGTCGGCGTCGCGCCCGCGAGCGCGGCCTTGCTCGCGACGTACGAGACGAGCCCGCGCATCGGTCCGTGGATCTGCCCCGAGGTCATCCAGAACACGCGGCCGGTCGGCTCGGCGAACGGTCCGGTGCGGCCGATGCGCTCGCCGGGCTGCCGTCCCGGAGCCGTCGTGTCGGCGTGCAGCGCCGCGAACTCGCGCGTCAGCAGCAGCGTCGACCGGGCGTTGGTCTGCCAATGCGCATCGAGCCGTTCCGCGGTCATGTCGAGGATCGACCCGTCCTCGCCCGACAGCGCGTGGTTGCACACCAGGATGTCGAGGCGTCCGGTCAGCGCGCGCGCCGCGTCGATGACGCGGGGAATGGATGCCGCGTCCCGCAGGTCGGCGGCCAGGTCGCCGAGCTGCGCGCCCGGCGTCAGCTCGGCGCGCAGCCCGTCGCGGACGGCGTCGAGGTCGTCGGTGCCCCACGGCTGGTCGGCGTCGTGGGGCGCGTAGTGGTGGATGAAGACGTCGGCGCCGAGCCGGGCGAACTCGGACGCGACGGCGAAGCCGATGCCCCGCCGACGCGAGACGCCGGTGACGAGGGCGGTCTTGCCGCGCAGCGGCAGGGAGGTGCGGGGGTACATGCTGATGCCTTTCACGGACGCCGGGAGGCGGCATCCGGTTCTTCGTTTCGGTGAGGACGAAGTCACGGGCATTGCATGAGCACGACCATAGCGGATGATGGCGGTATGCCGACCTACGTGGCCTTCCTGCGCGCGATCAACCTCGGAGCGAACCGCAAGTTCGCGAAGGACGACATCCGGCGGGCTGTCGAATCGCTCGGGTTCGCCGACGTCGAGACGCACATCAACACCGGCAACGTGCGGTTCACGACGCCGCTGCGCTCGCGGGCGAAGATCGAGGCGCAGCTGGAGACCGCCTTCGCCGAGGACCGCGGGTTCGACGTGCCGACGATCGTGTTCACGGCGGCCGAGGTGGCGGCGATCGCGGCGGAGGCGGCGGAACTCGGCGACGAGCATCCGGAGCTGGCCCGGCACTACATCTACCTCTTGAAGGACGAGCTGCCGGCGGCGACCGCGGCCGAGGTCGGGGGACTCGCGAACGCGGCCGGCGGCATGGTCGTGCGCGGGCGCGTCGCGCACGCGCTGCTCGGCCCGGCATACCAGGCGGGCCAGGTCGACCCGCTGAACGCCGCCAAGCTGCTGGGCGTCGCGACCAGCCGCAACCGCACGGTGATCGCCGCGATCGCCGAGAAGTGGTGCTGACCGGCTCCTCCCCAGAGGCGGCGCCGCGCCGGCCCGCGGCGGGTTCCGCACCGGCGTGCCGGCGTCGGGGCGGGCGTCGGATGCCGCGGCTACCCTGGGACGGGTGACCATTCCGCAGGGCGACCCGTACGCCGATCTCGCGTGGGAGCCCGACGCCGCCGGTCCCCCCGTGGACGACTCATGGGCGCCGCCCGAGGACGGCTGGGCGCCGCCCGACCGCGCCGGGTGGTCCGACGCGGGGGCTGCCGCCGGCTTCGACCCGTTCGCCGGCGCCGGTCCGCGCCGCGACTTCACCGGGTTCGATCCGCGCACGGTGCTGCGCGAGGTGTACGGCTACGACGCCTTCCGCGGTGAGCAGGGCGCGATCGTCGATCACGTGATCGCCGGTGGGGATGCCGTCGTGCTGATGCCGACCGGCGGCGGCAAGAGCGTCTGCTACCAGGTGCCGGCGCTGGCGCGTCCGGGCACCGGGCTCGTCGTGAGCCCGCTGATCGCCCTCATGCACGACCAGGTCGACGCGCTCGTCGCCAACGGCGTGCGCGCGGCGTACCTCAACTCGACGCAATCGCCACCGGAGCGTGCCGCCGTCGAGCGGGCCTACCTCGCCGGCGAGCTCGACCTGCTGTACGTCGCGCCCGAGCGGCTCAACACCGAGACGACGCTGCGGTTCCTCGCACGCGGACGACTCAGCGTCATCGCGATCGACGAGGCGCACTGCGTGTCGCAGTGGGGCCACGACTTCCGGCCCGACTATCTCGCGCTCGGCGCGCTGGCCGAGCGGTTCCCCGGGGTGCCGCGCCTCGCGCTCACCGCCACCGCCACGCCGGCGACGCACCGCGAGATGACCGAACGACTGCACCTGCCGAACGCGCGCCACTTCGTCTCGAGCTTCGACCGGCCCAACATCCAGTACCGCATCGAGGCGAAGTCCGACCCGCGCCGTCAGCTCGTCGCCTTCATCCGCTCCCAGGGCTCGGGGGCGGCGGGCATCGTCTACGCGCTCAGCCGCAAGTCGGTCGAGCAGACCGCCGAGTTCCTCTCGGCGCAGGGCGTGGACGCGCTGCCGTACCACGCGGGCCTTCCGGCCGAGACGCGCGCGGCGAACCAGTCGCGGTTCCTCCGTGAGGACGGCGTGGTCATGGTCGCGACGATCGCGTTCGGCATGGGCATCGACAAGCCCGACGTGCGCTTCGTCGCGCACATCGATCTGCCGAAGTCCGTCGAGGGGTACTACCAAGAGACCGGGCGTGCCGGCCGCGACGGCGAGCCCTCGGTCGCCTGGATGGCGTACGGCCTCGGCGACGTCGTGCAGCAGCGCCGGCTCATCGACCAGTCGCCCGGTGACCGCTCCTTCAAGACGCGCCTGGGTCAGCATCTCGACGCGATGCTCGCGCTGTGCGAGACGGTCGGATGCCGCCGCCAGAACCTGCTGGCGTACTTCGGCGAGGCGTCCGAGCCGTGCGGCAACTGCGACACGTGCCTCGAGGCACCCGAGACGTGGGACGGCCTCGTCCCCGCCCAGAAGCTGCTGTCGACGATCGTGCGCCTGCAGCGCGAGCGCGGCCAGGCGTTCGGCGCCGGCCACCTGATCGACATCCTGAGGGGCGCCTCGACGGACCGCATCCGCCAGCAGGGTCACGACCAGCTGTCGACGTACGGGCTGGGCGCCGACCTCAGCGAGCAGGACTGGCGCAGCGTCATCCGGCAGCTCCTGGCCCGTGGCATCCTCGTCGCACGCGGTGAGTACGGCACGCTCGCGCTCGGCGACCCCGCGGCCGGCGTGCTGCGCGGCGAGACGCCCGTGCCTCTGCGCCGCGATGTCATGGGCCGGTCCGGCGGCGTCGCCCGCGTGCGCAAGTCGACCGCGCCCGAGAACCTCGACCCGGCGAACGTCGGCGTGTTCGAGGCGCTGCGCGCGTGGCGCGCGGGCGTCGCGAAAGAGCTCGGCGTGCCCGCCTACATCGTGTTCGGCGATGCGACCCTGCGGGCTCTCGCCGAGCGTCGCCCCGAGAGCCTCGCCGACCTCGACGGCGTCTCGGGCATCGGGGCCAAGAAGCGCGAGGCCTACGGCGACGCCGTGCTGGAGGTCATCGCCGCGGCGTGACGCCCGGTATCGGGCCGAGAGGGCCCCCTGGTCGTCGAGCGAGCGGAGCGAGTCGGAACGCGGTGAGCCGCCCGTCGGACTCGGTCACCTCCGCGACGTACGCGTGAGGCTGGGTTCTCGAGAGCGACCAGGGGGTGCGGACTCAGCGAGCAGACGGCGGCAGCACGTCGTCGAGGTGCGCCGTCAGCTGCGCGGCGACGTCGACGGACGAGCGGTCGTAGAGCCACTGGTACTGCAGCCCGTCCCACAGCGCGGTGAGCCACACGGCCTCGAACTCCGGGTCGCGGTGCGAGGGCAGATCGCCGTCCTGCTGGGCGGCACGCAGCAGCGCCGCGAAATGGTCGATCACGCCGCGCAGGCGCTGCTCGAAGTACGCGTGCGCGGGGTGGTCGGCGGGCACCGCCTCGCACGACAGCACCGCGTAGACCTCGATGAGGCCGGGGGCGGTCACGGCGTTCTCGGCGGCGCCGCGGGGGAGCATCCGCAGCTCGTCGGCGGCCCTGGCGGCGCGCACGTACGAGCCGCGGGTCTCGATCAGGCGGTCGCGCTCGCTGAGCACCGCGCTCAGCAGCTCCTCCTTCGAGCCGTAGTGGTGCAGCAGCGTCGACTTCGACACGCCGACGTGCTCGGCGATGTCACGCAGGCTCGTGTCGCCGTAGCCCTCCTGCGCGAACAGCGCGGTGGCGCCCGCGAGGATCTCGGCGCGCCGCTCGCGCCCGACGCGGTACCCGGCCTGCGGCGGCTCCGGCTCGCCCGAGAACGACGGCATCGGCGGGACGGGCATCGTGTGCCCGCCGGGCGTCGCGTCGTCGGGATCGCGCCAGCCGACGGGCAGGGCGAGGCCCTCCTCGTATGTCTCGAGCTGGGTCACGACGTCGACCCGTTCGGGCAGGTACTGCGCGAGCAGCTGGAGGCCGTCCCACGCGGCGGCGATGCGCACGGCCTCGCCGGCCGGGTCGCGGTCAGGCGCCACGGTGTCTTGCGCGATCGCCTCGTCGATGGCATCGGTCGACAGCTCCCGCAGCCGTGCGTAGCGGTCGCGCACGATGTCGTGGGCGGGATGACGCGGACTGGATGCCTCGCCCGTGAGCGCGGCGAACAAGGCGAGGTAGCCGGGCACCTCTGCGTTGCGCTGCGCGATCACGCTGTAGCCGAGAGCGCCGGGGTCCTCGGCAGCCAGCTGCTCGAGCAGGGCGAACTCGTTGTCGCGCTCGAAGGAGTCGACCACGGCGGCCAGCAGTGCGTCCTTGGTGGCGAAGTGGCGCAGCAGCCCGGGGTGGCTGATGCCGGCGGCGGCCGCGACGTCGCGCAGCGACGAGGCGCGGTAACCGCGGGCGACGAAGACGTCGTGTGCGGCCACGACGATGGCCGCGCGCGTGCGCTCGGCCTGTGCGCTGCGGGTGATCGCGGGCGCAGAGATCGTCGTCACGGCACCAGTCTAGTGAGCGCGATTACCAATCGGTCGAATTTGAGTTACCAAACGGTCAGGTTTCATGTATTCTCGTGAATCGACGCTGTCGGAGTCGACGTGCGTCGCACCCGAGAAAGGACTCCGATGACAGAGCTGTCTTCCGCCGCGACGGCCGCAGCCGCCGGCACGACCGGCTTCAAGGCGCCGGGCACGACGCCCGCCAAGACCCCGCGCGGCTACACGCCCGGACTCGCCGCGGTGAACTTCGGCGTCTATCTCGCCCTGCTCACGCCGGTCATGGTGTCGATGGCGTTCAAGATCCAGCACATCTCGCCCACGACCGAAGCGGCCACCGGCAACCTCGGTCTGGTGCTCGGCGTCGGCGCGCTGTTCGCGCTCATCGCCAACCCGCTGGCCGGACGCCTCTCGGACCGCACGACGTCGCGCTTCGGCATGCGCCGCCCGTGGATCCTGGGCGGCGCGCTGGTCGGCCTCGGCGGCTTCCTCATCATCGGTGTCGCGACATCGGTGTGGGTCGTCCTGATCGCATGGTGCATCGTGCAGACCGCGATGAACGCCGTGCTCGCCGCCGCCAACGCGACGCTGCCCGACCAGGTCCCGGCGGCCAGCCGCGGCAAGGTCTCGGGCATCGTCGGCATCACCACGCCGCTGGGCATCCTGGGCGGCACGTTCCTCACGAACTTCCTCTCCGAGGACTTCGCCCGCTTCGTCGTCCCGTCGGCGATCGCGACAGTCCTCGCGGTGCTGTTCGTCCTGGTCCTCAAGGACCGCGTCCGCACCGACAAGCCCGCCGACCGCTTCACCGTCGGTCAGTTGTTCGGCTCGTTCGTCTTCAACCCCGCCAAGCACCCCGACTTCGGCTGGACGTGGCTGACGAAGTTCTTCGTGATGTTCGGCTACGCTGGCATCGCGACGTTCCTGCCGTTCTACCTGACCGAGAAGTTCCAGCTCGACGAACAGACCGCCATCACGACGATCCTGCTCGCGAACCTCGCGTCCATGGCCGCCATGATGATCTCGTCGCCGCTCGGCGGGTTCCTCTCCGACAAGGTCGGCAAGCGCCGCCCGTTCGTCGCCATCGCCGGCGGCATCATGGTGATCGGCCTCGTGCTGCTGGCCTTCGCCCCCGACGTGGCGACGCTGATCGTCGCGCAGGCCATCATCGGCCTCGGCGCCGGCTCGTTCTTCTCGGTCGACCTGGCCCTGGCGACCGAGGTGCTGCCGAACCCCGAAGACACCGCCAAGGACCTCGGCGTGCTCAACATCGCCAACGCGCTGCCGCAGTCGATCGCCCCGGCGATCGCCCCGGGCATCATCGCGCTGGGCGCCGCCACGCCGCTCGGCGGCTACACCGTGTACTACCTCTTCGGCGCACTCGTCGCCCTCGCCGGCGCCGTGCTCGTCTACCGCATCAAGGGAGTGAAGTGATGACCGACACCACGATCGAATCGACGGATGCCGCACCCGGCGCTGCGGAGCGCCCCTGGCTCGACGCAAGCCTGCCGGTCGATGAGCGCGTCGAGCTGCTGCTCGGCGAGATGACGCTCGAAGAGAAGGCCGGACTCTTCTTCCAGACCATGATCACCATGGGCCCGGACGGCGAGCTCGCCGACGCCGACCCGATGTTCGGCCTGCCCTCGAACCGCGAGTACGTGCTCGAGCGCCGCATGAACCACTTCAACCTGCTCGGCGTCGCGCCCACCGCGGGTGCCATCGCGCGCTGGCACAACGCGCTCCAGGAGCTGGCGGCATCCACTCGTCTCGGCATCCCCGTGACGATCTCGACCGACCCGCGGCACTCGTTCACCGACAACCCGGGGGCGGCCATGCTCTCGGGCCCGTTCTCGCAGTGGCCCGACACGCTGGGCCTCGCGGCGACGCGTGACGCCGAGCTCGTCGAGCGCTTCGGCGACATCGCGCGCCAGGAGTACACGGCCGTCGGCATCCGCGTGGCGCTGCACCCGCAGGTGGACCTCGCGACCGAGCCGCGCTGGTCGCGCCAGCTGCAGACGTTCGGCGAGGACGCGGAGGTGTCGGGCGAGCTCGGCGCCGCCTACATCCGCGGCTTCCAGAACGGCGACTCCTTCGGCCCCGGCGCGGTCTCGACGATGGTCAAGCACTTCCCCGGCGGCGGTCCGCAGCAGGACGGCGAGGACCCGCACTTCGAGTACGGCCGTGAGCAGGTCTACCCCGGCGGTGAGTTCGAGCTGCACCTGAAGCCGTTCGAGGACGCCTTCGCCGCCGGCGTCCGCCAGGTCATGCCGTACTACGGCATGCCGGTCGGCACCGAGTACGAGGAGGTCGGCTTCGGCTTCAACAAGTCGGTGCTGACGGGCCTGCTGCGCGAGCGCTACGGTTTCGACGGCGTCGTCTGCACCGACTGGGGCCTCGTGACCGACGCCGAGATCATGGGCCAGCCGTTCCCGGCCCGTGCGTGGGGCGTCGAACACCTCACCCGCGAAGAGCGCATGGTCAAGATCATCGAAGCGGGCGCCGACCAGTTCGGCGGCGAGGCGTGCCCCGAGCTGCTCGTCGAACTCGTGGCGGACGGCCGCATCGCCGAGGACCGGCTGGACGCCTCGGCCCGGCGCCTGCTGCGCGAGAAGTTCGCGCTCGGCCTGTTCGAGGACCCGTTCGTCGACGCCGACGCCGCCGACCGCATCGTGGGCTCGGCCGCGTTCCGTGCTGCGGGCGACGCCGCGCAGCGTGCCGCGCTGACGATCCTCGCCAACCGCGACCAGGCGCTGCCGTTCGCGGCCGGCCTGAAGCTGTACGTCGAGGGCATCGCGCCCGAGACGGCGGCCGCGTACGGCACTGTCGTCGAGACGCTGGCCGAGGCCGACGTCGCCGTCCTGCGCCTGCAGGCGCCGTACGAGCAGCGCGGCGCGGGATTCGAGTCGTTCTTCCACGCGGGCTCGCTCGACTTCGCCCCCGAGACCGTCGCGCACGTCGCCGAGGTCGCCGCCGCCGTGCCGACGGTGGTCGACGTGTTCCTCGACCGTCCCGCGATCCTCGGCCCGATCGTCGAGGCCGCGCACGCGGTCGTCGGCAACTGGGGTGCGAGCTCGGCCGCTCTGCTGGACGTGCTGACCGGCGCGGCCGAGGCCAAGGGCCGCCTGCCGTTCGACATCCCCCGCTCGATGGCGGCCGTCGAGGCCTCGCGCCCTGACGTGCCGTTCGACACCGAGGACCCGCTGTTCCGCTTCGGACACGGCCTCTCGCTGTAGCACTCGCCCCCCGGCCCAGGAAGTGGATGCCGCACCGCGACCCGCGGTGCGGCATCCACTTCTTCCGGCGCTGTGCACGCAGGGCGGGCGGGCTGTGCGTCGCGCACAACCCGCGGACCACCCGTCTCGCATCGGAGTTGTACGAAACCACCAGTGGCTTTGAGGCTCGCTTGTGGGAGTCCTACGGTTGACGTGACCTTCCCCCTCCGAGAGGTGATGACATGGCTGACGCCGCCGTCCGCTCCAAGAAGCCCGCCGTCCACAAGCACACCCCCGCCGGTGGCGCTCCGACCGCTCCCCACAGCGCCGCCGAGGCCGCAGAGCCCCGCATCGACGTGAACGCGGTCACCGATCTGCTGCTCGGCACCTGGGCACACACCCGCCGTGAGGCCCGCGAGATGATCAAGGATCCCGCGTTCTGGCGCATCGACGGGCAGCCCATGCCCGAGCACCGCGAGCGCGTGCTGAGCCAGCTGCACCTGCTCGTCGAGCACGGCGGCTCGCGGCGCGCGTTCCCGAAGGAGTACGGCGGCCTCGAAGACAACGGCGCCAACCTCGCCGGGTTCATGGAGCTCGTGCTGGCCGACCCCAGCCTGCAGATCAAGTCCGGCGTGCAGTGGGGCCTGTTCGGCTCGGCCATCCACCAGCTCGGCACGAAGAAGCACCACGACCAGTGGCTGCCGGGCGTCATCGACCTCACGATCCCCGGCGCGTTCGCGATGACCGAGATCGGGCACGGCTCGGACGTCGCCGCCATCGGCACGACCGCGACCTACGACCCCGACACCGAGGAGTTCGTCATCCACACGCCGTTCCGTGCGGCGACGAAGGACTACCTCGGCAACGCGGCAATGCACGGCAAGGCGGCGACGGTGTTCGCGCAGCTCATCACGGGCGGCGTCAACTACGGCGTGCACTGCTTCTATGTGCCGATCCGCGACGACGAGGGTGGCATGCTCGACGGCGTCGTGAGTGAGGACGACGGCGTCAAGGGTGGCCTGAACGGGATCGACAACGGCCGTCTCGCGTTCGACCACGTGCGCGTGCCGCGCTTCAACCTGCTCGACCGCTACGGCCAGGTCGCCGCTGACGGCTCGTACACGTCCGATATCACGAGCCCCGGCCGCCGCTTCTTCACGATGCTCGGCGCGCTCGTGCAGGGCCGCGTGTCGCTCGACGGCGCCGCGACCACGGGCACCGCGCTCGCGCTGTACATCGCGCTCACCTACGCGAACCAGCGCCGCCAGTTCGACTCGGGCGCCGGCACCGAAGAGGTCGTGCTGCTCGACTACGGCAAGCACCAGCGGCGTCTGCTGCCCCTGCTCGCCCAGAACTACGCGCAGTTCTTCGCCAACGACGAGCTGCTCAAGAAGTTCGACAGCGTGTTCTCGGGCCGCACCGACACCCCCGAGGAGCGGGAGGACCTCGAGACGCTCGCCGCCTCGCTCAAGCCGCTCAGCACGTGGAACGCCCTGTCGACCATCCAGGAGGCGCGCGAGGCGTGCGGAGGGTCGGGCTTCATCGCCGAGAACCGCTTCGTCGGCCTTCACCAGGACCTCGACGTCTACGCCACCTTCGAGGGCGACAACAACATCCTGCTGCAGCTGGTCGGCAAGCGGCTGCTCGCCGACTATGCCAAGCAGTTCAAGGGCAAGGATGCCGCGGCCCTCGCCCGCTTCGCGGTCGGTCAGACGGCCGGCAAGCTCTTCCACGGGGCAGGGCTCCGCCAGCTCGGTCAGGCTGTCGCCGACTTCGGCTCGACCGCGCGCTCGGTGGAGTTCGGCCTGCGTGAGGACCAGCAGCACGAGCTGCTCGCCGGCCGCGTCCAGCAGATGGTGGCCGACGTCGCCGGCGCCCTGCGTCCGGCCTCGAAGCTGTCGCCCGCCGAGGCGGCTGCGCTGTTCAACAGCCACCAGGCCGAGCTCATCGAGGCCGCGCGAGCGCACGGCGAGCTGCTGCAGTGGGAGGCCTTCACCGATGGCATCCACCGCATCTCTGACGAGGGCACGGCCCAGGTGCTGACGTGGCTGCGAGACCTGTTCGGTCTGCACCTGATCGAGAAGCACCTGGCGTGGTACCTGATCAATGGGCGCCTGTCGACGCAGCGCGCGGCCTCGGTCTCGCGCTACATCGACCGCCTGGCGGCGCGGCTGCGGCCGCACGCGCAGGACCTCGTCGACGCCTACGGCTTCGAGCCCGAGCACGTGCGCGCGCCCATCGCGTCGGGCGCCGAGCGCAAGCGCCAGGACGAGGCCCGCGAGTACTACCGCGCGCTGGCCGCCTCGGGCGAGGCGCCCGTCTCGGAGAAGTCCCTCAAGAAGAAGTGAGCCGACGAGCCGGGGACACCCCAAAAGTCACGAAAAGGTAACGATGGCTTGAGAGGTGTCCCAGATCGGCTCGGGGCGGACATATCCCTTATGAAGGCAGCCTTCACCCGACTGCGCATACGGGCTTCGTGCGTCGGGAGCGTCTTCCAGGGGACCGCGAATCGGGAACGCGGTCCCCTTTCCTCTGCCCGGGAACGGCAGGGATCGGGATGCCGCGGGCGGCGGCATCCCCTCGTCTCAGGTCAGTTCTCGGACCAGCCGCACATGCCGCACTCGCCGGTCGCCGAGACCTCGACGAAGCAGTTCGGGCACATCGTGCGGACGCGCTCCGGGATGACCGGCTTGGGGGCGCGGCGCTCCGCGGCGGGCCGCGACGCCTTCGTGCGGGCCGCGGGAGCCGCGGTGGCGACCTGCGGCTTCGGGGCTGCCGCGGGCACGTGGAACGCGCAGTAGAAGCGGACGTAGCCGTCGTGGTTCTTGGGGTGGCGGTGCTTGTAGGCCCACAGCTCGGTGCGGGGGAGCAGCTCGGAGTCCGGGCCGCACGCGAAGCACCGCGTCGGTTCGCCCGGGACCACGTCGGCCACCAGCACGGGGTCCTCGAACGGGACGGCATCCCGCCAGTCCGCCGACGCGACGATCTTCATGGTCCTGCCTCCAGCCCGCGGGCGTGAACCGCCCGACATTCCAAGGTAAGCGACGCGCGCGGCATCCGGGAATCGGGCCGGTGACACTCGGCTTAACACCCGGGCGTCCGAGGTCGACCCTAGGCTGGCGCGGTGAGCACCGATGTCCGCACCGGAGCCGACGGCCGCGCGCGCTGCGCGTGGGTCGGCGACGACACCGAGTACGCGCGCTACCACGACGAGGAGTGGGGCGTGCCGCTGCACGGCGACCGCGCCCTGTTCGAGAAGCTGAGCCTCGAGGGGTTCCAGGCGGGGCTGTCATGGATCACGATCCTGCGCAAGCGGCCGCGGTTCCGCGAGGTGTTCGCCGGCTTCGAGCCTGACGAGGTCGCGGCGTTCGGGCCTGACGACGTCGAGCGCCTGATGGGCGATGCCGGCATCATCCGCAACCGCGCCAAGATCGAGGCGACGATCTCGAACGCGCGCCTGGTGCAGCAGCTCGAGCCCGGTGAGCTCGACGCGCTGATGTGGTCTTTCGCACCGGCATCCCATCGCCGCCCTTCGGCGTTCGCCGAGGTGCCGGCCACGACGCCCGCATCGGACGCCATGAGCAAGGCGCTGCGCAAGCGCGGGTTCCGGTTCGTCGGCCCGACCACGATGTACGCGCTGATGCAGTCGGCGGGCATGGTCGACGATCACGTGGATGGATGCTGGCGCACGATGTGACCACCATGATACACCAGGAGGTGTATCATGGTGTCTATGGCGCGTACGAACATCGACCTTGATGAGGCGCTCGTTGCCGAAGTGATGAAGCGGTACCGACTCGAATCCAAGCGCGGCGCCGTGGATTTCGCCCTGCGCAGTCTCATCACTGAGCCGATGTCGCGTGACGAGATCCTCGCCATGCGGGGGAGCGGAATCGAGTTCGAGAACGACGAGGTCGAGCGCGGGTGGTCCGCGGCGTGATCGTCGACACGTCGGTGTGGATCGAGTATCTGCGCACCGGCCCCTCGCCGGCAGGGGATCACCTTGCCGCGATGATCGAACGCGGCGATCGGATCGTCGTGCCCGAGACGGTGCTCCTGGAGCTCCTCAGCGGCCCGACCGACGAACTCGTCGCAGCCCGCCGGCGCCGCATGCTCGAGTCCTTTGAGATCGCACCAGCCGAACCCCTCATGGACGCCCTGCGCGCCGCAGCGCTCCAGCGCGAGTGTCGCCGTGCGGGCGAGACGGTGCGCAGCCTCGGAGACTGCCTGATCGCGGCTGTCGCCTTGCGGATGGAACTCGCCGTGTTGCACAGGGACCGCGATTTCGAGGTCTTGAGCGCCCACTGCGGTGTGCAGACGGAGTCTCTTCTCTGACGGCATCCTTCGCTCTCGTCGTTGACCGGTGATGCGTGATGCGTGATGATCGATGAATGCGCACCACGCTCACGATCGACGACGACGTGCTCGCGGCGGCCAAGCAGTTCGCCGACGCCCGCGGGCTGACCCTCGGCGAGGCGATCTCGCAGCTGGCCCGCGCCACGCTGACCGAGCGCCGCCGGCACGGCGGCACCCGCAACGGCATCGTCCTCCTGCCCGCGCAGCCCGAGGCCGGCAGGGCCACGCTCGACGACGTCACCGCCCTGCAGGACGACGCGCCGTGACCCGGCACCTGCTCGACGTCAACGCGGTCATCGCGCTCATCGATCCGCTGCACGTGCATCACGATCGTGCGCACCGGTGGTTCGCATCGCGCGGCGCCGACGAATGGCACACGTGCCCGCTGGTGCAGAACGGCGTGGTGCGGGTCGTGAGCCACCCGTCGTATCCCAACAGCCAGCCGGCGCCGGTGGTGCTGGCGAGCCTGGCGAGCCTCGCCGCGCGCGACGACCACGTCTTCCTGCCCGACACCGTGAGCCTGCTCGACAGCTCGGTGCACACCGAGCGGCTGCTCGCGAGCTCGCAGGTGACGGACACCTACCTGCTGCACCTCGCCGCGTCCAACGATGCGCTGCTGGCGACCTTCGACACGCGCATCGTCACGTCGGCGGTGCCGTCGGGCGCGACAGTGGTGTTCGCGATCCCGTAGCGCGCCTGCGCGACGCGTCGGATGATCCGGGGCCCGGACCCGGTCCTAGGATGCCGTCGTGGCGGTGCTTCCCGACGACGCAGGGGCGGACGCGCCCGTGGCGCGCGGCGGCGAACCCGTACCGCGCGACACCGACGCACCCGCATCCCTCCCCGCGGAGCGCATGGCGCGCGCGGCGGCGCGGGATGCCGTGCTGCTCCCGATCGACTGGAGCGTGCTGCCGCCGGGGGCGGTCCGTGATGCCGTGGACGCGCCGAGCGGGCGGCTCGCCCGCGTCACGCTCGGGCCGGCGGAGGGTCCGCGCGTCGTGCTGGTGCCGGGCATGACGGGGTCGAAAGAGGACTTCACGCTCATGATGCCGCTGTTCGCGGCGGCGGGGTTCCGCGTCGAGTCGTTCGACCTGGCGGGGCAGTACGAGTCCGCGGCAGCCGGCCCCGAGAACCTCGACCCGCCGCAGCGGCGGTACACGCAGCAGCTCTTCGTCGACGATCTGCTCGCCGTGCTCGATGCCGGCACCCGGCCGTCGCATGTGCTCGGCTACTCGTTCGCGGGCACGGTCGCCGAGGTGGTGGCATCCCGTCGTCCCGACCTGTTCGCGAGCCTGACGCTGCTGTCGGCGCCCCCGCTGCCGGGCCGTGCGCTGCGCGGCTTCAAGGTGCTCGGGCCCTTCAGCTATATCGTCCCCGGCCGTGCGCTGGGGCGGCCGTTCATCGCGGCGCTGCGGCACAACGTTCACCGTGCACCGCGCGAGCGCGCCGTGTTCGTGACGGCGCGCTTCGAGCTCACCCGGGCGTCGAGCGTGGGCGACATCATGGGCCTCATGCAGCGCACGCCGGAGCTGTCGAGTGAACTGCGGGCCGCCGGCATCCCGATCCTCGTCGCGACCGGGACGGGCGACGTGTGGCGCACTTCGGCGCACCGCGCGTTCGCCGAACGCCTTGGCGCGCGGCTGCTCGTGCTGCCGACCGGTCACAGCCCGTGCGAGACGGCGCCCCACCAGCTCACCGAGGCGATGCTCGAGCTCATGCGGGGTTGACGGGCCGCGAAGACTCCTCGGCGGTGGCGCGTCGTGCGCGTCTGCGCAGCGGTCCGGGGCGATGTGGATGCCGCAGCCCGAGCTCGCGCTGCCGCCGGCGCCGATCGCGCCGGCCCCGGGCGCACCCGATCACGCGGTGCGGCCAGCTGAGCTCGCGCAGGTTCACCCCCACGATGTGGAACGCCCACGACGCCCGCCGGCCGAATCCCGCCCAGCTCTCGAAGGGCCGGGCAGACACCTGCACGCGCAGGCGGGGGTCGAAGTCGATCCCCGCGTCGAACCCGAGCACCAGGCTGATGTCGAGGTCGTCGTGCGCGTGCGGGTCGTCGATGTGCACGCGGGAACGGATGCCGCGCCAGGCGTCGCTGCGCATCGCGAGGTTCGACCCGAACAGCGGGATGTGCCCGATGACCGCGCGGAATACGAACAGATACCCGCCGAGGTACACGTAGTGCCCGACGAAGTGCCAGAACCGGCTCCCGCCGTAGAACGTGCCGGTGCCGGTCAGCGCGGTCAGAGTCGGGTCGGCGCTGAAGCGCCGGTCGATGCGTGCGGCCCAGTCCGCGGCAGGGCGCGAGTCGGCGTCCAGCCGGCCCACGACGTCTCCCGTCGCGGCGTCGAAGCCGGCGGCGGTCGCGCGCAGCACTCCTCGCACCGGCTCGAGCACGACCCGCGCTCCGGCGGCGCGCGCGACCTCGGCGGTGTCGTCGTCCGAACCGTTGTCGACGACGATGATCTCGTCGGGCGCGCGGGTCTGCGCAGCCAGTGCGGCGAGGCAGTGGCGCAGCATCTCGGCGTCGTTCAGCGACGGGATCACGACGCTGAGAGTGGCCATCGGTCGTCAGCCTACGCATGCCGGGCGGCGCGAGGGAGAAGCATGCGATGGAATGAACAGTGGATGCCGGCGGTTGGCGTCCGCGGAGGCTCTACATGGACTACGGACACGCGATCGAATTCGGCGCGTTCATCACCCCCTCGGCGGCGGCCCCCGATGCGCCGGTCCTGCTGTCGCAGGTGGCGGAGGCATCCGGTCTCGATCTCGTCACCTTCCAGGACCACCCGTACCAGCCCGCGTTCCTCGACACCTGGACCCTCATGTCGTTCGTCGCGGCCCGCACCGACACGATCCGCATCGCCCCCAACGTGCTCAACGTGCCGCTGCGACCGCCGGCGGTCGTGGCGCGGTCGGCGGCGAGCCTCGACCTGCTCTCTGGCGGCCGCTTCGAGCTGGGTCTCGGCGCCGGCGGGTTCTGGGACGCCATCGAGGCGATGGGCGGCGGGCGCCTGACCGCGGGGCAGTCCGTCACCGCCCTCGGCGAGGCCATCGACGTGATCCGTGAGCTGTGGCGCACCGACGAGCGCGGCGGCGTCTTCACCGACGGCCGCTTCCACCGCGTGCACGGCGCCAAGCGTGGTCCGCGCCCCGCGCACGAGGTGCCGATCCTCATCGGCGCGTACAAGCCGCGCATGCTGGCGCTCGCCGGCCGCAAGGGCGACGGCTGGCTGCCCTCGCTCGGGTACATGAAGCCCGGCGACCTCGGCCGCGGCAACGCGGCGATCGACGAGGCGGCCGCCGGCGCCGGGCGCGACCCGCGCGAGATCCGCCGCCTGCTCAACATCGGGCAGCTCGCCGCCGACCCCCACGAGTTCGCCGAGCGGCTCGCGCAGCTCGCGCTGGAGGACGGCATCGGCACGTTCATCCTGGCCGGCGACGACCCGAACCTGCTGCAGTTCTACGGCGAAGAGGTCGCGCCCGCAGTGCGCGAGCTCGTCGCCGCCGAGCGATCGGCGCAGGACGTATCGGCCGCTCCGGTGCGCTCGTCGACGGCGCTCGCGGCCCGCCGCGACGGCATCGCCTACGACGATGTGCCCGCCGGACTCCGCGCCATCGAGCCGGGCGACTTCGACTACGGCGACGTGCGATCCACCTACATGCGCGGCGGCGCCCCGGGAATCGTGCTGCAGCCGGCCACCGCCGCACAGGTCGGCGAGGCTGTCGGGTTCGCCCGCCGGCATCCCGCGATACCGCTCTCGGTGCGCAGCGGCGGCCACGGCATCAGCGGCCGCAGCACCAACGACGGCGGCATCGTCATCGACCTGCGGCTGCTCAACGCCATCGAGGTGCTCGACGTCGACCGCCGGCTCGTGCGCATCGGCCCGGGCGCCCGCTGGACCCAGGTCGCCGCCGCGCTCGGCGAGCACGGCTGGGCGCTGTCGTCCGGCGACTACGGCGGGGTCGGTGTCGGGGGACTCGCGACCGCCGGTGGCATCGGCCTGCTCTCGCGCGAGCACGGCCTGACCATCGACCACCTGCGCGCCGCCGAGGTGGTGCTCGCCGACGGCTCGATCGTGCGGGCCGACGCCGCTTCTCACCCTGACCTGTTCTGGGCGATCCGCGGTGCGGGCGCCAACGTCGGCATCGTGACGGCGTTCGAGTTCGAGGTCGACGAGGTCGGGCAGCTCGGCCACGCGCAGCTGGCGTTCCAGGTCGACGACGTGCCCGCGTTCCTGGCGGGCTACGGTCGCATCGTCGAGTCGTCGCCGCGCGACCTCACGATGTTCCTGCTCACCGGCGCCCCGCGCCCGGGGCAGCCGCAGATCATGCAGCTCTACGGACTCGTCGACTCGGACGACCCCGACACGATCATCGCGCGCCTGCAGCCGTTCGCAGAGCTCGCGCCGCTCGTGCAGCAGCAGGTGCAGCTGACCACGTACGCGCAGGTCATGGCCAACGCCGACCTCGGTCCGCAGCACGGCGCCGGTGAACCGCACTCGCGCTCGGCCCTCGTCGAGCACGTGACGCCCGCGTTCGCCGAAGCGGTGGACGGGATGCTGCGCACCGGCGCCGTCCCGTTCTTCCAGCTGCGGGCGGTCGGCGGGGCGGTCGCGGACGTGGCCGAGGACGCGACGGCGTACGCGCACCGGTCGGCGAACTTCTCGGTCGCCGCGCTCGGCGGCAACCCTGATCGCCTCGACGCGGCGTGGCGCTCGCTCGCCGCGCACACGCAGGGGATGTACCTGAGCTTCGAGTCGTCCGACCGCCCCGAGCGCATCGCCGAGGCCTTCCCGCCCGCGACGCTGCGGCGCCTGCGCGGGGTGAAGGCCGCCTACGACCCCGATGCGGTGTTCCGCGACAACTTCGCGGTCGACCCGGCCTGAGTGTCCGGTCGGCTGCGGCATGCGTTCCCCGGTCGTTGAGCGAGCGAGGTACGAGCGAGACGAAACGCGGCGAGCCGCTCTCGAGAGCGAGGCGCGGCGCAACCGTCGCGAGGGCGGCCGGGTCCGATCGGCGGCTCGCGACGTTTCGTCTCGCTTCGCTCGCTCAACGACCGGGACTGCGCATCGAGCAGGAATGAGGAAGCGGGATGTCCGGGATGCCGGGCAGACTTGTGCGCATGGCATCCGATCCCCGCAGCGCCGAGACCCACATCGCCGACTCCCACGAGGTCATCCGTGTCGTCGGCGCCCGTGAGAACAACCTCAAGGACGTCTCGGTCGACATCCCCAAGCGCCGGCTGAGCGTCTTCACCGGCGTGAGCGGTTCGGGCAAGTCCTCGCTCGTGTTCGCCACGATCGCGAACGAGTCGCAGCGGCTCATCAACGAGACCTACCCGACGTTCGTGCAGCAGTTCATGGGGCAGCTCAACCGGCCCGATGTCGACGCGCTCGAGAACGTCAGCCCGGCGATCATCGTCGACCAGGAGCGCATGGGCTCCAACGCGCGCTCGACCGTCGGCACCGCCACCGACGCGCACGCCATGCTGCGGCTGCTGTTCAGCCGGATCGGGCAGCCCCACGTCGGCTCGCCGCAGGCCTTCTCGTTCAACATCCCCTCGGTGTCGGGGGCGGGCGCCGTCACGCTCGAGAAGGGCGGCAAGAAGATCAAGGAACGCCGCTCGTTCGAGATCACCGGCGGCATGTGCTCGCGCTGCGAGGGTCTCGGCGAGGTGAGCGACATCGACCTCGACGAGCTGTACGACAAGACCAGGTCCCTCGCCGACGGGGCGATCCAGGTGCCCGGGTACAACGCGGAAGGCTGGATGGTGCGCGGCTTCACCGAGTCGGGGTTCATGGACCCCGCCAAGCCCATCCAGGACTACACCGAGCAGGAGCTGGCCGACTTCCTCTACAAGGAGCCGACCAAGGTCAAGATCCAGAACATCAACATGACCTACGAGGGGCTCGTGCCCAAGATCACGAAGTCGATGCTCCAGAAGGATCGCGAGGCGCTGCAGCCGCACATCCGCGCGTTCGTCGACCGCGCCGTGAAGTTCATGGCGTGCCCCGACTGCGGTGGCACGCGGCTGAACGAGGGCGCACGGTCGTCCAAGATCAACGGGACGAGCATCGCGGATGCCGCGGCCATGCAGATCTCCGACCTCGCGGCCTGGCTCGACACGGTGGACGACCCTGCGGTGGCGCCGCTCATGGTCGGCCTGCGACAGACGATCGCCTCGTTCGTCGAGGTCGGACTCGGGTACCTGTCGCTGGACCGCGCGTCGGGCACGCTGTCGGGCGGCGAGGCGCAGCGCACCAAGATGATCCGCCACCTCGGCTCCGCGCTCACCGACATCACGTACGTCTTCGACGAGCCGACGGCGGGGCTGCACCCGCATGACATCCAGCGGATGAACGACCTGCTCGAGCAGCTGCGCGACAAGGGCAACACCGTGCTCGTCGTCGAGCACAAGCCCGAGGTCATCGAGATCGCCGACCACATCGTCGACCTCGGGCCCGGCGCCGGCCGTGCCGGCGGCGAGGTGCAGTACGAGGGCGACGTCGCGGGCCTGCGCACCTCGGGCACCCTGACCGGCCGCCACCTCGACGACCGCGCCCGGCTCAAGGAGTCGACCCGGGCCGCGAAGGGCGCACTCGAGATCCGCGGCGCGACGCAGCACAACCTCAAGAAGGTCGACGTCGACGTGCCGCTGGGCATCCTGACCGTGGTCACGGGCGTCGCAGGCTCCGGCAAGTCCTCGCTCATCCACGGCAACGTGCCCGGCTTCGACGACGTCGTGGTCGTCGACCAGTCGCCGATCAAGGGCAACCGCCGTTCCAGCCCGGCCACGTACACCGGCATCCTCGACACGATCCGGTCGGCGTTCGCGAAGGCCAACGGCGTCAAGCCCGCGCTCTTCAGCGCCAACTCCGAAGGGGCGTGCCCCGCGTGCCGCGGCCTCGGCGTCATCATCACGAACCTCGGCTTCACCCAGAGCGTCGAGACGCTGTGCGAGCTGTGCGAGGGCTCGGGGTTCAGCGACGAGGTGCTGGAGTACACGCTCGACGGCAAGAACATCGCCGAGGTGCTCGCGATGTCGGCGGGTGAGGCATCCGCCTTCTTCACGAAGGGCCCCGCCCACACGACGCTCGTCCGCATGATCGACGTGGGACTGGGCTACCTGACGCTCGGGCAGGCGCTCAACACGCTGTCGGGCGGCGAGCGGCAGCGCCTCAAGCTCGCGATCTCGATGGCCAAGAAGGGCGCGGTCTACGTGCTCGACGAGCCCACCACCGGCCTCCACCTGGCCGACGTCGAGAACATGCTGGGGATGCTGGACCGCCTCGTCGACGCCGGCAACAGTGTGATCGTGATTGAGCATCACCAGGCCGTCATGGCGCATGCCGACTGGATCATCGACATCGGGCCGGGCGCCGGGCACGACGGAGGGACGATCGTCTTCGAGGGCACGCCGGCCGACCTGATCGCGGATGCCGACACCCTGACGGCGAAGCATCTGCGTGAATACGTCGGCGCTTCGGCGGGCTCGGCGGCCGCGTCCTGAGTCCGCGCGGCCCGGGTCCCGAGACTCGGGCGAGCGGTTGCCCGCGGCGCCGGCGGGGTGCCGGGGGATGGGTGATTGTCCCCATGGCGGGATGACAGGTTCCCAGGTCGACGCGTTATTCTGGACCGGATCCCCCGTCTTCGTGCGCGTCCTGATCCCCCACGTCAGGTCCCCACCGTGCACGACCGGACACACGACTACTCCAGGAGTCGGAAGTCTATGAGGTCTTTCGCGTGGTTGCGCGCGCGCCCGCGCACGCTCGCATCCGCCGGCGTCGTGAGCGCGGCCGCTGTCGCCATCACGACGCTCGCGTTCGTCTATGACGGCCTTCCCACCACGGAGGTCGATCTGCACGACGGCGGCGTCTGGGTGACCAAGCAGTCGAGCCTGCTCGTCGGGCACTTCAACCACGAGTCCGAGGTGCTGGACGGCGGGCTGCGCACGCCCAGCCAGGACTACGACATCCTGCAGTCCGGCGCGACGGTGCTGATGGTGGATGCCGAGAACTCGACGGTCTCGACCGTCGACCCCGCGAACGTGGCGCTGACCGAGCCGACCGACCTCCCCGGCTCGGCCGAGGTGGCGCTGGGCGCGACCACCGTCGCCGTGCTCGACCCCGCGAAGGGCGACCTGTGGGTCGCCCCCGCCGGCGGGTCGCTCAAGATCAAGGGCGCTGACCCGGTCGCCAAGCTCGGCAAGGGCGCCGACGTCGCGGTCGGCCTCGACGGCACCGTCTACGGCGTCTCGCCCACGAAAGGCGAGATCGTGGTCGTCCGCACCGACGCCGAGGGCGAGCCCGGTGACCCGGAGCACCGGGGCCTGGACGGGCTCAAGAAGGATGCGAAGGCCTCGATCACCGTCGTCGGCGATCAGCCGGTGGTGCTCGACGCCGACAGCGGCACCGTGTTCGCCGGCGGCACGCAGACGACGGTGAGCGACGCGACGGTGCTGCAGCAGCCGTCCGCGGCGAGCGACGCCGTGGCGGTGGCATCCGGTTCCGCCGTCGTGCGGGTCCCGTTCGACGGCTCGAAGCCGACGACGCAGAAGGCGGGCGGCGACGGCGCTCCGGCGGCTCCCGTGTACCTCGACGGCTGCACGTACGCCGTGTGGAGCGGCTCGGGCCGGTTCCTCCGCGACTGCGCCGGCGAGGCCGACGATCTTGCGGCGGACGTCGAGGGCGTCAAGTCGTCGTCGGTGCTGACGTTTCGCGTCAACCGCGACGTCATCGTGCTCAACGACGTGGTCAGCGGCGCGACGTGGATGGCCTCCGACAGCCTTCAGCGCGTCGACAACTGGGACGATCTCACCCCTCCCGAGGGCGATTCGACCGAGGACGAACAGACCACCGAGGACACCACCGAGACGACGCTCCCCAAGCGCTCCGGCGTCAACACGCCGCCGACCGCGGTGGACGACGACTTCGGCGTGCGGCCCGGGCGCACCACGATGCTGGCCGTGCTCGACAACGACAACGACCCCGACGGCGACATCCTGACGGCGCGGGTGACCGGCGACGGCCCCGCGTTCGGCGACATCCAGCAGGTCGACAACGGGCGGGCCCTGCAGATCGCGGTGCCCAAGGACGCCACCGGAACCACCAGCTTCACCTACGAGGTCACCGACGGCCGCGGCGGCAAGGACTCCGCCACCGTCACGCTCGCCGTGCACGGCTGGGACGAGAACCAGCCCCCCAAGTCCAAGCGCGTGACGACGGTCGCCGTCGAGGCCGGCGGCACCGTCACCTACAACGTGCTGCCCGACTGGTACGACCCCGACGGCGACGACGTGTTCCTCAAGTCGGCGAACGCGGAGGACGGCGACGAGGCCGACTTCACGTCGGACGGTCGCGTGACCTTCCGTGCCGTGGGCGGCACGCAGGGCCGCAAGGACGTGGCCATCGTCGTGTCGGACGGCACCGACGACGCCGCCGGGGCGGTGCGGTTCGACGTCAAGCCGATCGGCTCGACCGTGCCCGTGACCAATGCGGACTACGTCGTGGTGCGGGTGGGCAAGACCGCGACGGTGTCGCCGCTCGTCAACGACGTCAGCTCGACCCGCGAGCCGCTGCGCCTGGCCCGCGTCGACGACGTCGACGGCGCCACGATCACGCCGGACTACCCCAACAAGACCTTCACCTTCCGCTCCGAGACGCCCGGCACGTACTACGTGCAGTACCTGGTGGCGGCGGGCGTCGATCCGGTGGAGGGTCTCGTCCGGGTCGACGTCATCGACGACGACGACAAGAACCTCGCACCGGTGGCCGTCCGCGACATCGCGCTGCTGCCCTCGGGCGGCGAGGTGCTGGTCGACGTGCTGCAGAACGACAGCGACCCCAACGGCGGCATCCTGGTCGTGCAGTCGGTCACGGCCGAGCCCAACTCGGGCATCGGCGTCGCGGTGCTCAACCACGAGACGCTGCGCATCACCGATCAGGGCGCGCTGACCGAGCAGGTGCGCATCACGTACCGCATCTCGAACGGGTCGAAGCAGGCCAAGGCCGACGTGATCGTGATCCCGGTGCCCGCGCCGTCGCAGCTGCGCCCGCCGGTGGCGAACGACGACCAGGCCGTGGTGCGCGCCGGCGACGTCGTGACGATCCCGGTGCTCGAGAACGACTACCACCCCAACGGCGACACGATCCACGTCGCCCCCGACCTGGTCGAGCCGCTGCCGCAGCCCGAGGACGGCGAGGCCTTCGTGTCGCAGGACACGGTGCGCTTCCGCGCGTCGGACGAGCCGGGCACGGCCTACGTCACGTACGAGGTCGTCGACAGCACCGGGCAGAAGGACGCCGGCTACATCACGATCCAGGTCGTGCCGGTGGATGCCGAGAGCAATGCCGCACCCAAGCCCCGTGATCTGACCTCGCGGGTGCTGACGGGCAGTCGTGTGCGCATCGCGGTGCCGCTGGACGGCATCGATGCGGACGGGGACTCGGTCGAGCTCGTCGGGATCGACTCGCCGCCCAAGAAGGGCCGCATCGTCGAGACCGGCTCGGACTACCTGATGTACGAGGCGTTCGACGACACCTCGGGCGTCGACGGGTTCACGTACCGTGTGCGCGACCGGCTGGGCGCCGAGGCCACCGCGACGATCAGCGTCGGCATCGCGCCGCCCGAGGCCGCCAACCAGGCGCCGTACGCGGTCAAGGACTCCGTCGTGATGCGCCCCGGCCGCACGGTCGCCGTGCCGGTGCTCGCCAACGACTCCGACCCGGACGGCGATCGCTTCGGACTGATCTCGAACGGCCTCGTGAAGCCCGACATCCCCGGTTTCACGGCCAAGGTGCAGGGCGACCGCGTGCTCGTCACCGCGCCCGACAAGCCGCTCGAGACCTCACTGCAGTACTCCATCAAGGACGTCCGCGGCGCCAAGGCCACGGCGGTGCTGCAGGTGACGGTCGCCGAGGACGTGCCGCTGCTTCCGCCGGTGGCCCGCGACGACTACGTCCGCGCGACCGATGTCGACGAGGAGGGGTCGACCGATGTCGAGGTGCTCGCCAACGACGAAGACCCCGACGGTACGGTCGACGCGCTGACGGTGACCGTACAGGGCGCCTCGGCCCGCGTGGTCAAGGACGGCAAGGTGCGCATCACGCTGACCGACGCGTCGCAGCTCATCCAGTACACGCTGACCGACGCCGACGGCAACACCGCGTCCGCGTTCATCCACGTGCCGGGCCTCGTCGCGCTGCCGCCTACCCTGACCACGACCGCGCCGATCGAGGTCAAGAGCGGCGAGACCGTCGAGATCCCCCTCGCCGACCACGTGCGTGCCGCAGACGGCGGCGCCGTGATCCTCACCGAGGCGGCGAAGGTCTCGGCCGTGCACACCGACGGCGCCGGTCTCGTCAAGGATGAGAAGACGCTGGTGTACACGTCGGCCGACCGCTACTTCGGCGACGACGCCATCACCTTCGAGGTGACCGACGGGACCGGGCCCGACGACCCGCAGGGGCGCAAGGCGACGCTGACGCTGCCGATCACGGTGCTGCCGCCCGACAACCAGCCGCCGACGTTCGCGAACGGCGCGATGTCGGTCGCACCCGGCGAAGAGGCGACTGCGCTCGACCTGACCTCGCTCACCACGGATCCCGATCCGGAGGACCTGGCGAGCATGAAGTACGAGATCGTCGGCGGCTCGCCCGACGGCATGACGGCGTCCATCGACAGCGGCTCGCTGCACGTCAGCGCCGAGGCCGACACCAAGAAGGGCACCGCGGCGACCATCAAGCTGAGGATCTCGGATGGGCACACCGACCCCATCGACGGCACGGTCAACGTCACGGTGACGGCATCCACGCGCCCCCTCCCGACGGCGAACGACGACGTGATCGACGAGGCGCACCAGGGCAAGACCCAGGCGGTCGCCGTGCTCGACAACGACTTCAACCCGTTCGAGCAGGACGGCAAGGCGCTCAAGGTCACGGCCGCGCAGGTCGACACCGGCAAGGGCGACGCCAAGGTGGTCGGCGACAAGGTCGAGGTGACTCCGGACGCCGACTTCTTCGGCACCATGGTCGTCCGCTATCGCGTGCAGGATGCCACGACCGACGCCGACCGCGAAGTCGAGGGCCGGATCCGGCTGACGGTGCAGGGACGCCCCGCCGTTCCCGGCACGCCGACGGTGTCGAGCGTCCAGGACCGCACCGTCGTGCTGTCGTGGACGCCGCCCGCCGACAACGGCGCCGAGATCACCGGGTACACCGTGAGCTCGGTCAAGGGCGACTACAGCAAGAAGTGCTCGTCGACGACGTGCACGCTGAACGGCCTGACCAACAACGTGAAGTACAACTTCACGGTGGTGGCGACGAACCGCGTCGGCGACTCCGACCCGTCGGCGCCGTCGGCCGAGGCGCGCCCGGACGCCCGCCCCGACACACCGCAGGCCCCGACGCTGGCCTTCGGCGACTCGAGCCTGACCGTCACGTGGGTGACGCCGCCGACGCCGGGCTCGCCGGTGCAGTCGTTCAACCTGCAGATCTCGCCGGCGCCGCCGTCGGGCGTCTCGCTCAAGAAGGGCGTGACCGGCAACTCGATGGTGTGGACCGGCCTGGAGAACGGCATCTCGTACCAGGTGCAGGTGCAGGCGGTGAACCTCGCGCCCGAGCCGTCGAGCTGGAGCCCGTGGTCATTGGGCGAGGTGCCCGCGAAGGCGCCCGAGCCGCCCGCTGCCCCTTCGACGAACCGTCTCTCTCCGGTGGGCGACCAGTCGCAGCTCGAGGTCGTGTGGAGCCCGCCGGTGACCAACGGCGCCGCGATCTCGGCCTATCAGGTGCAGGTGCTGCAGGGCGGCGCGGTCAAGAACACGATCGATGTGAGCGCAAGCGCGACCCGTCAGGCGATCAACGTGCCGAACTCGACGACTGACTACTCGTTCAAGGTCCGCGCGCAGAACAAGGCGGGCTGGGGCGACTGGAGCGACGCCTCGGCGGCGCGGCGCGCGTTCGGGACGCCGGGCGTGCCGACGGGCGTGAGCCTGACGACCCCGGACGGCAACAGCGCGGTGGTCGTCGCGTACGGCGACGCGCCGGGCAACGGCGCGGCTTCGACCGAAATCGGGTACGAGTACTCGCTGAGCGGCGGCGCGTGGACCTCGATGCCGGGCAACAAGACGATCGGCGGTCTGAACAACGGCACGACGTACACGATCCAGGTGCGCGCCTTCACGTCGATGGACGGCGTGCGGTACACCGGTGAGCCGTCGGCGGCCTCGAACGGCGCGGTCCCATACGGTCCGGTGAAGACCCCCGGTGCGAAGGCGGCCCAGAGCGGCCAGAGCATCGTGTACTCGTGGTCGGCCCCGGCCGACAACGGCCGAACCATCAAGGTCATGCAGATCAACATCGGCAACGGGTGGGAGAACGTCGGCCGCGAAGGCAGCCGCACCGTCGACTACGGCTACTCGCACACCGGCACCATCCAGGTGCGCGCCTACGACACCGAGGGCCAGGTGTCGGCGGTCGCGACGGACTCGGCGACCACTGTCGCCAAGCCCAAGCCGGTGGCGACGACCGGCCGCGCCGGCGACGCGCAAGGACAGCCGGGCTGCGGCAGTTCGGACTGTGCGTACATGACGGTCAGCGTCACCGACTTCCCTGCCGGTACGTACTCGCTGCACTGCAACGCCACGGGCCCGTACGGCGGCTCGTGGGGCTCCGGCACCCTGAAGGTGTCGGGCAGCGGGACCGGCAGCTCGCGGCTCAGCTGCTACTTCGGCGACGCGGGCGAAAAGGCTTGGGTGACCATCGAGGGCTGGGGCGACGCCTCCACGATCACGTGGTAGCGGCATCCATCCCCCTCACATACGACACGACACGCAACGAGAGAACGAGACTCAGATGACGATGACCCCTGAACAGGCGGCCTGGTTCCAGGGCACCTTCGCGCGACTGGTCGACAACGTCGACCAGGCCCTCATGGGCAAGCGCGAAGTGGTGGCGCTGGTGCTGTCGGCGATGCTCGCCGAGGGCCACGTGCTGCTGGAGGACGCGCCCGGCACCGGAAAGACGAGCCTGGCCAAGGCGCTCGCCGCGACGGTGCAGGGCACCAGCACGCGCATCCAGTTCACGCCCGACCTGCTGCCGTCCGATGTGACGGGCGTCACGATCTACGACCAGACCTCGCGCCGCTTCGAGTTCCACCGCGGTCCGGTGTTCGCCTCGATCGTGCTGGCAGACGAGATCAACCGCGCCTCGCCGAAGACGCAGTCGGCGCTGCTGGAGGTCATGGAGGAGTCGCGGGTCACCGTCGACGGCGTGGCGCACGAGGTCGGCCGCCCGTTCCTGGTGATCGCGACGCAGAACCCGATCGAGCAGGCGGGCACGTACAAGCTGCCCGAGGCGCAGCTCGACCGCTTCCTCGTCAAGACGTCGATCGGCTACCCCGACCTGGCTGTCGCCGAGCGCATCCTCGCCGGCGCGGCCGACCGCAACCCGTCGGCGCACCTGCCGGCCATCATCACCACCGGCGCCGTCGCCGACATGGCCGACCTCGCCGCCACGGTGCACGTCGACCCGGCGGTGCTGCGCTATACGGCGCAGCTGGCCGAGGCCACGCGCGACGACAAGGCGACGCGCGTGGGCGTCTCGGTGCGCGGCTCGCTCGCCATGGTCCGCATCGCGAAGGTGTTCGCCGCCGCGCAGGGCCGCCACTTCGTGCTGCCCGACGACGTCAAGGCGCTGGCCGGCCCGGTGTGGACGCACCGCCTCGTGCTCGACCCCGAGGCCGAGTTCGGCGGCACGTCGGCCGAGATCGTCGTGGGCCGTGTGCTCGAGTCCGTCGCGGCCCCGCAGGCGAGGTCCGCGGCCTGATGGCGACAGAGGCACTCGGGACGCACGCCGCGGCACAGGACCGCCGCGCGGGGAACGGCCGGCAGGCGCTGACCGTCCTGCGCGCCGCCGGTCGCGTGCTCGGCCGCATGCTCGGGGTCGTGCGCCCCGCCGCCTGGGTGCTGATCGGCGCCGCCCTCGTGCTGTGGACCGCCGGGCAGTCGCTCGGCTGGTGGGAGCTCACTGTGACGGCGGTCGTCATCACCGCCGTGCTGCTGCTGTGCCTGCTGTTCCTGATCGGTCGCACCGCCTACGACGTGGCGCTCGACCTCAACCGGACGCGCGTCGTCGTGGGGGAGCGTGCGGTCGGCGCACTGACGCTGTCGAACACCGGCACCCGCGCGATCCTGCCGTCGCGCGTGCTGCTGCCCGTCGGCAACGGCCGCGGCGTCTTCGACGTGCAGCGGCTTGCGGCGGGGGAGTCCGCCGAAGAGCTGTTCGCCATCCCGACCTCGCGCCGCGCGGTCGTCAAGGTCGGTCCGGTCAGCGTCGTCCGCGGCGACCCGCTCGGCCTCTTCGAGCGCGTGCATCGCCGCGACGAGCCGGTCGACCTGTTCGTGCACCCCCGCACCGTGCTGTTCGACGGGCAGTCGCTCGGCTTCCTGCGCGACCTGGAGGGTCTGCCGGCGACCGACCTGTCGCCGGACGACGTGTCGTTCCACGCGCTGCGCGAGTATCAGGCCGGCGACGACCTGCGCCACGTGCACTGGAAGTCGACGGCCCGCACGGGGCACATCATGGTCCGCCAGTACGAAGAGACGCGCCGCTCGCACTTCGTGATCGGCCTGTCGACGAGCCCCGCCGACTACCGCGACGCCGACGAGTTCGAGCTCGCGATCTCGGCTGCGGGCTCCCTCGGGCTGCGCGCCCTGCGCGACTCGCAGCGCGTCGAGGTGCGCGTGCAGGAGCGCGCGCTCCCCGCGGCGACCGGCAAGCAGTTCCTCGACGCCCTGTCGGGCCTGGAGCACTCGCGCGCCCGCGCCGGCGGCATCGTCGAGCTCGCCGGCTCGGTCGCCGCGACACTGGCTCTCGCGAGCGTCGTCGTGCTGGTGTGCGGCAGCAGGGTCGACCCGGCCGAGCTGCGCACCGCGTGCAGCCGCCTGCCGTTCGGCGCCCGTGTGCTCGCCGTCGTGGTCGCTCCCGCGGGCACGGCTCCCGCGCTGCGCCGCATCGGCGAGGCCGACGTCATCACGGTGGGCGCGCTCGAGCAGCTGCCGCTCGCGCTGCGGAAGGTGCTCGCATGACCGCCCCCGCGACCACGGCCGCCGCGGCGAAGGCCTCGGCGCCCCGTCGCACCGTCGTCGAGCCGCTGTCGACCCGCCGCTGGATCCTCGACCTCGTCGCCGTCGGCGTCCTGCTGCTGATCCCGATCATCGGCTTCTGGCCCACGTTCGACGGGCCCCGCTACCTCGTCGCGGCGCTCGGCGGGCTCGCGCTCGGCATGGGACTCGCCGTCCTCGGCCGCCGCTACCGCTGGGGCGTCCTGGCGCTGGCCGGTGCGACAGTGGTCGTCTACTTCCTCTTCGGCGGCGCGCTCGCGCTGCCGGCCACCACCGTCGCGGGCGTCGTGCCCACCGTCCGGACGCTGGGCCTGCTGGCCCTCGGCGCCGTGATGTCGTTCAAGCAGCTGCTGACGACTGTCGCGCCGGTCGCCGCCGACGACGGCCACATGATCGTCCCGTTCCTGCTCGCGCTGGTCGCCGCCGTGCTCGCGACGTCGTTCGCGCTGCGGCTGCGCAACGCCGCGTGGGCGCTGATCCCCGCCGGCGGGTTCCTCGCCGCCGAGATCGCGCTCGGCACCTCGCAGCCGTTCGTCCCGGTCGTGCAGGGCGTCGTGTTCGGCCTCGTCGCCGTCGTGTGGATCGCCGTGCGCCAGGCCTGGCGGCCGCAGGCCGCGGCCGTCTCGGTGGGTGAGGGGGCGGCATCCCGCACCGCGACCACGCGCCGCATCATGATGGGCGCCGGTGTCATCGTGCTCGCCGGCGCCGTGGGCGTCACGACGAGCGCGTTCGCCGCGCCGGCCTCGCCCCGCTACGTGCTGCGCGACGTCGTGATCCCGCCGTTCGACATCCGTGAGTTCGCCAGCCCGCTGCAGTCGTTCCGCGCGTACGTGCGAGACCACTCCGACGACACGCTGTTCACCGTCAAGGGCCTTCCGAAGGACGCCCGCGTGCGCCTGGCGACCATGGACGAGTACAACGGCATGGTCTACAACGTCTCCGACCAGGGCCTCGGGTCCTCGGGCGCGTTCTCGCAGGTGCGCACGAACATGTCGGCCGACGCGAAGGGCGCCGAGGCGAAGGTGCGGGTCGAGATCGGCTCGCTCGAGAGCGTGTGGATGCCGGACGCCGGCGCCGTCCGCAGCATCACGTTCGCCGGCGCCGACGCCGATGAGCTGCGCCGCTCGGCCCACTACAACGAGTACACCGAGACGGGTGTCGTGACGGCGGGTCTCGGCAAGGGCGACGCGTACACGCTCGACAGCGTGATCCCCCGGACCTGGAGCGACGAGCAGCTCGCCGAGCAGAAGTTCGCACCGGTGACGCTGCCGAAGCAGGATGGCGTGCCGAAGAGCCTCGCCGATGTCGCGTCGACCGCGGTGGCCGAGGCATCCACTCCCATCGAGCAGGTGCGTGCGCTCCAGCAGTTCCTCTCGGAGGACGGGTTCTTCAGCCACGGTCTGAAGAACCAGCCGCTGTCGCGCGCGGGGCACGGTGCGGAGCGCATCTCGACACTGCTCGGCTCGAAGCAGATGGTCGGCGACGACGAGCAGTACGCCGTCGCGATGGCGCTGATGGCGCGCGAGCTGGGCATCCCGGCGCGCGTCGTCATGGGGTTCTACCCCGACGAGGACGAGGCCGGCTCGGGCACCTTCGCGGCCAACGGCGACAACCTGCACGCGTGGGTCGAGGTGGCCTTCGACGAGGCCGGATGGGTGTCGTTCGATCCGACGCCCCCCGAGGACCAGGTCCCGAGCGACCAGACCACGAAGCCGAAGGCCGACCCCAAACCGCAGGTGCTGCAGCCGCCGCCCCCGCCGCAGGAGCCGGTCGACCTGCCCCCGACGGTGGCCGACGACCGCGGCTCCGACGACGACGACGGCTTCGACGCCGGCATGCTGTGGCTGATCGTGTCGATCGGCACGGGCGCGCTGGGCGTGCTCGCCGTGCTGCTCGCGCCGTTCATCGTGATCGGCCTGCTCAAGGCGACGCGTCGCCGGCGCCGGCGCCAGGCAGAGCGCGCCGCCGACCGCATCAGCGGCGGCTGGGACGAACTGGTCGACCGCGCCTCCGATCTGGGCGCCCCGGTGCGTCCGGGCGCCACGCGGCAAGAGGACGCCGGCGTGCTCACGACGGCCTTCGCCGAGCCGCGCGTGGCGACGCTCGCACACCGCGCCGACTCCGAGGTGTTCGGTCCGGCCGAGCCCACGCCCGCCGACATCGACGCGTTCTGGACCGAGGTCGACGAGCTGGTCGGCGGCATGGCCCGCAAGCGCTCGGTGTGGCGACGCCTGCGTGCGCGCCTGAGCCTGCGTACGCTCCTCGAAGGCACCCGCTTCGCGCTGCCGTCGCGCAGCGTCCCCGACGCCCGGCGCGCGCCCGTACGCGCCGATCCCCCCGCACAGGAGAACGAATGACAAGCAGCCCGCCAGGAGCCCCGGCCGCGGCATCCCCCGGACGCCGGGTGGGGGCGTACGCGATCGACCTCGCGATCGCCTACGCGATCGGCGGCGTGCTCGTCGGCATCACGGCCGGTGTCGTCCTCGGCGCGGCGCAGAGCATGCAGCCCACCGCGCTGGCGGCGGTCGCGCTGCTCGCGTACCTCGCTGTCGCGCTGCTGATGCTGGCGTGGATGCTGGTCTACACGGCGATGCAGGGCGGTCGCGGCTCGATCGGCCAGCGGGCGCTGCGGGTGCGCCTGCAGGACGCGACGACCGGCGGCGCCATCGGCTTCGGCCGCGCGCTGTGGCGCAACGTCGTCTTCGGCCTCGCGGGATCGATCGTCGTGGGCTACTTCTCGCCGCTGTTCGACCAGAGCGGTCGCCGTCAGGGCTGGCACGACCTCGCTGCCAGGGCTGTCGTCGTCGACGCCGGGGCGAGGGATGCCGCGTCCCCGGCGGCGTACGCGAGCCCTGCCGCGCGCGCCGCGGCCGGGAACCCCTACGTCGGGATGCCTACCGCGGCCACGACGGTGATGCCGGCGCCCGGCACCGCACCCGTTCCCCGCCCTGCTCCGGTCGCCGCCCCGGTCGCCGCACCCCCGGTGCCGCCGGTGCCCGCGCCCCCGGCCGGGTACTCGATCGTCGAGGACGACCTGGCCGGCGCCACCGAACTGCGCCCGTCGGCGGCGCCCGCGCGGCAGGCTCCCAGCGTCAGCCGTACCGCCGGGGTCACCCCTCCCGCCGCCGTGTACGCCTCGCAGCCGGCCGGCGTGATCGCCGAGGTGCCGTGGCACGGCACCGGCGCACCCGCCACGCCCGGCGCGCACGGCACGGCCGTCGCCAGGCCCCCCGCCGGGTTTCCTGAGATGACTGTCCCGTTCCCCGAGGCCACGACCACCGAGCCGCTGGGTGCGCTCGCCGCGCTCGTGGCTCCGGCATCCGCACCGGCTCCCGCTCGCGCGGCGCACCCGGCGCCGGCTCCGGCGGCGTACGCCCCTCCTGCGCCGGCTCCCGCTCCGGCGGCGCACCCGGTCCTCGCGCCCGTCGTGACTCCTGCGCCCGCCCCGGCCATGGCCCCTGCGGCGGTGTCGCCCGGGGCCGCGGGGGGTGCGGCATCCCTCGCCCTCGCCGGCGACGACATCGACGAGACCCGCCTGGCCGTCGCGCCGCCCGCCCAGCGCGCGGCGCTGTACCCCGACGCCCCGGTGATCGCCGTGCTGACGTGGGACGACGGCACGCGCATGGCCGTGTACGGCCGCACGCTGTACGGCCGCAACCCCGCCGCCGAGGAGGGCGCGGTCACGATCGCGGTGCGCGATGAGACGCTGTCGCTGTCGAAGACGCACTTCGAGCTCGGCGGCGACCCCGCCGCGGCCTGGATCGCCGACCGGCACTCGACCAACGGCACTGTCCTGGTACGCGACGGCGGTCGCATCCCGCTCGCGGCCGGTGTGCGCACGACGCTGCGCGCCGGCGACCGCCTCGAGTTCGGCGACCGTGCCGTGACGGTGGGTGCGGCATGATGGCCGGCCTCTCCGTCCCGATCGCGGTGGCGTTCGGCGCCGCGACCGACCCTGGGCTGCGCCGCCGCATCAACGAGGACTCCTACCTTGCGCAGGCGCCGCTGTTCCTCGTCGCCGACGGCATGGGCGGGCACAACGCCGGCGAGATCGCGAGTGCGACAGTCGTCGAGGTGTTCCAGCAGCTGGCCGGCCGTGAGAGCCTCTCGCAGGCCGACGTGCACCAGGCGCTCACGATCGCCCGCCGGCGAGTGGCCGAGCTTCCCCCGGGCGGGGGAGCGGGCGCGGGCACGACGCTCGCGGGCGTCGTCGTCGCCGATGTCGACGGCGACGGCTACTGGCTCGCCGTCAACCTCGGCGACTCGCGCACGTACCGCCTGAGCGACGGCGTCTTCGAGCAGGTGAGCGTCGACCATTCCTTCGTGCAGGAGCTGGTGGATGCCGGCGAACTCGACGCCCACCAGGCGCACACCGACTCGCGCCGCAACGTCATCACGCGCGCGATCGGCGCCGGGAGCGACTCCGAGGCGGACTACTGGCTGATCCCGGCCGAAGAGGGCGACCGCATCCTGGTGTGCTCCGACGGGCTGTCGGGCGAGCTGGAGCAGGACGCGATCCACGGCATCCTGCTGGCCGAGACCGACCCGCAGGCGGCGGCGACCAGGCTCGTGCACGAGGCCATGCTGCGAGGCGGCCGAGACAACATCACGGCCCTCGTCGTCGACGCGCTCGCGGTGCGCAGCCGGAACGCGCGATCAGGCGATCGCGATACGGTTCCGGTAGGTGCGCCCATGGCCGCCGTCGAGGCCGACTTCGACATCGACGCCGACACCCTCCCCCGGGCGGCCTTCTCTGGAGGATCCTGATGCCGACGCTGTACGCCCCCGGCACGACGCCCGTCGCGGTGACCCCGCGCGGGTTCGCGGCGCTCGAGCCCGGCGCGTCCGCCGCGCTGCTCGGCCGCGTGCGGACGGTCGTCGCCGACGGGCGCGGGCTGGGCGGCGTGATCGAGGCCCTGACCGGGGCCTACGGCACGTCGCTGACGGCGATCCCTTCGTTCGCTGTCGCGCTGGTCGAGGGCGACGCCGTGCGCCTGGCGGTGCGCGGCGACTTCGCATTCGACGTCGAGGGCGGCGCGTCCGAGCGCATCTCGGGCGCGGGTGTCACGACCTGGACCGAGCGCGTCATCCCCGGCGTCGTGCGCGTGGCGCTGCAGCCAGGCGACGCCGCTGATGCGTCCGGTCCGGCCGAGCTCCCCGTCGCGGATGCCGTCGTGCTCGCGTCGAAGATCGTGTGGGATGCCGCAGCCGCCCCCGCCGGGACAGGCCCGGTGGCGACGCCCGCCGCCGCATCCGCTCCTCCCGGGTCCGTCCCCGATCCTGCTCCGCAGTCACGAACCGCGGCGCGGCGCGGCGCCGAGCCGCAGAACCTGACAGCGGAGCCGATCGGCGATGCTGCAGCGCAGTCGGTCAGCGCGACTGTGGCGCCGGAAGACGCGCAGGAGCCGACCGTCGAGCCGGAGAAGGCGCCCTCGCCCGTCACCGCCGAGATCCCGATCGTGGACCCGGCGCCGTCGACGGCCGGGCTCATCGATTCGAGCGCGGTGCACAACCTCGCCGGCGACGAGACGCTGGTGCCGACCGATTCCGCACTGTCGCAGCCGCGCCCGCCCGCGCGCGAGCCGGTGGCAGCACCGGTCGAGGATCCTGCGATCGCAGCCACCGTGATCCGCGGCGAGACGGGCGGAACGGTCGCTCCCGCGCCCGCCGGCGATCACGACGGTGCGACGATCTCGCTCGCACAGGTCCGTGCGATGCGGGCAGGTGCCGCCGGTGCGGCAGGTGCGGCATCCACCACGACCACGCCGCCGCCGCTCGCCCCGCCGCGTCCGCCGGCGCCGGGGCGCATCCGCGTCTCGAGCGGCCAGGTGGTCCTGCTCGACCGCACCGTCGTGATCGGCCGCCGGCCGCGGTCCACCCGCGTGAGCGGCACCGACCTGCCGCACCTGGTGGCGGTCGACAGCCCGCAGCAGGACATCTCGCGCAGCCACGTAGAGCTGCGCGTCGAGGGCGAGAGCATCGTCGCGACCGACCTGCGCACCACGAACGGCACGACCCTGCTGCGCGCCGGCTCCGACCCGGTGCGGCTGCACCCCGGCGAGGCGACGGTCGTGATCCGCGGCGACGTGCTCGACCTCGGCGACGGCATCACCGTCGCGATCGAAGGGGTGTCGTGATGGCCAAACGCGCGCCCATGGCACCGCCCGACCTTCCGGGCTTCACCTACGTCGACCTGCTCGGCTCGGGCGGCTTCGCCGACGTGTACCTGTACGAGCAGGCGCTGCCCAAGCGCCGCGTGGCCGTCAAGGTGCTGCTCACCGACCGCATGTCGAGCGACTCGGCCCTGGAGTTCGCCGCCGAGGCCAACGTCATGGCGATGCTGTCGACGCATCCCGCGATCGTGACGATCTACCAGGCGGGCGTCGCGCGCGACGGGCGCCCGTACCTGGTGATGGAGTACTGCCCGCGGCCCAACCTGCAGGTGCGGTACCGGCGCGAGCCGTTCTCGGTCGCGGAGTCGCTGCGCGTCGGCGTGCAGGTCGCCGCAGCCGTCGAGACCGCGCACCGCGCCGGTGTGCTGCACCGCGACATCAAGCCGGCCAACATCCTCGTCACCGAATACAACCGGCCGGCGCTCACCGACTTCGGCATCGCCTCGACGACGACCGCCGCAGCGGAGTCGGCGGGTCTGTCGATCCCGTGGTCGCCGCCCGAGTCGTTCGCCGACGTGCCGCGCAGCGATCCTCGCTCGGACGTCTACGCGCTCGGCGCCACCGTCTACACGCTGCTCGCCGGCCGCTCGCCGTTCGAGCTGCCCGGGCAGCGCAACAACGCCGCCGAGCTCATCTCGCGCATCGAGACGCTGCCGCTGCCGCCGCTCGGCCGCGCCGATGCTCCGGTCTCGCTGCAGCGCGTGCTCGAGCGCGCGATGGCGAAGTCCTCGGCCGACCGGTATGAGAGCGCGCTGGCCTTCGCCCGCGCGCTGCAGACCGTGCAGATCGAGCTGTCGCACTCGGTCACGCCGATCGACATCCTCGACGACCAGCTGCCCGACGACATCGAGGACGACGAGGACGACGGCCTCACCCGTGTGCGCGGCGTCGTCAGCATCGACCCCGAGACGACCCCCGCCGCCGGCATGACCCGTCCCTCGGCGGCCACGACGCCGGTCGCGCCCCGCTTCGCGCCGAGTTCCACGGCACAGACGCCGCCGGTGTTCGACCCGGTCGACGAGGCGACGGTGATGCGCGTCGCGCCGACCGCGTACGCCGACACGACTCGCGGCGGGGCGCCAGTGGCAGCACCGGTCTCGCTCGATGAGACGGTCATGCGGGCGCCGGTGCCGCTCCCGGTGGCCACCAGCGCTGTGCCGACGGCGGAGGCGGAGGTGGATGCCGCGCCCCCGCGCCGCCGGACCGGACTGTGGATCGGGCTCGGCGCGGCTGCGCTCGTGGTCGTCGCGATCATCGTCGGGGTGTCGCTTCCCGGGATGCTGAACGGGACGCCGGCGCCGGCGGAGACCGCGGCGACGGGGAAGCCGCAGGACGTCGTCTCGACCGTCGTCGCGCCGGTGACCGACGTCGAGGGAAAGGTGACCGGGGACAAGGTTCGGTTCACATGGACGAATCCCGATCCGAAGGACGGCGACCACTACCTGGTCGAGGTCGTCTCCCTCGCGGATGCCGAGACCGAGACACAGAACGTCGATGAACCGAAGATCACGGTGGCGGCGTCCGTGTCCGGCGACACCTGTATCGATGTTCTGCTCGTGCGCAAGAACGGCACTTCCCAGGACAACGACCAGCCGACCCGGGGGTGCGCGAAGTGAGCGGCCCGGTGTCGGATCAGCTGAGCGTCGAGTTCGCCGGCGAGGAGTTCGCGGTGGCGCCCGACGAGGTGTTCACCGTGGGCCGCGAGGGCGACCTCGCGATCGACGACAACCTCTTCCTCCACCGCAACTTCTTGACGATCCGCAACGTCGAGGGGCTCTGGCTGCTGTCGAACGTCGGCACGCGCCTGTCGGCGACCGTCACCGACACCGGGGGCCGCGTCCAGGCGTGGCTCGCGCCGGGCGCGCGGCTGCCGCTCGTGTTCGCCGCCACGACTGTCATCTTCAGCGCCGGGCCCACGACGTACGAGCTGACCATCCACGCCGCCGAGCCGACGTTCCGCGAGACGCAGCCGCCGTTCGCCGACGACGATGACGGGCTGAGCACGATCGGCGACGTGCCCCTCACGCACAGCCAGCGGGTCATGATCCTCGCCCTCGCCGAACCGGTGCTGCGTCGCGAGGGCACCGGCATGAGCGAGCTGCCGACATCGGTGCAGGCCGCCGAACGCCTCGGCTGGACCCTCACCCGCTTCAACCGCAAGCTCGACAACGTCTGCGACAAGCTCGACCGCGCCGGGGTCCCGGGCCTGCGGGGCGGGGTGCGCTCCTATGCGACCAACCGCCGCGTGCGGCTGGTCGAGCACGCGATCGCCGCGCGCATGGTCACGCGCGACGACCTGCCGCTGCTCGACCTCGAGCACGACAACGCCGTGGGCCTCGCCGACGACTGAGACCCGGCGCCCCCTCGGTCGTTGAGCGAGCGGAGCGCGTCGACACGCCGCAAGCCGCTCATCGGAGCCGGCAACGCTCGCGGAATACGCGCCGTGCCCAGTTGCCGAGAGCGTCTCACGACGTCTCGTCGCCGCTCGCGGGGCGACCGGGCGGCGAGCTCAGCGCCCGGCGTCGTAGAGGTGCCGGCCGCCGTGGCTGACGACCTTCACCACGATGCCGCGGCGGTGCAGCTCGGTGACGGTGCGGGTCTCTTCGTCGATGTCGCGGCCGAGTGCGTGCACGTTCGCCACGACCACCACGTCGCCGCGCGTCAGGCGGCCGAACAGGCGGGTCAGGCGCTCCTCCCACGACTCCAGCGTCTCGGGCGCGGGGTGACGGAAGCCCTCGATCGGCACGCCGAACCGCGTCAGGTCGTTTCGCTGCTCGACCACCGACGGCATGTCGTCGCGGGCGATGACGAGCCCGACCAGGCGGGAACCGGCCGGCCGGGCCAGCCACCAGGTGCGGTCGCCCTGCAGCTCGGTGAAGCACTTCGGGCACTCGGCCGCGGTGTGCGGAAGAGTGAGCGGCGCAGTGTCGGGCGTGACGGCATCCGGACGGGTCGTCGGTGTCGTGTCGCTCATATGAGTGCCCCCTTGCTCGGCCCCCATTGTCTCACCCGGCCGGGGCTCAGTCGTCGCCCAGGCGCAGCTCGACGCTGAGCTGGTCCGCGTCGAGCTCCGCCAGCGCGTGGCGCAACGCGGCGGTGCTGTACGCGCCGCCGTGGCTGAGCTGCTCCAGCTCGGCGCGCATCGCGGTGATCGACGCGAGCCGCAGTTCGAACAGCTCGACGGGGTCGATGTTGCTCACCTCTTCGCGGGGCGGCTGCGCGAAGCGCGCTCGCTGCGCCATCAGCTCGGGAGAGAACGGGCGTCCGTCACGGCGCTTCAACTGGGGGTCGTGGAGAGCGGATGCCGCCGCAACGCGAAGCTCGTCATCCAGGCGTCCGATCTCGCGCTGCAGGGCGCCGTCGCCGGCGGCGACGGGGAACTTCAGCACCTTCACGAGCCACGGGAGCGTGGAGCCCTGGATCGCGAGGCTGCCCGCGGCGACCGCGAACGCGATGAGCACCAGCAGCTCGCGGGACGGGGTGTCGCGGGGAAGGGTCTGCGCCGCAGCGAGGGTGACGACTCCGCGCATGCCGGCCCACACGATGACGGTGCCGTGCTTCCATCCGAGCGGCTCGGACTGGTAGTAGTCGATGTCCTGCAGCGCGGTGGTGACCCGTCGTCGCATCGACGACACGCGCCGCTGCGTGCGCTCCTCGTCCATCGGAGCGCCCGGTCCTCCGCGGCGTCCGCCGCGCCCGCTCTCGCGGGGGCCGCCCCGCTCGCCCGCGCGAGAGCCGCCCCGCGGGAGGGCGACCGCGCCGTCCGCGATCTGGTCGAGCCGGTCGTTGAACGACTCCAGCCGTTCCTTCGACTGCTGCTTGCGGGCCGCGCGGCGGGTCTGCAGCCACACCAGCAGCGACACGTAGGCCGTGCGGACCACCATGATCACCACGAACGCGAGCGCAGCGATCTCGAGTCCGGTGCCGAGACCGTTGTGCTTGGCGAAGTTGTCGGTGACGATCTGCTTGAGCTCGAGGCCCATGATGAGGAACACCGCGCCCTCGAGCATGAGCTCGACCGTCCGCCAGGTGAGTTCGTCCGATCGGCGCTGCTCGGGCGAGAACCGTCGCGCGGCGCCCTGGCCTGTGACGATGCCCGCGACGACGGCAGCCACGAGCCCAGACCCGCCGAGGTGCTCGGTCGGAAGGTACGCGACGAACGGCACGACGAACCCGATCGCCGTGTTGGCGGCGGCGTGGTGCACGAGGGCGCGCAGCCGCAGGTTGATCCAGCCGACGACACCGCCGACGACGAGGGCGATGAACACGCCCCACGCGAACGCGGGCAGAAAGCCGAAGGCGGCGTCGGTGGCCTCGACGCCGGCCTCGCCCGCGGAGCCGCTCGACACCGCGAACGCGGCTGAGGCCACCATCGTGCGCATGAGCACCAGGGCAGTGGCGTCGTTGAGCAGGCTCTCGCCCTCGAGCATCGTGACGACGCGCCCCGAGATGCCGAGGCGCTTGACGATCGAGGTCGCCACGGCGTCTGTGGGGCTCAGGATCGCGCCCAGCGCGACGCCGAGGAAGATGTCGACGCCCGGGATCAGCCAGTGGAACAGCATCCCGAGCGCGCCCGCGCTGACCAGCACCAGCACGAACGAGAGCCCCGCGATCGCGCCGAAGTCGCGGCGGAACTCGATGGCAGGGATCGCGACCGCCGCCGAGTACAGCAGCGGCGGCAGCACGCCGACGAGGATCCACTCCGGATCGATCTCAGGCACCTCGACGAACGGCAGCAGCCCCACGACGATGCCGACGACCACGAGGATCAGCGGGCCGGCGATCCGCACTTTCGGGGCGATGGCCGTGGCGACCGCGATCGCGATCACGGCCAGGATCACGACGACCAGCGCTTCCATGGCCTTGAGCCTATTGCGCCGCCCCTGCCCAGAGCGCCGTCAGCCCAGGACGCCGAGAGCCGTGACCGCGTCGCGTTCGGCGACCAGCTCGGCGACGGATGCATCGATCCGGGCACGTGCGCGATCGTCGAGGTCGAGGCCCTCGACGATCTCGTACCCCTCGCCGTGCGAACGCACCGGGAACGAGCACACGAGCCCCTCGGGCACGCCGTACTCGCCGCGCGAGACGACGGCCGCCGATGTCCAGGTGCGGTGCGGCGTGCCCAGCTGCTCGTCACGCAGGTGGTCGATTGCGGCGTTGGCGGCCGAGGCGACCGACGAAGAGCCGCGCACCTCGATGATCTCGGCGCCGCGCTTGGCGACCCGCGGGATGAAGGTGTCGTCGAGCCACCGGGTCGCCGCTTCACGCCCGCCCAGCCGTTCTGCGAGCGCATCGATCACCATCGTGTCGTTCGAGTCGACGACGGCGTGCGCCACGTCGGGGAACTGCGACGCCGAGTGGTTGCCCCAGATCGTGACGCCCTCGATCCGGCCGGCACCGAGCCCCAGCACCTCGGCGAGCTGGCCGACGGCGCGGTTGTGGTCCAGGCGCGTGAGCGCGGTGAAACGGTCGGCGGGAACGTGGGGAGCAGCGGATGCGGCGGCGATGAGCGCGTTCGTGTTCGCGGGGTTGCCGACCACCACCACGCGCACGTCGTCGTCGGCGACGGCGCCGATCGCCTTGCCCTGCGGGCCGAAGATGCCGGCATTGGCGGCGAGCAGGTCGGCGCGCTCCATGCCGGCGGTGCGCGGGCGTGCGCCGACGAGCATCGCGATGCGTGTGCCGTTGAAGGCGGTGAGCGGGTCGTCGGTGACGTCGACGTCGACCAGCTGCGGGAAGGCGCAGTCCTGCAGCTCGAGCGCGGCGCCCTCGGCCGCCTTCATGCCCTGCGGGATCTCGAGCAGCCGCAGCCGCACCGGACGGTCGGGGCCGAGCATGTCGCCGGCGGCGATGCGGAACATCAGCGCGTAGCCGATCTGCCCTCCGCCGCCGGTGATGGTCACGGTCGTGGGTGCGCTCGCCATGCCCCGAGCCTATGCCCGCGGCATCCCGATTCCTGTGGAAAGCAGGCCTGTTCCGTGCTCCGATCAGGCTCTCGCGGTACCGTGACACACATGACGTTCAACGAGAACGCCAACGTCGGGGGGAACACGGCGCGGCGTCGCGGGGCGGGCGTGGCAGTCGCAGGCGGCGGGGTCGTAGGCCTCGGCGCCATCGCCGTCCTGCTGCTGCAGCTGTTCACCGGGCAGGATTTCTCGAGCGTCCTGCCGCTCGCGCCGCAGACCGGAGCGGCCGGCAGCGACTCCGGGATCGCCCAGTGCGAGACCGGCGCCGACGCCAATGCCGACGACTCCTGCCGGCTCGCCGCCGGCAGTGTCGTGCTCGACGAGTACTGGACGACGCAGGTGCAGGGCTACCGCGCCCCGACGCTCGTGATCGTCGACGGCTCGACCTCGTCGCCGTGCGGGACGGCATCCAATCAGACGGGGCCGTTCTACTGCCCGAGCGATGAGACGGTCTACGTCGACCCGACCTTCTTCGGCCTGATGCGCGAGCAGTTCGGCGCATCGGCGGGCGACCTCGCACAGCTGTACGTGCTCGCCCACGAATACGGGCACCATGTGCAGAACATCGCCGGGATCATGCAGCAGTATCCGACCAACGGCAGCGGAGCCGCCAGCAACGGCGTGCGCACCGAGCTGCAGGCCGACTGCTTCGCCGGCGCCTGGGTCGGGGCGATGACCGAGGAGCGCGACGAGAACGGGGTACCGTATCTGCAGGCCCCGACGCAGGCGCAGATCGCAGATGCGATCGATGCCGCGGGCGCCGTCGGCGACGACAACATCCAGCAGCAGTCCGGGGGCTTCGTGAACCCCGAGACCTGGACCCACGGCTCCAGCGCGCAACGACAGCGCTGGTTCCAGCTGGGCTACCAGGGCGGTGTCTCAGCCTGCGACACTTTCGGCGTTCCGGGGGGAAGCCTATGAACGAGCATCTCGACGACATCCTGTATCCGCCCATCGAGCCGTACGACACCGGCACGCTGCTGGCGGGCGAGGGCAACCGCGTCTACTACGAGCAGGTGGGCAATCCCGACGGCAAGCCCGTGGTGTTCCTGCACGGGGGCCCCGGCGCGGGTGCGTCGGCCTGGCACCGCCGCTTCTTCGACCCTGACGTGTACCGCGTCATCCTGCTCGACCAGCGCGGCTGCGGCCGGTCGACGCCGCACGCGAGCGAGCCGCGCGCCGACCTGCGCCACAACACCACGTGGCACCTCGTCGCCGACCTCGAACTGCTGCGCAAGAACCTCGGCATCCCGGCGTGGCAGGTCTTCGGCGGATCGTGGGGGAGCGCCCTGGCGCTCGCCTATGCGCAGGCGCACCCCGATGCGGTGACCGAGATCGTGCTACGCGGCATCTTCACGCTGCGCCGCCACGAGCTGGAATGGTTCTACGAGGGGGGTGCGGCATCCATCGTCCCGGATCTGTGGGAGGACTTCATCGCCCCCATCCCGATCCTCGAGCGCTCGCGCATGCTGCAGGCCTACCACCGCCGGCTCGCCGACCCGAACCCTGCCGTGCATGTGCCGGCGGCGGTCGCGTGGACCCGATGGGAGGCGTCGAACCTGACGCTGCTCCCCGATCCCGAGCTCGTCGAGGCGATGACGTCGCCCCGCGAGGCGGTCGCGTTCGCGCGCATCGAGAACCACTACTTCCTTCACGGCGGCTGGTTCGAGCCCGAACAGCTGATCGCCGGGGTCGACCGCATCCGCCACATCCCCGCCGTCATCGTGCAGGGACGCTACGACGTGTGCACGCCCGCCATGACCGCGTGGGACCTGCATCGGGCGTGGCCCGAGGCCGACTTCGTGATGATTCCGGATGCCGCCCACGCGGCCTCCGAGCCCGGCATCGCCGCAGCGCTCCGTGCCGCGACGGACCGCTTCGGCCGGGCGGCGGACGTCGCTGAGATCGAGGAGCCGGAGCCGGAGCCGCAGCCGGAGCCGGCGGAGGCCGATTCCGGTCGTTGAGCGGAAGCGCACTCGCACCCGAGCCCGAGCGCGCGACGCCTCTCTCCTCTGTCGACAACGCGGTTTCTCGCCGAGAAACCACGTCATGCCCGGCGACAACGTGGCCGTTCGGCGAGAAACCGCGTTGTCGACCAGGGAACAGGGGGATGAGGGGATGAGGGGCGGAGACGGGATGCCGGTGACGGGGAACGCCCAGCCGCTCACTGGTAGGGTGGAGAACCTTGCAGCGCGTTCCCCCGCGCTTCTCGCGTCGTAGAACGCTTCCCTCGCCGGCATCCCGAGATCCGAACTCGCACCGGCTGACATCTTTCGTACGGCGACCCGAGGGCGAGATCCGCCCCGGCCACCGACAGGGCACCGTCGTGCCCAGAGACAGACACTCATGACCGAAACGACTTTCGGCGCGCTCGGCGTGCCCCAGCCCCTCGTCACCGCGCTCGCCGCGGCGGGCAAGACCACCGCGTTCCCGATCCAGGTCGACACGCTCCCCGACACGCTCGCCGGCCGCGACGTGCTGGGCCGCGGCAAGACCGGCTCGGGCAAGACGCTCGCCTTCTCGATCCCGATGGTCGCGCGCCTGGGCACGACCCTCGCCGGCGGACCCCGCCGCAAGGGCCGCCCGCTCGGCCTCGTGCTCGCCCCGACCCGCGAGCTCGCGACGCAGATCGACGCGGTGCTCGCGCCGCTGGCTGCGGCCTACAACCTCACCACGACCACGATCTTCGGCGGCGTGAACCAGAACCGCCAGGTCAACGCCCTCAACGCCGGCGTCGACATCGTCGTGGCGTGCCCGGGCCGCCTCGAGGACCTCATGAAGCAGGGCTTCGTGCACCTCGACGCCGTCGAGATCACCGTCATCGACGAGGCAGACCACATGGCCGACCTCGGGTTCCTCCCGGGTGTCACCCGCATCCTGAACGCGACGCCGTCGGGCGGTCAGCGGCTGCTGTTCAGCGCGACCCTCGACAACGGGGTCGACAAGCTCGTGAACCGCTTCCTGCAGAACGAGGTGCTGCACTCGGTCGACGAGGCGCACTCGCCCGTCGCCGCGATGACGCACCACGTCTTCACGCTCGCCGACGCCGACGCCAAGAAGGACGTCGTCAAGGCGCTCGCGTCGGGCATGGGCCGCCGCATCCTGTTCATGCGCACGAAGCACCAGGCCAAGAAGCTCGCCAAGCAGCTCACCGCGCAGGGCATCCCCGCGGTCGACCTGCACGGCAACCTGTCGCAGGCGGCGCGCGACCGCAACCTCGCGGCGTTCTCGTCGGGCGAGGTGAAGGTGCTCGTCGCGACCGACGTCGCCGCCCGCGGCGTGCACGTCGACGACGTCGAGCTCGTCATCCACGTCGACCCGCCCATGGAGCACAAGGCGTACCTGCACCGCTCGGGCCGCACGGCCCGCGCGGGGGCGGAGGGTGCCGTGGTCACGCTCGTGCTCCCCGAGCAGAAGCGCGACGTGTCGCAGCTGCTGCGCAAGGCCGCGATCTCGGTCGAGCCTGTCGCCGTCACGGCCGAGTCGGCCGAGGTGACCGCGCTCGTCGGCCAGGTCGCGCCGTACGTCAAGCCGGCGCCGGTCGCGGCTCCCACCCGCGGTGGTGGCCAGAGCCAGGGCGCCAACGCCCAGCGCAAGCGCGCTGCGCGCGAGGAGCGGACGGATGCCGGCGGCCAGGGCCGCAACGGCGGATCCGGCCAGGGCGGTCGTCGCCGTCGCGGCGGCTCGGGCCAGGGCGGCCAGGGCGCCGGTCAGCAGGCTGCCGGCGGTCAGCGCCGGGACGCGGCATCCACTCACGAGAAGTCTTCGCACCAGCGTCAGGACCAGAGCGCCGGCCACGGCCGCTCAGGTCAGCAGGCAGCGGGCAACCCGCGCACGCCCGGTCGCCGCGCATCGTCCGGCGGTACCGGCAAGCTGATGGTCGGCTCGGTCGTCCGTCAGAACGGCGGCAACCGCCGCGGCGGCCGCTGATACGCAGTCCTTCCTCGAAACGCCCTGTCGCTCCTCGCGGCAGGGCGTTTCGTCTTTCGTCACCCGCGGGCCCCTGAGCGAACGACGAAGGATCAAGACGAAGCGCCCCGTCCGCACCGTGCGGCCGGGGCTGTCTCGGCGTCCGGCGCCGGCCTCGGCCGTCGAGGATTCAGGAGCAGCGCGCCCGCGCGCAGCCTCAGCGGCCTGGCACGCGGCGTGTCTCCTGAATTCTTGGCGGCGCAGCTGCGGCGCGGGAGAGGCCGCCGCTCAGTCGGCGACGGTGGCGCGGCCGTCGCTCGCGATCGCGGTGACGGCGCGCGCGAGCTCCTCGCCCGTCGGCAGGGACTCGGGGCTGATGATCCACAGCAGGCCGAGGCTCTGCACGATCACGAATTCGAGCTTGGCGATGGCGTCGAGGTCGGCGTCGGCGAGGTCGGGGCGTGCCTTGCGCAGCACCTCGACGATTCCGAGGTGGGCCTGGCCGACGGCATCCACGAGCGCCTCGCTGCCGCTCTTGTCGCGCGCCACGCGCACGGAGTTCTCCAGGCTCGCGAACAGCTCTTCACGGTTGCTCGCGAAGATCTCGGGCATGCGGTCGAACATGGCCGTGAACCCTGCGATCAGGGGGAGGGCGGAGGTCTCGTCGACGACGGCCTCCATGGCGTCGCCGATGCCGCTGCCGAGCGACTCCGTCAGCGCGGCGCTGATGAGCTCGTCCTTGGAGCCGAAGTGATACCCGATGGCGGCGAGGCTGACGCCCGCCGCCGTGGCGATGTCGCGGGCAGTCGCCTTGGCGACCCCACGCTCCAGGATCACCTGTCGTGCACCGGCCAGGAGGTCTTCGCGATTGCCCATGCGCCCATCGTACCCACGCGTCTTAGACAGACGTACTAGACAAGCGTCCAAATCATCTGTTAGACATATGTCTCATACAAACGTCTAACCGATGATGGGATGCCTCATGAACGACTTCGACAGCACGCCGCACGTCCTCGTCTCGGGCGGCGGCATCGCCGGCCTCGCCCTCGCCCTGCAGCTCATCCGCGCCGGCATCCGCACCACCGTCGTCGAGCGCGCCGACGCGCCGCGCCCGGGCGGCCAGGCCGTCGACCTCCGTGGCGCGAGCCGCGAGGTCGCCGAGCGCATGGGCATCATGCCCGGCATCGACGGGCTGCGCGTCCACGAGGAGGGCATGTCGTACGTCGACGGTGAAGGCAAGGTGTTCGGCCGCATGTCGATGGCCGACTTCGACGGCGAGGGTGCGGTGGCCGAGATCGAGATCGCCCGCGGCGACCTCGCGCAGGTGCTGCTCGATGCGCTGCACGCGGCCGCCGACGCCGCCCCTGGCCTGCTCGACCTGCGGTTCGGTGACCGGCTGACCGCCCTCGCGCAGGATGCGACAGGTGTCGACGTCGAGTTCGAGCACGCCGCTCCGGCCCGCTTCGACATCGTGGTCGGCGCCGATGGTGTGCACTCGGTCACCCGCCGCCTGGCGTTCGGACCCGAGGAGCGGTTCGCCACGTACCTCGGCGGCTACGCCGCGTTCTTCACGATGCCGACGCCCGCCGACCTCGAAGAGGGCTGGTTCGCCCTGCGCTTCGTGCCCGGCGCCACCGTCGGGATCCGCCCCGACCGCGACTCGTCGACCTCGAAGGCCATCCTGACGTTCCGCATGGACCGTGACTCGTCGCTGCGCGGCCACCGCTCCGCGCAGGAGGCGCTGATCCGCGAGCGCATCGCCGGAGCGGGCTGGCACACGCCGGCCGTCCTCGAGGCCCTGGGCGCGGCATCCGATCTGTACTTCGACGAGCTCGTGCGCATCGACGTGCCCGACGTCGCGAACGGCCGGGTGGTGCTGCTCGGCGACGCCGCGTCGTGCGGCTCGCCGATGACCGGGCAGGGCACCGCGACCGCGCTCATCGGGGCGTACCTGCTCGCGGCGCGTCTGGCCGCGATGCCCGGGGACGCCCCCGGGGCGCTGCGGGCGTACTCGGCCGATATCGCGCCGTTCGCCGAGAAGGGCAAGGAGATCCCGGGCGGCGGCATCAAGCGCATGGTGCCGGCGACGAGATTCGAGGCGGCCATGTCGCGCGCGATGACCCGGGTCCTGTTCTCGCGTGCCGCGCTGCCGCTCGTGCGCCGCATGTTCGCGGGCGGCGAGACGCTGCCGCTCCCCGAGGTCGCCGTGCCTGTCGTGTGACCTCGCGTCGAACGGAGGGGGAGTGGATGCCGGGCGCCCGGCATCCACTCCCCCTCTGTCGTGGCGTTCAGTGCCGACGTGTCCCGCTTTCCGACGCGGTCAGCGGCGGCGCACGACGCCGACCGTGCGCTCAGGGCGTTTCGTCTCGCTCGTACCTCGCTCGCTCAACGACCGGGACCAGTTGGTCGTTGAACGGAGCGCGCTCCGGCGCGCGCAGACGAAACGCTCCGGCGCGCAGCCGCTTCAGCGCCGCCCGCGCAGCAGGTCGGCGGCGACCTCGCCGATCACGATCGCGGGCGCGTTCGTGTGGCCGCGGATCACGGTGGGCATGACCGAGGCGTCCGCCACGCGCAGGCCGGAGACGCCGCGAACGCGCAGCTCGGAGTCGACGACCGACGCGTCGTCGGTGCCCATGCGCGCGGTGCCGACCGGGTGGTACAGCGTGTGCGAGTAGCGGCGCATCGACAGCTCCGCGCGCTCGGCGGGCGTCATGTGCTCGCCGCCGTCGGGCTGCACCCAGCCGCCCGTCGTGATCGTGCGCATCGCGTCGGTGTCGATGAGGCGCTCGCACTCGGCGAGGCCGGCGAGCATCGTCGCGGCGTCCACGCCGTCGGCATCCGACAGGTACGCGGGGTCGATGAGCGGCGCGGCGGCCGGATCGGCCGAGGCCAGCCGGACGGTGCCCCGGCTGCGCGGACGCAGCAGGATCGCGCCCACCGTCAGGCCGTGGCCCGGCGTCGGCACGAGCCCCTCTCCCACGTACGGCACGGGCGCGAAGATGATCTCGATGTCGGGCAGGCCCTTCGGCATGCCGGCGGTGTCGGCGACCGGGGTGCGCACGAAGCCATAGGCCTCGCCGACGTTCGAGGTCAGCATCCCCCGTCGCGAGGTCAGGTACTTCACGAGCTCGGCCGGCTTCTCGGCGTCGTACAGCGTGCCGCCCGTCGCTTCGGGCGCGAGCCCGGCGACCAGGTGGTCCTGCAGGTTGGCTCCGACGTCGGGGCTGTCCACGACGACGTCGATGCCGTGCTCTGCCAGATGCCCGGCCGGGCCGATGCCGCTCAGCATCAGCAGCTGGGGCGTGTTGATCGCCCCGCCCGAGAGGATCACCTCGCGCCGGGCACGCACGTGGCGCGTGATGCCGTCGAGGTCGACATAGACGCCGGTCGCGCGGGGCTCGGCGTCGTCGTTCGCGCCGGCGGCGACCGACCCTGTCGGAGCGTCGAACGTCACGCGCCGCACGTGGGCCCCCGTCAGCACTTTCAGACCCGGGCGGTCCTTGGCCGGGCGGAGGTACGAGTCGGCCGTCGACGCGCGACCGCCGCGGTGCTCGCTCACCATGGTCTGCGAGAAGCCCTGGCCGGTGGGCAGGTTGGCCGCAGTGATGGGGTGCCCGGCCTCCCGCGCCGCCGACAGGAACGTGGCGGTGTGCGGCCGGGGGTCGCGCTGGTGCTCGACCGCCTGCGCGCCGTCGGTGCCCTGTGTCGGATCGGCCGGGTCGGTCGTGTGCTCGACGCGGCGGAAGTAGGGGACCAGGGCGCTCCACGACCAGAGCGGGCCGGCGGCATCCGCCCACTCGTCGTAGTCGGCGGCGAAGCCGCGCACCCACATCATCGCGTTGAGCGACGACGAGCCGCCGAGCGTCCTGCCGCGCGGCCAGTACACCGAGCGTCCCTCCAGCGCGGGCTGCGGGATTGTGTCGTAGTTCCAGTCGTACGCGCCGCGGAAGAGCTTCGAGAACGCCGCGGGGACGTGCAGCTCCATGGCCTTGTCGGGCCCGCCGGCCTCCAGCAGGAGCACCGACACCGTCGGGTCCTCGCTGAGGCGCGCCGCGAGCGCCGCACCCGCGGAGCCCGCGCCGACGACGACGTAGTCGGCCTCGAGCCCGTCGCGTCCGAACAGCGAGGGCCGCCGGCGGCTCATGCCTGCATGGCCTTCGTGAGCGTCGCGACGAGTCCGGGGATCCTGCCGTCGACGAGGTAGCGGGTGAGGCCGGCGCTCACCTCTGCGCCCGTGCGCGAGCTCACGAACCAGGGCGGCGTCGGCAGGATCGTGAACACGCCCTTGCCGACCGACCGCGGGAAGGGCCGGAACGGCCCACGGGCGACCGAGCGCTCCACCCGGTCGAGCAGCAGCGCGTTGTGCACGACCCCGATGCCGCTCGAGACGTCGGCGAGCGTCGCGCCGGGGAACCCGCCCCACGTGAGGCGCGCGGTGAGGAAGTTGAAGGCCGTCCACGTGTTGATCGCGATGTCGCCGTAGTGCAGCTCGGCGATCGCCCGCTCGAAGCCGTCGCCGAGCGCCGCCTCGGTGGCGGGGTCGATGATGACGTTGGCGCCGAGGGTGCCGGTGAGCTTGTCGTTCGCGTGGGCGACGGCCGCGTCGAGGAACTCCTGCCCCGTGCCGCCGACCTCGACGACCCCGAGGATCGGCGCGAAGTACTCGATGGTCTCGACGGGCGCCGGGTCGTCGCCGTCCTTCACCTCGACGATCGCGCGCGTGTGATCGGCGCACCACACGGCGTCGGGATAGCTGGATGCCGCGGCCCCGAGCCGTTCGTCGCTACGGGGGTACCAGACCGGGCGTTCGGGCGCCGCGGCGTAGGCCTGGTGCAGCTGGTGGAGGAACTCCGCGCGCTGCGGCCAGTCCGAGCTCACGATGACGAGCTGGCCGGCGATGCAGTTGTGCCCCGCGTTGACGAGCCGCATCGTGGCGACGTGCTCGGCCTGGTACTTGAGGTCGGCCTCGGACCACTTCCCCGGCACGATGATGATGGGCGATACCCCGCCCAGCTCGGCGGTGATCGGCACCTGGAGCTTCGGGGTCTCGCGGCTCGTCGCACCCGGGCCCCACACGATCGCGTCGAAGGTCGCCGCCGACCCGGTGATGTGCACGTGCACCAGGCGCGGGTGGGCGGTCAGGTACGCACCGGTCGCGGCACCGCCGCGCACGATGCGCACGAACCCGGGCTCGATGAGCGGCGCGAGTGCCCGCTCGAACACCGGCACGAGCGAGTCCTGCGTCGGGTTGACCTTGAGCAGGGCGACCCGGTTGTGGGCGAACAGCTCGTAGAGCACGTCGGCGACGGGGATGGAGGTGACGTTGCCGGCGCCGAGCACGAGGCCCACACCGCCCGGCTCGGTGGGGGTCAGCTGGCCGAGGCCGGCCTCGCGTCGCGCTTGGGCGGCGGTCACGCCGGGCTCGAACCACACCTCGCCCGTGAAGCCCGAGAGCAGGAACTTCTCGGTGCCGTTCAGCGGGAACGTGTGCGCGCGCAGGCGTCCACCCGGCGCGGTGTCCAGGGGCACGCCGTCGAGCGGGCTCTTGCCCTTCGACAGCGCCTCGAGCGACTCGCGCAGCGCGTCCAGCAGCCCGATCACGGCGTACGGGCCGCCCAGCCACTCCTCGCCCGACAGCGCGTGCCCGGGCTCCAGCCCCTTCGACATCGTGGCCGCGTCGGCCCACTCCTGGGCGACCGCGCCGACGGCGTCGCGCACGCGGCCGAGCAGGCGCGCGCGCTGGTCGAGCGTGAGGGCGGCCCACACGCGCGAGCCCTCTTCGAGCCGGTCGATGTCGGCGTCGAGCGCGACGCGATCGTCCTCGGGCAGCGCGGGGGCGGTGCCGGCTGGGGCCTTCTTCGCGCGGGGCTTCGCGGGTGCCTTCGCGGCGGCGGAGGAGGTGGGGGACATGTGCTCTCCTTCGAACTCGTGCCCGGGACCCGGGTCGGGTGAGTCCGTCACCGGGCATCCTACGTCACCCTCCGTCCCGCGCGGCACCCGGTCCCACCCTCCTCGCGACCCGGTCTCACTGCTCACCTGAGGGGACGCAGGCGACACGCCGGGTGGCGGCATCCATTCGTCGGGGTGTCCGAGAGCCTGCTCCGCAGGCGCGGATCCGATGCTGTGCGACAGGTCAGCCGGATGCCGCGACCGGGGCGTCAGGAAGCGTCGATGTCGGCGCGACGCAGCGGGTACCGGGCGAGCGTCACGAGGCTCAGCGCGATCAGGACGGCGGGCACCAGGCTGAAGCTGACGACGATGCCTGCGACGGCGGCATCCGGCTGCTCCACCACCTGACCCGCCGCGCGCGAGACGTATCCCGTCATGGCGAGGATGAGCGACAGCGTGGTCGCGCCGAGCGCGAAGCCGACGGTCTCGCCGGCCGTCCACACCCCGCTGAACGAGCCCGCCTGACCGGGGCCGTTCGTCTGCTCGTCATGCGAGATGACGTCGGGCAGCATCGCCATCGGCAGCGACTGCATGCCGGCGTACGCGATGCCGGCCACGCCGACGGGCACGTAGATCCAGTCGCCGGGCGCCCACAGCACGCCCAGGATCGTCAGTGCCGCGATTGCGAACACGACACTCGCGATCGCGAACGTGCGCTCCTTGCCGATGCGGCGGGCGACCGCGCCCCAGCCCGGTGCGGCCAGCAGCGCGGGCGCGATGAGGGCGACGAACAGCAGTTCGACCGCCGCCTCCGAGTGCAGCACCCACGTCGCGACGTACTGGGCTCCGGCGAGCATGAGCCCGGTCGCGAGCGCCTGCAGCACGAACGTGGACAGCAGCATCCGGAACGGCCTGCTGCGGCGGAGCGCGCGGATGCCGGCGGCGTAGTGCTCGCGGATCCCCGGGTTCTCGGCGGCCGGGGCGACGGCGGGTGCCGGGGCGACGGCGGGTGCGGGGGCGCTGCGCTTCGCGACTGTCGTGGCGACCAGCATCCCGAGTCCGATGACGACGCCGCAAACGATGCCCATCACCAGATACCCGACCACAGGGTCGTCCGAGACCCGGCGCAGCGCCGGGCCGCCGGCGCCGAACAGCAGGATCGCCAGGGTGAGCACCACCACGCGCCAGGTGAGCAGGCGCGTGCGCTCGTCGTAGCGCGGCGTGAGCTCGGCGGGCAGCGCGATGTACGGCACCTGGAACAGGCTGAACGCGGTCGCCGTGAGAGTGAAAGCCAGCAGCACCCAGATGCCCGCGGCGAGGGGCCCGAGCGCGGGCGGCACGGCGAACGTCACCGCGAACAGCAGCGGCAGGGCGCATGCGCCGATCAGCATGAGCCGGCGCCGGCTGCCGTGGCGTGCGAGATCGCGGTCGGTGAGCGCGCCGATCACGGGGTCGATGATGACGTCCCACACCTTCGCGATCGTGATGACCGCCCCGGCCGCGAGGGCGGCCACCCCCAGCGAATCGGTGAGGTAGTAGGTCAGCACGAGTCCGGGCAGCGTGGCGAACCCGCCCGTGCCGAGGGACCCTGTCGCGTAACGTGCGATCGTCCCGGCGCGCAGGCGCGAAGAAGTGGATGCCGCGGCTTCGGGTGCCGACGGAGCCTCATTGCCCATCGCGCCAGTGTAGGTCAGCGCCCGGGGCCCTCCGCGCGCACGGCCTCCTCGATGGCCCGGAGCCCCGCGAGGGTCTCGGCGAACGATGTCGACAGCGGCGACAGGCCGATGCGCAGTCCACCGGGATCGCGGTAGTCGGGGATGACGTCCTGCGTCCACAGCCGCGCGGTCACCGCGCGCATCGCCGGGTGCGACAGCGTCACGTGGCCGCCGCGCGCGCCGGGATCGCGCGGCGACGCGACAGTCACCCCGAGCGGGGCGAGCAGCGCGTCGGACGCGCGCACGGCGAACTCCGTGAGCGCCACGGACTTCTCACGCACGGCGTCGATCCCGACCTCGTCGAGCAGCGCCAGGGTGTCCTGCATCGCGAGCATGCCGACCACCGGCGGCGTGCCCGACAGGAAGCGCCGCATCCCGGCCGCCGGCCGGTACTCCGGCCCCATCGCGAACACGTCGGCTGTGCCCATCCAGCCCTGGATGGGCTGCGCGAGCCTGTCCTGCAGCCGCGCCGCGACGTACGCGAACGCGGGGGAGCCCGGACCCCCGTTCAGGTACTTGTAGGTGCAGCCGACCGCGAGGTCGAACCCCCACGCATCGGCCCGCACCGGCACGGACCCCGCGGAGTGGCAGAGATCCCAGACGATGAGCGCACCGGCATCGTGCGCGATGCGGGTCAGGGCTGCGGCATCCGCGAGGTAGCCGGAGCGGTACGCGACATGCGACAGCAGCACGACGGCGGTCGACGGGCCGACGGCGGCGCGCAGCGCCTCGGGCTCGACGCCCGCATCGAGCGCCACGTCGACCCACCTCACCCGCCCGCCGCGTTCGGCGGCGATGCCCTCCACGAGGTAACGGTCGGTCGGGAAGTTGTCGCGGTCCACGACGATCTCGAGGCGCGCCGGGTCCGCCGCGTGCGCGGCGTCGAACGCGGCCCGCACGAGCTTGTACAGCAGCACGGTGGTCGAGTCGCCGATCACGGTCTGGCCGGCGGCCGCGCCGATGGCGGTGCGGCCCAGCGCGTCGCCGATGTCGAACGGCAGCTGCATCCACGATTCGTCCCACCCGCGGATGAGCCGCCCACCCCACTCGTCGCGGGCGAAGCGCTCCAAGCGGTCGACCGAGGCGCGCAGCGGCCGGCCGAGCGAGTTGCCGTCGAAGTACACGAGCGAGGTCTCGGCGCCGACGAACCGGTCGCGGAAGGCCCGCAGCGGGTCCGTCCGATCGAGAATGGATGCCTCCTCCGCGAGTGTCTCGACGGTCACGGCGTCAGCACTCGTCATGGATGAGCTCCTCGGTGGGCACGACCGTCGCGCCGCCCAGCCACTCGGCGACGTCGTCGAGGCCGGTCGGGGGCTCACCCGCGACGAACGTGGACACGCCGCTCGGCGGTGCCGAGGCGGGCCACGGGTCGGCCATCGCGGCGATCAGTGCCGCGCCGCGCACACCGGCGCGGTCGAGTTCGGCGACCTCTTCGGCGACGATCCCCACGGGCCGGTCGCCGTTGCCGAGATCGGTGCCGTACAGCACGCGGCCGCCCGAGTCGGCGAACGCGGCGAGGTTGATGCGCGCGGACTGCGCCGCCGCGGGGTCGCCGCCGTGGATGGCGAGCGTCGAGATCCAGACCTGCCCGGTGGCGACCGCCCGCACGATCACCGCGCGATCGACCACGCCGCTGAACGGCGTGTGGGCGAACGCATCGATGCCGGCTTCGGCCGCGCGCTGCGGCATCCCTTCGCCTTCGGCGTGCACGACCACCGTCAGCCCGCGCTCGTGCGCCGTGGCGATGACGGCGTCGAGCGTGGCGTCGTCGGGGACGGGCCCCGCCGTGCTGTTCAGCGCGACCTTGATGACCGATGCCCCGAACGAGACCTGCTCGTCGACTGCGGTCGCGGCGCCTCCGGCGACGCCGGGATGGGTCGAGGCGTCGCTGATCTCACGCACCGTCGCCGGTGGCGCCCACGGGCGCCCGGCGGGGTAGCCGCCGGGCGCGGTGAGGAACGCGCCGGCATATGCCACACGGGGAATGCTGTGCGGGTCGCGCTGTGCGAGCGCGACCGGGTCGCCGCCGAGGTCGAGCACCGCGGCGACGCCGCCCGGGGCGAGCGACGCCTCGTCGATGAGGTGCAGGTGCACGTGATGGTCGGTGAACGGCGGCAGCGAGACGCCGTGCTCGCCGGTGATGGCGCGGCGGCAGAACGCGGCGTCGGGTCCGAGCAGCGCGCGCAGGGCGAAGGGGTCGCGGGCCATCACAGCTCCGTCCGCACGGCGTACAGCTCGGGGAAGAAGGTCAGGTCGAGCGCCCGGCGCAGGAACGGGACCCCGCTGGAGCCGCCGGTCCCCACCTTGAGCCCGATGATGCGCTCGACCGTCTTCAGGTGGCGGAACCGCCACAGCTGGAAGTTGTCTTCCAGGTCGACGAGCTCTTCGCACGTCTCGTACGCCGCCCAGTGCGTCTGGGGATCGCGGTACACCTCGGTGAACACCGGCACGAGCTCTGGCGTGTACGTCCACGCCGTCGTGACGTCGCGCTCGAGCACCGACGCCGGGATCGGGTACCCGGTGCGGGCGAGCAGCCGCAGGAACTCGTCGTACAGGCTCGGCGCCTGGAGCGCCTCTGCGACGAGCGCGTGGGCGGCGGCATCCGACGCGAACACCTTGAGCATCGCGGCGTTCTTGTTGCCCAGCGTGAACTCGACCGCGCGGTACTGGGCGGACTGGAAGCCGCTGGCGTTGCCCAGCACGCCGCGGAACTGTGCGTACTCGGCGGGCGTCAGGGTCGCCAGCACGGACCACTGCTCGGTCAGCGTCCGCTGAATGTGCTTGACGCGGGCGATGCACTTGAGCGCCGGCGCGAGCTGGTCCTCGCGCAGCAGCCGGCACGCGGCGGCGAGCTCGTGCAGGATCAGCTTCAGCCACAGCTCCGTGGTCTGATGCTGCACGATGAACAGCAGCTCGTCGTGATGCTCGGGGTCGCTCAGCGGCCGCTGGGCCGACAGCAGCGTGTCGAGATCGAGGTACCCCCCGTAGCTCATCCGGTCCTGGAAGTCGGTGACGACCGTTCCCTCGATGGCGCGGGTGTTCCGTTCGACGCTCACGGCCTCAGCCTAGGTGAGCGGCGCCCCGGAGCGTCAGATCAGCGAGAGCTCGCGCAGCTTCGTCTCGACGTCGGCGTTCGACGGCTCGACGTGGTGCGAGGAATCCGGGTAGACGACGACGGGGATGTTCGTACGGCCCGAGATGTCGCGGGCGACGTCCGCGGCGGCGGGGTCGGCGACGAGGTCGACGTAGGTGTACGAGATGCCGAGCTCGTCGAGCTGCTTCTTGGTGCGGATGCAGTCGCGGCACCAGTCGGCGCCGAACATGGTGATGGTGGAGTCCGAGGGGGAGGTCATGCCACCATTGTCTCCCGCGCCGCCTGGACGGGCGCCGGACGCGGCTTCCTCCCCGGACCTGGTGAAACCCGGTGCGGGCCGCGCGTATCCCCAGGGTTGGCTGAACGCCCCGCCTTCCGTTCAGGTGCGCGTGGAAGGATGTGCGGCGATGCTCCTGTCGATCGTGGTTCCGACGTTCAACGAGGCTCCCAACATCGAGGAGCTCGTTCGTCGCGTCGCGTCCGCCGTCGACGGCGCCGGCATCGAGGCCGAGATCGTCTTCGTCGACGACTCGACCGATGCCACCCCCGACGTCATCCGCGAGGTCGCCGATCGCGTGACCGCCGAACGCGCGCAGGATGCGGCATCCGCTCCTCTTCCGGTGCGGTTGATCCATCGCGACCACCCGACGGGCGGGCTGGGCGGCGCCGTCATGGCGGGGTTCGAGGCCGCGGTCTCCGACGCCTGCCTCGTGATGGACGGCGACCTGCAGCACCCGCCCGAAGAGATCCCCGCGCTGTGGCGGCGCTTCGCGCGCGGCGACGTCGACGTCGTGATCGGGTCGCGGTACGTGGGCGGCGGCACGGCCGAGGGCCTCGCCGACCGCACGCGGGTGATGGTGTCGAAGGGGGCCACCGCGCTGACGCGCGCGATGTTCCCGATCCGCCTCAAGGACGTGTCCGACCCGATGACCGGGTTCTTCCTCGTCGACCGGCGCACGGTCGACGCCGCGCAGCTGAAGCCCCGCGGGTTCAAGATCCTGCTCGAGATCCTCGCGCGGCGCCCGATGCGGGTCGCCGAGGTGCCGTTCGACTTCGCCGACCGCCATGCCGGCGAGTCGAAGGCATCGGTGCGGCAGGGTGTGCACTTCCTGACGCAGCTGACCGCGCTGCGGTTCGGCAAGATGTCGCTGTTCGCGATCATCGGCGGCCTCGGCGCCATCGCGAACATCGCGATCGTCTGGGCTCTGACGCACCTGGACGTGGACTACATCGTCGCGGCCGTCATCGCCGCCGAGGTCACGATCATCGGCAACTTCCTGCTGCAGGAGCGCTTCGTCTTCCAGGACATGCGTGAGAACGCCTCGGGGGTGTGGCAGCGCTTCGCGAAGTCGTTCGCGTTCAACAACGCCGAGGCTGTCATCCGCATCCCGATCGTGGCGGTGATGGTCTCCAGCGGCCACATCTCGGCGGTCGTCGCCACGGCCATCACGCTCGTCATCGCGTTCTTCGTGCGGTTCGTGTTCCACTCGCTGGTGGTCTACGCGCCGCGCAAGGCGGGGGTCGCGGCATCCCCGGCTCGAGTGCTCGTCGACGAGCTCGACGCGCAGGCCTCCGCCCCGGGCGAGCTGTAGGCCTCGTCGGCCGCACGGCGTAGCCGCATCTTCGCGGATCCGTGCGGCGTTTGTGCACCGCCTTCCCGGGTGCGTACCGCCCGATCGTCGGCGTGTTTGGTCGTCCGGGTTCCATTCGGCGTCAGCTTGTGGTTATACTTCGCGCGGGACCCTCCGCGGGCACTGGGGATGTATCGCACGCGGATGTCTTCCCAGCCGGTCACCCGAAGGCCGACGGGAAGGCAGCACCGACGAGGGCGTCGGGAACAGGGAAGCTCATGGGGATCAACCAGCCTCTGGCGTCGGCTCTGCCCGGCGCGCAGTCGTACCGCAGGAAGACCGTCACTTTCGCTGCGCTCGCAGCCCTGGTGGGCGCGATGATCATCGCGATCTCGCCGGGACCGCAGGCCCGCGCGGCGAGCCCGTGCGGCGCGAACATCAACCCGATCGTCTGCGAGAACCAGAGACCCGGCACCGACCCGTCGGTGTGGGACATCGATGGGGCGGGTGACTCGACGATCCAGGGCTTCGCGACCGACATCTCGGTGAACGCGGGACAGCGCATCGACTTCAAGATCGACACCACGGCGCGCTCCTACACGATCGACGTCTACCGCACCGGCTGGTACCAGGGTCTCGGGGCCCGCTTCATCACCGCGGTCCCGGTGAGCGCGACGCTGCCGCAGAGGCAGCCGTCGTGCATCTCGGACGTCACCACCGAGCTCTACGACTGCGGCAACTGGGGGGTGTCGGCGTCGTGGAACGTGCCCGCCGACGCCGTGTCGGGCGTGTACGTCGCCAAGCTGACCCGCACCGACAACGGCGACGCGAGCCACATCACCTTCATCGTCCGCAACGACGGCAACCACTCCGACGTGCTGTTCCAGACGTCCGACCCGACCTGGCAGGCGTACAACACGTACGGCGGCTCGGACTTCTACCAGGGCGCGGCCAACGGGCGCGCCTACAAGATCAGCTACAACCGGCCCTTCGCGACGCGCGGCAACGTGTCGGGGCGCGACTTCTACTTCAGCTCGGAGTACGCGACGGTGCGCTTCATGGAGCGCAACGGCTACGACATCAGCTACCTGGCCGGGGTGGACACCGACCGGCGCGGCGGCGAGCTGCGCAATCACAAGGTCTTCCTGTCGGTCGGCCACGACGAGTACTGGTCCGCCGCGCAGCGGGCGAACGTCGAGGCCGCGCGCGACGCGGGCGTGAACATGCAGTTCCTGGCGGGCAACGAGGGGTACTGGCACACCCGGTACGAGAACTCCGTCGACGGAACCGGCACCGCCTATCGCACCCTCGTGTCGTACAAAGAGACCTGGAGCGACGCCAAGATCGACCCCGATGCCCAGTGGACGGGCACCTGGCGCGACCCGCGCTTCGCGACGCGGGCGCAGGGAGCAGGGCTGCCCGAGAACTCCGTCTCGGGAACCATGTACATGGTCAACGACGTGGACCTCGCCGTGAAGGTGAGCAGCGAAGAGGGCAAGACCAGACTGTGGCGCAACACGTCGCTGGCATCACTGGCGGCCGGGACGACGGCATCCCTCGCCGCCCACACCATCGGCTACGAGGCGAATGAGGACCTCGACAACGGATCCCGTCCGCAGGGCCTGATCAGGCTGTCGACCACGACCGGACCGACCCCGCAGTACCTGACGGACTACGGCAGCACGGTGGTGTCCGGCACGACGACCCATCACGTCACGCTCTACAAGGCGGCCAGCGGAGCGCTGGTGTTCTCGGCCGCGAGCATCCAGTGGGGCTGGGGGCTCGACCAGACGCACGACGGCGACGGGGCCGCCGCCGATGTGCGCATGCAGCAGGCCGAGGTCAATCTGCTGGCCGACATGGGCGCACAGCCCGGGACGCTGATGGCGGGCCTGGTGGCGGCGACCAAGAGCACAGACACGACCGCACCGACGGTCACGATCACCTCGCCGGTCGAGGGCCAGTCGATCGCCAACGGCACCGCCGTCACGGCCACCGGCTCGGCGAGCGATGTCGGAGGCCGGGTGGCAGGAGTCGAGTTCTCCAGCGATGGCGGCGCGACCTGGCACCCGGCCCAGGGCACCACGAGCTGGACGTTCAGCTACGTCCAGACCGGAGCGGGCACGACGCCGCTGATCGTGCGTGCGATCGACGACAGCGCCAACTACTCCACGGCGGGGACGGCCCGGAGCCTCAGCATCACCGGCCCCGCGAGCGTCTTCGGGAACAGCGTTCCCGCCGTGGCCGCGACCAGCGATGCCGGCGCGTACGAGCTCGGGCTGCGCTTCACACCGGCGACGGACGGATTCGTCACGGGCGTCCGCTTCTACAAGGGCACGGGCAACGGCGGTACGCACGTCGGCTCGCTGTGGGACGCGTCGGGCACGAGGCTCGCATCCGTCACCTTCACGAACGAGACGGCGACCGGCTGGCAGACCGCGCAGTTCACGAGCCCCGTGGAGGTCGTCGCGGGGACGCGCTACACCGTCTCGTACACCGCCCCGCAGGGCCGGTACGCGTCGACGGAGCTGTACTGGCCGTACAAGTCGGTCACCTCGCCGCCGCTGAGCGTCGACAACGTCGCGGGCACCGACGCACCGGGTGTCTATGCGGGTGCCGGCAGCTTCCCGACCTCCACGTACAAGGAGGGCAACTACTACGTCGACGTGCTGTTCGCGAAGTCGGACTCGTCGCCGCTGCGCATCAGCGCCCGCACACCGCTGGCGGGGGCATCCAGCGTCCCGCTCGCGACGGCGATCACCGCGACGTTCACACGTCCGGCGGACCCCGCGACGGTCGGGATGTCGGTGAAGGATGCCGGCGGCACCGCCGTCGCGGGCACCGTCTCGTACGACGCCGCGACGAAGACCGCACGCTTCGCCCCGGTGACCGCACTCGCCGCCTCGACCACGTACACGGTGACGCCGGCGGCCAAGGACCTCAACGGCATCGCACTGGATGCGGCATCCCCGTGGAGCTTCACGACGCAGGGCGTCGACCTGCCCGAGGGGCAGTGCCCGTGCTCGCTGTTCCCCGAGAGCTCGACACCGACGGTGGGGTCTGACGCCGACCGGGACTCGGTCACCCTGGGCGTGAAGTTCAGCGTCCAGGTGGCGGGCAAGATCACGGCGATCAAGTTCTACAAGGGGACCGCCAACACCGGCACGCACGTCGGCTCGCTGTGGGCCGCGAACGGCAGCCAGCTCTCGACGGCGACCTTCCAGAACGAATCGACGACCGGGTGGCAGACGGTCACCCTGCCGAGCCCGATCAGCGTCGCCCCGGGGCAGACGTACACCGCCGCGTACCTGGCTCCTGCCGGCGGCTACGCGGTGACCGCGGGCCAGTTCAGCACCGGGTACACGCGCGGGCCGCTGACGGTCGGCGCCGACGGTGGGGCGTTCACCTACAGCGGCGGGTTCCCGTCGCAGACCTCGACGGCCGGCTACGGCGTGGACGTCATCTTCATCCCCGCCGCGGTCGCTCCGGCGCTCGTGTCGGTGTCGCCGCAGCACGCGTCGCTGGACGCCGCCCCGACCACGACGATCTCCGCCGTCTTCGACGGCGCGGTGGCCACCGGATACCAGGGTGCGGTGAAGGCCGACGGCGTCGCCGTCGCCGGCGCGTGGGCGCTGTCGTCGGACGCGAAGACGATCGTCTTCACGCCGTCGGCCGCCCTCGCCCGCGGCGCCTCGGTCTCGGTCGCGATCACGGGACTGGTCGGCGCGAACGGCGCCGCGGGCTCGGACGTCGCCTGGTCGTTCGTCGTCGCCCCGTCCGCCGGGCAGGCGATCTCCACGTTCTTCGCCGCCACGACGCCGGCCGTGCCGGCCGAGACGGGCGACACGGCATCGGTCGAGCTCGGCCTCGCGTTCACGACGTCGGTCGTGGGCGAGATCCGCGCCATCCGGTACTACAAGGGCGCGGCCACCTCCGGGGTGCACGTCGGGTCGCTCTGGGCGCAGGACGGGACCCGGCTGGCGCAGGTCACCTTCACCAACGAGACGGCCTCCGGCTGGCAGCGGGCGGTGCTCTCCAGCCCCGTCGTGATCGGGCCGGGACAGACCTACACGGTGTCGTACCTCGCTCCCGCAGGGCGGTACGCGTATACCGCAGCGGCCCTGTCGGCGGCGGTCTCGAGCGGACCGCTCACGACGATCGCCGGCGAGAACGGCCGCTACCGCTACGGCACCGGGGGGACGGTGCCGACCGACACGTACAACTCGACGAACTACTTCGTCGACGTCGAGTTCGTCGTGCAGTCGGCGCTCGCCGTCTCCAGCACCGTTCCCGCCCGCGGGGCGGACGGCGTCGCCGTCGATGCCGTGGTCTCGGCGACCGTCAGCGGGGTGAGCGCCTCGCAGACCCCGTCCCTCACGGTGACGGGTCCCGCCGGCCCCGTCGCAGGGACCTCTTCGTTCACTCGCACGACGGGGGTGGTGCGGTTCGTGCCCGCCGCTGCGCTGCTGAACTCGGGCAACTACACGGCCGCCGTCGTCCTGGACGGCGCGACCCTCGACTCCTGGGTCTTCCGCGTCGCCGAAGCCCCCGCCGGCACGATGCAGACGCTGTTCGGCGCCGACACGCCGCAGGTGGCGGCTGTCGCCGAGACCGAGCCGGTCGAGGTCGGCACGGCGTTCACGGTCGGCAAGGTCGGGAAGGTCACCGCGATCCGGTTCTACAAGGGCGAGGGGAACACCGGCGTCCATCGCGGCACCCTGTGGGACAGCAACGGCGTGGCGCTCTCGCAGGTGACCTTCCTGGCCGAGTCCGCCTCGGGATGGCAGAGCGCGGCCATCGCGACGCCGATCTCGGTCTCGCCCGGTCAGACCTACGTCGTGTCGTACCTGGCGCCCAACGGCGGCTACTCGTACACGGGGGGCTACTTCACGAGCCCCAAGGTGTCGGGCGACATCACGGCACCGGCCACGACCAACGGCCGCTTCCGCTACGGCTCCAGCGGCGGCTTCCCGGACCAGTCGTCCGGCGCGTCCGCCTACTTCGTGGAGCCCGTGATCGACTTCCGGCCGACGCTCGTGTCCGTGGCGCCCGCCGCGGGAGCGACCAACGTCGCCCTCACCGCCGTGGTGACGGCGACCCTCGGGAATGCGACCTCCGCGTCCCTCGCCGTCACCCTGGGCGGGGCGGCCGTCGCCGGCAGCTCCGCGTTCGACGCGGCGACCGGCGTCGTGACCTTCACGCCGAGCGCGCCGCTGCAGCGCGGCAAGACGTACTCCGCCACCGTCACGGCCAACTCCGCCCCGATCGCGGGCGGAACGTGGACGTTCACGACGGTCCCGGAGGCGGCGATCACCTCGACGACGCCGGCGGCGAACGCCACGAACGTCATGCCGTCCGGCCTGTCGATCACGGCGACCCTGACCAACGCGGACTCCGCATCGCTGGCGGTCACCTCGGCCGGAGCAGCCGTGGCGGGCACGTCGACCTTCAACGCCGCGACGGGCGTCGTGACCTTCACCCCGAGCGCGGCCCTCGCCTACGCGAAGACCTACACGGTCGCCGCCACGGCGAACGGCGCCGCCATGGCCGGCGGGACCTGGTCGTTCACGACGATCGCCCCCGCGACGCTGTCTGCGACGTCGCCCGCCGCGTCCGCTGCGAACGTCGATCCCGCGACAGTCAAGATCACTGCGACGCTGACCGGCGCCGGGTCGGCGACGCTGACGCTCAAGGCCGGCGCGACGAACGTCGCAGGCACCTCCGCCTTCAACGCCGCGACCGGTGTGGTGACCTTCACGCCTTCCGCCGCACTCGGGTGGACGACGGCGTACACCGCGACGGTCACGGCGAACGGCACCGCGGTGGCGAACGGCACGTGGTCGTTCACGACGATGGCCAAGCCGGACCAGGTGAGCCTGTTCCCGACTGGCACGCCGAGCAACGCCAACAGCAGCACGGTGCTCAACATCAACGCGGGCACGCGGTTCCGCACGAGCGCGCCGGGCGTCGTCACGGCGATCAAGTTCTACAAGGGGACGGCGAACACCGGCACGCACACCGGCTCGCTCTGGAACGCGAACGGTCAGCGCCTGGCCACCGTCACGTTCACCGGCGAGACCGCGTCCGGCTGGCAGACCGCCCAGTTGTCGACACCCGTCCGCCTCACCGTCGGCGCGCAGTACCGGGTGAGCATGTACAGCACGTCCCGCGTCTACGCGACCACCAACGGAGGCTTGAGCAGCGTCGTGACCAACGGGCCGATCTCGACCTATTCGACCGGCGGCGCCTACGTCTACGGAACGGGGTACCCGAGCTTGACCACCAACACCAAACTCTGGGTCGACATCATCTTCGACCCAGACAACTGAACACCGATAGCCGGATGTAACGATCACTCCGCCATGGGGGCCGGAGCGAAGAGATTGGGGGTGTATTCGGCGTGCCTTCTCACCTGAACGTGGCCGTCGTGGGTGCGGGCTACTGGGGGCCGAATCTGGCTCGCAACTTCCGCGCATCGCCCGACTGGAACCTCGCAGCGATCTGCGATCTCGACCTCGTGCGCGCGACCCGCATCGCCGACGGCGTGGGCGGCGCCCCGGTGACCGCCCGCCTGGAGGACGTGCTCGACGACCCCGGCATCGACGCCGTGGCCGTCGCCACGCCGGCGCGCACGCACCACGCGATCGTGCTGGCGGCGCTCGAAGCCGGCAAGCACGTGATCGTCGAGAAGCCGCTCGCCGACGGCTGGGACCGCGGCACCGAGATGGTCGCCCGTGCCCGCGCGAACGGGCTGGTGCTCATGGCCGACCACACCTACTGCTACACGCCGGCCGTGCTCAAGATCCGCGAGCTCATCGCGGAGGGCGCCCTCGGCGACATCCTGTTCGTCGACAGCGTGCGGATCAACCTGGGCCTCATCCAACCGGACGTCGACGTCTTCTGGGACCTCGCGCCCCACGATCTCTCGATCGTGGACTTCGTCCTCCCGGGCGGCCTCGACGTCACGTCGGTCTCGGCGCACGGCGCCGATCCGCTGCACACCGGCAAGTCGTGCATCGGCTACCTGGCGATGCCCCTCGCGATCGGCGGCATCGCCCACGTGCACGTCAACTGGCTGAGCCCGACCAAGATCCGGCAGATGGTGATCGGAGGGACCCGGCGCACGCTCGTGTGGGACGATCTCAATCCGCAGCAGCGGCTGAGCGTGTACGACCGCGGCGTCGACCTGGCGCTGCACTCGAAAGAGACCGCCGACGAGCGCGCGGCGCAGATCTCGTACCGGCTCGGCGACACCTGGGCGCCGGCACTGCCCGAGCACGAAGCGCTGGCGGGCGTGGCGAGCGAGTTCGCGAGCGCGATCCGCGAACGCCGGGCCCCGCGCACCAGCGGCGATTCCGGCTTGCGCGTGCTGTCCGTCCTGGAGGCGGCATCCCGCAGTCTTCGTGCCCATGGCGCCCCCGAGCCGGTGGAGTCCCTCGAGCGAGAGGCGCAGCGCGCATGACCGGACTGCAGGGGTCCCGCGTCCTGGTCACCGGCGGGGCCGGGACGATCGGCTCCACACTCGTCGACGAACTGCTGGCCGCCGGCGTCGCCCACGTCGATGTGCTGGACAACCTGGTGCGCGGCCGTCGCGCCAACCTCGACGACGCCCTGGCGAGCGGGCGGGTCGACCTGATCGAGGGCGACATCCGCGACGCCGCCCTGGTCGACGACCTCACCGCCGGCACGGACGTGGTCTTCCATCAGGCGGCCATCCGCATCACGCAGTGCGCTGAGGAGCCGCGCCTGGCCCTCGAGGTGCTCGTCGACGGCACGTTCAACGTCGTCGAGTCCGCCGCGAGGCACCGTGTGCGCAAGCTCGTCGCCGCCTCGAGCGCGTCGGTCTACGGCATGGCCGAGGAGTTCCCGACGACCGAGCGGCACCACCACGAGAACAACGACACCCTCTACGGCGCCGCGAAGACGTTCGACGAGGGCCTCATCCGCAGCTTCCGTGCCATGGAAGGCCTCGACTATGTCGTGCTGCGCTACTTCAACGTGTACGGCCCGCGCATGGACGTGCACGGCCTGTACACCGAGGTGCTCGTGCGCTGGATGGAGCGCATCGCCGATGGGCGATCGCCGCTCATCTTCGGCGACGGGCAGCAGACGATGGACTTCGTCTGCGTCCCCGACATCGCGCGGGCGAACGTGCTCGCCGCGCAGAGCGACGTCGTCGCCGGCACGTACAACATCGCCAGCGGCACCGAGACGAGCCTTCTCGCCCTGGCGGAGTCGCTGCTGCGCGCGATGGGCTCCGACGTCGGCGTCCAGCACGGGCCGGAGCGCGCGGTCAACGGCGTCGTGCGCCGCCTCGCGGACACGTCGGCGGCCCGCCGCGACCTCGGGTTCGAGGCGACGATCGGGCTCGAGGAGGGCCTGCGGCTGCTCGTCGACTGGTGGAGGCCCCTCCGGGAGGAGATCTCTGCGGGACGGGCGGTGAGCGTCCCGTGACCGGCCGCATCAACGTGATGGTCCCGTGGATGGGACAGGAGGAGACGGATGCCGTCGCCGAGGCGATCGCGAGCGGCTGGGTCGCGCAGGGGCCGCGGGTGGCGCGGTTCGAGCAGGCGTTCGCCGAGGCGATGCAGGCGCGCCACGCGGTCGCCACCAGCAGCTGCACCACTGCGCTGCACCTGTCGCTGATCGTGGCGGGCATCGGCCCGGGCGACGACGTCGTCGTGCCGTCGTTCTCGTTCATCGCCACGACGAACGCCGTCCGCTACGTCGGCGCGACCCCGGTGTTCGCCGACGTCGATCCGGTCACCGGCAACGTCACCGGTCACACCGTGGCCGACGCGCTGACGCCGCAGACCCGGGCGGTGATCGCGGTGGATCAGGGCGGCGTCCCCGTCGACATCGACGACATCCGCTCGTTCACCGATCAGCTCAACATCGTCGTCGTGGAGGATGCCGCGTGCGGGGCCGGGTCCGTCTACAAGGGGCGTCCGGTGGGCGCAGGCGCCGAGATCGCGACCTGGTCCTTCCACCCGCGCAAGCTCCTCACCACCGGCGAGGGGGGCATGCTCACGACCGCCAACCCGGACTGGGCCGACCGTGCCCGCCACCTGCGCGAGCACGCGATGAGCGTCTCGGCGGCCGACCGACACGCGTCAGTGCTGCCGCCGCCCGAGGAGTACACCGAGGTCGGCTTCAACTTCCGGATGACCGACCTGCAGGCCGCCGTCGGACTCGTGCAGCTCGGGCGCCTTCCCGAGATCGTGGCGCGACGGCGTGAGATCGCCGCACGGTACCAGGACGCCGTCGAGGGGATCGACGGGCTCCGCGCGGTCGCCGATCCGGAATACGGCACCGGCAACTACCAGTCGTTCTGGGTCGAGGTCGGCGCGGGGTACCCGACGGACCGCGACGGGCTGATGGAGGCGCTGGCGCGCGCCGATGTCTCGGCGCGCCGCGGCATCATGGCGGCCCACCGCCAGCCGCCCTACCGTGAGCTGACCCCCGAGTCAGGCCTCCCCGTCACCGAGCGCCTGACCGACGCCACGCTCATCCTGCCCGTCTTCCACCAGTTGACGGACGAGGACCAGGAGCGTGTGATCGCCGTCCTGCGCACACCGGACGGAGTGGCATCGTGAACGAGGGGATCCTGCTGGTGGGGGCGAGCGGACTGGCCCGCGAGGTGATCGCGGCCGGGATCACGGGCGTCGTCGGCATGGTGGACGACGACGCGGACCTGCAGGGAACCACTGTCGGCGGCATCCCGGTCGTCGGAACCGTCGGCGACGTCGCTGCGCGCCCCGAGGCGCTGCTGGTGTGCGTCGGGCGCAGTCAGGGCCGCCGCGCCGTGGTCCGCCGCCTCCGCGAGTCAGGCGTCGGCGCGGACCGGTACGCCACCTACGTCGCACGATCGGCCCGCATCGGAAGGTCGAGCCGCATCGGCCCCGGCAGCATCGTCCTGGACAACGTCGTCGTGACCGCGGATGCCGCACTCGGGCACCACGTCGTCGTCATGCCGAACTGCACGATCACCCACGACGACGTCCTCGAGGACTTCGTGACGCTCGCCGCCGGAGTGGCGCTGGGCGGGACGGTGCGCATCGGCCCGGCCGCCTACCTCGGCATGAACGCGTCGGTGCGGCAGGGGCTCACCATCGGCGAGGCGGCGACCGTCGGCATGGGCGCCGTCGTGCTGGATCACGTGCCCGCCGGCGCGACGTGGGCGGGCGTGCCGGCGCGAGAGATCCGGAGGCCGGCATGAACGCGCGGGTGCCCTTCCTCGACCTGGCCGCGCAGCAGGCCGAGATCGCCGACGAGGTGATCCCGGTCTGGCGCGACCAGCTCGCCGCCGCCGCGTTCATCGGCGGCGCCGCGGTCGAGGCGTTCGAGCGCGAGTACGCCGAGTACATCGGGGTCGAGCACGTCGTGGGCGTCTCCAACGGCACCGACGCCCTCGAACTGGCCTACCGGGCCGTCGGGGTCGGGCCGGGCGACGAGATCATCATGCCCGCCAACACCTTCATCGCGACCGCCGAGGCCGCCTCTCGCGTCGGCGCGGTGCCCGTCTTCGTCGACGTCGACGACGAACACCTGCTCATCGACCCTGAGGCCGCCGAGGCCGCCATCACCAGCCGCACGAAGGCCATCGTGCCCGTCCACCTCTTCGGCCAGACCGCCCCGATGGAGCTCATCGGCCCGATCGCCGCGCGGCACGGACTGGAGATCGTCGAGGATGCCGCACAGTCGCAGGGTGCGCGAGGGCCGGCCGGCCGCGCCGGCGCCGTCGCCAGGATCGCGGCGACGAGCTTCTACCCCGGCAAGAACCTCGGGGCGGCGGGCGACGCCGGAGCGGTCATGACGAACGACGCCGCGCTGGCCGACCGCGTGAGGAACCTCGCGGCGCACGGCAGCTCGGCCAAGTACGTGCACGACCGCGTCGGCATCAACGCGCGGCTGGACGCCGTGCAGGCGACAGTCCTGCGCGCCAAGCTGCGCCGGCTCGACGGCTGGAACGCCGCCCGGGCGGCAGCGGCCGCACGCTATGACGAGCTGCTCGCCGGCATCGGCGACGTGCGGACGCCGGCCGTCCGCCCCGGCAACGCGGACGTCTGGCACCTCTACGTGATCCGGGTCGCCGATCGCGACGGCGTGGCGGATGCGCTGGCGGCAGCCGGCGTCGGGTGCGGCATCCACTATCCGACTCCGGTGCACCTCACCGAGGCGTACGCGGCCCTCGGCGGCCGGCGCGGTCAGTGCCCCACGGCGGAGGCCGCCGCGGACCGGATCCTCTCGCTGCCGATGTTCCCGCACCTCACCCCCGCGCAGCAGGACGCCGTGGCCGATGCCCTCGCCTGCGCGGTCGGAGCATGACATGCGGCTGCACGGACCGACGGCAGACACCGCACGCGGCTCGCGTCCGCCCACCGCGCGCCGCGCACTGGGATGGAGCTTCGCCAACACCGTGATCGGCAAGCTCAGCGGCCTCGCGATCGGCATCGTCATCGCACGCCTGCTCGGACCCGAGGAGTTCGGCACCTTCGCCGTCGCGATGGTCGCACTGATGGCCGTGCTGAGCTTCAACGAGCTCGGAGTGAGCCTCGCCATCGTGCGATGGGACGGCGATCCTCGTCGCATCGCACCGACCGTGACGACGATCTCGGTCGTGGCGAGCACGCTGATCTTCGCCGTCGGACTCGCCGTCGCGCCCGTGTTCGCCGCGGCGATGGGCGACCCGGGCGCGACCGCCGTCGTCCAGCTCATGCTCGTGTGCGTGCCGCTGAACGGGCTGGTGGCCACGCCTGCCGCCCTGCTGCAGCGGGGGTTCCAGCAGGGTCGGCGCACCATCGCGGACCAGGTCAACGTCTGGCTCGGCGCCGGCATCTCGATCGTCCTGGCCGTCGTGGGCGTCGGGGCGATGAGTCTCGCGATCGGCCGCGTCGTCGCCACCGTCGTCTTCTCCGCGATGATCATCGCGTTCTCTCCCGAACGGCTGCGCTTCGGCTGGGATCGGACGCTCGTGCGGCCGCTGCTGGGCTTCGGCCTGCCGCTCGCCGGGGCGAGCATCGTGGTCTTCGCCGTCGCGTACGCCGATCAGCTCATCGTCGGCGCGCTGCTCGGCTCGCAGGCGCTCGGCTTCTACGTGCTGGCCTTCAACCTCGCCAGCTGGCCCGTGAACATGCTGTCGCAGCCGATCCGGGCGGTTGCGCCCGCCGCGTTCGCGCGGATCCAGAGCGATGCGAGACGGATGGATGCCGGCTTCCGGGCGGCGTTCCGGGTCGTGCTGGCCGTCGCGCTGCCGGCGTGCGCGTTCCTCTCGGGGGCCGCGCTGCCGGTCGTCACCTTCGTCTACGGTGCGGTCTGGGCGCCGGCCGCGCTGGCGCTGCAGTGGCTCGCGCTGCAGGCGGCGATCCGCATCGTCTTCGAGCTGTCGTACGACTTCCTGGCCGTGAAGCGGCGGTCCACGGCGCTGCTGGTCATCCAGCTCGCGTGGCTCGCGGTCCTCGTCCCGGCGCTGCTGGTCGGCGCCGATCGCGGAGGCATCGCCGGTGTCGCCGCCGCGCAGTTCCTCGTGGCGGCGGCCGTCATGATCGGCGGCTACGGCTGGGCTCTCGGGCGTGCCGGCGTGCACCTGCTCGCGCTGGCCCGCGCCACCCTCGTCCCGCTGCTCGGCGGCGCTGTCGCGCTGGGCGCCAGCATCCTGTGCGCGCAGCTGATCGCGTCGGCCTTCTTCGCCGCCGCGCTCGCCGGCGTCCTTTCGGTCGCGGTGAGCGCGGGGCTGCTCCTGCTGTCCAGACGCAGCCTGGGCATCCTGCGGACGGCCCGTGCCGAGTCGGCGGAGGGGGCGACGCCGTGAGGATCCTCGTCTGCCCGCACGACCTCGACCTCGGAGGCAGCCAGCTCAACGCCATCGAGCTGGCGGCAGCGGTGGCCGCGATCGGGCACGAGTGCATCGTGTTCGGGCCGCGCGGCACGCTGTGCGCGCGCATCGACGAGCTCGGCCTCGAGTTCGTCGAGTCGCCCGAGCCCGGGCGGCGGCCGTCGCCGAACGTGGCGCGGGCCATCCGGGAGCTCGTGGCCGATCGCGGCATCGACATCGTGCACGGCTACGAATGGCCGCCCGCGCTGGAGGCCGCGCTCGCGACGGAGTCCTTCCCGGATGCTGCGGCCGTCTGCACCGTGATGTCCATGGCGGTGGCGCCGTTCGTCCCCCGGTGGATGCCGCTCGTGGTCGGCACCCAGCAGATCTCGGCGGTCGAGCAGGCGCGCGGGCGCCTGGCGGTCACGCTGATCGAGCCGCCGGTGGACCTCGCCCACAACGTGCCGCCCGCTGACGCCGAGATCGCGGCGTTCCGGGCCGACTGGGGGCTCGACGGGCGCCCCGTCGTCGCGTGCGTGAGCCGTCTCGTCCCCGACCTGAAGGCGGAGGGCATCCTCACCGCGATCGAGGTCGCGGGCGAGCTCGCGGACGAGCTCCCGTTCCAGCTGCTGATCGTGGGCGACGGCAGTTCGCGCCCCGACATGATGAAGGCCGCCGACCGCGCCGACGCGGGGCGCGCGCGCCGGAGCGTCGTGTTCACCGGGGAGCTCGCCGACCCGAGGGTCGCGTACGCCGCCGCGGACGTCGTGCTCGGGATGGGCGGATCGGCGCTGCGCTCGCTCGCGTTCGGCAAGCCGCTGATCGTGCAGGGCGAGCATGGGTTCTTCCAGACGCTGTCGCCGCAGACCGCCGACGTCTTCCGCTGGCAGGGCTGGTACGGCGTCGGTCCCGGGCGCGACCAGGGGCGCCGTCGGCTGCGGGCAGAGCTCGCCCCGCTGCTCGCGGACGAGGAGCACCGCCGCGCGCTCGGCGCGTTCAGCCGCGAGCTCGTGGCGGACTTCGCGCTCACGAAGGCCGCGCATCGGCAGGTCGCCGTGTACCGGGACGCGTGGGCGGCGCGGGCGGTTCAGAAGCGCCGGGTCCTCGCGGCCGCGGCATCCGCCGGCGCGCTGGGCGGGTACTACCTCCGGCGCGGGGTGGCCCGCCGCCTCGGCGGTGCGCCGACGGACGACTTCAACGCGGTCCCGGTCGCCGGTGAGCGCGGGCGTCGGATGCCCGCACCCGGCAGCGCGGGACCCGCTCGCGACCCGATCCTGTACTTCCCTGGCGTCGCATGGGACGACGTCGCGGGGACGGACCGGCAGCTGGTGACCGAGATCTCGCGGCACCGCCCGGTGATCTGGGTCGACCCCACGCAGAGCCCGCTGCATCGCCGGGTGCCCGCGGTGCCGGCGGTGACCCGCCCCGGGCCGGACATCGTCCGTCTGCGCGGCGCCACGGTGCCCGCCAATCAGCGCCCCGTCTTCCGGTGGATCGCCGATGTGTGGTGCGGTGTCATCGCCCAGACGTATCTCCGCCGGCACGGGCTGACCCCCTCCGCGGTGATCTGCGCATCGTCGTCGCCGATGCTCGCCCGCACCCGGCGGCTGCCCGGTCGCAAGGTCTACTACGCCACCGACGACTTCGTCGAGGCCGGCGCGCTGTGGGGCGTCGACCGGCGCTACCTCGGGTCCGCGCGGGAGGCGAACCTGCGCGAGGCGGACCTGGTGCTCGCCGTCACCCCCGAGCTCGGCCGCCACCTGCAGCGCACCAGCCGCGCGTCGCGCTGGCTGCCCAACGGCGCGGACCTCGACGTGCTGGCGGGGCCGGACGTCGCTCGCGCGCAGGACGTGCGGCTCCCGTCGCCGATCGCCGGCGTCGTCGGTCAGTTCAACTCCCGCGTCGACCTGTCCGTCCTGCAGGCGGTGCAGCGCACCGGGATCGGCCTGCTGCTCGTGGGGCCGCAGCGGTTCCACTCGTCCGACACCGCGGAGCGGTTCGCGGCGCTGACCCGTCTTCCCGGCGTGCAGTGGGTGACCGCCGTGCCGCGCGACGACCTGCCCGCGTACCTCGCGTGCATGGACGTCGGGCTCACGCCCTATGCCGACACGATGTTCAACCGGCGCAGCTACCCGCTGAAGACCATCGAGTATCTGGCCGCCGGCCGACCCGTGGTGGCGACCGACGTGGCGACGACCGAGGGCCTCGATGACCGGTTCGTGAGCACCGCGGACTCGGCCGAGGCGTTCGCGTCACTCGTGCACGAGAGCGTCTGCACGCGGACCGACCACCGTGAGATCCGGCGCTCGGTGGCGGGTGCCGGCTGGTCGTCGCGCGCGCGGCAGCTGCTGGCCTGGCTCGACGAGGAGACGGCGCCATGACCCCGACGCGCGTCCACGTGCACGACCTGCTCGCCCAGGCGGCAGCGGCGACCCCCGACGCCACCGCACTCGTCTCCCGCGACGACACCGTGACCTACGCCCAGACCTGGGCGATCGCCCGTGCCGCCGCGGCACAACTGCAGCAGCTCGGGCTCGAGCGGGGCGACCGTGTGGCGATCTACCTCGACAAGAGGATCGAGACCGTCGCGGCGATGTTCGCGACCTCGCTCGCGGGCGGCATCTTCGTGCCGATCAACCACGTGCTCAAGCCGGCGCAGGTGGCGCACATCCTCGGTGACAGCGGTGCGCGCGTGCTGATCACGTCGGCCGATCGGCTCGGGCAGCTGGCGCAGGACCTCCCCGGCGCCACGCTCGTCGCCGACGTCATCGTCGTGGGCAAGAGTCCCGACGGCTCTCCTGCCGCGCCGCGGATCCACCTCTGGGACGATGGGCAGGATGCCGCGGCCGAGCCTCGTTCCTGCGACACGATCGACGTCGATCCGGTCGCCATCCTGTACACGTCGGGCAGCACGGGGCGCCCGAAGGGCGTCGTCCTCAGCCACCGCAACCTCATCGCCGGCGCCGAGAGCGTCAGCACCTACCTGCAGAACACTGCTGACGACGTCATCCTCAGCGCACTGCCGCTCAGCTTCGACGCGGGGCTGAGCCAGATCACGACGGCCTTCTCGGTGGGAGCCGCAGTGATCCTCATGAACTATCTCCTGCCTCACGACGTGCCCAAGCTGTGCGAGCGCCACGGCGTGACGGGACTCACCGGCGTGCCGCCCCTGTGGCTGCAGGTCGCCCAGGTGCCCTGGCCGGAGGCGGCGGCGTCACGGCTGCGCTACTTCGCGAACACCGGAGGGCGGCTTCCGCGGTCCGCACTCGACCGGCTGCGCGAGCTCTTCCCCGCGGCGAAGCCGTACCTCATGTACGGACTCACCGAGGCGTTCCGCTCCACCTACCTCGACCCCGCCGAGGTCGACCGCCGGCCCGGGTCGATCGGGAGGGCCGTCCCCAACGCCGAGATCCTCGTGCTCCGCCCCGACGGCACACGATGCGCACCGGGTGAGGAGGGCGAGCTCGTCCATCGGGGCGCCCTCGTCGCACTCGGCTACTGGAACGACCCGGAGCGCACCGCCGAGCGCTACCGGCTCCTGCCGCATCCCGGCCAGCCGTGGCGGGCGCCGGAGCGGGCGGTCTGGTCCGGCGACACCGTCGTCGCGGACGAAGAGGGGTTCCTCTCCTTCGTCGGGCGGCGCGACGAGATGATCAAGACCTCGGGCTATCGCGTGAGCCCGACCGAGATCGAAGAGGCCGCCTACAGCACCGGGCTGGTGCGCGACGCCGTCGCCTTCGGCGTCGACGACCCGGAGCTCGGTCAGCGCATCGTCCTCGTCGTCGCGCCTGCGGCGCCGCACCTCGACCCGGCGGGGCTGCATGCCCGGCTGCGGCGGCTGCTGCCGCTGTTCATGCTCCCGTCCACGATCGAGACGCGGCCGGAGCTGCCGCGCTCGCCCAACGGCAAGTTCGATCGCCGCGCGATCGCCGCGGGGGTGACGGCATGACACCGCAGGAGCACCTGGAGGTCTTCGGCACCGTCGACGGCGAACTGAAGATCGGCGGCATGCCTGTCGGCCGGCTTGCCGCCCGAGTCGGCTCGACGCCCTTCTTCGCCTATGACCGAGGTCTGCTCGACGACCGAGTCCACCGGCTGCGCGGTGCGCTGCCGACGCGGGTGGAGCTGAGCTACGCCATGAAGGCCAACCCGATGCCGGCGGTCGTGCAGCATCTCGCCCGGCGCGTCGACCGCATCGACGTCGCCTCCGGGCTGGAGCTGCGGACGGCGCTCGACACCCCGATCCGGCCCGAGAGGGTGAGCTTCGCCGGGCCGGGCAAGACGCCCGCCGAGATCCGGCAGGCCGTCGCCGCCGGAGTGATCGTCGAGGTCGAGTCCCCGACCGAGCTCGGGCGCGTCCTCCGTGCCGGAGACGAGCTCGGCGAGGTGCCGCACGTCGCCGTGCGGGTGAATCCCGACTTCGCCGTGAAGGGCTCAGGCATGCGCATGGGCGGCGGACCGCAGCAGTTCGGGATGGATGCCGAGATCATCCCGGACGTGCTCCGGGAATATGCCGATTCCGGAATAGACCTGCTGGGGTTCCATGTGTTCGCCGGTTCGCAGAACCTCGACGCCGAGACGATCGCCGTTGCGCAGCGCCGCACCGTCGATCTCGTGAGCCGCCTCGCGGAGCACATCGGCTCCCCGGTGCGCTACGTCAACCTGGGCGGCGGGTTCGGCATCCCGTACACGGCGAAGGACCGCCCCCTCGAGCTGGACGTCGTGGCGCAGTCGCTCCACGAGCTCGTGGACGGCCCCATGGCCGAGCGGCTGCCCGATGCCGTCCCGGTGATCGAACTGGGCCGCTACCTCGTCGGCGAATGCGGGATCTACGTCACACGGGTGCTCGACCGCAAGGTCTCGCGCGGCACGACGTACCTCGTCGTCGACGGCGGCATGCATCACCAGCTCGCGGCCTCGGGCAACTTCGGGCAGGCCATCCGACGCAACTACCCGCTCGTCGTCGGCACCCGTGCCGACGACGAGCCTGCCGAGACGGTCGACGTCGTGGGATGCCTGTGCACGCCGCTCGACCTGCTCGGCGACGATGTCGACCTGCCACCGGCGCAGCTCGACGATCTGATCGTGGTCTTCCAGCAGGGCGCGTACGGCCTGACGGCCAGCCCGACAGCGTTCCTCGGCCACCCGGCCCCGGCGGAAGTCCTCGTCTGAGGGGGAGAAATGGAAGCTGAACTCGACGGTGCGGGGGAGTCGCTGACCGGACGCCGCATCGCCATCCTGGTCCAGAACCTGCCCGTGCCGTTCGACCGGCGCGTCTGGCAGGAGGCGACGTCCCTCGCCGCCGCGGGCGCGGACGTGACAGTGGTCTGCCCGAGCGATGAGCACCATCCCGTGGGCGACTTCGTGATCGACGGCATCGGCGTGCACCGCTACGAGGCGCCGCGCGAGGCGAAGGGCATCTTCGGCTACGTGAACGAGTACGTCGTCTCGCTCAGCCGGATGGCGCGGACGTTCGAGGTGGCGCGCGGCGTCGCGCCCTTCGACATCGTCCACTTCTGCAACCCGCCCGATCTGCTCTACCTCGTGGCCTCACGGGCCAAGCGCAAGGACGGCAGCGTGCTCGTCTTCGATCAGCACGACATCGGCCCCGAACTCGTGCAGGCGAAGCGGATGCCGCTCTCGTGGTTCTTCGTCGGCGTCGCGCGCCTGTGCGAGCAGCGCAGCTACGCGTGGGCCGACCACGTCATCTCCACCAACGAGAGCTACCGCGACATCGCCATGAGGCGGGGCCGCGTGCCCGGGGCGGAGGTGACGGTGGTGCGCTCGGGACCGTCGCGCTCGTGGGCGTCTTACCGGTCGACCGGCGAGGACTGGCATCGCGGGCATCAGCACCTGCTGGGCTACGTCGGGGTGATGGGGCGTCAGGAGGGCATCGAGTATCTGATCGATGCTGTGAAGGTGCTGGTCGCAGAGCGGCATCTCGACGTGCACCTCGCGCTGATCGGATCGGGCCCCGACCGGGGGCGACTGGAGGCCCTGGCGCGCACTCGCGGGATCGCCGATCGGGTCGAGTTCCACGGGCGCGTGCCGGACGACCGGATGAAGAGCATCCTCGCGGACGCCGACGTCTGCGTGAACCCCGACGAGGTCAACCCCATGAACGATCTGTCGACGATGAACAAGATCATCGAGTACATGGCACTGGGGCGGCCGATCGTGCAGTTCGACGTGCGCGAGGGGCGCTATTCGGCGAAGGATGCCTCGCTGTACGCGGACCGCGACAACGACGCCCGGAGCTTCGCCCACTCGGTGGAGCGGGTCCTGGTCGATCCGGCTCTGGCGCGGCGGATGGGAGAGGCCGGGCGCGAGCGCTTCGAGGATCAGCTGTGCTGGGAGATCCAGGCCGAGCGGCTCACATCGACGTACGGGCGGCTCGCTGCCGAGCGGTCGATCGCGACGGCAGCCGCCGCCGTCGGAGAGGCGGTCCCGCAGCACTGGATGGATCTGGAGTCATCCGACATGAAGAGGAGGGCGGAAGCATGAGAGTGGTCGTGTTCGGGCTGGGGTACGTGGGCAGTGTCACGGCCGCCTGCCTCGCCGACGAGGGGCATCACGTCGTAGGGGTCGACCTCGCCCGTCAGAAGGTGCTCGCGGTCAGACGCGGGCTCGCGCCGCTCGCCGAACCGGGGCTGGCGGCCCTCATCTCGCAGGTGGTGGATGCCGGGCGTCTGACGGCCACCACGGACGCCGCCCGGGCGCTGAACGACGCCGATGTCGCCGTCGTGTGCGTGGGGACGCCGTCGGCGCCGAACGGCGCTCTGTTCACCGGCTACGTCGAGGACGTGCTGGGGCAGATCGGCGGGTTCCTCGAGGAGCATCCCGAGGGGCGGCACCTGACCGTCGTGATCCGCAGCACCCTCCTGCCGGGCACCACCGAGCGCCTCGTCGCGGCACGCATGCCCGATCCGGCCGGTGGACGCTACAGCGTCGCCTACTGCCCCGAGTTCCTTCGCGAGTCGTCGGCCATCGTCGACTTCGGCCATCCGCCGTTCACGATCATCGGCACGGACGACGACGTCGCGCTGGCCGCGGTGACCCATCTCTTCGACCAGGTGACCGCTCCGGTGCGCCAGGTGTCGATCGCGACGGCGGAGTCCGTCAAGTACGCCAGCAACGCGTTCCACGCGGTGAAGATCGCGTTCGCGAACGAGATGGCGCGATTCGCGGACGCGTACGATGTCGACGCCGATGCGCTCATGGCCGTGTTCGTCGAGGACAAGGTGCTGAACGTCTCGGCGCGGTATCTCCGGCCCGGCGCCTCGTTCGGGGGATCCTGCCTTCCGAAGGACGTGCGGGCGCTGATCCATGCCGTCCGCCACGCCGATGTGGCAGCGCCGCTTCTGGAGAGCCTGCTGCCCAGCAACGCCTCGCACACGCGCCGTCTGGTGGACCACGTGCTGTCGCTGGGGTGGCGGCGCGTCGCCCTGCTCGGGCTGGCCTTCAAAGCCGGCACCGACGACCTCCGCGAGAGCCCGTACGTCGACATCGCCGAGACGCTGACCGGCAAGGGCGTGCAGGTGCGCATCTTCGACGAGGTCGTGAATCCGGCGGAACTGGTCGGCAGCAACGAGTCGTACATCCGGCTGCGGCTGCCGCATCTCGAGAGGCTCCTGGTCGACTCCCGGGCCGCCGCGATCGCCGGGGCCGACGGCATCATCCTGGGGTCCGACCGTGCCCCGCAGGAAGTCCTCCTCGATGCGGGCGTGCCCGTACTGGACGCGAACACGCCGGCGCGGCACTGGCCGCAGCTCGCACTCAGCAGGATCTGACGGATACAAGGAAGGACAGACGATGACCACTTCCCTGGAGGCGGTGCGCGAGGCGCTGATCTACGCGCTCGAGCTGCAGCAGACCCCCGACGAACTGACGGAGGAGACGGTGCTGCTGGGCGAGCTCCCCGAGCTCGACTCGTTCGGCGTCGTGCAGCTCGTGGCCACGATCGAGGAACGATTCGACATCACGATCGACGACGACGAGTTCGGCGCCGAGATCTTCGAGACCGTCGGTGCGCTCACCGCGTTCGTGGATGCGAAACTCGCGGCCGCAGCGGCCTGATCGCCGCACGGCCGCAGAGCCCGCCCCCGGTGCGGTGGGGGTGGGCTCTGCGGGACGTGCCGGATGGCCGGCGTCAGTCGTTCTCAGAGATCGGGGCGAGCGTGTCGTCCCAGTAGTTGCCGGTCCAGGAACCGCCCTCGACGTAGCCGATGCCGTAGCTCGACCGATGCGTGAAGCGGTTGTCCTTCACGACGATGCCCTTGATCGGCGTCGAGTTCAGCATCCATCCGCCGCCGTCGATGAGGTTGTTCTGGATCGTGACGCCCGAGCCGACACGGCCCTGGATGCCCATCTGGAACACCGCGTTCATGTTCTGCTGGCCGCCCAGCTTGAACGTGGTGTGGCGCACGACGATGTTGCCGCTCGCCGTGGACTGCAGCCCGTCGTTGTGCGAGCCGTCCCCGGCGCCGGGCCGCGACTCCGGGACGTACGTCAGAGCGGTGACGTAGCTGTCCTCGATGAGGACGTTCGAGTCCGCCTTGAAGCCGTCCATGCAGCCGTGCACGTACACGCGGCGTGCCGTGTAGCCGTTGAACGCCATCGCCGCCTGGCAGTTCGCGGTCCCCTTGATCTCGACGTTCTCGGCGGTCAGGCCGAGGCAGCTGTCGGCGTCACGGGTCGCCCCCGAGTACACGCAGTTGATGGGGTAGTAGTCGGTCGACGCGACCGAGACGTTGCGCAGCGTCACGCCGCTGTGCTTGACGATGATCGAGCCGTTCGCGATCTTGAGGCCCTGGATCGTCACGCCGGTGCCGGTGGTCTCGACGGCGCGGATGTCGGAGCGCCACGACCAGCCCGGGCCGCTGGTGGCGTCCTCAGGCACGCGGGTGAGAGTGACGCCGGGCTTCACGCCGGTGTTCGTCTCATCGGGGTACCCGCAGGCGCTGGGAGTGGTGATGCAGTTCTTCTGACCGCTGCCGCCGGGAGCGGGGGTGGGGCTGGTCGTGGGCTTCGGGGTGGCCGTCGGAGTGGGGGAGCTCGTCGGAGTCGTGGTCGGTGCCGGGGTCGGAGCCTTGGTGGGTGTGACGCTCGGGCTCGGCTTCGCGGTGGAGGTGGGCGTGACGACGGGCGTGGCGCCGGTGCCGGGCGTGCCGGCGACGAAGCGCACGTCGACGTAGTAGTTCGACGCCTTGTACACCTTGGTCGGGAATCCGCCCGTGCCGTAGGCGAAGACGCCCGCGTTCTTGGGGAACGTCACGCCGCCCGCCGTGCGGGCTTTGGTGAAGAAGTTCTCGGTGACCGCGTACCCGCCCTTCGGCGCGAGGTACGAAGCCACGTACGTCTTGCCGGGCTGCACCGTCACCGGGGTCGCGAACGAGACGCTGACCCAGCCGCTCTTCGTCGAGGCGGGGAACGTGGCCTTCGCGATGCGCTTGCCGTCCGGGCCCCACAGCGAACCCACGTGGGTGCCGCCGTTGGCGGGAGTGGAGTAGTACTCGACGCCCGTGACGACACCGGCGGCGGCGACGGTGAACTTCACGCCGAGCTCGACCGACACGGTGTCCGGATCGGCGAGCGTCCGCGGCTTCTCAGAGGTTGCGAACACCCCGGTCGGCGTCGCGGCGGACGCACCCATGGTCGACAGGAGCGACACGGTCACAGCCGCAGCGACAGCGATCGCGAAGGCCGTTGCCAGGCGCGCCCACACGCTGAGGCGAGGTCGGATGGCGGCGTCGCGGCGGCTGCGGCGACTCTGCAGCGAGAGGTCAGATTGCACGCTCGGAGTTCCTTCGTCATCTGTGGACCGCGATGTCACCGATCCGGCAGGCGTCGATCGCCAGCGCGTTCCACCCTCGCACGGGCGTTCACACGCGACGACGGAGTGAGAGCTTTCTCACTCCGAGGGAATGCTCGCGGTGTCGTGCGCCGCAACGATGTCGGGCGGCGCGGAAAATCACGGAAGGCGGCGTACTCGGCCGCGGCAGAACCCCAGTGGATCCGATGGTACTCCCGTGGCCGCGGTGAGAGGTTTCTCATTCTGAACGGCGCCGCGAACCCGCGGGTCCGGGGCGACCGCGGGCGGCCCGCGCGTGCCGGGTGGAGGACTCGTGTACTCAGCCCGCACCGAGATTCCGCGGTTAGCCTGCTCGCAGCACGGCGCGGCCGATGGGGGGCCGCGTCCATCGGCAGAGGAGCCGGATCGTGACGGTGCGTCAGATTCTGGGAGTCGTCGCACGGAGGTGGTACACCACCGTGCTCGCGCTCGCGCTCGCCGCGATCCTGACCACCCTGTTCCTGCAGGACGGCGGCACCTACTCGACGCGCGCCGTCGTCGAGTTCCGCTGGCCTGGCGCCGCGCGCACCGAGCTCGACAACGGCTTCACCAACGACAGCGTCATCTCGTTCGCAGACATGGTGGCGCTGCGGGTCAACCAGGGCCGCGAGCCCGAGCGCTACTCGCAGGACGAGGCTCCGCTGTACGGCGCGGGCGTCCGCAGCGCAGAGGTGGTCGGCATGTCGTTCTCGGGAAACCAATGGGTGACGGACCACCCGATAGCCGCGGTCACTGTACAGGTGATCGGCCGCTCGCAGCGGCAGGTCGTGGCCAGACAGTCCGAGCTGATCGACGAGGTGCTGCGCACGGCGGACGAGCTGCAGCAGGAGGCGGGCGCCCCGGTGACCGACTACGTGCGCCCCTCGACAGATCCGCTGTCGACGACGATCCAGTACGTCGCGCCCACACGTACCAGCGTGCTCGCCGCGTTCGCGGGCATGGCGGTCGCCGGCCTCATCGCCGGTGTCGGCGCGGCGCTGGTCTGGGACAGGGCGGCACGTCGCCGGCCGGGGGCTCGGCGACCGGTGAAGGTGGGGAGGACGACATGAAGCTTGCGGACGCCTGGAGGATGCTGCTGCGGCGCTGGTACATCGTGGTGCCGGGACTCCTGCTCGCCGCCGCCTGCGGCGTGGCCGCGTGGATGGCGGTCGAGCCCGAGTACGAGCGCCAGGGCGTGCAGATCGTGCTGCCGGGAATGGGCTCGCTCCCCGAGGACGCGACCAATCCCTACCTGTACCTGAGCGGGCTCGCGCTCCCGGCAGACATCGTGGTGCAGGCCGTGATGGGCGAGAACGTGCTGAACGAGGTGCTGGAGGACTTCCCCGGTGCGCAGGTCGACGTCACCCGCTCGGGCACGTCCGCCCCGATCATCACGATCACTGTCACGGCCGAGTCCGACGCCGACGCCGAGAAGCTGCTCGCGATCATGATGGATCGCACCACTTCGACGCTCGAGTCGATGCAGCAGGAGGAGTCGATCGCCGACAGTTCCCGGATGTCGATCTCGACGCTCGCGGTCGACACGCAGAGCCGGCAGATCCAGCGGACCCGGCTGCTCATCGCCGGGGGCGCGGCGCTCCTGGTCGCCGCGATCACGCTGTTCGTGACGGCGCTGGTCGACGGGCTGGCCAAGCGTCGGCGACGCAGCGCCTCGGCGCCTGCGGCGGCGCTCGAGCCTGCTCCGCCCGACGATCCCGACCGCGACGATCCCGATCTCGAAGGTCCCGACGCCGAGCTCGCTGCACTCGGCGCGCTCGACGAGCATCCTGCCCGGCCGGACCTCGGCTCGCGGTCCGCCCGCGAGTCGCGGTCGGGCGTCTCCGGGGGATGACCGTGACGACGTTCGGCCGCCAGATCCCGCGGCCCGCGACCGGGCACACGGCGCTGGCGAGAGCCAACCGGGTGGGCGACGCGACGAGCCTGGTCACCGTCTATCTCGTGCTGCTTCTCGCGATCCCGTCCAACGTGACGATCACGGGTCTCGGCTCCCTGGGACGCCCCGCGCTGCTGTGGGGGCTGGCGCTCTTCGTGTTCTGGGCGGTGTCCCGTCTGCAGTGGCGCACCGTCGACGTGGAACGCGTCTCGCAGCCGGTGCGGTTCGCCTTCGTCGTCTACTTCGTCATCGTGCTGGTCAGCTTCGCCGCCGCCATGCTCCGCGGCCAGCCCGCCGACCAGATCAGCCCGGCGATCACATGGGTCGTCGGCCTCGTCTCGTCGGCCGGTGTGCTGCTGGTCATCCTCGACGGCGTGCAGACGATGCGCGACGTCTCGCGTCTGGTCCGCCGCGTCGGCATCGGGGTCGCGCTGCTCGCGGCGCTCGCGCTCGTCCAGGTCGTGACGCAGCAGTACCTGCTCGACTTCTGGGGCTCCGTCCCCGGATTCACGCTCGGCTTCGGCGGTGTCGCGGAGCGCAACGGGTCGATCCGCGCCTCGGCCACCGCGACGCATCCCCTCGAGCTGGTGACGACTCTCAACGCGGGGCTGTCGATCTGCATCGCGGCTGCCCTGACGCGCGGGTTCCGCCCGGGGGCGTCGAAGTCCGCGTCGCTGTGGTGGTGGGCGGCGACGGCGCTGATCGCCGTCGTCGCGCTGACCGGTCTCTCGCGTTCGGCGATGATCGGCTTCGCGGTCGCGGTCCTCGCCATGATCCCCGCGATCCCCGCACGGTATCGGGTGCAGGTCGTCGCGGGCGGCGTCGTCCTGGTCGGCGTGCTCATCGCGGCGATCCCCGGCCTCGCGGGGGCCACGGCGAGGCTGTTCACGGGAGCCGCGGAGGACGGCAGCACGCTCTCGCGCACGGATGCGCTGGCGAGACTGACCGAGTTCATGTCGCCGTCGCCGCTCATCGGGATCGGCTCCGGAACGTTCCTGCCCCGGTACTACATCTTCGACAACCAGTGGGCGATCACCGCGATCGAGGTGGGCGTGATCGGGGTCGTCGCGTTCGGCGCGATCCTGGTCACGGCGATGTGGAGCGCCTGGGACGCGCGCCGGCGGAGCACCTGGCCGGATGCACGGCTGGTCGGTCATGCCCTCGCTGCGTCGGTGCTGAATGTCGGACTGCTGTTCGCCTTCTTCGACGGGCTGGCTTTTCCCATCACGGCCGGTCTGCTCTTCGTCCTGGTCGGACTGTGCGGCGCCATCCGGACTGTCGCCGCGGCGAACGGGACGGTGCCGGTGTGGGGGCCGCGGTCGTCCGCGCTGACGGCGAGGGACGAGGTGAGGGTCTATGAGCCGATCGCGGCCGAGCCGGCCGGGACGTCACGGCGGCGCCGCTCCCAGAGCTCAGCGGACTGATGGTTCGGGGTCCGCCTGTTCGTCAGCGTCGAGGCGGCGTACCAGTCGTGCGGGGTTGCCCAGGACGACGGTGTCGGGAGCGACGTCCTTCATGACGACGGATCCGGCGCCCACGATCGCCCCGTGGCCGATCGTCACCCCGGGGAGGATGACGGCCGCGGCCCCGATCCACGCACCGTCCTCGATCCTGACGGGCCCCGCCGTGAAGGCGCCGTCCGCCCGATTGACGGCGCTCCCGGGCTGGTGCGTGCCGGTGATCACGAGGACGTTCATGCCGAGCGAGACGTTGCGTCCGAGGACGACGGGGGCCGAGCCGTCCAGGAACACGCCGTGGTTGATCGAGCACCCGCGGCCGATGACGATCCGGGTGCTGCCGATGTACCCGCCGGAATCGATCAGCGAGCGCTCCACCCGCATGCCGGACGCGCGCAGGAAGAGCCAGCGCCCGTGCTCGGGCAGGAGCTCCGACGCCACGAATCCGTTGAGCCAGATGTTGAACAGCCGGCGCCGGACGAGCGCGAGGAGTAAGCGTAGAGTCTTGCGAAGGTTCCTCACCGGAGTGATCATCATCCGCTTCACGACGGTGCGCAAGAGCCGACGGCGCGGCACACACCCCGCGGGGACGGGGAGCAGGCGCCCGGCGGGAACGCGAGGGGGAGGCGATGATGCCTGACGATGAGCGGGGCGATACCGCGCGCGCCGGCGAAGGCCGGAGCGAAGGCCGCTTCGTCGGTCCGGGCGACCACGCCGATGTCGCCGTCGTCGTCGTCACCTATCGCTCCGCCGCCGATCTCGGCGCGCTCATCGACTCGCTGCGCCGGGAGGCGGTGGCGCACCGGCTGCGGGTGGTCGTCGCAGACAACGACTCGCCCGACGACACCCTCGAGGTCGCCCGCGCGCACAGCGACGTCGTCGCGCTGCCGACAGGGGGGAACCTCGGCTACGCCGGGGGGATCAACGCCGCCATGGGCGTCGTCGGCGACGCCGACGCGATCCTGATCCTCAATCCCGATCTCGTCGTGCACGCCGGTGCGATCGCCGCGCTCCGCGAGCGCGCCGGGCGGCCCGGCGTCGGGCTCGCCGCGCCGGTCATCGTCGATGGCACGGGCGATCGCACCCCGTCGCTGCGCCGTGAGCCGTCGGTGCTCCGGAGCCTGTGCGATGCGCTCGTCGGTGATCGGCTGCGGCGGCGTCCTGCCTCGCTCACCGAGATGGTGCTCCAGCCCGCCGAGTACGCCGTGGCTCATCCGGTGGATTGGGCGACCGGTGCCGCGCTGCTCGTCTCGCGGGAGGCCGCAACGGCGATCGGGGAGTGGGACGAGAGGTTCTTCCTCTATTCGGAGGAGACCGACTACTGTCGCCGTGCTCGGGATGCCGGAATCCAGGTGTGGTTCGAGCCCACCGCCGTCGTCCGTCATTCGGAGGGCGGGTCTGGCGCGTCGGTCGCCCTCGCCGCATTGCTGGCCGTCAATCGCATCCGCTACTACGCGAAGTACCACGGGCCGGCGGCGACCCTGCTGTTCCATGCCACCGCCGTGCTCAATGAGCTCACGCGCGCCGCGGATCCCGCGCACCGGGCGATCCTGCGCACCGTCCTCTCGCCGGGGTCGTGGTCGTCGCTGCCGCACGCGACGAGCCGGGCAGCGGCCGCGCCGGGCGCGGCCGCGCGAGCGGAACGGGCCTCGAACCCATGAGCATCTCGGTGGTCACCGCCAGCTACGCGCCCGACTTCGCCGGCTTCGCGAGGATGCACGAATCGCTGGTCCGCCACAGCGACGACGACGTGCGCCACATCGTCGTGGTGCCCGATGCGCACGCAGAGCTCTTCGGCACGATCCCCTCCGCGCGCCTCGAGATCCGCCGCTACAGCGCGGTGCTGCCCCGGAGGTTCGTGCAGACCTCATGGATCGCCACTGTGCCGGGGATGCCGCGAGGGTTCCGCCTGGCGGCCGTGAATGCCGCGCGCCCGTGGCCGCCGGTGCGCGGCTGGATCATGCAGCAGCTCGTGAAGCTCGCCGTCGTCTCGGAGCTCACGACCGATGTGGCGGTGATGATCGACTCCGATGTCGTGGTCGTGCGGCCGCTGCGGGAGGCGGCCTTCCGGACGGCGGACGGCATCGTCCGCCTCTACCGCCGCCCGTTCGGGATCACCGAGCAGATGACACGCCATCTCGCCCAGCGGAGCAAGGCGCTCGCACTGCTCGGGCTGAAGGTGGCCGAGCCGGACTCGCCGGACTACATCTCCGCGTTCGTGAGCTGGGATCCGGCGCTCGTGCGCGAGTGCCTTCACCGCATCGAGGAGAGCACGGGCCGGGACTGGCGCACCGCTGTCGCGGCGAGCATCGATTTCTCGGAGTACCTCACTTATGGCACCTTCGTGATGTCATTGGCCGAGCCGGGCCACCGCGCGAACGTGGGGGAGCGCAGCCTCTGCCACAGCCACTGGGGGACGACGCCCCTCACGATGGGCACGGCGCGCGAGTTCGTCGAGGCGATGGCGCCCGACGACATCGCCGTGCATGTGCAGTCGAACTCCGCAACGGCGGACGACGTCCTCGCTTTCATCGTGCGCGCGACGAGCAGCAGCTGAGTCTCAGCCCTCCGCGAGAGCAGCCGGGTCGGGGGCGGCGACGCCACCCGGCGCCGAGGGTGCGGCGGCGTCCCGCGTGCTCCGATCCTGGCCCCATGCCGGCTCGGCGCCGGCGGAGCGTCTCGCGCGCAGCGACGCGGTCAGGGTGATCGCGGCGTACGGCACGGCGGCGGGGATCAGGCGCGGGTCGCGGGCGACGACGTCGCGCAGCCATGCCCAGCGGTCCGACCGCCGCACCGCCCCGGTGACCTCCTGATCCGCCGCTGCGGCGCGCATCTGCGCGTTGCCGCGGCGGACGCGCACGAGGCGGTCCACGAGGCTGCGGGTCGTGCGCGGCGCCTCGACCATGATCACGACGTCCCCCGCTTCGGCCTTCTCGTCGTCGGTGAACTGCGCGTCGACGAAGAGGTCGTCGGAGATGACCTCGGGAAAGGCGCCGAAGCGGGCGCGTCCGGCCTCCGAGAGCGCGATGAGTCCCCGCCCGAACAAGCCTGTGCGGAACGCCGGCAGACGCTCGTTGATCGAGAAGTAGGCCCGCACCGGCCAGGGCCTGCCCGTCGTCTCGATCCGCCGTCGCGGCACCACCGCGAGCGCCGCCGGCTCGGCGTCGAAGCGCGCGAGGATCGCCGCCAGTGCGCCCGCGGGCACGGTGATGTCGGCATCCAGGTAGAGGCGGGGGAATCCCGTCGCGACCTCGTCGGCGGCATTGAGCGCACCGGGCTTGCCCGCCTGCCGGCGGTCGATCACCCGCACGCCCCGGGCGGCCGCCGTCTCGGCCGTGCGGTCGACGCAGCCGTTCGCGCAGACGATGATGCGGTCGGCCGCGCTCTCGGGCTGCGCGAGCAGGGCATCCAGGCACGCCCCGATCACGCTCTCCTCGTTGTGCGCGGCGATGACGATGGTCAGCATCCGCTTCTCCTCCCCCTGATGGGACTCCCCACCGCCGGCCCGGCAGAGGACGCTGGGAACCAGGCGCCCGGTCGTGCCAGAGTGGCGGGATGGGGAGCCAAGCACGCCGCCCCCGGTGGGCGGTGGTCGGTCTCGTGGCGTACGTGACCGCCGTCGCCGTGGTGGTCTTCGCGCCCGTCTCGTACGGCGATCTCATCGCGGCGTTCACGCGATGGCTCCACGACGGCGTCGGCCTGGCGTCGTTCGGTGCCGGGTGGGTCGAGTTCGTCGCGAACGTCCTGCTGTTCATCCCGCTGGGTCTTCTGCTGACCGTGCTGATGCGCCATCACGTGTGGGGTGCCGCGCTCGCGCTCGCCCTGTCTATCGCGGTCGAACTGGTGCAGGTGCTGATCCCTGAGCGCAGCCCGAGCCTGCGCGACGTGCTCGCCAACGGCCTGGGCGCCGCCGCCGGCGCGGCCATCGCGTGGCTGTTCGTGCTGCGGCGGGGCGGCCGCGATCGCCCCCACGACGGCCGCTAGCAGGCTCGCCGGCGAGGCGGCGCGGTGGCTCTCGTGCGGCATGGCGGCGCTACCCTCGCACCACGGACGGGGACCACGCGTGCGCGATGAACAGGTCGGGCGGGCCCGAGCCGTCGGCGGCGAGCGACCAGACGTCGGTGTCGCCGGCAACTGCGTCGCGGGGGAGCCCGTACAGGATCGTGTCGTCGTCCAGCCAGGCGATCTGGTCGTCGACGTTCCGGGTCTCGGCGTCCAGGATCCGCACGGATCCGTCGGCGAGATCCAGGATCGCGGGCGTCCAGTGCACGGTGGGTCCCGATCCGGAGGTGACGCGCTTGAACGCGACGCGCGAACCGTCCGGCGAGAGCGACGGGCACTCGACGTCCTCGGCGATCGCGGTGAGCGTCCGCGCCTTCAGATCGCCGCGCACCAGATAGGTCGTGCCCGTCGTCGTGAGCCCCGCCGTGGCGTAGAACGTGGTGTCGTCGACGAAGGTCACGCCCCAGTAGTTGCGATCGACGGGAGCGACGACCTCGCCGTCGACGATGAGCGTGTAGTCCTCGAGGTTGCCGAAGTCGCGGCCGTCGGTCGTGTGCACGATGGTCTCGGTCGAGAAGCCCGCTGTCGCGTACGAATGGCCCGTCACGAAGGCGGTCGTCGCGATGAGCGTGCCGTCCGGAGAGATCCGGGCTCGGCTCGGGATGCCGGCGAGCGGCCACGACTCCACCTCATGACCGTCGTCGTCGAGGAGCGTCGCGGTGTACCGCGGGACGATGCCCCGCTCCGACCGCAGGCAGACGAACCGCCCGTCGGCCGCGGCCACGCGATCGCAGGCCTGGGCGATGACGGCCCGCGGCCCTCCCGGGTCGTCGAGCGGGACGCTCGCCACCTGCCCGTAGCCCTCGCCCATCGCCGTGTTGCGGAACACGACGCGGTCGCCCGTCGCCCAGTCCTCGGGCGGAGCCGTCTCGATCGCGCTGGAGGCCGAGCCCCTGGCCTGGTACTGGTACCAGCCGGCCACGCCGACACCGGCGGCGACGCCCAGCAGGACCACCGACGCGAGGGCGACCACGAACCACTTGGCGCGGTCGCTCATGGTCGCCCCCGAGCCGGAAGAAGCGGCCGCAGCAGCACCGCGGCGACCGGGATGGCGACCGCCAGGACCGCTGCCACGATGAGCATCGAGGTCTCGCGGCCGACCGCGAACCACAGGAACCCGAACCCGACCGCCGCGACGAAGCGCGCCAGCGCCACGACGGTCTGCGCCGCGGCGATGCCGGTTCCGTGCGTCTGCGGTGTCGTCAGCTGGGCGGCGAGCGCCGCGAGCACTCCGTCGGTCGCCGCGTAGAACGCGCCGAGGAAGAGGAGGCACAGCACCGTCGCTGCGATGTCGGCGATCGGGATCGCCGCGATGACGTAGGTGGCAAGCAGTGCCAGGTGCCCCCACACGAACACACGGGCGCGGCCGATGCGGTCCGCGAGCGCGCCGAGCGGGATCGCGAGTGCGAGGAAGGCGACGTTCGTGCCGACGTAGAAGAGCGGGAACCATTGGGCCGCGAAGCCGCCGCGCGACTGCAGCACCAGGTAGACGAAGCCGTCGCCGATCGTGAGCAGGCCCAGCATGCCGGCGGCTGCCAGCAGTCGTCGCATGGGTCCGGACGTGACGGCGCCCCAGTCGAACCGGCGCCGGGGAGCGGCATCCGATCGCTCAGAACCGGCGGGAGCCGCCTTCCGCGCGCGCGAGCGGACGTTCGGGACGACGACACCGAGGATCAGGACGCCGATCGCCGCGAACGCGAACGAGGTCGCGAAGATCGTGTCGTAGCCGTCGGGGATCACGAGCAGGATGACGAAGGCCAGCAGGGGACCGACGGCGGCGCCGATGTTGTCGAGGGTGCGGTGCACCCCGAACGAGGTGCCCAGGTTGTCGGGCCTGGAGGTGGCGGTGATGAGGGAGTCCCGCGGCGCGGTGCGGATGCCCTTGCCCACCCGGTCGGCGGTGATCACAGCGGTCAGCGAGGCGAAACCGGACCCGAAGAGCAGGCCCAGCCGCGCGACGGCGGCGAGGGCGTAGCCGACGAACGCCACCCATTTCGGCTGATCCACCCGGTCGGAGACGTAGCCGCCGGCGATGCGGACCAGGGCGCTCACCCCCTGGTAGAGGCCGTCGAGGAACCCGAAGGCGATGGTCGAGAGCCCGAGGACGCCCGTGATGTACAGGGGCAGGATCGCCGACACCGACTCCGACGAGATGTCCGTCAGCATCGACACGATGCCGAGCGTGACGACCGTGGACGACACCGTGCGCACGCCGCGCGGGCCGCGCGGCGCAACGCCAGGCGGCGCCCCTTCCTGCTCGTCGGGCCCGGGCTTGTTCGAGAGCGAGATGTACATGCCGCGTCAGTTCGTCCGGAAGACCCCGTGCACCATGTACACCGTGCCCGTCGCCGTGTCGGGCGTGAACGCGAGCGTCAGCGAGTCCACCGCGCTCGTGTACGAGACCGAGCCGTCGGCGCTGTCGGGCGCGGCCCCGAGCCCCTTCGACGCCCACAGCCGGGCGTAGTGGTCGATGACCTCCTGCCTGGAGGCCTGCGTGCGCGCCACGAGCGACACCTGCACGACCTCGTCCGCGGTCGCGATCGCGTTCTGCACGACGGTGGCACCCGGGGCCGGCCCCATCACGTCGGACGGGAACCCGGCGACGAGCTGATCGGCGCCGGACGCGGACGCCGGCGGCGGACTGGTCAGCAGCGACGCGGTCGCGGCCGGGAGGGGGAGCCCGGTGCCCGCGTCGTCCGCCGCGGGCGGGAGCACCTCGCTGCCCGTCGTCGGGGTCGCCTCGGGGAGTGGACCCTGCGTGGCGGCGGGCGACGGAAGCCCGGTCGTCGCCGCCTCGCCCGGTCCGCCGACGGGAGCGGCGAAGAGCCACACCGCGACCCCGCCGAGGACGAGCACGACGACGCCCACGGCGATGAGCGCACCCCACATCGGTCGAGTCAGCCCGCTCCGATGCGTCGGCCTCGATTCCTGCTGGACTTCCATGCGCGGCCCCCAAACCCGTCTTCGCGCCCTACACCCGGCCCGGGCTCATCCCCTGCCGCGGTCGCGCCCGATGGCGCGTAGGTCCAGGGATCCGCGGCCGCGCCCGCTTGGGGGACTGGGCGATGGCCGCTCGCGCGATCGCCGTTGTGCACCCGGCGGTCCGTGTCGGCAGGTGACCGCGGATCCGGCTCCCATCGGCCGGCGACGCCGTTGTCGCCGGCCGAAGACGATGAAGGCTCATCAGTACGCCCCTCTCGGCGCGACCATGACCTTGGCGGTGCGCCACATGATCATGAGGTCGGTGGCGATCGACCAGTTCTCGACGTAGCGCAGGTCGAGTCGCACGCTGTCCTCCCACGACAGATCGCTGCGCCCGCTGATCTGCCAGAGGCCGGTGATGCCGGGCTTGAGGTAGAGCCGGCGGTAGACCGTGCCGTCGTAGGCCGTGACTTCGGCGGGCAGCGGGGGCCGGGGACCCACGATGCTCATGTCGCCTCGCAGCACGTTGGCGAACTGCGGCAGCTCGTCGATCGAGAACTTGCGCAGGACCGCCCCCACGCGGGTCACCCGCGGGTCCCGCTTGAGCTTGAACAGCGGGCCGGCGCCCTCGTTCTGGGCATGCAGGCTGTCGCGGCTGGACTCGGCGTCGGCGACCATGGTCCGGAACTTGATCATCCAGAACTGCCGGCCGTCGCGGCCCACCCGCAGCTGATGGAACAGCACCGGTCCGGGCGAGTCGAGCTTGATCGCAAGGGCGATGACCGGCGTCAGGAGGAGGATCGGCACGAGCGCGAGCAGCGACAGGACGACGTCCATCCCGCGCTTGATGGCGTGGATGCCGCCCTCGAACTCGGGGATCTTCACCTGCACGAGAGGCAGCCCGTCGAGGGGACGCAGCGACAGCCGCGGCCCCGCCACATCGGTGAGGCGGTTGCAGAGCACCAGCTCTGCCGCCGTCCCCTCCAACTCCCACCCGAGCCGCCGCACGAAGTCGCGGTCGTCGTCGGGCGTGCTGGCCACGACGATCGCATCGGCGCCCGTGGCGCGGCCGTAGGCCGCCGTGGAGCGGATCGATCCGATCACGGGGTACCCGCGATCGCCGACGCGGATCGGATCGATCAGTCCGTCCGTCGTCGTGGCGCCGATCACGTGGTAGGCGTGGTGGGGGTCGCCGACGAGCTTCTCGATGACGTACTCGACGTCGTCCCGCGCCCCGGCGACGATGACGCGCGAGACGCACTCGCCGCGCTCACGCTCGTGGATCAGCCACTTGCGCCACAGCCACCGGCTGAACACGAGGGTCACCAGACCGAACGGCATCGCCACGAGCAGTTGCGCGCGCAGCCCGGGCAGCTGGGCGAGGATGAAGATGGTGGACAGGATGCCGAACGCGAGGCCGGTGGCATGTCCGATGCGCTTGTACTCGGCCGCGCCGGCCCCGAGCACGGCCGGCTCGCGGGTGCGGGCGAGCCACAGCAGCGTCAGCCACGCGCCGACCACGAACATCCCGATGCGTGCCGGCCCGGCGAGGTCGGCGAACGTGTCGATCGGTCCGGTCTCGACGATCGCGGCGGCCGCCGCGGCGAGGGTGATGCTGACCGCGTCGGTGACGTCCAGCCGCCGCCGGAATCGCCGCTCCCAGAGCCTGCGGCGTTCCAGCGACGGCTGGATGCGAGGGGCCACGGCAGCGGGAAGGGTCTCGAACAGCGGGCGCGCCGGGGTCGAGCGTCGGCGGAGCGTTCGGGTCACTCCGCCGGCGCTCGCGGGCGCCGCGTCGAACGCGGTCTGACTCAGACCGCGGTCCACCGCGCGCACGATGACGCGTCCTCAGTAGACATCAACTTCTCACTGGTCGGCTCGACGTCGTAGTCGGGTTCCGGTGACGAACTGACCAACCCCAGTGCGCGGCCCGGCCGTGTGTCGGGCCCAACGGGATCCCCAGATCCCCTGCGCGATGTCACTGTACGCCTGCCCGCCCAGGAACAGAAGACCTTTGCTCCGAAACCTTGACAGGCCTTAAGGAAAACCGGTATGCGAACGTAAGGCAATGCGCGGACTTCAGCCGATCAGGCCGATCAGCGCGTCGACTCCCATGCCGTAGTTGATGCGCACCGTCGGCAGCGCCAGCTTGTCGGTGCCGATCGTGACGTACCCGGGCTCGATCGTCCGCGCCATCTCCCACCCGGCCTGCCGCAGGCCCTGCTTGGCGGTGTCGTTGTAGTGCCCGTAGGGGTAGGCCATGATCTCCTTCACGCCGAGGACGGCGGCGGAAGCCTCCATGTCGGCCGCGATCTGATCGGCGCTCCAGTTGACCATGCGCCCCTTGCCGTTGTCGCCGGCCTGGTGCATGTCATGGGTGTGCGAGCGGCGCAGCACGTAGGGGTTCGGCGCCGGGTCCTGCCGGTACGCCGTGATCATGAACGACGTCGTGAGCACCCGGTAGGTGGAGACCACGGGCGCCGCGAGGTCGAACCAGCTCTGGTCGGCGTCGTCGTCCGTGACGATCACCGAGTGGTTCGGCAGGAACAGGCGACCATCGATGAACGCCGACAGCTCGTCCCACGTCGGCAGGTAGAAGCCGCCGCTCGCGATGTGCGCCAGGTGCGCGTCGAAGTCGCCGATGTACGTGTAGTTGCCGCGCAGCCAGCCGCTCTCGCCCTCGGGCTTCGCCGTGAACTGGTGGTACATCAGGATCGGGATGCGGGCGGCCTCAGCCGCGTTCTGCTCGGGGCTGACCCACGCGGCGTGCAGCGTCACGTGCCGGTCGACGCAGGCGACGGGCTCGGAGCCGTTGACGCGCCCCGGGATCGCGAGGGCGGCGGCATCCGCCGGCGTCGCGTACCACCCGGCGAACACCTGCCCCTCGCGCGAAGGGATCGGCAGCCCGGCGTACAGCGTGCCCTGCGTCTGCAGCACCGGGGCGTCGGTGATCCCATCGCCCGCGAAGCTCACGGCACATGCGGCCGGGTCGGTCGTCGTCGCCAGCAGCTGCTCCTCGGGGGTGCGGGGAGTCGGTGTGGGCGTGGGTGTCGCGTGCGGGCTGGCCGCGGGCGTCGCGGCGGCAGCGGGCGCGGCATCCGTCCCGGCGCCGGCCATGCCGATCGCCGTGACCGTGCCGACGACCGCCGCGAGCAGCACGACGCCGATCGCGATGCCGGCGAACAGGCGTCCCCGCCGACGCCGAGGCGCGCGCGGGGGCGCAGGCTCGGGCGTGCCGAACGTGGCCATGAGAATCCCCAGATCCAGACCGCGATTCCCCACGCGGCCATCACCTGGAGAATACCCGGTCTGCGCGCCTTCCCCGGCCCCCGTATGCCCGAACTGTGCAGACTCGTCCGCCGCTGCGTTCGCCGCCCCGTTCGCTCCGCAGTCGCCATCGACAGGGGGATACGCTCGACGGATGGTGCCCGCGGACTGGATCGAACATCGGCGCCCCGACGGCGAAGTGCTCGGCTGGATGTGCCCCGACGGCGAGGGGTTCCGGGTGTTCGATCTGCTCGGCCGCGAACGCACCCCGGGCGGGGCCGCCGGAGAACCGCTGGAGTGGCTCGACGCCGAGGAGCTGCTCGAACAGCTCGGCATCGGGTACCTCGCCGATCGCTGGACGCTGCGGCAGCCCGACGGCGCCGAGCGCCCGGTGCGCATCAGCGAGGCGAGCCCGCGCGGCGTCGTCGTCGTCGCCGACGAGTACGGGGCCGCCTCTGCCGTGGGGGCGGATCCGGAGCGCTTCGCGCTGCCCTTCCCGGTGGGTGACGCGCTCGCCCCGCGCTGACCGCGTGGGTACAGTGAGCGCATGACGACGCTCGTGCTCACCGTGGTCGGCGACGACCGGTCCGGACTCGTCGCGGCGGTCGCCGATGTCGTCGGCGCGCACGGCGGCAACTGGGAGAACAGCCAGCTCGCCGAGCTCGCCGGCGCGTTCGCCGGCATCATCGAGGTGTCGGTCGACCGCGAGCGCGCCGACGATCTGCGCGCCGCACTGTCCTCGCTCGAGGGCCTGTTGAAGGTCACGGTGCACGCGGGGACGGACGCGGCTCAGGATGCCGCCGCCTCCCGTCCGCTCACCCTCGAGGTCGTCGGCAACGACCGCGCCGGCATCGTGCGCGACATCACGTCGGTGCTGGGCGCCCACGGGGTGACGATCGACCGCATGGCGACGCGCACCACGGATGCCGCCATGTACGGCGGCCGGCTCTTCGAGGCGACGGTCACCGCCCGGGTGCCGGCATCCGTCGATCTGGACGCCCTCACCGCCGAGCTGGAGCGGCTCGCGACCGAGATCCAGGTCGACGTGACCCTCGGCGCCTGATCCGCCTCACGCCAGGTCGCGCAGCCGCGCCGTCAGGCCGCTGCCGCCGTCCGCGCGCCGCTCGTACGCCACCGCGATGATCAGCAGCACGGCCCCGACCACCGACAGCGTGATCCACCACGGCATCGCCTCGATGCCCCGCCCGATCTGCACGACGAACGCCAGCACGTTCTCGACCGGGAGCACGACGATCCCGATGAGGAACGGCGCCGCGAGGCGCAGGGTCGCACCGACGAGGATCGCCACCAGCGCGATCGCCATGACGAGGATCGCGCGCCAGGTGCGCGGGTCGGTGTAGGTCGCGGCGACCGACGCGCTGAGCAGCACGATCAGACCCGGACCGAGGAGGGCCCACGACCCGCGCCATCCTGTCGGCCACGCCGCGACCGAGGGCGCGGGCTGCGGTGAGGCCGTCGTCCCGCGCAGCGCGAGCGCACCCGCAGCCAGCAGGAACAGCCCGAGCGGCAACGAGAACCATTCGACCCGGAGGTCGCGCGGACTCCATGCCACCACGGCGGTGACGAACGCCACGGCGAACACGAACCACACCGGCGGCAGCCCGGTCGACCCGCGCAGGCCCCGCGCCGCGGCGAGGACCATGAGTGCGAGGAAGGCGAGCGAGAGTCCCCACATCGTCCAGATCGCCACCCAGTCCCGCTCGATCCCCGGCCATGCCGCGACCGCGACGATGAGCACCGCCGGAGCGCCGAGCCAGCGGGTGCGGGCGAGCGGCGACGCGGGGGCGGCCTGGGCCCGCAGCGTCCGGGCGGCGACCGCCGCGGCGCCGGCGCCGACGATCCCGAACGCGAGCGCCGCGAGCAGCGCCGGGTCGGCCGGCGCGGCATCGGCGCCGGCGCCCCACCGCACGCCCTGCACTGCCGCCGCGCAGGAGGCCACGATCGCGACGGCGAGGGTGGGCGCCCGCAGCGTCCGCAGCCGCCGCAGACGGGGCGCGTCCGCCCGGGAGACGAGGAGGGATGCCGCCACCAGCAGCCACGCCGACGCCACGAGCGCGAGGGCCCGGGGCGATACGACCTGGCTCACCGGAAGCGACGGGGCGGCGGCATCCATCGACCCCATGGCCGAGGCGATCAGCACCGGGATCACCGCGGCCGCGAGCGCCGCGGCGTAGAGTGCGGCCGCGCGCCGGCCGCGCGCCGTGAGCACGGCGGCGACGGCGGCGGCGCCGAGCGCGGGCGGCAGCAGGTAGGGCTCCAGGCCTGTCACGCCGGCGATGCCCCACGCGCTCCACAGCGCGCCCGTGGACGCCGCGCCGGCCAGCGGCCACGCGTACCGGCGCGGCGAGAGCACCGCCATCGCCGCGAACCCGACTCCGAGGATCGCGAGCACGACCAGGGTCGTCGGCAGCCCCGCCGCCGTGCGGACGAGTGCGAGTCCGACGGCGATCGCGCCGGTGAGCAGCGCGGACGCCTCGATCGCGATCCGGACGGTGCGCGCTGTCGAGTCCGCCAGACGGCCGGCGAGCGCCGTGCCGATCAGGTCGCTCGCCGCGAGGGTGCCGGCGACGATCGCGGCGATCACGGGCAGCACGACGGGCGAGCCGCTCATCGGCAGCAGCTGCGCCCCCAGGCACACCGCGACCACCGCCACCGCGGGCACGAGCGTGACGGCCGCGAACGTGCGCACCGCCAGCCCCAGCCCGGGACGCGTCGTGATCACCAGCGTGAGCGCGAGGCAGAAGATCACGGCGGTCGACAGGGCCGTCCAGCCGCTGCGCTCGAACAGCACCTGCAGAACCCCGATCGCGAACGGCACCGCGGTCACCGTGAGCACGGCGTACCACTCGCGCACCGGCACGCGTCGCGCGAACGTCACGGCGATCGCCGCCGCGCCGGCCGCGCACGTCGTGAGGCACACCACGACGATCGCGTCCGCGCCGCCGCGGGCGAGCGCGGTGGCCAGCACCACGAGCGCGTAGGCGAACCCGACTCCGACGTGCACGAAGCGCGCGGAGCGCGGCACCGTCAGCGTCAGCACGCCGATGGTCGCGACCACGGCGGCCCCGGCCCAGACCGTGAGGTCGTCGTCCGCCCACGAGAGCAGCGCGGCACACACGACGGCGGCGTGCGCACCGGCCACGAGCGGCATCCGCACCGTGGCGGAGGCATCCCGCGCCACGGTCGCCGCGACGGCGCTCGCCCCGATCGCAGCGCCCAGCCCGAGCGCGATCCGCAGCCAGACGTCCAGGCCGGGGAGCGTCAGCACCGTGAGGGATGCCAGCACCGCGTACCACGCGCCGAGCGGGCCCAGCCAGCGCGTGCCGAGCGGCCGCGGCGCCGCAGCTGCCGCATCGCCGGGCGCCACCCGGTCGTCATCGCCGGTCCGGGTGAGGGCGGCGAACGAAGCCAGCGTCAGCGCGAGCGCGGCCAGACCCGCCGGCAGACCCCACTCGCTGCCCGCGGGCAGGACGGAGCTCGTCTCGCCCGGTCGCGACAGCGCGGAGGTCAGCGTGACGAGCGCCATGAGTGTCGGCGCGGCCGCGACGAACCCGCCGACCACCAGTGCACCGATGAACAGCGCGCTGCGCGACACGAGGCGCTGCAGGGGAGTGAGCGCCCCGACGAGCACGAGCCCCGTGCCGGCGGCCGTCGGGAGCAGCGCGATCCACACCCCGACCGTCCCGGTCGACAGGGTGTCGATCGTCAACGCCGTCACCGCCCCGACGACCGACGCACCGGCGAGGCCGCTCCACAGCTCGCGGGTGGGCCGGTAGGTCGCGGTCACCGAGACCGCGGCGATCGCGAGCAGGGTGCCGCTGGTGACCCACACCGCAGACAGCCCGCTCTCGACGACGGCGCCCGGGATCGTCGCGACTGCGGCGACGACGAACGACAGCTGCGCGACGGTGAGCGCGATGCGCTCCGCGGTCCGGTCGCCCCGTCGCCCGGCGAGCGCGATCAGGGCGCTCGCTGCGGCAGCCGCAGCGAGCAGGCCCGCCGTCGCCGCGAGCATCGATCCCGCGCCCAGCGACAGCAGCAGCGGCGCGGACGACAGGACGAGCAGGCCGCACCACGACCACGCGCGGATCCCCGCCCGCGGACCCAGCAGCGCGAGCGCGCCGCCCGCGACGAGGGCCGCGAGTCCGCTCGAGACCCACGCGTTCGCCGCGAACGGCAGCGCCGCGGTCACTGTGAGCGCGAGGAACACGACGCCCAGCGCGCCGATCGCCTCGGCCGAGAGCCGCAGCCGGCGCCGTGCCAGGAGCGGCGCCCCACCCAGGAACGCCCCCGCGATCACGCCCATGATCGCCGTCCGCACGGCCGGGTCGTCGAGGTCCGGGTTGAAGAAGGTGAACACGAGTGCGGCCACCGCCACGAGCCCCGCGCCCGCCACCGCCAGCACGGACTGCACCGACGCCGATGATCCCGGAGGCGGTGCGGAGGCGGCATCCCTCACCGCGGCCGGCGGCGCGGGAACCTGCGGCACGCCTGATCCGCCCACGACGGGAGGAGTGGATGCCGCAGCCCCGGGCGCCCCGTCGCCCGCTGCTGCGGCACCCGGCACCGGCGCCGCCGGCACGCGGTCGAGCACCGCCTGCCGCGCGCGGAGCGCGTCGACGGCACGCTGCGAGGCGAGCCACAGGTCGCGGCCGACCGCGCCGGCGAAGTCGGCGCCGCAGGTCGGGCAGCGCCGTTCCGACACGATGCCCGCGGCGCAGACCGGGCACCGCACGACGTCGAGCAGCTCGGCGATCGCCGTGTCGTTCCAGGCGGGCGAGCGTCGCTCGCGCATCGCGGCCGGGGTCATGACCCGGCCTCGGCGTCGGCGGCGACCGCCGCCGGGTGGTCGTCGGGCACCCACTCCAGGATGTCGCCGGGCTGGCACTCCAGCACACGGCAGATGGCGTCGAGCGTCGTGAAGCGCACCGCCTTCGCCCGGCCGTTCTTGAGCACCGACACGTTGGCCGGCGTGATGTCGATGGCGGCGGCGAAGTCGGTGACCGACATCTTCTTCTTCGCCAGCTGCACGTCGAGGTTGATGATGATCGGCATCACACCACCTCCGACAGGTCGGCTTCGAGCTGCGACGCCTTTCGCAGCAGGCCCCGCAGCACGACGATCAGCAGCGACAGGCCGGCGCCGACGACCACGCCGAGCAGCAGCAGGAGGGTGATCGAAGGCGTCATGAAGCCGGTGAGGCTGAGGGCGACCAGCGCCACGAGCACGAGGACCGTGGCGAAGGCGACAGCCGCGAGGCTGACGTCGACGTCGGGGAAGGCGGTGTCGCTGAAGATGCAGTCCTCGCGCACGAGCGACAGCAGGCGCCACACGCACACGAGCACGACCTGCACGCACAGCAGGAACAGGATGCCGACGATCGTGCCGGGGATCTGGAAGTACGAGATCTCGGAGTAGCGCACCGCCGACTGGGCGGCGACCGCCGGCACGACGAAGATCTGGCAGAACAGCAGCAGCGCGAGCAGTGCCGCGATCAGGACCTTGAGGGCGAGGATCGTCGTCCGTTGCATGGTGTTCAGCCTATCGATAAACGGCATGTATCTATCGAGAAACAATAGCGCCGGCATCCCTGTGCCGCGCAAGGGGGCGCGCGGCATGGCAGCCCGGAGTAGCGTGCCGGGCGTGGGCTCGCTCGTCTACTTCAATTCCGCGTCGCTGGACGGCTACATCGCCGGGCCGGACGGCCGCTGGGGCTGGGCGACCCCCGACGCCGAGGTCCACTCGTTCGTCAACGACCTGCTCGCGCCCGCGCGCACGCACCTGTACGGCCGCAAGGTCTACGAGGTGATGAAGGTGTGGGACGATCTGCCGCTGGACGACCTGCCTCCGGCCGAGCGCGAGTTCGCGCTGCAGTGGCGCGACATCGACAAGATCGTGTACTCGTCGACGCTCACGGCCGTCCCGACCCGGCGCACCGAGCTTCGGCCCGCCTTCGATCCGGCGGCGGTGCGAGAGATGGTGGATGCCGCGCCCGGCCCCGTCGCGATCGGCGGCGGCCGGCTCGCCTCGGCCGCGGCGCGCGCGGGCGTGCTCGACGAGGTGCACATCGTCATCGCTCCGGCGATCGTCGGAGGCGGCACCCGCTACCTCGACGAGGGTCTGCGCCTCGACCTGGAGCTTTCGGCCGAGCGCCGCTTCGCGAACGGCTTCGTGTACTGCGGCTACCGCGTGCGCTGACGCGCGCCGCTGCGGCGTGACCGCCCTCCCGTGATCGCGGCCGCTGTGCCGCGCTCGCCGCCGTGGTCGGCGGCAGTTGCCCCGCCCCGGCATTCCATGTCACCCTGGTGATCTTGTAAACCGGTTTCAAAGGTGCGGTCGTGAAAGTGCATGCCCTGGTCCTTCCCGGCGGAAGCTACCTCCGCCACGCCGCGCATGAGGCGCAGCCCGTCGTCGACTGGCTGCAGGCCCTCGGGATCCCCGCGAGCGTGTTCCGCTACCCCGTGGGGCTGGCGCATCCTGCCGCCCACGAAGCGATCGGCGACCGCATCGCGCAGCTGCGCGCAGGCGGTGTGGCGCGCGTGCTGCTGGTCGGATTCTCTGCCGGCGGACACGCCGCGGGTCTGGCTGCACTGGCCCCGACACGCCTGGAGGCGCGGGCGGACGCCGTCATCCTCGGATATCCGGTCGTGTCGCTGAAAAAGCACTCTCATCAGGGATCTAGCAGTGTTCTTCTGCGCGACGGCGACACCGTGGAGCGGCGGTCTGCGCTCTCGCTCGAGATGCTCGTCCACGACGGTGCGCCGCCGTTCTTCGTCTTCCATTCGCTGGACGACGAGAAGGTGCCGGTCGATCACTCGCTGCTGCTGTCGGAGTCGCTGCGCTCGCACGGCGTTCCGCACGAGCTGCACCTGTATCCGGTGGGCGGCCACGGCTGCGGCCTGGGCGCCGCCGGGGTCGACTGGACCCCCGCCTGCGCGTCGTGGCTGGCCGCGGGCGACTGGATCGAGAAAACGATTCCTGTTGACAGCGACGGCATGGTGCGACAGAGTATTGAAACCGGTTGTTAGAGGATCGAAGACGAGCGGCACCGATCTACGAAGGAGTAGGGACAAATGACACAGCATCGTTGGATTCGCAGTGCGGGTCTGATCTCGGGCATCGCGGTCGCGGGCATCGTGATGAGCGCGTGCGCGGGGACGTCGGATCCGGCGGCGTCGTCATCGGCGGAGGCCGCGACGTGCGACCCCGACGCCGACGTCACGATCACGCTGGGCGAGCGGCCGACCTCGGACCAGACCGCGAATCTCGAAGCCTGGGAGAACGCGATCGCAGCGTTCGAGAAGGAGCATCCGAACATCACGATCGACGACGAAGAGACCAAGTACGACGTCACGACGTTTCCGGCTCTCCTCGTCGGCGGAACCCTTCCGACGACGCTGCAGGTCCCCTTCACCGACATCCAGTCCCTCATCGAGCGCAAGCAGGCGGCCGACATCACGTCGTACGTCGAGGATGACGAGGTGCTCAGCCAGCTCAACCCGCAGCTGGCCGCCGTCACGCAGGACGCGGACGGCCGCACGTACGGGGTGGTGCGCGCCGCCTACACGATGGGCCTCATCTACAACCGGGCGCTCTTCGAAGAAGCCGGGCTCAACCCCGACGACCCGCCGACGACGTGGGATGCGGTGCTGGATGCCGCGGCCACCATCACCGAGAAGACCGGCCAGACCGGGTTCATCATCCCGACCACCGCCAACGTCGGCGGCTGGCTGCTGACCTCCATGTCGTACTCGAACGGCGACCTGGTGGAAGAGACCGACGGAGACGACACCACTGTCACGCTCGACACACCGGGCATGGAGGCGAGCCTGCAGTTCCTCCACGACGTGCGCTGGGAGCAGGACGCGGCCGGCGCGAACTACCTCTACGACAACAACGCCATCCGCGATGACATCGCGGCGGGCTCCATCGGGCAGAGCCTCAACGGCGCCAACCTGTACAACAGCCTGGTCATCGGCCGCGGGATGGCGAAAGAGGACTTCGGCCTCTCGCCCTTCCCCGCGAGCGACGACGCGATCGGCGTCCTCGGCGGCGGCAACATCCAGTGGTACAACCCCAAGGCGACGCCCGACCAGCTGTGCGCGGCGCTGGAGTGGACCAAGTACTACTACCTCAACCGCTACGTCGACGAAGAGGCGGCCACCACCTGGGCCGAAGCCCAGGTGGCCGACGACCTCCCCGTGGGACTGCCCGAGGTGCCGGTGGTGTCGGACGAGCAGTACCAGACCTACCTCGGCTGGATCGAGCCGTACATCAACGTGCCGCGCGAGAACTACACCGCGTACCTCGACAGCCTCTCGTCGGCCGTCATCGTGCCCGAGCCGGCGAAGAAGGCGCAGGAGCTGTACGCAGCGCTCGACCCGGTGGCTCAGGCGGTCCTCACGCGTGAGGACGCCGACTTCTCGGAGCTGCTCACCGCGGCGCAGGCCCAGGTGCAGGACCTGATCGACGCCGAATGACGCACACCCGGCGGTCGCGCGCGCCACTGCCGCGCGGCCGCCGGGAACGCCCCCGTCCCGTCATCACCCGGAGAACGATCGTGACCGCCACCGCCCCGCCTCTCGTCGACGAACGCGCCGTCGATGATTCCGACACCGCAGCGTCGAGACCGGCCCCGCCGCGCCGACGCCGACGCTCGCCGCTCGCGGCGGCCGTGGCGTGGCTGCGCAACGGCGGCGTCCCCACGCTCCTCATGTTCGTGCCGCTGCTGGTCACTTTCGGGTACTTCGCGTGGTGGCCGATCCTCAAGAGCCTGATCCTCGCGTTCCAGCGCACCGACCTCATGACCGAGCCCAGCTGGGTCGGACTGCGCAACTTCGAACGTGTGCTGGCCGACCCGCTGCTGTGGACGGCCGCGGGCAACACCGTCTGGTTCGCCGCGCTGGCCCTCGTGATCGGGTTCCCGCTGCCGATCCTCATGGCGATGGTGATGGCCGAGCTGCGGCGCAGCCGGCAGATCTCCAGCGTGCTCGTCTACCTGCCCGTGATCATCCCGCCGGTGGTGAGCGTCCTGCTGTGGAAGCAGTTCTACGATCCGTCGGGGTCGGGGCTGTTCAACACGGTGCTCGGCTGGTTCGGACTGGGGCCGGTGGGCTGGCTGCAGGACCCGATCCTGGCGATGCCCAGCATCGTGATCCAGGCGACCTGGGCGACAGCGGGCACGGCGACGATCATCTACCTCGCGGCGCTCATGTCGATCCAGGCCGAGCTGTACGACGCGGCCGAGGTGGACGGCGCATCCGTCATCCAGCGCACCTGGCATGTCACCCTGCCGCAGCTGCGCAGCGTGATCCTGCTCATGCTGCTGCTGCAGATCATCGGAACGATGCAGGTCTTCACCGATCCGTTCGTCATGACCGGCGGCGGGCCCGAGAACCGCACGGTCACGCTCCTGATGCTCATCTACAACTACGCGTTCCTGTCGGGCGACTTCGGCAAGGCGACGGCGCTCAGCCTGCTGCTGGCCGTCGTGCTCAGCGTCGTCTCGGCGGTCTACCTCCGCCTCACCCGGAAATGGAGCGAATCGTGACCTCTGTGACGACGACGCTGCGCGCCATCGTCAAGCGCCCGGCGGGCCCCGAGGAGTCGGAGGACCGCACCAACGTCTCGGAACTCGACCGCACGCGACGCACGGTGCGCATCGTCATGCGGATCCTCGCTGCGGTGGTGATCCTCGGTCTGCTCGTGGTGTCGTTCGGGCCGCTGCTGTGGCTCTTCAAGGCCGCGCTGTCGACCAGCCAGGACATCCTGAAGTACCCCTTCGAATGGTGGCCGAGCGGGATCCAGTGGCAGAACCTGCCTGACGCCTGGTCCCAGATCCGGATCGGGCAGTATCTGCTCAACACCGTCTGGATGGCGGCGGGATGCTGGTTCTTCGGCCTCCTCGTGGCCCTCACCGGCGGCTACGGCATCGCGATCCTGCGGCCGCGGTACGCGAAGGCTGTCAACGTCGCGGTACTCGCGACGCTGTTCATTCCCGGCGTGGTCTCGCTGATCTCGCTCTATGTCACAGTGCTGGACGTCCCGCTGATCGGCGTGAACCTCGTCAACACCTTCTGGGCGGTGTGGCTGCCGACCGCTGCGAACGCGTTCAACGTCCTGCTGGTGGCCCGCTTCTTCGATCGGCTCCCGCGCGATGTGTTCGAGGCCGCCAAGATCGACGGCGCCGGCGTGTTCCGGGTGTTCTGGTCGATCGTGCTGCCGATGTCGCGTCCCGTCATCGGTGTCGTGTCGCTGCTGACGATCGTCGGGTCGTGGAAGGAGTTCCTCTGGCCGCTGCTCGTGCTGCCGTCCCCCGACCTCCAGCCGCTGTCGGTGGGCCTCTACCGGATCAGCGACACGGCGCCGACGAGTCTGCTCATGGCCGGCATGTTCATCTCGGTGATCATCCCCATCGGCCTGTTCCTGCTGTTCCAGCGGCAGTTCCTCCGCAGCGCCGGCCAGGCCGGCGCCATCAAGGGCTGACCGACGACGGTCACCCGGATCGGAAAGCCATGACGACTGCACGCCCGCGCACGCTCGTGCGATCCCTCGCGACCGTGGCCGCCCTGGCGGTGACCGCGGCCCTGCTCCTCGCGATGGCGCAGCCGGCGACGGCGAGCATCGCCGAATCCGACTCGTTCGACGGCTGGACCACCACCGTGTCGGGAGCCCCCGACTTCACGGTCCGCGCCGACACGACGGCATCCCATGACGGCACCGCCTCGGCCCGCGTCGAGTTCGCCTCGCCCTACTCGAACTCGTACGTGGATCTGCGTCAGAGCATCCGCGCCAGCGGTGGCACGACCTACGCCATGAGCGCCTGGGTGCGCACCGACGGCCTGTCGTCGTCAGGAGCCGCGTACTTCGTGCTGAGCGGCGACCACTCCCAGCGGGTCGAACTGCCGGCCGGCACCAGCGAGTGGACCAGGCTGCAGTGGAACTTCACGCAGCCGGCGGGCAGCATGACCTTCGTCATGCGATTCCTCGTCCGCGGATCCGGGACCGTGTGGGTGGACGACGTGCGCATGACCGCGCCGGGGAGTGACACGAATCTCGTCGTCAACCCGTCGTTCGAGTCGCACGATCCGCCGCCCGGCACCCTGGCGTTCACCGACACCGCGCTCGTCTACGACGTCGGGGCGGCGACCGTCGGCGTCACGACGATCGGCGACACCGTCAGCTGGGACGTGCGGGCGGCATCAGGGCAGCGCATCGACTCGGGGACCGAGGTCGCGGTCGACGGAGCCGCGTCGATCGATCTGTCCGGCCTGCCCGCGGGGTACTACACGGTCACGATGGCGGTGGACGCTCCGGTCGCGGCGACCCGGACCGGTTCGCTCGCCATCGTCGAGCCTGCTGACGCCGACGGTTCCGAGGCGCACCCGATCGGTGTCGCGGCGCACGTGAACCGCTACTCCGTCGACCAGGTGGACACGCTGATGGATCCGCTGGATGCGGGCACCCTGCGCGAGGGCCCGTCATGGGACACGATCGAGACCTCGCCCGGTGTCTATGAGTTCCCGGCGCTGTTCGACGCACAGCTTGCGGCTGCGAAGGCGCGCGGCGAGCGGCCGCTCGTGATCCTCGCGTACTTCAGCCGCTGGTACGACGGCGGCAAGACCCCCAGTTCGCCCCAGGGCATCGCGGCGTTCGCGAACTACGCCGCGGCCGCTGCCGCGCACTACGGCGCGGATGTGGACTACGAGATCTACAACGAGTTCAACCACACCTTCAACACGGGGGCGTGCGGCATGACGGCGGCCTGCTACTACGACCTGCTGGTCCCCGCCGCCGAGGCGATCCACGCCGCGGCCCCCGGCGCGCGGGTCGTCGGTCCCGTCAGCGCCGGCGCGAAGTGGGACTTCATGGAAGACCTCTTCGCACTCGGTGCGCTCGACCACCTCGACGTGGTCAGCTACCACACGTACGACTTCCCGGTGGCGCCAGAGGGCCGCACCGAGGCGGGCGTCGCCACGCTGCAAGGCCTGATCGACGAGTACGCCCCGGGCTCCGGCATCCCGATCTGGCTCAGCGAGCACGGCTGGACCACGACGACCGGCGGCACCACCGAGCAGCAGCAGGCCGCGTACCTCGTGCGGTCGGCGGCGCTGCTGGAGGCGGCAGGGGTCGAGCGCGTCGTCTTCTACGAGCTGATCGACTCGGGCTCCAACCCCGCCGAGCCCGAGCACAACTTCGGCATCGTGCGTCAGCCCGCCGACGGCGGCACCGCTCTCGCGCCCAAGCCGGCCTACCCGGCGCTCGCCGTATTCGATCGGCTCACGGCGGGACGGGAACTGACCGCGCTGCACCGTCTCGACGGCGCCGTCGTGGCCGAGTACACGGATGCGGCGGGCGACGTCCTGCGGATGCTGTGGTCCACCGGCAGCCCGGTCACCTTCGCCGCCGACACGTCCGCGCAGCCGCGGATCACGAAGGGCGACGGCCGCTCATGGCGGGCGCGGGCCGACGGCCGCGTCGAGCTCACCGTGGGCTCGGATCCGGTGTATCTCAGTGGAGCGGCGTCGACACCGGCTCTCGTGACCGGGCCCGCGACGGTCATCGACACCCCCGATCGGATCGCGGTCGACGGCGGTGCTGCCGCGGCGGTCGCGGTCGACCGGGCGGCGCTGGGCGTGACGGGCGATGTGTCGGTGTACGGCCCCGTGGGCGGTGCTGTCGTGCTCAGCGGCGCGGACCCGACGCTCACCGGGTCGGCGAGTCTCGCCCCCTTCCGCGAGCTCGGCACGCACCCGCTCTGGTACACGCTGCGCAGCGGAGACGAGGTCGTCGCGTTCGTCGACGATTCCGCGACGGTGGTCGACAATCCACTGCTCTCGCTCGGGCCGACCGCCGGTGAGGCGCTGCGACCGGCGCTGACGCTGCACAACCTCGCGGGCGCGGGCGAGACGACCGTCGGCGACATCGCCTGGAGCATCGGACCGGCGTCGGGCATGCTCCCCGACGCCGCGCTTGCGGACGGCGCCCGCCGCACCGTCGAGCTCGCCGCCGACGGCCTGGAGCAATGGCATCCGTACCCGTTCACGGTGACCGCGACGACGTCCTCGGGGCAGCGCCGACTTGCGGGCACGACGGCACTGGCACCGGTCGTCGCCGAGCCGGCGACCCCCGTCGCCGTGTCGTGGCGCGATGCCGGCACGTACGTCACGATCGCGGGCGGTGCGCCGGTTGCCGCCGATCTGGGCGGAACGTTCGCGCTGTCGTGGGGCCCCGACGGCCTGCGAGTGCGCGCCGATGTCACCGACCAGGACCACTCGGCCGCAGCGACGATCGACCGGCTGTGGTCGGGCGACTCTCTGCAGTTCGCCGTCTCGCGCGGTCTTCCCGGCGACGATCCGCAGTCGCGTGTCGAGATCGGCGCCTATCTCGGCGCCGACGGTGCCGGCGTCTACCGCTACACCGCGCCGGTCGGGGTCGTCGAGGATGCCGCCGCCGTCGTGACCCGCACGGGCACCACGACCTCGTACGACGTGACGGTGCCGTGGGAGGTCCTCGGGGTCGACCCGCGTGAGGGAGCCTTCTCGTTCTCGGCGCTCGTGAACGACAACGACGCCGGTGTGCGCGAGGGCTTCTCCGAGTGGGGCAGCGGCATCGGCTCGGCCAAGAACGCGGCGCTGTTCGTGCCGGTGCTGCCCCTCGTCGCCGACGGCGCCGGGGTGACGGCGACGGCGCAGGCGCGGTGCCAGGGCGATGTGCCGGTCCTGGCGATCAAGGTGCGCAACACCGGGAGCGCCACGGCCGAGGTGCGGGCCCTGGCGGCGTTCGACGAGGACGAGCGCGCCGCCGTGCGGCCGGGTGCGGCGGCGGTGCTCCGGCTGCGCGCGAGTGGCCCCGCCGTCGGGGCCGGCACGGTCCGCGTCACCTCCTATGCCGGCGGCAGCGATGCGCACCCCGCCGGATCGTATGCGGCGACCGACGTGGCCACGCCGGCACTGGACTGTGCGGCATCCACACGATGACGATCCCCCGAGAGGACCTGACATGACACGACCGACGCGATACGCGCTCGTGGGCACCGGCGCCCGGGCGCAGATGTATCTCGGCGCCTTCGCCGGTGCACACGCCGCCGACGGACAGCTGGTGGCGTGGGCCGATCCCAATCCCGGACGCGTCGACTGGAACGCCCGCCGGCTGGCGGCAGCCGGTCTCGAGGTCCCCGAGAGCTTCGACCCCGCTGAGCTGGACGCCACCGTGCGCCGTCTCGGGATCGAGCGGGTGATCGTCACGGCTCCCGACTTCGCGCACGCGGATCTCGTGGTGGCCGCCCTGGAGGGTGGCGCCGACGCGGTGGTCGAGAAGCCCCTCACGACCGACACCGACGGCGTGCGCCGCATCGCGGACGCCGTCCAGCGCACCGGGCGCTCGGTCGTGGTCACGTTCAACTACCGCTACGCGCCGCGCAACACCGCTCTCAAGCAGCTCATCGCGGACGGAGAACTGGGCGAGATCACCTCGGTCCATTTCGAGTGGCTGCTCGACACGTCGCACGGCGCGGACTACTTCCGTCGCTGGCATCGTCGCAAAGAGAACTCGGGCGGACTCCTGGTCCACAAATCGTCGCACCATTTCGACCTCGTCAACTGGTGGCTGGACGACCTGCCTGAGCGCGTGTTCGCCAGCGGCGGGCTGCGGTTCTACGGTGCGCGCAACGCGGCGCAGCGCGGGATGCCGCCACGCACCGCGCGCGGGACCGCCGATGCCGCGACCGGGGACCCGTTCGCGCTGGATCTGCGCGAGCACGAGGTGCTCCGCGGGCTCTACTACGAGCAGGAGCATCACGACGGGTACCTGCGCGATCGCGACGTCTTCGACGAGGGCATCACGATCGAAGACAACCTGTCGCTGGTCGTGGACTATGCGCGCGGCGCCAGCATGACGTACTCCCTCAACGCCCACTCGCCGTGGGAGGGCTACACGGTCGCGGTGAACGGCACGAAGGGTCGCGCCGAGCTGTCTGTGGTCGAGCGCGGTGCGCTCCTTCTCGATGCCTCCGGGCGCCCCGTCGTCATCGATCCGAGCGCTCGCCCCGAGGACGTCGCCGACGAAACCGGGCGGCCGGTGGGCGAGCGGCTCGTCGTGCAGCGCCATTTCGGTGCGGCGCGCGAAGTCCCCGTCCCGCACGTCGCCGGCGGGCACGGCGGCGCCGATGACGCCCTGCTGCGGGACCTGTTCGCGGGTCCTGGCGCCGATCCGCTGGGGCACGCGGCGTCGTGGCTCGACGGCGTGCGCGCCATGGCAGTCGGCGTCGCGGGCAACACCTCGCTGGTCTCGGGACTGCCGGTCCGCGTGCGCGATCTGGACTTCGGTGCCGCGCGCGATGCACTCGACCCGGCGGCTGTCACGTTCTCGGCGGCATCGTGAGCGAGCGACGGATGCCGCACCCAGCGGTCCTTCGCGGTCAGCGTCGTCCGGTCAGTAGGATCGCGTGATGGTCACCCAACGCGCTGTGCGACTGAGCGACGTCGCCGCGGTGGCCGGGGTCTCGAAGGCGACCGCGTCCAAGGCGCTGAACGGCAGCCCGCTGGTGTCGGCGGCGACCACCGCCAGGGTGCGCGAGGTCGCCGAGCGACTCGATTTCCGGCCCAACGCTCTCGCCCAGTCCTTCGCATCAGGGCGCAGCCGGACGGTCGGGCTGCTCACCCACCGCGCGACGGCGACGTTCTCGCGAGCTGTCGTCATCGGGGCCGTCCTCGAGCTCGGGCGTCGCGAGCGGGCCGCGCTCGTCTTCGACGGCAGGATCGACACCCAACACGAGATGACCGAGAGCATCCGCACGCTCCAGGACCGCCGCATCGACGGGCTCCTCGTGGTGGGGTCGGGCTACGGCCGGATCACCCCCTCGATCACGCACCGGTTCCAGGTTCCCGTCACCTATGCGTTCGCGGCATCCGACAATCCCGACGATTCGGTCTTCGTCCCCGACAACGAGCAGGCCGGCTACCTCGCCGGACGACATCTCCTGGAGTCGGGCCGCAGCCGCATCGCCCACGTGACGGCCGATCGGGACGATCTGGCCGTGCGGCGCCGCGAAGCCGGTCTGCGGCGCGCGCTGGACGAAGCGGGGCTCGAACCGGTCGCCACGCTCTACGGCTCGTGGCGGCGCGAGTGGGGTGCGCAGGGCGCTGCGACCCTGCGCGACTCGGGCGTCGCCTTCGACGCGGTGTTCGCCGGGAACGACCACATCGGGTTCGGTGTGCTGGATGCGCTCGAAGAGCGCGGCATCGACGTTCCTGCGGATGTCGCCGTGGTCGGGGTGGACAACTGGGAGGAGGTCATCCTCGATCAGAAGCTGCGACGGCTGACGACCATCGACCTGGATCTGCTCGGCGTGGGGCGCGTCGCCGCCGACAACGTCATCCAGCCGGCGGCGACCGGAGGGGAGCGCTTCGTCGCACCCTCGCTCGTCCGCGGTCCGTCGAGCTGATCGTCGCTCGCGCCGGTCCGCCGCAGCGTCATCCATCCGGATGGATTGACCGAGCGTCCGGTGCGCCGACATACTGATCGCGACTGACGGTGCTCTGGGTGGATGCCGCTGGTCCGGTGACGTTCTTGGTCCCCGACTGCAGTTGCACTGCCCGACACACTGGCTCGAGCTCGTACCCGGAGTCCGGCGGATCGTTCGCCGGTCGTCGCCTGGTCCGTCGCTCGGACTCCTGGGGGACCCGTGGGGAGACACTCGCGCAACACGCGCCTGATCGCGATCGCTGCAATTCTGCTGGCCGCGTTGCTCAGCGCGCCTGACGGGGCCGTCGCAGCGACCGCGCATTCGGCGGCCAACCCGTCGGGGCTGGTGAAGACGGCTTCGTTCTCGGCACCTGCACCAACCATCTCGGGCACCACGCGGGTCGGATCCACGCTCACCGCATCGGTGGGCACCTGGACGCCGTCACCGTCGTCATGGAAGTTCCAGTGGTACCGATCGGGAGCCGCGATCTCTGGCGCGACGGGGAAGACCTATGTCGCGCAAGCAGCTGACAACGGCAGATCGCTCGTCGTGAAGGTATCGGGCACCCGCACCGGATACACGACGCTCAGCAAGTCGAGCGGGGCCAAGACGATCAGTGCGGGAGTGTTCACGGCACCGTCGCCGACGATCTCGGGCACGACCCGCGTCGGGTCGACCCTCACGGCCTCCGCCGGCACCTGGTCACCGGCACCCTCCGCGTGGAAATACCAGTGGTATCGCTCCGGGGTGCTGATCTCTGGCGCGACGGGGAAGACCTACATCGCGCAAGCCGCTGACAACGGCAAGTCGATGACCGTGAAGGTCAGCGGCTCGCGGTCGGGGTACACGAGCCTGACGAAGAGCAGCGGGGCGAAGACCATCAGCGCTGGAGTGTTCACGGCTCCCACACCGACGATCTCGGGCACGGCGCGCGTCGGATCGACCCTCACCGTGTCTGTCGGCACCTGGTCTCCGACGCCGTCGACGTGGACGTACCAGTGGTATCGCTCGGGAACGGCGATCTCGGGCGCGACGGGCAGGACCTACACGCTGCAGACCGCCGACAACGGCAGGTCGATGACCGTGAAAGCCACCGGCACCCGCAGCGGGTACACGACAGTCACGAAGGCCAGCGCCGCGAAGACGATCAGCGCCGGCGAATTCGGCAACTCCGTGCCGACGATCTCCGGAACCCCACGCGTGGGCTCTTCTCTTACGGCGAGCGCGGGCATCTGGACGCCCTCGGCAACGGCAGTGACCTACCAGTGGTACAGGTCCGGGACCGAGATCAGTGGGGCGACAGGGACGACATACGTGCTGCAGCCCGCCGACAGCGGCAAGCAGATCCTCGTCAAGGTCACAGGCTCGCGAGCGGGTTACAGCACTCTCACGGTGTCGAGTGCCGCGACGACGATCTCGGCGGGTGTGTTCACCGCACCGCTGCCGGTCATCACAGGCACGCCCCGCGTTGGCTCGACGATCAGCGTGACCACCGGCCAATGGTCGCCGACGCCGTCGACGTGGAAGTACCAATGGCTGCGCGACGGCGTCGCCATCTCGAGCGCAACCGGCAAGACCTACACGGTCGTCGCCGCTGACGCCGGTGCGGCGCTCACGGTGAGGGTGAGCGGGACGAGCACTGGTTACACCTCACTCAGCAAGGTCAGCGCCAGCGCCACCGCGACATCGCCGGACATTGTGCGGTATCTGTCGGGTGCGGTCACCGAGGACACGACATGGGACGCACTGGACGGGAAGGTCATCGTCTCGGAGTCTGTCGAAGTCGCCAGTGGCGTGCATCTGGTGATCGGTCCTGGAATCACGGTCAAGGGCGTGATCAGCGTCACCGGCACAGGCAGTGTGTCGGCCCAGGGCACGGCGGCCGATCCCGTCGTGTTCACGAGCCAGGCGGACGACTCCCGAGGCGGAGACACCAATGACGACGACGCGCCGAACGAGGTGTCACCCTCCGATTCGCGGTACTGGCCGACAGCGCCTCTTGACGTCCGGTACGCCAACGGGGCCTCGATCGAGCTCGCTCACGTTGAGGTCCACAACGCCTGGTACCTCTTTCAGGGGTACGGCAAGCCCTACGCCGCTGACATCCGCGACAGCGAGATCCACGCGCAGGTGTCGCTCGGCTACGGGGCGCCGAGTCTCAGGCGGACGACGATCGTCGCTTCCCAGGTGGGATCAGAGGGTCTGGTCGTCGCCGGCGGTTCCGATGTGACGGGCGTCATCCTCAGCGGTCCCGATAGCGTCACGCTCGTGGGATCAGCGAGGCAGCGTGCGGTGAACCTTGCATCGTCCACAGTCCCGGCCGGCAGCAAGTACCTGTTGACCTCCGAGTCCGGGGTGTCGTCATTCGTGGGTCTGCCGAGCATTCCCGAGGGCGCGACGCTGACCCTTGGCGACGGTGTCGTCGTCAAGGGCGGTGTGAAGGTGCGCGGCACGTTCGAGGCGATCGGCAGCGCGACCGCCCCGGTCCGGCTCACGGCCTCGTGGGACGACTCGGTCGGCGGAGACGTGGATGGAGAGGGCACCTCCTCCGGGCCGGGCCTCTACTCGATCGCCCTCGATGGCGCGGCGCCGCACGTGCGTCTTGTGCACGTCGAGGTGCTGAACACGCAGGCGCTGTTCGACTACGGACGCTTCGCGAGCGAGTCCGCGCCGGTCATCGAGATTCACGACAGTGAGGTCCACGCGGGAGCGTCGCTCATCAATGGTGCTCCGCTGATCGAACGGACCTCTTTCGAGGGGCCGTTGTCCATCACCGGCGAGCCGGTGGGCGTGGTTGTCGACGGCCCCGATCGCATCACGATGTCAGGCGATGAGCCGTGGGAGCGCACTATCGGCTTCGGCAGCTACGGCCGCACCGAGGGTGAGTACACGCTCTCGATGGCATCGGGAGTCTCCGCCTTCCTCGGCACTCCCGATGTCGGACCGGCCGGCACGCTGATCCTGCAGCCGGGGACACTCGTCAAGGGCACGACGGAGGTCGATGGCGGACGGCTCGAAGCGCGTGGCACGGAAGCGGCGCCCGTCGTGTTCACCGACTGGAGCGACGACAGCACTGCGGGCGACACGAACGACGACGGGCCATCAGAGCCATCTGAGACCTGGGAGTCCGGCACCGCGCGCATCGTGGCGTTGAACGGTGCCCACATCATCGCCACCCATGCGAACGTCCTCTACGGGCAGGACGGGGTCTCGACGTACGATCCCGCCTGGCGGAACGCGTACATGGCGTGGCGCGGGCAATCCTACGCACACCTCGAGCTCGACGACGTGCACTTCACCCACATCTCCCACACCTGCGTGCACGCTTTCGGCGATTATCAGTACGCGAATGCCGCGACGAGCGGTTGGTTCCACGGCACCGTCGAAGACTGCCAGACCGGTGTCGCCACAGACGCAGGTCAGGAGTACCCGACGTTCGACGCCACTGGCGTTCTCTGGGCGACGGCACAGGGGCCGGCGCCCTTCGGCCCGGGCCCTGCAGCAGCAGGGAACGTGGCCGTCATGCCGTGGGTCGGCTGGGTCGACCCACCACCCACCCCGGTTGTCGAGCCCGCACCCGCTCCGCTGACGTGCACCGCAGACCAGGTGGTCATCGCCCTGCGGGGCTCGGGCGAGCCCCCGCAAGGCGTCATGACACCAGACGTCTTCGACCGGTTCACCTATCAGCAGGCCGTCTCAGGCGACGGGCAGGAGACACGCGGCGTCGGCAACATACTGCTGCGAATGCTCACCGGGCAGGTCGTCACGTACCCCGCGATCGGGACGGACAACGCGTACTCCGTCACGCGCCAGGGCCTTGGCGCGCTCGGGCATCTGGAACAAGTCGACCCCGACCGCGCCAACAGCACCCTCCTGCTGCCGGTGCTCTACGCAGCGGAGCCCGTCAGTTCCCTGGGGAGCTGGATGACCGTGAACGACAATCCCTGGGGCGGGGTGTACTGGCCGGCGACGGGTCAATGGGCTCACCTCGATTCCACCGGCTTCGTCTCCTATATGAACAGCATCCGCCAAGGCATCGGGCAAGTCGTCCGATACGTCGACTGGGCCACCGACAACTGCCCGGACGGTACCGACATCGTTCTCGCCGGATACTCGCAGGGCGCGATGGCCATCAGAATGGCGCTGGCGGAGCTGGAGTCCCACGACTCCGAACTCCTCGGCCGCATCGATCTCGTGCTGCTCGTCGCGGACCCGCTGAAGAGCAAGGCCGGAGGATTCGTCACCCGGTCCGGAACGGACGACTGGTCGACGAACGGCTTGATCAAGGAGGTCTTCGGCCTGGGCGCCGCCAGGGGAGTCGCCACGTGGATCTTCGATGAGGCACAGGTCGACGCCGCATACCCGGCGGACATTCCGTTCCTCAGCATGTGCAACGCCAAAGACATCATGTGCACTCTCGGCGGGGACGTGGGCGTCCACACGGGGTACTCGGTCCAGGACCTTGACTCGATGGCAGGTCTGGCAGCCGTGTGGATGGAAGCAGAGTAGAGCGGGGCGCAGGAGACATGCCGATCCGAGCCGAGGGCAAAGTATGAGCATGCCGTCGTCAACCGGAAGGCGAGGTCACGTCAACGCATCGGCCTCGGTGGGGATGTCTGTCGTGAATACGCCGGTGCGGGTCACCCTGGCGTACCAGTGCGCGGAGTCCTTGAACGTCCGCTCGCCCGTCGGATAGTCGACGTGGAGGAGCCCGAAGCGCCGGGAGGTGCCGAACGCCCACTCGAAGTTGTCCATGAACGACCAGGCGAAGTAGCCCCGCACGTCCGCGCCCAGCGCCCGTGCGTCCGTCACCGCCGCCAGGTGGTCGCTGACGTAGGCGATGCGGTCGGCGTCGTGCACGCGACGCGCGCCTTCCTCGACGACCACGACGTCGTCGAACGCTGCCCCGTTCTCACTCACGACGATCGGCACGCCGGGGATCCGATGGTGGATGCCGAGCAGCAGCTCGCTGAGACCGCTCGCGTCGACCGTCCACCCCATGGCGGTCTGCGGCCCGGGCTGGGGGACGAACTCGACGTCATCGGCGGCCACCCACGGCGAGGCTGCGGACGGCGTGTGGCCGTCGAGACGGGGGCCGCCCGTGGGCCCGGTCCGCCGGCGCACCAGCGTCGGGTTGTAATAGTTGATGCCGAGCAGATCGATCGGCTGCGCGATGACCGCGAGGTCGCCGTCGAGCACGAACGACCAGTCCGACAGCGCGGCGGTGTCATCGAGCAGATCCTGCGGATAGCGGCCCTCGAAGAGCGGGCCGACGAACGCGCCGTTCGAGAGCGCCTCGATGCGACGCGCGGCTTCGCGGTCCTCGGGGCTGTCTGAGGCACTCCGGATCGGGCGAAGGTTGAGCGCGATCGACAGGCGCGCGTCGGGGAGCACTTCGCGGATCGCTGTGGCTGCGAGCCCGTGCGCCAGATTGAGGTGGTGTACGGCGGCGAGCGCCGCAGCCGGCTCGGTGCGACCGGGCGCATGGGCGCCCGCCGCGTAGCCCAGGAACGCCGAGCACCACGGCTCATTGAGCGTGATCCAGGTGTCGACACGGTCGCCGAGCTGTTCCGCCATCCGGCGCGCGTATTCCGCGAACGCGTGCGCGGTCTCTCGCACCGCCCACCCGCCCTCGTCCTCGAGCTCCTGCGGCAGGTCCCAGTGGTACAGGGTGACGTAGGGGCGGATGCCGCGTGCCTGCAGTGCCTCGAGAAGCTCGACGTAGAAGCGCACGCCGGCGGGGTTGAGGGGTCCTCGTCCACCGGGCTGCACGCGCGGCCACGAGATCGACAGCCGGTAGGCGTCGACGCCGAGCTGAGCGAGATGCTCCACGTCCTCCTGCCAGCGGTGGTAGTGGTCGCACGCGGTGTCGCCGGTCTGCCCGCCGAGCACCGCGCCGGGAACGCGGCAGAAGGTGTCCCAGATCGAAGCGGTGCGGCCGTCCTCGAAAGCGGCTCCCTCGATCTGGTAGGCGGCGGTGGCCGCGCCCCACACGAAGTCGTCGGGCAGTCGGCGGTAGGGGGTGGTGATGTCGGTCACGATGGACTCCGTTCGGGATTCGGGCAGGTCTCAGGGGGCGGTGACGACTTCGAGGTACGGTGCATCGGCGCCCGCCTCGCGTGATGTGAACTGGACGTGCGGGCCGTAGGCGGCGACAGCACCGGTCAGCGCCACGCCCAGCGGTTCACCGGCGGCGATGGCGGCCTGGACCGCCGCGGTCACGTCGACCTCGTACCATGCGGAAGCCCCTCCCGACACCGGGAAGGTGCTGATCCGGTCGCCCAGCGGGGGCATGGTGTTCCAGGTGAGGGCTGCCTCATCCCAGGCGGGCGAGGGGATCGCGTGCACGCCGACCGGCGTCGTGGCGGACTCGGTGCTCACGCGTCCGAAGAGGTGGATCTTCGCCGAGGCGACCTCGTGGCCCGCCGCGGCGTCGAGCGCGAACGTCAGGAACGAGATGCGCTCGAACCCGCTGCCGTTCGTCGGGTTGTTGCGGACCTCGAGGTTGCCTCGCCCGTACGCGGTGTCGCTGAACGCCCCGTTGCGGACGTGCGCGTCCTGCGAAGGCTCGATGTGGCCGGGGTCGCGCACGACGATCGTGGCGCGCACCGCGCCCCACGTCGCGCCGGACCGGACGATCGCACCCACCGTGGCCGTGCCGCCGCCGACGCCGGTGACGATGCCGTCCCCATCGACCGCGACCACGCCCGGGTTCGCCGACACCCAGTCGACGGCAGCCGTGGACAGGTCCACCGCGGTCCCATCCGTGAGGACCGCTGCCGCCTCGAGAGGCCGGCTCTCTCCCACCACCAGTTCCGGCACGGGTGACGGCGACAGCGATACCTCGCCGATGCGGGGCGTCGTGGCGAGGCTGTCGGCAGCGGCTGCGGCATCCGTCCCGTACACGCGCACCTCGAGCACGCTGTTGAACGCGCTCGCCGAGTTGCCGTGCCCGACGATGCGCACATAGCGGGCGGAACGGTCCCTGAGATCGTACGATTCGAGGTCGTCCGTCGTGCCGGTGGTGACGATGCGGTCGAGCCCGGCGTCCCACGTCTCGCCGTCGCGCGACGTGAGGACGTCGAACGTCGACGTGCGTGCGAAGCCGTTGTAGAACGCAAGGGCTGCCGCGGCCACGTCGGTCCGGTGCCCGAGGTCGAGCGTGAGAGTCTGGCCGTCGCCCTCCGCGCTCCACCGGGTGCTCAGGCTGCCGTCGACGGCCAGTGCGGCGCTGTTGCCGTCGTCGCTGCTCGCCGTCACGCCGGCGACAGGCAGCGCGAGTCCGGTGGTGCCGTCACGGTGCAGATGCACCTCGTAGGTCGGTCCGGCCTCGGCGCCGCGCCGCGTCTCGATCCGCACCACCCCGGGGACGCCTGGGGCCTTGGTGACCCGGGCCGAGACACGGGCGGGGGTGCTGACGCCGACCTTCGGGATCGTCGTGCGGGCGGCATCCACCGTCACGTCGTAGCGGAAGCGTCCGCCGGCGAAGTCCGTCAGCGATTTGCCGTCGAGCTTGATGCCGGTGAGCCATTCGCGATCGTCCGCGGTGACAGCCCAGTCGGCGAGACGAGTCAGCGCCGGAGCGGTCGCCTCAGGCTGCTGACCGGCGTCGAGGGGCACCAGCCGCACCGCGACGGTGGCATCCGTGACGTCGGGCAGGTGGATCATGATGCTGCGCAGACCCACGGGGTCCCGCTGGGAACCCGGATCCGAAACCCAGGGGAGCGGACCGGCGTCACCCACGGCGATGGTGCCTTCGGGCGTGATCAGCTGCAGCCACAGCCGCTGTCCGCCGCGCACGAGCATCGCCGAGCGCCCATCGTCCGCGACGGTCACATCGGCGCGGGTGAGCAGGAACTGACGGTAGTCGATGGGCTCTGCGCTCGACACCTCGTCCTGCACGAGCACCTGCCGCCGGTCGTCGAACAGCCGGATGCCGCGCTCTGCCCGCTCGACGCGTCCGGCGTAGAGCGGCGTGAGGTCGGTGACCGAGTACCACTCCCGGTCGGTTGAACCCGTGTCGGTGATGCGCGCGCCGGCGGCGAGCGCCTCGGAGGCCACCGGTCCGGTGCCCAGCACCATCGTGTTCTGGCCCTCGGCACGCGTCGTGAAGTAGTCCCAACGTCCGCCCTGGTCGAGCTTCCAGTCGAAGTACGCGCCCTGGTAGGCATCGGCACCCTGCTCTTCAAGCCACCGCATGCCGTTCGCCTCGAGGATGAAGTCGCCGGCATCGAGGTTCATGTGCGCCGCGACCTGGTCGTAGCCTGCGCGCAGGCCTTTGGTGGCGACGTAGGTGGCATACGGGTCGTCCCATGCGCTGCGGGCTGTCGCGACCTCGGTGCCGGCGAACACGGCATCCGTCTCGGGCGGATGCGGCGCCGCCGCCGCGGCATCGGCGTCGTACCAGAGGATGTCGAGCGGACTCGCGCCGAGGTCGGCGCGATCGGCCTGCCAGGCCGTGAGCTCGGGCTGGTCGTACCGGTCGCCGAGCCACATCATGAACGGCGAGTGCCAGCCGCCGACGACGCCGCCGAAGAGCTCGGTACCGCCGTCGCCGTAGTTGAACGTCTGCGCGGCCGGGCCGGTCACGTGGATGCCGAACGCGCCGGTTTGCGAGAGGCCCGGCAGGTCGGAGAGCCCGAAGTCGGTGCCGGTCGCAGTCGTGAGCGCCGCGAGATAGGTGACGAGGTAGTCCGTGCCGTACTGCCAGTACGAGGGGCTCTCGGCGTACGCGCCGTCGGGCCCGTACTCGGCGATGCCGTACTGGATGGACCGGACGCTCTTGCGCAGCACCTCGTCGGCGATGGCCGGCTCCTCGTCACCGATCGCGAGCGCGCCGAGTGCGACGGCGTTCGAGACGAGGTTCCAGTTGTGGCTCTGCCCGACGAAGAAGTTCGATCCGGTGGTGTCGTAGTACGGCAGCGCCACCTGGAGGGACTTGTTGACGATCGCGGTGCTGACTGCGTCGCGCTGCGGCTCGGTGAGCGCGTCGAAGAGCCAGTCGTAGCCGATCGCGACCGTCATCGTCATCTCGCCGACGTCGAGGAAGTGGCCGGGGTTCCAGTCTGAGAATCCCGCCGCGGCCATGAGCTCGGCGACGGCGCGGTCGGTGTAGCGCGCGTCTCCCGTCATCTCGCCGACGAACGCGAGTGTGAGGATTCGGCGTTTCATTTCGCGGACAGTGGTGAGGATGTTCGCGGAGGCAGGGCGGGTCTTGGGGGAGGTCGGCAGGACCGCATCCGCGTCGCCGGCAAGGTCGGCGAACCATTCGGCCACGCGGGGATCCGTCTCGACCCTGTCGCGCGCGACGTCGAAGGCGTTCGCATCCGCCAGCAGTCGCGGATGCTGCGGCTTCAGCAGCTCGACGATGTTCCCGGGAGGTTCGACGGGTGCCGGGGACGCTGCCGCCGGGACGGCCGTCGAGCGGCCGACGGCTGCCGTCGCCGGGCCGGCGATGAGGGTGCTGACGACGATGGCCAGGGAGGCGAAGACCGCGGTCATGCGGCGCGCGGACGTGCGACTGTGCCGGTCCATGTGGGGGCCCTTCTTCTTCGACGGGTGTCCGGTGGGGTGCGGCGTGCGCCGCGGCGACGTCGGGAGGTCGCCGCCGAAAGGTTAAAGCGTTTTCACTCTCGTCGTCAAGCATCGATCGCGTCGGCGGCGTCGGTGACGGTCCGGCATCCCTGGGGCCGCGCGATCGCGTCGGCGCGAAGGGACCGCCCGGAGTCGCGTCGATGGGGCCGGATCAGGCGCGCGGCGGCGCGACGCTCTCGCGCACGACCACGTGCGTCGCGAACATCGCGTGAGGCTCCACCGGCTCGGCCTCCAGTGCGAGGTGCGCGGCGGTACGACCCAGTTCGACCGAGGGGATGTGCACCGACGTCAGCCGCAGATCCGCGGCGAGCGGGGAGTCGTCGAAGCCGACGATCGAGATGTCTTCGGGAACCGAGAGTCCTCGTTCTCGCAACGACTGGATGACCCCGGCGGCCACCTGGTCGGTGTGCGCGAGGACCGCGGTGAACGAGGGGCCTCCCGCGGCGAGCACACGGTGCATCACGGCGCGGGCCGTCTCGCGGCTCCAGGCGGAACCCACCTCCAGGGCGGGGTCGCGTTCCACGCCGAGGTCGGCCATCGCCTTGCGGTAGCCTTCGCGACGGCGCACCGTGAAGCTGCTCCCCTCGGGTCCGCCGAGCAGCAGAATCCGCCGGTGGCCCCGGGAAATCAGGTGACTCGTCGCAGCGTACGCCCCGCCCTCGTTGTCGTACTCGACGACCGGGCATTCGGCGCCGGCGCCGAGGGGCGGGCGTGCGCACAGCACGAGCCGCGTACCCGACGCCTGGACCGACGACAGGAACGCGGACATGCTCCGGTGGTAGTCGTCGGACTCCACGACAGCTCCGACGAGCACGATCGCCTGGACGTGCTGGGCATGCATCTGCCGCAGAACCTCCAACTCGCGGTCGTTGCCGGTCGTCCCGATCAGGCTCAGCTTGCCGGCCTCGTCGACCGCGGCCGCGATGGCCTGCACGACCGATAACAGGAACCCGTCGTCGAGCTGGCGGACCACGATGCCGATCGTGGCGCTCTTGCTGCCGGTGAGGGCCCGTGCGTGCGGGTTCGCGACGTAGTCCAGTTCCTCGACGGCCCGCATCACCTTGTCGCGGGTGCGAGGTGCCGGCGGATAGCTGCCGTTGAGGATCCGCGACACGGTGGACACCGAGACCCCCGCCCGCGCGGCGACGTCCCGGATGCTGGGCCGCTGGCTCAACGCAGGACGAGGGGTGTCATCGATGGTCACGCGGCGATCGTAGCCCACGGATCCTGCAAGCGTTCGTCAGCCGGGCGCCGGAACTCCTCGGCGTCCCTCGTGGCGGCCCCCGGAATTCTGCGGAGAAATCACTTGACACCCCGATGTAAAGCGTTATAACTTTCCGTGCAGCGCCCGTCGCTCGCACGATCCCACGTGCACTGCACTCCGGCGGCAGCCCCAGAGAACCCGAATCGGCCGCCCGCCGTCCGACCGTCAAAGGAGAAGGTTGTGTCATCCATCCCGCCCCGTCGTCATCGCCGCACCGTCGCGGCCCTCGTCGCCGTCGCTGCCACTGCGTTCGTGCTCGCCGCGTGCAGCAGCTCCACTCCCGCCGAGGAGGGAGGCGACCAAGCGCAGGGTCCTTCCGGCACCATCACCCACCTCACGCACCTCGATCCCGCCCGCTTCGAGCCGTATGTGAAGGCGTTCCTCGAGAAGTACCCCGACGTCGACGACGTCAAGATCGAGCGCCTCACCAACTACGGCACTGAGATCAAGACACGCATGTCCACCGACGACTACGGCGATGTGCTCAACGTCCAGGGCGTGTCGCCCGACCAGCTGCCGGACTTCTTCGAGCCGCTCGGCTCCTATGACGAGATGTCGGAGACGTACCGCTGGCTGACCAAGACATACGACGGCACCACGTACGCGATCCCCGACCTCGGCAACGCCTGGGGATTCCTGTACAACAAGGACGTCTGGGCAGAGGCCGGCATCGAGGACTGGCCGACCACTCCGGACGAGTTCATCGAGGATCTGCAGACGATCAAGGACGAACTCCCGGACGTCACGCCGCTCGTGACGAACTACAAGGACGGCTGGATGCTCAGTCAGTGGGAGGGCTACCGCGGTCTGGTCTCGCTCGACCCCGACATCACTTACGACATGAGCACGTGGGACGACCCATGGGGCTCCGGCCACGACTATGAGGTGATCGACGGGCTGCTGTATGACGTGGCCGCCGAAGGACTCATCGAAGCGGATCCCACGACGGCGACGTACGACGAGACGAAGATCAAGATCGGCTCTGGCGAGATCGCCACGATGCCGGTGGCCTCATGGGCGATCACGCGTGCAGGCGGCGACATCGAGAAGGCCGGCCTGGATCCGGACGTGCTCGGCTACATGCCGTTCCCCATCCAGCACGACGGTGAGTTCTACGCCGCCACCGGCCCCGACATCTCACTGGGCATCAACGTCCATTCGAAGAACAAGGTGACCGCGCGCGCGTGGCTCGACTTCCTCGCCGACGAGTCCACCTACTCGCAGGACATGGGCGGGCTCTCGCCCCGCAAGGACGGCCCGACGCCCGAGGTGCTGCAGGACTTCCTCGACAACGTCGAGATCTTCGAACTCAACCTGCCGCCGGATGGCGAAGAGGCCCGCTACAACGACGTCAGCACCGCCGCCGGGATCATCACCACCGACGGCCGGTACCGCCAGGAGCTCATCGACGCGGCGCGAACCGGGTCCGAGACGAAGAAGCAGGCGTTCGATCGGCTGAACGAGGCCTGGGCGAAGGGCGTCGCGAGCGTCGACTGACGCCGAAACGGAGAACGATGAGCACCACACTGACCCGCACGCCGGGCCCAGTCGATGCGAACCCGCAGGGGGGTGCCGCGCGAACACGATCGCGCGGCACCCGCCGCGTCGGCTGGCGCGAACGACTGACGCCCTATGCATTCCTCCTGATCCCGGTCGCCCTTCTGCTGGTGTTCACGTACTGGCCGGTCGCCAACATGTTCGCGTACTCGGTGACCGACTGGGACGGCCTCAGCAAGACGAGCGACTTCGTCGGCCTCGATAACTACTACGCGACGCTCACGGAACCCGACAACCTGCGTGTGTTCCTGGTGTCGGTCTACTACTTCGTCGCGTCGCTCGTCCAGATGGCGCTCGCCCTCTACTTCGCCGTGCTGCTGTCCTTCCGGGTGCGCTTCAAGAACATGTGGAAAGGCATCCTCTTCTTTCCGTACCTCATCAACGGCGTCGCGATCGGGATGATCTTCCTCAACTTCCTCAAACCGGACGGTGGTCTTGACACGCTGCTCACCGCGCTCGGGTTCGAGTCGCTCATCCGGCAGTGGACGGGCGACCCAGCGCTGATCAACATCACGTTGGCCAGCGTCGCCGTGTGGCGATATATGGGCCTCAACTTCGTGATGTTCCTCGGCGCCATCCAGTCGATCCCGAGAGAGACCTACGAGGCAGCTGCGCTGGACGGCGCCAACCGCTGGCACGAGGTGCGATACATCATCCTTCCCTCGATCCGCCCGATCATCGGACTCCAGTTCATCCTCGCCATCTCGGGTGCCCTCGCCATGTTCGAGGTGCCCTACGTCATGACCGCCGGCGGCAACGGGTCAGAGACCTTCGTCATCCGCACGGTGTGGACTGCCTTCGAGCGGAACATGGTGGGCCTCGCCTCGGCCATGGCGGTCATCATGCTGTTGATCGTGCTGATCCTCACCTGGATCCAGCGCGCCGTGCTGCCCGAGCGAGCCGAGGACCTGGCATGAGACAAGCCACCGCCTCCGTCATCAAGTACGGGTCACTGGGCCTCGCGTCTCTGGTCGCGCTGGTGCCGCTCGTGCTCATCGTCTTCGGCGCGTTCAAGGACTACAAGGAGTACGTCAGCACGAGCCCGATGGACCCGCCTTCGAACTGGCTCAACTTCGACAACTTCGTCACCGCGTTCGTCGACGGCGGGATGGCGCTCGCATTCGTCAACACCGTGTTCATCCTGGCCGTCTCGATCACCGGTGCGGTGCTGAGTTCCGCCTTCGCCGCCTACGCGATCGACCGCTTCGAGTTCCGCGGGCGCAGATTCGTGCTCGGGGCCTTTCTCATCGCGGCGCTCGTGCCCGAGGTCACGACCCAGGTCGCGACCTTCCAGCTCATCAAGGGACTGGGCCTTTACAACACCCAGTGGGCACTGATCGTCTTGTTCACCGGCACCGGAATCATCTCCATCTACATCTTCCTGCAGTTCATGCGCGCGCTGCCTCGCTCGCTCGACGAGGCGGCCAAGATCGACGGTGCGGGCCAGCTGCGGATCTTCTTCCGCATCGTGCTGCCCAACCTCAAGCCGGCGATAGCGACGGTCGTGATCATCCGCGGGATCTCGATGTACAACGAGTTCTACCTTCCCTTTCTGTATCTCAGCGACACCGACCAGCGGCCGATCTCCACCACGCTGTTCGCGTTCAAGGGGCAGTACGGCGCGCAATGGGAGGTCATCTGTGCGGGTGTGATCCTGACGATCATCCCGATCCTCGTGCTCTTCCTGTTCATGCAGCGGTACGTCTACAACGGGTTCACGGCGGGAGCGACGAAATGATCGATCCCGGTCCCCGTCGCCCGCGGGTGGTGCTCGCGATGCGCGACGAAGCTCTCGCGCGGCAGCTTCTGGATGAGCGCGCGTGGGCGCGGCTGCATCGAGTCGCCGACGTGGCAGAGGGTGTGCTGCGCCCCGGCGCCGTAGGGGCATGGGACGCCGTGCTCGCCGAGACCGACGTGCTCCTCACCGGGTGGGACGCCCCCCGCCTCGATGCGTCGTTCCTCGACCGCGCCCCCCAGCTGTCGGCAGTCGTCCACGCAGCCGGGACGGTGAAGTGGATGGTGACCCCGGCGGTATGGGAACGCGGCATCCGCGTGTCCACCGCCGCCGAGGCCAACGCGATCCCCGTGGCCGAGTACGCCCTCGCCATGATCCTCCTGATGGGCAAGCGTGCGTTCGACGCGGAAGCGTCACTGCGCGGCGTATCCCCGCGGGCGTGGGACCCCTTCGGCGCATTCGGCAACAACGGCGCGGTCGTGGGGATCGTCGGCGCGTCGAGGATCGGACGGCGACTCCTCACACTGCTGCGGCCGCACGACCTGGAGGTGCTTCTCTACGACCCCACCGTCAGTGCCTCCGATGCCGCCGGGCTGGGTGCGCGGCCCGTGTCGCTCGACGAGCTGCTCGCGGCGTCCGACACCGTCTCGCTGCACGCCCCGTCGCTGCCCGGGACCCGCGGCATGATCGGCGCCCGCGAACTCGCACTGATGAAGGACGGTGCAGCGCTGGTCAACGCCGCACGGGGGAGTCTGGTCGACACGGATGCGCTCGTCGCGGAGCTGAACACACATCGACTCCGCGCGGCCCTGGACGTGACCGACCCGGAGCCGCTGCCTGCCGGTCATCCGCTCTTCTCGGCGCCCGGGGTGATCCTCACGCCGCACATCGCCGGCTCGTTCGGCAACGAACTGCGCCGCCTGGGCGCCCATGCCGTCTCCGAGATCGACCGGTTCATCGCGACGGGATCATTCGTCGAAGAGGTGCGTCAGGAGTCACTGGCGGGCATCGCGTGACCGCACACCTCTGAGCGGGGACTCAGAGCCCCGACAGGCCAGGACCATGAGTTCGTGCCGCCGTCGACGATGCCCACGGTGGGGTTGTAGACCTGGGGAGCAGGGGCTGTCGTCGGCCTTCGTGACGGGATGTGACGGGCGGACTCGGCGGGACCGTCGTCGTCGTCGACAGTGAACGTGTCGCCATCGGTCTGCAAGGAGGAGCCATGAGTCTCACCGACACCGGGATCCACTCGGACACCCTCGTCAGCGATCGGTACGGCGCCCGCCAGCCGATAGGGTTTCGCGTCGATCCCGCGGGGGTGGTGCCGCTGCTGCTGGCGCACCGTTCGGTCCGTGCGTTCGACCCCACGCCGATCGCGGACGAGGTCATCGACACGCTCATCGCCTCAGCCCAGTCGGCCTCGACCTCGTCGAACCTGCAGTCCTGGAGCGTGATCGTCGTACGCGACCCCGCGCGCAAGGCAGAGGCGGCGGCGCTCGCCGGCGAACAGCAGTTCATCGCGGACGCGCCGGTGTTCCTCGTGTTCGTCGCAGATTGGGCGCGCGGGGTGGACATCGCGCGACGCCGCGGTGAGGCATCCGTCGGGATCGAATACCTCGACAGCACGCTGGTCGCGACCATCGACGCCGCGCTCGCCGCGCAGAATGCCGTCGTCGCCGCCGAGTCGCTCGGTCTGGGCGCGGTCTACGTCGGCGCGGTGCGCAACAACCCCGAGCAGCTCTCCGAGCTCCTCGGACTGCCTGACGCGACGTACCCCGTCGTCGGCGTGGCGATCGGACGCCCGGCGGAGTCGGGTCGGGCGCGGGTGAAGCCGCGCTTGCCGCAGTCGGTGGTCCGCCATGACGAGCGGTATCGCGCCGCCGCCGCGGAAGACCTCGAGGGGTACGACAGAGTGCTGCGGAGCTTCAACGAGTCGCACGGTCGCAGCGGAGGATGGCTCGAGTCGGTGATCGCCCGCGTCCGCAGCCGATCGGCGCTGCATGGTCGTGACGCTCTGCGGTCGGTGCTGGACAAGCGCGGGCTGCCGTCGGCATGACCGCTCACGCCGGCGACCCCGGAGTTGCGACGGATCAGCGGATCAGCCTGGACTGGTTCCTGCCGCTCACGGGCGATTCGCGCACCGATCTCAGCCTGGGCAGCGCCACGAACAACGATCCGCTGCACAAACCGGTCGCCCAGCGCGCGGCGACGATCCCTTACCTTTCGCAGGTCGCCCGCGCCGCGGAACACCTGGGCTACGAGGCCGTTCTCGTCCCCACCGGGAGCGGGAACGAAGAGAGCTGGACGATCTCGGCTGCCCTCTCGCAGCACACCCGTTCGCTCCAGTACCTCGTCGCGGTGCGTCCAGGACTCATCTCGCCGACCATTCAGGCGCAGCTCGCCTCGACCTTCCAGAACATCAGCGACGGTCGGCTTCGGATCAATGTCGTCGGCGGCGAGGACGTCGAGCAGCGCCGGTATGGGGATCACGTCGGCCACGACGACCGCTATCGGCGCGCCGCGGAGTACCTCGTCATTCTGCAGCGGCTGTGGTCCGGAGAGCGGGTGACCCACCACGGCGAGTTCTTCGACATCGAGGACGCCTACATCGCGCCGCCGCTGCGGGTGCCGGCCGTCTACCTCGGCGGCTCGTCCGACGCGGCGATCGACGTCGCCGCGGAGCATGCGGACGTGTACCTCACGTGGGGGGAGCCGCCCGCGCAGGCGGGTGAGAAGATCCGGCGGGTGCGCGAGCGGGCAGCGGCCCGCGGGCGGGCGCTCAGCTACGGCGTCCGTCTGCACGTGATCGCGCGGCCGACGTCTGACGAGGCCTGGGCGATCGCCGATGCCCTGGTAGCCGGGCTGGATCCGGAGTTGATCGCGCGGCGCCGGGCGGCCTTCGCCGTGTCGGGGTCGGTGGGTCAGCGCCGGCAGCACGCGCTGACGAACGGCGGCACCACCCGCGCCGACCTCGAGATCCACCCGGGGCTCTGGGCCGGGGCCGCGCTCGTTCGCGGCGGCGCCGGGACGGCGCTCGTGGGCAGTTACGAGGAGGTCGCCGACCTGATCGGCGAGTACCACTCTCACGGCTTCCGTGAGTTCGTGCTGTCTGGATACCCCCACCTGGAAGAGGCCTACTGGTTCGCCGAAGGGGTGCGGCCGCTGCTCAACCGGCGTGGGCTGCTCTAGGGATGCACTCCGTGCGCGGCCTCTGCATCCTCTCGTGACCGCCCGTGACGGACTGTTTCGCCGGGTCGTCGACCCGCGGCGGCGGGCTCCCTAGCGTCAAGACATGACCGTTCAGCCCACCACGATCCGCAGCGCCCACGAGCACCCGGCGCACCGCAACATCGGCGCGGCCGTCTCGTCCGACGACTTCCGATCGCTGTTCCGCGGGCATCCCAGCGGCGTCGCCGTCATCACCGCGACCTGTTCGGAGGGGCCGGTCGCCCTGACGGCGTCGTCGGTGGCCTCGGTCAGTGCGGGCGCCGCCCTGGTCTACCACAACCGCAGCTGGCACCGACTCGGCGAACACTCCCGCGTCGGCTGAGGCAGCCGGATCCGCGTGCACAGGAATGAGGAGCACGAGATGTCATGGACGCACAGCTACGGCACCGAAGACGCGGGCGACGGCATCCCCGTCCGCCTGGTGGAAGCGCGCGACGCCTTCATGGAGGCGCAACGGACGTTGGAAGCCGCACGCGAGGACCTGCTGCGTGCGCACTCCGAGACGAATCGCCTCTGGGGTTCAGGTCGCTGACGGGGCCGCGAAGGTCGGGGAGCTCCTGGATCGTTACGCCGTCTGGCGTCGTGAGTCCTCCCGTGTCATCGGGTGTTGGACGGTGCCGCCGTCGCGACGAGATCGTGAAACAGATCGCCCCGGCGAGAGAAAGGACCGATCCCGTGACAGAACAGCTGCACCTGGCCATCGCCCTCGAACGGGCAGGCTGGCACCCGGCCGCATGGCGGGAGGAGACGGCCCGTCCGCACGACCTCACCTCGTCGCGCTACTGGCGCGACCTGCTGCGCACCGCCGACGACGCCGGCATCGTGCTCGCCACGATCGAGGACGCGCTCGCGCTGACCGACCGGTTCGAGCAGGTCGAAGGGCTGCGCCGTGACCGTGTCCGGGGGCGACTCGACGCCGTGCTCGTCGCGTCCTTCGCGGCGCCGCAGACCCGGCGCCTCGGGCTCGTGCCCACGGTCACGACCGCCCACCCCGAACCGTTCCACGTCGCCACCGGCATCCAGACCCTCGACTTCGCGAGCCGGGGTCGCGCCGGTGTGCGCCTGGTCGCAGGCGCCTCGGGTCCCGAGCGGGCGAACTTCGGGCGCCGACCGTCGGAGACCGACGCGTTCCCGGCGTCGGGCCGCGTCGAGGACGCGCCCGAGATCCTCGCCGCGTTCCGCGAGGCGGGCGAATTCGCCGACGTGCTCTCGCGGCTGTGGGACTCGTGGCAGGACGACGCCATCATCCGGGATGCCGCGACGGGCCGATTCCTCGACGCCGACCGCATCCACAACATCGAGTTCGAGGGCGAGTTCTTCTCGATCACCGGCGCATCGATCGTGCCGCGTTCGCCGCAGGGACGCCCGCTGCTCACCGTGCTCGCCCACCAGACGGTGCCATACCGGCTCGCTGCCGAGCACGCCGACCTCGTCTTCATCACCCCGCGCGAGGACCTGGTCGGGTTCGCACCGGCCGAGATCCTGGCGGAGCTGGATGCTGCTTCGGACCACTTGCGTGTCGCGCGCGAACCCCTGCGTGTGTTCGCCGACCTGCTCGTCATCATCGAAGACACCGCTGCCGCCGCCCGCGCGACGGCCGACCGACTCGACGACCGGGCCGGCGCGCCCCTGACGTCGGACGCACGCATCGTCGTGGGGACAGCCGCCGACGTGGTGGACGTGGTGCGCGAGCTCGCGGACTCCGGGGTCGACGGTGTGCGCCTGCGCCCCGCCCGACAGCCCGCCGACGTCGTCGCCATCGCCGAGCAGGTCGTGCCGCTGCTGCGCTCGGCCGGCGCCCTGCGTGCGGACGACGGCGCCGGAACGCTGCGCCAACGCCTGGACCTCGTCCGCCCCGAGAGTCGCTACGCCCGAGAGCCTGAGCCACGCTACGCCCGAGAGAAGGAGTTTGCGCTGTGAGCCGCAGCATCCGCCAGATCCACCTCGCCGCCCACTTCCCGGGCGTGAACAGCACCACCGTGTGGACGGACCCCACGGCGGGCAGCCAGATCGACTTCGCGTCGTTCGAACACTTCGCCGCAACGGCCGAGCGCGGACTGTTCGACTACATCTTCCTGGCCGAAGGACTGCGGCTGCGCGAGCACAAGGGGCGCATCCACGAGCTCGACGTGCTCGGCCGCCCCAACACCCTGTCGATCCTCGCCGCGCTCGCGGGGATCACCGAGCACGTCGGCCTCGTCGGCACGCTCAACACCACGTTCAACGAGCCCTACGAGCTGGCGCGCGAGCTCGCCACGCTCGACCACCTGTCGGGCGGTCGCGCCGGCTGGAACGCGGTGACGAGCTCCGACGCGTTCCACGGCGCGAACTTCCGGCGCGCTGGCTATCTCGACCACGACGACCGGTACGAGCGGGCACGAGAGTTCGCGGCGCTCGCCAAGGAGCTGTGGGACTCTTGGCCCGCGGACGGTGTGCGCGCCGACGCCGGGACCGGCGTGTTCCTCGGCGACGACGTGCCGGCGCGGGTGCGTCACAGCGGCGCGCAGTTCGACGTCGACGCACTCTTCGACGTGCCGCGCTCGCCGCAGGGCCAGCCGGTGATCGTGCAGGCGGGCGACTCGGCCGACGGCCGACGGTTCGGCGCCGAGCACGCGGAGGTGATCTTCTCGCTGCACACCGGCTTCGACGACGCCCGCGCGTTCTACGACGACGTCAAGGGGCAGCTCGCCGCCTACGGACGCGAGGAGGACTCGCTCAAGATCCTGCCTGCTGCCACCTTCGCGATCGGCGACACCGACGAAGAGGCGCGAGAGCGGTCGCGCGAGATCGCGCTGCAGCAGGTGCGCCCCGAGATCGCGCTCACGTACGTCGAGCAGGTGTGGGGCCGCGACCTGTCAGGCTACGACCCCGACGGACCGTTGCCCGCCGTCGATCCCGACACCGGATCCGAGACCGCGCGCGGCTGGGCCAATCGCCATGCGGCGGTGCGTGCGCGCATCGCGAAGCTGCGCGAACTGTCGGAGACGGAGGGGCTCAGCATTCGCGACACCGTCATCCGGCTCACCGCTAACCACACGTTCGTCGGGACGCCGGAACGGATCGCCGCCGACATCGACCGGTACGTGCAGGAGCGTGCGACCGACGGGTTCACGATCGTGGGCCATCTCACGCCGCATGGCCTCGACGAGTTCGCCGAACGTGTGGTGCCGCTGCTGCAGGAGCGCGGCTCGTACCGCGAGGCCTACGACGAGGGCGCGACGCTGCGTGACCTGCTCGGGCTGCCTCTCCCCGACCGGGCGTCACCGGCGCTCGCGGCACGATGACCGGGCGCCCGCGCCTGCTGTTCGTCGGAGCGGGCCCGCGGGCGGCCATGCTGCTGGAGCGCCTGCTGGCACGCACCGACGAGAGCACCCAGCTCGACATCGATCTCGTCGACCCGTACCCACCGGGAGCGGGGCGGATCTGGCGGCACGCACAGTCGCCACTGCTCAAGCTCAACTCGATGACGCGAGACGTCACGGTGTTCACCGACGACTCGTGCACGATCGACGGGCCGGTGCGCCCGGGTCCTTCGCTCAGCGAATGGCTCGAGCAATGGCGAGATGGCGCCTTGCCCGACGTCGTGCTCGACGAGCTGTCGGCGGCCGAAGCGGAGGTCCTGGAGCCGACGGGCTTCCCGACGAGGCGGCTGCACAGCCATTACCTCGACTGGTTCTTCCGGCGCACCATCGCCGACGCCCCGGCAGGCGTGCGCATCCGGTTGCACACCGACACCGTCACCCGCGTGCGTCCGGCGACCCGCGGACGTCACGCGGCCGCGCTCGCCGGCGGCGGCGAGATCGTCGTGGATGCCGTCGTCTACTGCTTCGGCCACACCGAGCGCGACCTCGACCCGGCCTCGGCGGCGCTGGTCGCGGCATCCACGCGATTCGGGCTGCAGTATGTGCCACCCGCGTTCACCGCCGACGCCGACCTGTCGCACCTCGCCGAGGGCGGCGACGTGATCGTCCGGGGCATGGGGCTCGCAGCGGTCGACCTCGTCGTGCTGCTCACCCAGGGCCGCGGCGGACGGTTCGACCGGGACGCCGAAGGCGCGCTGCGGTACCGTGCGTCAGGCCGCGAACCGCGCCTGCACCTCGGGTCGCGGCGCGGAGTCCCCTACCGGTCCAAGGTCACCTCGAGCCTGCAAGGCGATCCGCCGCAGCGCGACGTGCTCACCTCCACGACGGTGGCTGCCCTCGTCGACGCGGAGGATCCGATCGACTTCGAGCGCGACGTCTGGCCGCTCATCGCCGGCGAGCTGCTGCACGGGCACTACCGCGAACTGTTCACCGGGCATCCCGGTCGCGTCTCGGGCACCTGGGAGCAGTTCCGGGAGGTCCTGGGCGCCCACGCGTGGGACGACTCCGCCCTGCACGCCGCGGTCGCCGCCGTGGTGCCCGATCCGCTCGACCGGTTCGATGTCGCCGCCTTCGACCGGCCGTTCGCCGGCGTCGTGTTCACTGACGCCGACGACGTGCAGCGCCGGGTGCGGGTGCACATCACCGAGGACCTGCAGCTGCGGACGACGCAGGAGCGCAGCCCGGCCCAGGGCGTGTTCATCGCCGCGCTGCTGTCGTTCATGGCGCTGGCCGAGATCCCGAAGGAGAAGTGGAACGCGCGCTCCCGCGCGCACACCCTCCCGGTCCGGTGGCACACGTTCTTCAGCTACCTTGCGAGCGGTCCCCCTCCCCACCGGCTCGAGGAGCTGCTTGCCCTCGCCGATGCCGGTGTCGTGCGCTTCATCGGCCCCGACATCGCGGTCAGCGCGGGGCCAGGCGGATTCGTCGCGACCGGTCCGCAGGCAGCGGGAGCGACCGTCGCCGGCGCGCTCGTGGACGCCTGGCTGCCCGCCGCGGACGCCGCCATCAGCACGGATCCCGCGCTGCGCGAGCTCGCGACAGTGCACGGCAGCGGCTTGCGCATCGCGGACGCCGACTACGACGGCCTGCTCGGCCGCGTGAGGGTCACCGACGAGGGCCGTGTCGTGCGCCAAGACGACTCCGCTCACGATGCGCTCTTCGCCGTCGGCCCCTTCACATCGCAGACCGAGGCGGGCGCGTTCACCCGGCCCCGGGCCGACTCGCTGTCGCTGCGGCAGAACGACCGGGTCGCGGGAGCTGTCGCAGCGCACCTGGGGGTCGTCGTGCCGGTCGTATGGTGACCGGTCGCCTCGTTGTCCTGCGGGACGTGCGGGTGTGCCCGGGCCCGAGTGCGGCAGCGAGGCGATGTGACGCCGGATGACGACGTGTGACCACGCGCGACTCCGATTCACGTCCCGTGACACGCCCGATGGAGGCCAGCAGGGCGTCTCGGCGACGCTGTAGCGACGCGCCGGCACCCCGATCGCGATCCCCGACACAGCTTCTGGAGACACCATGTCGTTCACCCGACCCCGTACCGCCGCGCTCGCGGCGATCGGAGCCGTCGCGCTCGCGCTGACCGCGTGTGCGAGCGGCTCCGGCGACGCCGCACCCTCCGCCTCCCCCGACGCGGAGCCCACGAGCGGCGGCAACCTCACGTTCGCGATCTCGGTCGACAGCCAGTGCATCGACCCCCAGCAGGTCGGCAACAACGATGCGATCGCCATCGCCCGCCAGACCGTGGCCTCGCTCACGATCCAGGACCCCGAGACCGGCGACATCCTGCCGTGGCTCGCGGAGGACTGGAAGGTGAACGACGACGCGACGAGCTTCACGTTCACGCTGCAGGACGGGCCCACCTACGCCGACGGGGAACCCATCGACGCGGCATCCGTCAAGACGAACTTCGAGGCGATCGTCGCCCTGGGCGCGAAGGCGACGCTGGGTTCGTCGTACCTCGCCGACCTCGGAAGCATCGACGTCGTCGACGAGCACACCGTCACGATCAACTTCACCGAGCCGAACGCCCAGTTCCTGCAGGCGACGTCGACGTTCTCGTTGGGCCTGCTCTCGCCTGCGACCGCGGCAGTCAGCCAGGCCGACCGCTGCCTCGGGAACTACATCGGCTCCGGCCCGTTCTCGGTGAAGAGCTACACGCCCAACGAGGGTGCCGTGCTGGAGCGTCGTGACGGGTACGAGTGGGGCCCCTCGATCGCCGGCCACACCGGCGAGGCCTACCTCGACACGATCACGTACAAGGTGATCCCCGAGTCCGGCAACCGCACCGGCAGCCTGCAGTCCGGGCAGATCGATGCCACCACGGGCATCGCCACCGCCGATGCCGTGCTGTTCGAGGGCGACGACTTCTGGAGCCTCAACCGCGCCAATCCGGGGTCGGTGTACAACCTGTTCGCCAACCAGTCCACCGAGAAGCTCGCCGACGAGAACGTGCGGCTGGCGATCCAGAAGGGCATCGACCGCGAGCAGATCACGTCCACGCTGCTGAGCCCGGACGACAAGCCCGCGGTGTCTCCGCTCGCCTCGTCCACGCCCTACTTCACCGACCTGAGCGACGTGCTCGAGTACGACCCGAAGGCCGCCGAGAAGCTCCTCGAGAAGTCGGGCTGGACGGTCGGCGACGACGGCATCCGCGAGAAGGACGGCGAGAAGCTCAGCTTCCACGTCACCTACTGGCAGTCGCCCAAGGAGGTGCTCGAGCTCGTCCAGCAGCAGCTGCGCCAGATCGGCGTCGACCTGCAGCTGACCTTCGCGAGCATCGCCGACGTGCAGGCGGCGAACGCCGACGGCACGTACGACTTCTCGTACGGCAACCTGACGCGCGCTGATCCGGACGTGCTGCGCACCGTGTTCTCGGTGAACGGCACCAACAACGCGACCAAGCGCACCGAACCGGCCGAGATCGACGAACTGCTGGACGAGCAGGCCGCGATCATCGACCCGGCCGAGCGGCAGAAGGTCGTCGACGAGGCGGCGAAGGAGCTGATCACGGGCGGCTACTCGATTCCGATCTATCAGCTGTCGACGACCATCACAGCGGCGTCGAAGGCGCACGGCCTGACGTTCGAGGCCTCCAGTCGCCTCGACTTCTACGACGCCTGGGTCACCGAGTGAGTCACGGACTCTGACACGGAAGGGATGAGGGACGAGAACATGTGGTGGAGCTACATCGCCCGAAGGATCGGCCAGGGACTGCTGGTCCTGTGGGCCGCGTACACGATCTCGTTCCTCATCCTCTATCTGCTGCCCGGTGACGCCGCGACGCTGTTCGCGGGCGGCGGCGACCAGGAGGCGATCGACCCGGCGCTGGTGGCGAAGCTCCGCACCGAGCTCGGCCTGGACCGGCCGCTGTGGGAGCAGTACCTGGTCGCCCTCGGCAAGGCGGTGACCGGCGACTTCGGCGTCTCGACGCAGACCGGGCGCCCGGCATCCGATCTGCTCCTCGAATCGCTGCCGCCGACGCTCGCGCTCACCGCCTTCGCGTTCGTGCTGTCGGTCGTCTTCGGCATCGCGCTGGCGCTGGTCGCGTCGCTCGCGCGGGCCAAGTGGCTGCGAAGCCTGCTGTCGTCGCTGCCGCCGCTGGGGGTGTCGATCCCGGTGTTCTGGATCGGACTGCTCCTGCTGCAGGCGTTCTCGTTCCGGCTGCGGCTGTTCCCGTCCATGGGCAACGAGGGCTTCGAGAGCCTGGTGCTGCCCGCCATCACCATCGCGATCCCGTCCGGGGCGTTCATCGCACAGCTGCTGTCGCGGAGCCTCCGCTCGACGCTCGCGCAGCCGTACGTCGAGATCGTTCGCGCCAAGGGCGCGAGCGAGCGCCGCGTGCAGCTCGGGCACGCGTTCCGCAACGCCGCCATCCCGTCGCTCACGATGGTGGGCGTCCTCGTCGGCGGCCTGCTGTCTGGCGCCGTCGTCACCGAGACCGTCTTCTCCAGGCTCGGCATCGGCCGCCTCGTGGTGACCGCCGTCAACAACCGAGACGTGCCCGTCGTGCAGGTCGTGGTCGTCTTCGCCGCGCTCGTCTTCGTCGTCGCGAACCTCGTCGTCGACCTCGTCTACCCCCTCATCGACCGCCGCATCACGCTCGCCCGCACAGCGTTCGTCGCGGCCTGACAAGGAGCAGCCATGACCGTCGAGAACGTGCTCTCCGCCCCGACGCGGACCATCGAGCCGCGCGACCCCTTCCTCGAGTCGTTCACCGACCCCGATGCCGATCCGGCCGGCGGCCCCGTCGCGGCCGCCCTCGAAGAAGAGCGCAGGGATGCCGCCACCCGCCGCATCTCCTTGCGCCCGGTCGTCGCGGTCCTGAAGCAGCCGACGCTCGTGCTGTCGATCCTCGTGCTCGCGCTGGTGACGCTGTGGGCGGTGGTGCCTTCCTGGTTCACGGCGTGGGACCCTATCGAGGGCGTCCCGCAGGACCGGCTGCTGCCGCCCAGCGCCGCCCACCTGTTCGGCACCGACAACCTCGGCCGCGACCTGTACGCCCGCGTCGTGTACGGATCGGCGACCTCACTCGCCGCGACGAGCATCGCTGTCGTCGTGGGACTGGCGGTCGGGTCGTTGTTCGGACTGCTCGCCGGATTCCTGCGCGGCATCGTGGACGACGCGATCATGCGCTTCATGGACGTCCTGCTCGCCATCCCGAGCCTGCTGCTCTCGCTCGCGCTCATCACCGCGCTCGGCTTCGGCACGCTGAACGTCGCCATCGCGGTCGGGCTCGCCAGCGTGGCATCCTTCTCGCGGGTGATGCGTGCCGAGGTGCTGCAGATCGCCACCGCCGTCTACGTCGAGGCGGCCCGCGTCTCGGGGGTGCGCTGGTACACGGTGCTGCGGCGGCACGTCCTGCCCAACGCGTCAGGCCCGGTCGTGGCCCTGGCCGCACTCGAGTTCGGCGTGATGGTGCTCGCGATCTCGTCGCTGTCGTTCCTCGGCTTCGGGGCACCGCCGCCCACGCCGGAATGGGGATCGCTCGTGTCGGGCGGGCGCGACTACCTCGCCGTGGCATGGTGGCTGACCACCCTCCCCGGCCTCGTGATCGTCGCCGTCGTGCTGTCGGCCAACCGTATCTCGCGTGCGCTCGAACGCGATGGCGGAATCCGATGACCGCCCTGCTGGAGGTCTCCGGCCTGTCGGTGTCGTACACGCTCGACGGCCAGGCGCGCCCCGCCGTCCGTGACGTGAGCTTCACCGTCGGCCGCGGCGAGGTCGTCGCGATCGTGGGCGAGTCGGGCTCGGGCAAGAGCACCACCGCGCACGCCGTGATCCACCTGCTCGCGGGCAACGCGTCGGTGGATGAGGGCACGATCTCGTTCGACGGCGTCGATCTGACCGCTCTGTCGCGCCGCGCCTGGCGTGAGGTGCGCGGCCGCCGCATCGGCCTGATCCCTCAGGACCCGACGACGAGCCTCAACCCCGTCAAGCGGGTGGGCCGCCAGGTGGGAGAGCCGCTCGTGATCCACGGCCTCGCGACTCGTCGCAGCGCCGACGCGCAAGCCGTCGAACTGCTGCGCCTCGCCGGCATCGGCGAACCCGAGGCGCGGGCGCGCCAGTTCCCGCACCAGTTCTCGGGCGGGATGAAGCAGCGTGCACTGATCGCGGCGGCGCTGGCTGCCGAACCGCAGCTCGTGATCGCCGACGAGCCCACCAGCGCGCTGGACGTCACGGTCCAGAAGCAGATCCTCGACCACATCGACACGCTCGCTTCGACGCTCGGGACCTCCGTGCTGCTCATCACCCACGACCTGGGCGTGGCCGCCGACCGCGCGGACCGCATCATCGTGATGCAGAACGGCGGCATCGTCGAGACCGGGCCCGCGCGCGAGGTGCTGGAGCACCCGCGGCATCCGTATACCCGAGCGCTCATCGCCGCGGCCCCGAGCCTGCGCGGCACCGTCGGCGTCCCCGCCCGCACGACCGACCGCGGCGAGCGATCGGCGGCGCCCGCCCCCGAGCAGCCGGCGCTCCTGGAGGCGACCGGGCTGCGCAAGGAATTCCCGCTGCCGGGACGCGACAAGCTGGTCGCGGTCGATGACGTGTCGTTCCGGATCGACCGCGCAGAGACACTCGCCATCGTGGGGGAGTCGGGATCCGGCAAGAGCACCACGGCGCGGCTCGCGCTGCGGCTGGAGCGGCCCACGGCGGGCGGCATCCGCTTCGACGGCAACGATCTCGTCGAGGCGAGCCGTGAGGAGCTGCGCGCGCTGCGTCGGCGGTTCCAGCTCGTGTACCAGAGTCCCTACGCGTCGCTCGACCCACGCTTCACGATCGCCGACGTGATCGACGAGCCGCTGCGCGCATACGGCGTCGGACGGGCCGAGCGGGTCCGCCGTGTGAGCGAGCTGATCGACCAGGTGGCGCTGCCGGCAGGTACCGGTCAGCGCCGCCCCGCGCAGCTGTCGGGCGGACAGCGCCAGCGGGTGGCCATCGCCCGTGCCCTGGCGCTGCGGCCCGATCTGGTCGTGCTCGACGAGGCCGTGTCGGCACTGGACGTATCGGTGCAGGCCCAGATCCTCGATCTGCTGGCAGAGGTGCAGCGCGATGTCGGCGTGTCGTACCTCTTCATCAGCCACGACCTCGCCGTCGTCCGCGAGATCTCGGACCGCGTCGCCGTGATGCAGCGTGGCCGCATCGTCGAGCAGGGCGCCACGTCCCAGGTGCTGCACGCGCCACGCGAGGACTACACACGCCGTCTCATCGAGGCGATCCCGGGCTCGACGCCGGCGCGGCAGGCTGGTGCGGCACTCGTGGGCGAGCCGGCATGAGCGCCGCGCTCGTCCCGGCCGCAGGCATCATCCTGGCCGGCACGTTCCCCGAGGGCGACCCCCGCGACGGCTTGGAGACGACCCTCCGGCTGTTCACGCTCGCCGAGGAGCTCGGCTACGACGTCGCCGGCATCCGTCAGCGTCATCTCGAACGCGGTGTCTCTGCGGCACTGCCCTTCCTCGCCGCCGCGAGCCAGCGCACGCGCACCATCCGCTTGGAGACGGACGTCGTGCCGCTCGGATATGAGACGCCGTTCCGGCTGGCCGAGGATTTCGCGACCGTCGACGCCCTCTCGGGCGGGCGGGTCAACGTCGGCGTCAGCACGTCGGCGCCCCACGGCGACCTGCTCGCCGACCTCGGAAGAGGGGATGCCGCGACAGCCGCCGATCCCTACACGCTGATCGATCGGTTCCTGGTGTCGCTGGAGGGGCACCCGCTGGCACAGGATGAGCTCTCGACCCCGTACGGACCGCAGATCCCGCGTGTCCAGCCACACGTCGCCGGGCTGCGTGACCGGGTCTGGCTGGGCGGCGGTTCGCTGCGGTCCGTGCGCTGGGCCGCTGAGCGGGGACTGAAGCTGCTGCTCGGCAACGTCGGCGACGGCGAGGCGGCCGCCACGTTCGAGGCCGCGCAGCGGGTGCACATCGACGCCTACCTCGCCGAGTTCCGCGGCGACGAGGCACGTGTCGGCGTCGAGCGCGTGATCGTGCCGACCGACTCGGCGACCGCGACACAGCGCGCGCACTACGCCGCTTACGTCGCCGCGCGAGACGAGCGCACCGCCCAGCCGGTGACGCTCGGAGGCCGCACCGTCGTCTTCCAGCGCGATCTGCACGGCACCGCCGAGCAGATCGCCGCGCGCCTGGCGGAGGACCCGACGTTCGACGGCCGCACCGAGCTGAGGGTCGCGCTGCCCTACGGCTTCGGCGAAGACGAATACCGCCAGATCCTGACCGACATCCGCGCCGCCGTCCTGCCGCTGGTGGGCTGGCAGCCCGCACTGACACCGGCCCACGCCGTCTGACACCGAGGAGGACCCATGACCACGACACTCGACACCGAGCTCGACCGCGCCCAGTTCGGCCGCGATTGGGAAGACTGGCATCGCGCGCATGAGACGCGTCGCGCCGATGGCCTCGGATTCTTCGCGATCACCGGGCTGCATTGGCTCGGAGCCGACCCGGTCAGGCTCCCGGACGCGCCAGGCACATGGCGGCTGGGCGCAGCCGGTGTCGTCGTCGAGCTCGCCGACGGCGAGAGCCTGACGCTCGACGGTGCGACCCTCTCCGGGCGCCATGCCTTCGGCGAGCTGCCCGAGCGCACCAGCATCACGCCGACATTCACCGACGGCGAGGTCGCGGGAGCTGTCGAGATCGCCCAGCGCGGCGGCCACACGATCCTGCGCCCGCGACGGTCGGACCACGAGTTCCTCGCCGAGTACGCGGGAACGCCGACCTACGTCCCCAACCCGCGGTGGCGTGTCGCGGCACGCTTCCGCCCGTTCGAGGCACCGCTGCCCACGGAGGTGGGTGCGGCCGTCGACGGGCTGACGCACGTCTATGACGCGCCGGGGGTGCTGGAGTTCTCGTGGCGAGGCGAGGAGTTCACCCTCATCGCGTTCGACGGCAAGGGCCCCGGCGACCTGCTGGTGCTGTTCACCGACGCGACGAGCGGGCTCACCACGTACGCCGCGAACCGGTCGGTGGGGGTGCACGCGCCCGACGCCGACGGCTGGACTGTCATCGACTTCAACCGCGCCGTCAACCTGCCCTGCGCGTACACCGACTTCGCCACCTGCCCGCTCCCGCCGGCGGGCAACCGGCTGCCGGTCGGCATCGAGGCCGGCGAGAAGACGCCGCTCTCGCGCGTTCGCTCGGACGACGCCCTCGTCGCGCCGGAGCAGCACGCATGAGGTTCCAGCTGCTCGACATCGTCCCGTACCGCGCCGACCCGATCACGGGTCGACAGGTGTCGCCCTCCGAGCGGTTCGCCGAGACGCTCCGGCAGGCGATCCGCGCCGAAGAGCTCGGATTGGATGCCGTCGCCATCGGCGAACGGCACGCGGGACACTTCATCTCGTCGTCGCCGACGGTGCTGCTGGGAGCCGTCGCGGCACAGACGAGCCGCATCCGCCTCAACTCCGGGGTGACGGTGCTCTCCGTCCTCGACCCGGTGCGCGTCGCGGAGGACTACGCCACGATCGACCAGCTGTCCGCCGGACGACTCGACCTGACGATCGGCAAGGGCAACGAGGTCGATCAGTTCCCGCTGTTCGGCCTCGACATCGACGATCAGTGGGAACTGCTCGCCGAGAAGTACGAGCTGCTGCGAACGCTGTGGCGCGAAGAGGACGTCACGTGGCCCGGGACCGCGTTCACCCGGGCCCTGACGGGGGTCACGACGCTGCCACGACCTTTCGACGGCGCACCCCGGGTGTGGCACGGCTCGGCGACGACGCTGTTCTCGGCCGGGCTCGCTGCGCGCTACGGCGATCCGCTGTTCAGCGCGAACGCGATCCAGCCGCTCGAGAACTACGGCGTGCTGGTGGACCACTACCGCGCCGAGTACGCACGTCACGGGCACGACCCCGCGGCCGCCTTCGTGGCGGCCGGGTCGGGGGCCCTGTTCATCGCCGACACCACCCAGGAGGCGATCCGTGAGTACGGGCCGGTGTACAACGCGATCGTCGCCGCCACGAACGTGCCCGGCAACAACACCCCCTTCCGCGACATCGAGCACGCTGTCGCAGAAGGCCCCGCCCTCGTGGGCACACCGCAGCAGGTGATCGACAAGATCGCGCGGTTCCACGGTCGCCTCGGCCATGATCTGCAGTCGATCAGTCTGCCGACGACGGTGCCCTTCGAACGCCAGCTCGACATCCTGGAACGTTTCGCGCTGGAGGTGGCCCCGGTGCTGCGTCGCGAGTTCCCGACCGCACTGTGGACGGACGCCGACCCGCTGGGGCACCGCGCCCGGGAATTCGCAGCCGCATGACCGCCCAGAGCGCGGGCCCCGCGCGGACGCCCCGCGCGCGGCCCGCGCTCTGGGCGTGCCTGGCTGCCGGGTTCGCCACCCTGTTCGACGCCACCGTCATCACCTACGCCGCGCCCGCCGTGAGCAGTTCGCTGGGCGGCTCGACGGCGGGCACGCAGTGGCTGCTGGCCTCGTTCTCGCTGACGTTCGGGCTCGGTCTCATCCCGTCGGGGCGGCTGGGGGACGTCTACGGCCGACGGCCGCTGTTCCTGCTCGGATTGGGCATCTTCCTCGTGGGCGGTGTCGCCGCCGTCGCCGCTCCGACGATCGTGGTGCTGGTCGCCGCACGGTTCGTACAGGGGCTGGGCGCCGGCGTCATCAGCGCCCAGGTGCTCGGGGTGATCCAGGACCTCTTCGCGGGCGCCGCCCGGCTGCGCGCGCTCGCCGCGTACACAGCCGTCGGCGGGTGTGCCGGCGTGCTCGGCCCCGTACTGGCGGCGGTGCTGCTGGGCGCGGTCGGCGCCGACGCGGCCTGGCGCCTCGTGCTGCTGACGCCGCTGCCGCTGGTGGTGGCCGCGCTCGTCCTCGGATGGCGAGGGATGCCGGCAGCCCGGCACGCACGTGCGACGCGGGTCTGGCTGGACCTGCCCGGAATCGTGCTGCTGTGCCTGATCGTCGTCGCGCTGACGCTTCCCGTCGTCGAGCCCGGGCTGTCGGGGGCCGCGGGCATCGGCGTCGTGGTCTTCGCGGCGGGGCTCGCCGTCGTCCTGGTGCTCTGGGAGCACCGGTACCACCGCAGCGGCCGCCTGCCGCTGTTCGCCCCGGCGCTCGTGCGCTCGCGGGGGTTCGTCGTCGGCAACATCGTCGCGCTGCTGTGGTTCGGCAGCGGCATCGCCGCGAGCTCGGCGGTAACCCTGTACTTCCTGCAGTCTCCGGCGTTGTCGGCTCTGCTCATCGCCCTGGTCTTCGCGCCAGGAGCACTCGCCCGGGTCGGCGGATCGCTCGTCAGCCTGCCCGTGGTGCACCGACTGGGCGCGTCCGCGACCGTGTGGATCGGCCTGGGGCTGCAGACGACGCTGTTCGCCGGGCTCGCGATCAGCGCACCGCTGCTCCCCGACGGCGCGCTGTTCGTCGTGGCGGCGGCGGCGCAGATCGGCCTGGGCATCGGTGGCGGGCTCGTGGAGCCGGTCGTGCGGGCATCGACGCTGTCGTTCGCGCCGCCTGAACTGCACGGTGTCGCCGCGTCGTTCCTGCAGCTCACGCAGCGCCTGGCCGCGACCTTCCTGGTCGCGCTGGCCGCCGGCATCCTGCTCACCTCCACCGGAGTGTCCACGGCCGCGACCCTGCAGACCGCTCTCGCCACGTGCGCACTGGGCTCACTGGTCGCCGTCCTCGCCTCGTTCGATCCCGCCTTCCGCCGTGCGGGCGCCAAGGATGCCGTCACTCCGGTGCGGCCCGTGCCCGTGGCCAGCGCGGCCGACGCCTGACCTTTCGCCGACGCGCTCAGCCGACGGGGATGAGGGCGGCGACCACGGCGACCGCCGCCGCGATCGCGAACGCCAGCACCGTGATGAGCAGCGCCTTGCGCTGATCCTTCTTGCGGAACTCCGCCTCGTACACGGTCTCTTCCGAGCCGAGTTCGCCGAAGTTGTACAGTCCGCGCGATGCGAATCCGACGCAGAAGTGGAACGCCGCCTGCAGGAAACCCTGCGCCGAGAGGAAGATCGGCAGTGCCACGAGCAGCCGCCACGACGCCGCCCATCCCAGCGCGAACACGACCGCAAGGAAGACGACGGCGATGGCCAGGCCGACCCAGCCCGACATCCGCCGCTTGCGGATCTCGGCCGGTCCGATGTTGCACACGCCCGGCTGATAGACGGCTGCCTTGGTCATGGTGCCATTGTGGCCCCGCTGCCGACCGTGGTCACGATGCCGGCACGAGCTCTTTCTCGAAGCACTGCGAGAACGCGAACGCCCGGTAGGGCTCGAAGATCGGGATCGGCCGGTAGCCGATGCGCTCGTACAGTGCGACCGCGTCGTGCTGCCGGTCACCGGTCTGCAAGATCAACCGATTCACACCGCGGTCCTGGGCGATGCGCTCCAATTCGGCGAGGAGTGCGCGACTGGCGCCGATGCCCCGAGCCCGTGGCTTGACGAAAACGCGCTTGACCTCCAGGTCGCGGGTGCCGTCGTGGGCGAGATCCCGCAGTGCTGCATGGCCGACCGCGTCACCGGTCTCGTCCACGACGAGCACGGTCGCCACGATCGACTCGGGGTGCACCGTGAACGTCCGCTCCGCCTCGTCGCCGAGGTCGGCGGCCGCGGCGGCGAACCGGTCGGCGTACCGGGGCGAGACCTCTGCGTCCATCTCTTCGCGCAGCGCCGACGCGCGGGGGTCGTCCCAGGCCACCGTCTCCAGCGTCCACGAGCGGTCGCGCGCAGGAGCGGGGGCCGGTTCGGGCGCGAGGTCGTAGCCGAACGAGAGCAGCTCGATGAGCCGACCGGGCTCGACCTCCTTGACGCCCTCGCGTTCGGGAAGCCGTGCGAACCCGAGTTTCGCATACAGGGCGTGGGCACCGACCATCTCTGGCCCGCTGTTCATCACCACACGATGCGACCCTCGTTCGCGGGCCAGATCGATCACGTGCCGGGTGAGAGCCTCACCGATGCCGCGTCCGCGTGCAGAGGGCGCGACCGCGAGCTGCCGGAAGTCGGTCTCGCCGGGTCGTGCCACCTCGGCCAGCGGCCGGTTGGGACGCGAGACCCAGACCGTGCCGAGGATCTCGCCGGCATCGGTTGCGGCGACCCACACGTCACCTGACCGCACGCGCCCGGCCACATCGCGCAGCGATGCCACATACTGCTCCGACAGTTCGCCGTAGCTCGACAGGTACGCCTGGGCGGTCACCTCGCCCGCCCGCTCATACTCCTCGGTGCGCACGAGCCGGATGGTCCACTCTGACGCGGACGCCGCCTGCGGTGCCTGGTCGGCGGCGACCGTTCCCCACGCCTCGGCGAGCAGTTCGTAGGACCGGATCCGGTCGGCAGGGTCATGCGTGACCGTCGTGACGAGCAGTTCGTCGGCACCCGTCACGCGCTGCAGGGTCTCCAGACGCTGCACGACAGTGCCGGGGGAACCCGCGAACTGAGTGTCGAGGCGGTCGCGGACGATGGCGCGTTCCTCGTCGGTGAGCGGGTCGGCGGCGGCTTCTTCGGGCGAGGGGAAGGGGACGGCGCCCTGGCCGGCGCGGATGCTGTGCACCCATCGACCGTAACCCGCTGCGAGCCGTCGGGCTCCGGCGTCCGTCTCGGCGACCACGGCGTCGACCGACACGACCACGTACGGCTCGGGGATGAGTCCCGGCCGGAAGGCGGCGCGGTATTCGGCGATCGCGTCGAGGACGAATCCGGGGGCGACGTGGTAGTTCGCGCCGAAGGGCAGACCGAGCTCGCCCGCCAGTCTCGCACTCGGCCCGGCGGTGGAGCCGTGGATCCACACCGTGACATCGGCTCCCTCGGCGGGCGTCACATGGATCGGCAGGTTCTCCGGCGGGGCGTAGGTCCCGTGGAAGAACGACAGGATGTCCGCCACGTCGTCGGCGAACCGCTCGCCGTCGGTCTCGCTGCGACCGAGCAGGCGTGCCTGGACGATGAAGCGCTCCGAATCGAACCCGGCGAACGGGCGGGCGGCGGGCAGGAGCAACCCGTCGACGATCCGGTCCTGCACTGTCGCGGGCGGCGGAGTCTGCGCTGCGCTGCGGGACCCTGACCGGCCGATGCCCAGGTCGAAGCGACCGGGATGCAGTTGGGCGACGACCCCGGCCGCCTCGGCGACCTGTGCGGGGGAGTAGTTGCCGATGATGGTCGCAGCGGTGCCGATGCGGATGTCTCGGGTCGCCGCGGCGACCGCGGCCAGGAGCACGTGCGGCGCGGCGCCGGCCACTCCGGGATTGAAATGGTGTTCGGCGACCCAGTAGCGCCGGTAGCCGAGCTGCTCGGCGGCGCGGGCCAGTTCGATGCTGGCGCGCAGGCCGTCGGCCGGCGTCTGTCCGGTGCCGAACGGCGAGAGATCGAGGACGGAGAGCGGGACGCGGGACATGGGATCTCCTGGGTGCAGGGACAGCGGACGCGGCGGAGCCGGTCGGGCCCGGAGGCCCGACCGGCGGAGGATGTCAGGGCTTGGGGAGCCCGGGCGGGTTGATCTCGGACGAGGTCACGGCCTCCGAGTCGAGGCCCCAGAACTCGAGAAGGTCGGTGTAGGTGCCGTCCTCGATGATCTTGTTGAGGACGATGTTGACGGCCTCGATGAGCCCGTTCCCCTTCGCCGTGCCCGCGGCGATCTGCGCCGTGTCCGGCCAGCCGCCGGGCACGATCCCCACGAGCTTCGTGTCGCCCGTCTCGCGCGCCGACCAGGCGGCCGTCGCGTTGGGACCGAACGTCGCATCGGCACGGCCCGACTGGATCGCGAGGGTGGCCGCAGCAGTGTCGTCGTAGTACACGAGCTCGGCGGGTGCCTCGCCCGCGGCCTCGAGCTCTTCGTTCCATCGCAGCAGCACCTGCTCCTGGTTGGTCCCCGAGCCGACGATGATCTTGAGGCCCGAGATGTCGGCGGCCTCCGAGATCGAGTCGATGTCGCTGTCGCTCTTGACGTAGAAGCCCAGCAGGTCCTCGCGATAGCTGGCGAAGTCGTACAGCTCCTTGCGTTCCTCGGTCACCGTGACGTTGGAGGTGATGAGGTCGTACTTGCCCGACTGGATGCCCAGCGGCCAGTCGGCCCACGCGACGACCTGCGGGTTGTACTCCAGCCCGAGGCCCTCGGCGATCAGCGAGCCGATGTTCGGCTCCGTGCCGGCGACGTCGGTCGCCGCCGAGGTGCCGTCAGGCTGGTAACTCAGCGGCGGGACGAACGCGCCGACCGCGACGGTGAGCTTGCCCTCCTGGACGGGTGTGAAGCCGCTGTCCTCGAGTGCTGCGACCGCCTCGGGGACGACATCGGTGTGGAACCACTGGATCTCGTCGGTGGCCGTGTTGCTCTCGGTCGGCGCGGGGGTCGCCTCGTCCGCCGCGGCGGCGCCGTTGAGGTTGACGGCGGCGATGATCCCGCCCACGACGACGGCCACCGCGACGACGCCGACGCCGATCGCGATGCCCTGCTTCTTACTGAGTGCCATGCTGCGTTTCTCTCTTTCGGGATGCCGGAGCCTGCGTTGCGTCAGGCCAGGACTTTGGCGAGGAACTCCCGCGTGCGCGGGTGTTCGGGGGCGACGAGGACCCGGTCGGGCGGGCCCTCCTCGAGGATTCGGCCGCCGTCGACGAACACGATCCGGTCGGCCACTTCGCGGGCGAAGCCGATCTCGTGCGTCACGATGAGGAGGGTCGTGCCGCTGCGGGCGAGGTCGCGGATGACGTCCAGCACCTCGCCGACCAGCTCGGGGTCGAGGGCGCTCGTCGGCTCGTCGAAGAGCAGCACCTTGGGGCTCAGGGCCAGTGCCCGGGCTATCGCGACGCGCTGCTGCTGGCCGCCCGAGAGCTGCCGCGGGTAGTGGCCGGCCTTCTCGCGCAGTCCCACGCGGTCGAGCAGCTGCAGCGCGAGCTCGTGTGCGGCATCCTTCTCGAGCAGCCCCGTCGCGACGGGCGCCTCGGTGATGTTCTCGAGCGCCGTGAGATGGGGGAACAGGTTGAAGTTCTGGAACACCAGGCCGACCTGCGTGCGACGCTTCAGGATCTCCTTCTCGCGCAGTTCGTACAGCCGGTCGCCGCGCCGTTCGTAGCCGATGAGTTGACCGTCGACCGCGACCGAGCCGCGATCGACCGACTCGAGGTGGTTGATCGTGCGCAGCAGCGTCGACTTGCCCGAGCCGCTGGGGCCGAGGATCGCGACGACTTCGCCCGGCTGCACGGTGAGGTCGATCCCTGCCAGCACCTCCAGGCCGCCGTAGCTCTTGTGGACGTTGTGGATCTCGACGAGGCCGCGGGTCGCGGACTGTGCCAGGGTGTCGGTGCTCATGCTCCTGCTCCTCCGGAGTGCTTGGCGTCGTTCGACGAGCCGCGGAACGTCGCGCGGGCATGGATCGGCGCGTCGACGCCGACCAGCGGCGGCGGCCCGGTGTCGGCATCGCCGAGGCGCGCCCACTGCACCGCGATCCAGTGGCGGAAGCCCTGCAGCGGCGTGGGCGGCAGCACGCGAACGCTTCCGCGGGCGTAGTGACGTTCGATGTAGTACTGCGCGATGCTCAGGATCGTCGTGATGATCGTGTACCAGACGACCGCGACGAGCAGCAGCGGGATGACGCGGCTGTTGCGGTTGTAGATGACCTGGACGGCGTAGAAGACCTCGGGGATCGCGATGACGAAGACGACCGACGCGCCCTTGACCAGGCCGATGACCTCGTTCGTCGCGTTGGGGACGATCGAGCGCATCGCCTGCGGCAGGATGATGCGGAAGAGCCGCTTGCGAGACGGGATGCCCAGTGCCGCCGCCGCCTCCTGCTGCCTCTGATCGACAGACAGCAGCCCGCCGCGGATGATCTCGGCCGAGTACGCCGCCTGATGCAGGCCGAGGCCGAGGATCGCCGCGGCGAATGAGCTGATGAGGTTGACCGTCGGGAACTCGACGATCCAGTAGTCGGTCGTGAACGGCGTTCCGAGGCCGAGCGTCGGGTACAGGTACCCGAGGTTGTACCAGACGATGATCTGCACGACGAGGGGGACCGAGCGGAAGAACCAGATGTACGACCACGAGGCCGCCCGCAGCAGCGCGGACTTCGACAGCCGGCCGAGCGCGAGCACCGTCCCCAGCGTGAAGCCGAAGACAGCGGAGACCGCCGTCAGCGAGAGCGTGTAGCCGATGCCGATGAGCACGGGCTCCGCGAAGAAATAGTGTGCGAAGACGTCCCACTCGTAGTTCTCGTTCGTGAACACCGACCACACGAACTGCGCGACGACGAACAGCACGACGGCGCCGATCGACCAGCGGAACCAATGTCGCGTGTGCACCACGGGGATGTCGCCGAGGTCGACTCGCGCGGCGTCGGCGGACGCGGACGCGGACGCGGACGCGGCCGCCGTCGACGGCGTCGCCTCGACCGCGTCGGCCCGGCGCGGGAGGGTATCGGTCATGAGGTCTCTCCTCGATCGGCGGCGCGGGGTGAGCGGGTTCGTGCGCCGGTAGGGCGACGGTAGGGGCGTCCCTCAGCTGCCGCCTAGCAGCCCCGGTCCCTGGCCGACACGGATCGTGACGGTCTGAAACGCGACGAAACAGATCGGAATGCACCGACGTACACCGTCCGCGCAGACCTCGGGCGCCCTACCGTGGCAGCCATGTCAGACCACCCGTTCGCCGTCGTGCTCGAGGGGGACGCCGCGGGCGCCCACCCCGCAGCATCCGCCTTCGCCCCCGCCGCGCTCGACGTGCGTCGGCTCGCCGCCCGTGTCGTCGAAGCCGAACGCTTCGGATTCTCCGCTGTCACCTTCGACGATTCGCCACTGCCCGTGACCGACGCCGTCGCGCGTCTGGATGCCGTGCAGCGCGCGGCGTTCGCGGCGCCGCTGACCTCTGCGATCGGCCTCGTGCCGGTCGCGCACGTCGCGTACAGCGAGCCGTTCCACGTGGCGACGCAGCTCGCCAGCCTCGACTGGGCGTCGAACGGCCGTGCCGGCTGGATCGCCGCCGCCTCCGGCACGGCGCATGAGGCCGCCGCCTTCGGGCGCGACGAGCTCACGTCCGACGACCTGCGGCGCGAACGCGACGACGTGATCGAGGTCGCGCGCCGGCTGTGGGACTCGTGGCAGGACGACGCGGTGATCCAGGACGCGGCGACCGGTCGCTACCTCGACGCCGACCGCCTGCATTACGTCGACTTCGAGGGCGCGCGCTTCTCGGTCAAGGGACCGCTCATCACGCCGCGCCCGCCGCAGGGGCAGCTCGTCGTCGTGGCGCCCGCCGGCGCGGCGGGCATCGACGTCGCCCTGGTGGAGGGTGCCGACCCGGCGGCGATAGCGGACGCCTCGGCCGCGGCCCGCGCCGCCGGCGCCGCGCGGGTGTGGGCCGAGGTCGAGGTCGCGCTCGACGCACGTGGCGTCACGGCCGCGCGCCGCGTCGAAAGCGTCGGAGTGTGGCCGGCGACCGGCCGGCTGCGCCACACCGGCGACGCCGCCGGCCTGACCTCGCTGCTCGTCGAGCTGGCGGCATCCGTCGACGGTGTGCGGCTGCATCTGGCCGAACTCGACGTCGACCTCGACGAGGTGGGGCGTGGGGTGCTGCCTGGACTTCGCCGGCAGATCGGGTTCCGCTCGCCGACCGCGGGCGACACGCTGCGCGGCACCCTCGGCCTCGCCCGCCCTCTCAGCCGCTATGCCGCACCCACCGTGAAGGAGTTCGCATGACCACGTCTCGCCGCATCCAGTTCGGAGTCTTCTTCCAGGGCGTCAACTTCGGCACCATCTGGTCGAGCGAGCGCAGCGGCTCGCAGTACGACTTCGAGTCGTTCCGCCGCATCGCCCAGACCGCCGAACGCGGGCTGTTCTCGGCGTTCTTCCTCGGCGAGGGGCTGCGTCTGCGCGAGCACTTCGGACGCATCCACGACCTCGACATCGCCGGTCGCCCGGATGCTCAGACGCAGCTGGCCGCCCTCGCCGCCGTGACCGAACGCATCGGTCTGGTGGCTACGCAGAACACCACCTACAACGACCCGTACGACCTGGCGAAGCGCCTCAATTCGCTCGACCTGCTGTCGGGCGGCCGCGCCGGCTGGAACATCGTCACCACCGACAACGCGTGGACCGGAGCCAACTTCCGCCGCGGCGGCTACCTCGAACACGCCGATCGCTATCGCCGAGCCGCCCAGTTCGTCGATGCGGCGCAGCGGCTGTGGGATGCCGGAGCCGAGGGCGTGGGCACGTCCGTGGTCGTCGCCGAAGACCTGGTGTCGTTCACCGGCCCGGCGCCGCTGCCGCCGAGCCCGCAGCGCCGGCCCGTGCTCTTTCAGGCGGGTGATTCCGACGAAGGGCGCGAGTTCGCGGCATCCAGTGCCGATGTCATCTTCTCGGGGCACCCCGGCTTGGAGGACGCGATCGCGTTCGCGGCCGATGTTCGACGCCGCCTGCCTGCGCATGGTCGCAGCGTCGACGAGCTGAAGTTCTTCCCCGGCGCGCAGTTCATCCTCGCCGCGACCGACGCGGAGGCACGCGAGAAGGCCGAGTGGGTCACCCGCGCGCAGGTGTCGCCGCAGACCGCGATCCGGTTCCTCGAGCCGATCTGGGGCCGTGACCTCTCGGAGTACGACGCCGACGGACCGCTGCCCGACATCGACCCCGCGGTCGACGAGGTCGACGGACAGCGCGGTTCGCTGTTCCAGGGTCGAAAGGCCGTCGAGACAGCGCGGGAATGGCGCGAGAGCGCCGCGGCCGCGGGGCTCTCGATCCGCGAGTTCGTCATCCGCCGGTCGTCGCTGCGCACGTTCGTCGGCGGCTATTCGACGATCGCCGACCGCATCGTGGAGTACGTCGACGCGCGCGCGGTGGACGGCTTCAACGTGTCGCCGTACCTCGTGCCCGAGGGCCTGGACGACATCGTCGACGGGCTGATCCCCGAGCTGCAGGATCGCGGCGTCTACCCGACCGAGTACCCGGGCACGACACTGCGCGAGAACTTGGGTCTCCCGGAGTTGACCGCACAGGCCGCGCTCGCCGCCTGACGGCTGGCGCACACCCGGCTCGCGCCGCTGAGACGCCCCCTCTCCCGGAGAGCGGTGACGTCTCAGCGGCGCAACGGCGTCACCGACGTGCGAGCAGCGGGCCTCAGCGGTCGTAGACGTAGCGGAACACGACGAGGAACCCTCCTCGCGACGCCGGGACGGTCTCGCGCTCAGGGAGACGCTCGAAGCCGAGGCGGACGTACAGTCGCTGCGATCGCTCGTTCGTCGGGCCCGTGTCCAGGACGAGCGCGGGCGCACCCCAGGCGCGGCCGCGCGCGATCGCCTCGCGCATCAGCGCCTCGCCGATGCCGTGCCGCCGCGCCTCCGGCAGCACGGCGAGCAGCCGCAGCTCGGCCTCGCCGCCACGGGACTGGCGCACCAGCGTGCTGTCGGCTCGCAGCAGGCTGGCGGTGCCGACGATCAGGTCCGTCTCGTCGACCGCGACGAGCAGCTCGCCGCCCTGCGCACGGGATGCCGCGTCACGCAGCAATGCCAGCCGTGCGGTGTCGGGCTGGATCGCGCCCGGCTCACCGTGTCCGAATCCCAGGTACGTGACCTCTCCGACGCGGTCGAACTCGTCGGCGCGCGCGGTCCGCACCGAGACGGTGCGCCCCGTCGAACCCGCGCTGCCGGCCTGCACCGACTGCGGTCTCATCGGACTGCCTCCGGCACGGCTGCGGCGTGGGCGAGGAGTTCGTCGCGGGTGGCGACGGCGACGATCCTGCCGTCGCGGAGGATGGATGCCGCCTCCCAGCCGAGAGGCGCCGCCTCCAGTCGATGCACCGCGTCCTCGGCGCAGCGCCCGACGCCGACCGTCGGGGGAGGGGGACCGACATGGTCACGGACGAGATCGTCCGCGCGTCCTGCCACGACCGCGGTGCGCAGCGCGCCCAGCGTGACGACCCCGACCACGTCGGCTGCGGGGATCGGTGCCAGACCGTCGCTGCGGCGGTAGACGGCGAGGGCAGGGGAACCGGGGTCCACGTTCCCGGCCTCGAGCCGGCGTATCGCGTCCGCGATCGTGAGGTCCGCCGCGACCCGCCGTGCGGGCTCATCGACGAGTGCATCGAGGCCGGGCGCCACATCTTCGTCGAAGACGAACCCGCGTTCGGCGAGCCATTCGTCGTTGTAGTAGGTCGACAACGCGTTGCGACCCGAGTCGGGGGCGAGAGCGACCACGAGGTCGTCCGGCCCCAGGCGATCGGCCAGCCGCAGGGCGGCGGCCAGCGCCGTGCCCGCCGAACCGCCGAGCAGCAGGCCGTCCTCGCGCGCCGCGCGGCGCAGGGTGAGGATCGCCTCCCTGTCGTCGACGGTGAGGTATTCGTCGACGACGTCGACATGGAACGACTGCGGCCAGACATCAACTTCGGCTTCCGGGTGCACCGTATGTCCGGCACCTTCGACGAACTTCGGGCTGCCGTCACCTCCCGAGTACGACGAGCCGGTCGGGTCGGCGGCGATGATGCGCACCCTGCCCGAGCTCAGCGCCTTGAGGGATGCGCCGGTCCCCGAGATCGTTCCTCCGGTGCCGACACTGGCGACGAAGTGGGTGACGGCCCCCGCGGTATCGGCCCAGATCTCGGGACCGGTCGTTGCGACGTGCGCCGCCGGGTTCGCGGGGTTGTCGTACTGGTCTGCGCGCCAAGCGCCCGGGGTATCGGCGACGAAGCGGTCCGCTGCTGCGCCCAGACTGTCGGGGTGGCCGCGCGGTACGAATGCGTCGACGAGTCGTACGTCGGCGCCGTACGCGCGTAGCAGGGCGATCTTCTCGGCCGCGATCTGACTCGACGTGAACACCACGGTCCGGTAGCCGAGGTGGGCGGCGACGAGCGCGAGACCGACCCCGGTGTTGCCCGAGGTGACCTCCACCACTGTTCCGCCCGGGCGGAGGACGCCGTCGCGTTCAGCCGCGCGGAGCATCGACAACGCGGCGCGATCCTTCACGCTGCCGCCCGGGTTCTGGTGCTCCAGCTTCACATAGACCCGCGGCCGCAGCCCGGCAGCGAGGCGATGCACGCGCACGAGCGGCGTGCTGCCGATGGAGTCGATCACCGATTCGAAGAGGGTCATGCGCACCACGCTTTCCGTACGACGTCCCCGGAACGATAGGTCCCGTCGGCGCGCCTGCTGCGGCCGTGCCGTAGCCCGGCGGCATGCGACGTAGTCCGACGTCACACAGCGTGCGGTGATCCGGCGTACCGAAGACCACGTGGCGCCGTGTGACGGCGCGATACACCGTTCGAGACGACCGGGTCGTAGCGTGACGCCGAACACCGGCATCCATCACCTCCGAAAGGACCTGCACATGACCGACACCGTCGACACCGCGATCGAGCCGACGTACGACGCCCCGCTCATCACCCCGGAGGAAGCCGCCGGGCGCGCCGCCGCCGGCGCCCTCGTCGTCGACGTGCGCAGCGACGCGGGCCGCGCGCGCGACGGCGTGATCCCCGGTTCCATCCGCGGCGACCGCGACAACCTCGACGCTCAGTTCCTGATCGACTCGCCTGAGAAGTTCGCTGAGATCACCGACTGGGACCAGGACATCGTCATTGTGTGCGGCTCGATCCGCGGCTCGGGTCCGGTCGCCGAGGAACTCCGCGCGAAGGGCTTCACCAACGTCGCCCACGTCGACGGGGGATTCCCGGCGTGGAAGGAGTCCGGCGCACCGACGGCCGAGGCCGGCGAGGACCTCTGAGACCCACAGCCGTCTGACGACGGTTCAGGATGCCTCGACCTGCCCGTGCGGCAGTCGAGGCATCCGTCATTCGGCGGCGGTCAGGCCGTCTGAAGGATCTGGGCGGTCACCCGCGCAGAGAACAGCAGGGCGTCGACCGGAACACGCTCGTCCGCAGCGTGGAACTGCGCGAAGACATCGAACTCGCCCGGCACGCGCAACGGCACGAAGCCGTAGCCGTTGATCCCCAGTCGCGCGAAGTGCTTGTTGTCAGTACTCGCGGGCAGCAGGTAGGGCACGACCACGCCGTCGGGGTCCTCGCGCGAGATCGCATCCTGCAGCACTGCGATGATCGGGGCGTCGACGGGCGCTTCGGTCGCCGACCACCACCGCCCCTCGCGGATGTCGATACCGTCGCCGACCAGCTCACGCAGACCAGCACGCAGCGCGTCGTCCTGTCCTGGCAGCACACGGATGTCGAGGCGTGCGGAGGCCTCGGCGGGGATGATGTTCGTCTTGTCGCCCGCCGACAGCACCGTGGGGGTCGCGGTGTTCCGGGTCGTGGCCCCCACCAGCGACGCGACGAATCCCAGACTCTCCAGATCGGTGGCAAGCGACTCGTCGGTGAACGCCAGACCCCGCGCTTCGCCGAACACATCGAGAAAGCGCTGCAGGGCGGGTGTACGCACCACCGGGAAGCGATGCGCACCCACCGACGCGACCGCCTGTGCGAGACGCACGACGCTGTTGTCGTCGGTCGGGCGCGATCCGTGCGCGGCGTGGCCACGGGCGCGGAGCGTCGACCAGGCGACGCCCTTCTCGCTCGTGGCCACCAAGTACGCACGGCGGTCGTCGGAGGCGTCCGCCGTCAGCGGCACCGAGAAGCCGCCGACCTCGCTGAGCGCCTCGGTCACTCCGTCGAACAGCTCCGGGCGATTCTCGACCAGCCACCCCGCACCCCACACCCCGCCGCTCTCTTCGTCGGCAAGGAACGCGAAGACCAGGTCGCGCCGCGGCACGATCCCCTCGCGGCGCAGGTGGCGCGCGACTGCGAGGATCGTTCCGGCGAAGTTCTTCATGTCGACGGCGCCGCGGCCGTAGAGATAGCCGTCCTCTATGTCGGCGCCGAACGGCGGGTGCGTCCAGTCCTTCTCTTCCACCGGCACGACATCCAGGTGTGCGTGCACCAGCAGGCTGCCGGCCTCCGGATCCCGGCCGGCGATCCGCGCGACCAGGGAGCCGCGGCCGGCGCGCGACTCCACGAACTCCGCGTCGATGCCCGCCTCAGCGAGGCGCTCCTGCACGAATCGCGCGGCGCGGGTCTCGCCGTCTCCGATCGTCTCGGCGACGCCGGTGTTGACGCTCTCGATCCGGATGAGCTCGCGGACGAACTCGAGGGCTTCCCTCTCCAGCAGGGTCGCGTTCTGCCAATGGGCGGTCATTCGTCCTCTTCCTTCGGGTCGGCGTGCGAACCCGGCCGGGTCTCGGCCAAGGCGAGCCCGGCGCGCGAGACGGTGGGCGCAGCACTTCTCGTGTCCGTCTCGTCCTCGGCAGTCAACCTCGTCAGTCGAGTGGGGCCGGTCTCCCAACGTCACGTGGCGTAGCACGGCAGACCTGCTGAGTGCTCGCATCCCAGCCTCAGGGCGGCGCAGCGAGCCACCTGCGGAGCGGTCGAACGAGCCCTCGAACCCTGACGCGCCCCCGCGCCGACATTCCCAGAAGCGGCAGAAAGCCGCGTGATTCCGGGAAAGACGAAACCCCCGCGATGTAGAAGCTACGCGAGGGTTCCTGGGGTGACTGTAACGATCACCCGTGTGGCTCCGACCGGCATCGATCCGGTGACCTTTCGATTTTCAGTCGAACGCTCTACCAACTGAGCTACAGAGCCATGCGGCACATACAAGATCTGCCGCATCCTAGACGAAAGGCCCTCTTCAAGAAAAGGGCCCGTCGCTCGGAGCGACCCTGACGGGACTTGAACCCGCGACCTCCGCCGTGACAGGGCGGCACGCTAACCAACTGCGCTACAGGGCCATGCTTATTGAATTGTGGGCGTGACCCCAACGGGATTCGAACCCGTGCTACCGCCGTGAAAGGGCGGCGTCCTAGGCCGCTAAACGATGGGGCCGGGTGAACCTCAGAGGCTCACTGCCGAGGACCAAGCATACGTAAACATCGAGCAAAACGCCAATCGAGGGCGTGGCGCTCTTGTGGAACCCCGCATGCGGGGTGAAACTGGCGGGGTGACCGCTCGGTGCGGGCAGCTTTCGACGTGCGAATCTGGGGGTTCCGCAACGCCGAGTTGGGGGTTTGCGCAACGCCGCGCTGGGGGTTGCGCATGTTACTGATGTTGCTAGTGTGAAAACGTTGACGTCGCGAGGGGAGGACCCGTGCAACCCGACAACGTCACCGCCGAATCCTCTGCCGAGCCCATTCCGGAGTGCGGGTGCGCCCCCTCACCGGCTGAGCGCAAGCGTCTCTGGCCGACGGTCAACCGTCGTGCGGCGCTGGGCATCGGCATCCTCGGCGTCGCCGCGCTGAGCGCGTTCGGCGCCGCGGTGAGCCCGTTCGGCAGCCGCGCCTTCGCCGCCGACTATCCCTCGTGGGACGACGTCGAGGCGGCCAAGGCGAATGAGGCGGCCAAGCAGGTCGAGATCACGAACATCCAGAACCTCATCGCGGGCTTGCAGGCCGATGTCGAGGCCAAGAGGCAGATCGCGCAGCAGGCCTCCGACGAGTTCTACGCCGCGCAGCAGGCCTTCTTCGATGCGGCGCTGCGTGCCGACCAGCTGCAGCAGCAGGCCGACGAACAGGCGGCAGCCGCAACCGATGCCGCCGACAAGGCGGGCCGCGTCGCCGCACAGCTCTATCGCAACGGCGGCGACGACACCTCGATGGAGCTGTTCTTCTCGGGGTCGGCGAAGGGTGCGGACGACCTCCTCGCGCGTCTGGGCACGATGGACAAGCTCGTCGAGCGCAACCAGGACCTCTATGCGCAGGCGGTCACCGCCCGTGACTCCGCCCAGAGCCTGAGTGACCAGGCCGCGGTGCAGCGCACCGAACGCGACAAGCTGCAGAAGATCGCCGAAGAGAAGATGGTGGCCGCGCAGAAGGCCGCCGACGAGGCCCAGGCCGCTCTCGACGCGCAGACCGCGAAGCAGGGCGAGCTCGAGGCGCAGCTTGCCGCTCTCCAGGACACGACGGCGAAGACCATCGCCGAGTACCAGGAGGGCGAGCGCATCCGCAAAGAGGCCGAGGCGGCGGCAGCCGCCAAGGCGCGCGCCGACGCCGAGGCTGCCGCGCGCGCAGCGGCCGCGTCGGGCGGCGGCGGTGGTGGCGGCGGCGGAAGCGGGGGCGGCGGCGTCGTCATCGGCTCCGGATGGTGCCGGCCCAACTCCGGGTGGCGCAGCTCGGGCTACGGCGCGCGCGCCACGCAGTGCGGCAGCCAGGGCTGCTCCAGCAGCTTCCACTACGGCGTCGACCTCGCCGCGGGCTGCGGCTCGGCCATCTACGCGGCCTATGCGGGCCGGGTCGTGTACGCCGGCTGGAACGGCGGCTACGGCAACTACATCAAGATCGACCACGGCGGCGGCATCGGCACCGGCTACGGCCACATCCGCAACGGCGGCATCTTCGTCGGCGTCGGCCAGTGGGTGTCGGCCGGTCAGCTCATCGCGAGCGAGGGCAACACCGGCCGCTCGTTCGGCTGCCACTGCCACTTCGAGACCTATGTCAACGGCTACCCGGTGAACCCGGTCGACTTCATGGCGGCCCGGGGCATCTCGGTCTGACCCCCTGAACGAACGAAAGAGGTGGATGCCGGGCGCCCGGCATCCACCTCTTCACATGTCGTTCGTCAGAGCGTCGACGGCGCGATGCCCTCACCCTGGGTCTTGGTCTGACCCTCGTGCTCGGCGAAGCGCGCGAACGCCTCGTCGACCAGGCGCTCGGCCTCGGCCGCACCCGCCCACTCGTCGACCTTGACCCACTTGTTGGGCTCGAGGTCCTTGTAGTGCTCGAAGAAGTGCGCGATCTCCTTCTGCAGGAACTCCGGGATGTCGCCGACGTCCTGGATGTGCGCCCAGCGCGGATCCTTGGCGAGCACGGCCACGACCTTGTCGTCGCCGCCGGCCTCGTCGCTCATCTTGAGCACGCCGACCGGGCGGACCGAGGCGAGGATGCCGGGGGCGAGGTCGACGTCGAGGATGACGAGCACGTCGAGCGGGTCGCCGTCCTCACCGAGCGTGTTCTCGAAGAACCCGTAGTTGGTGGGGTAGCCCATGGGCGTGTAGAGGATGCGGTCGAGGAAGACACGGCCGGTGCCGTGGTCGACCTCGTACTTCACGCGGCTGCCGCGCGGGATCTCGATGACGGCGTCGTACGCGCCCATAGTGGTGCTCCTTCGGAAGACGGGGATGCCGCGACAAGCCTAGTCGCGCGCCCCCGTTCGTTGAGCGGAGCGAGGAACGAGCGAAGACGAAGCGTCGTGAGCCGCTCTCGGGACTCGGCCATGCGCCGGAGTCGGCGAGGTGGCGCGTCGGATGGGCGGCGTGCGGCGTTTCGTCTCGCTTCGCTCGCTCAACGAACGGGTGGGCGGGGACCCGCTACCGTGGACGCGTGGACGAGCGCAGATCCCGACTGGACCCCGCCGTCGCCGAGGTGCGCCTGGCGGTGCGCCGGGCGCTGGCCGTGTTCGAGCCGGGGGGCACCGTGGTCGTCGCCCTGTCGGGCGGCGCGGACTCGCTCGCGCTGGCGGCCGCGACCGCCTTCGAGGCGCCCAAGCGCGGCCTGCGTGCGGTGGCCGTGACGATCGACCACGGACTGCAGGAGGGATCGGTGGATGCCGCGGCCGCCGCCTCCGCCGCGGCCGGGGCTCTGGGACTCGAGGCCCGCGTCGTGCGCGTCGAGGTGACGGGCGCGGGCGGCGGTCCGGAGGCGGCGGCCCGCGATGCGCGCTACGCGGCGCTGCGGCAGGCGGCGATCGCCGAGGATGCCGCGGCGATCCTCACCGGCCACACCCTCGACGATCAGGCCGAGACCGTGCTGCTCGGCCTCGCACGCGGATCCGGCGCGACCAGCCTGCAGGGCATGGCCGAGGCATCCCGGCTCTCCGAGGTCCTGCTGCTGCGGCCGTTGCTGGGCGTGCGGCGCTCGACGACGCGTGCCGCCTGTGCGGCCGAAGGGCTGGCGCCGTGGGACGACCCGCACAACACCGACCCCCGCTTCGCACGGGTGCGCGTGCGCGAGACGGTGCTGCCGGTGCTCGAGGCCGAGCTCGGGCCGGGGATCGCCGAGGCCCTCGCGCGGACGGCGGCCCAGCTGCGTGAAGACGCCGCGGCCTTCGACGAGATGATCGACGAGACGATCGAAGACATCGTGGAGCACGCCGAGGCCGGCATCTCGGTGTCGGCGGCGGCGCTCGCGGCCAACCCGGCGGCGCTGCGCCACCGCATCATCCGGCTGGTCGTCGCGAGCGAGTTCCACGAGAGCCTCACCCGTGCGCAGACCCTCGAAGTGGCGCGGCTGGCGACCGACTGGACCGGCCAGGGGCCGATCGATCTGCCGGGATGCCGCGCCCGCCGTGCCGGTGGACGCATCGAGTTCTCAGCCCGGGCCTGAATAGAATCTGTCCATGCGCGCGGCCGACGTTTCCAGCGACATCACCGAAGTCCTCGTCACCGAGGAGGAGATCCGAGCCAAGCTCGACGAGATCGCGGCGCAGGTCGCCGCGGACTACGACGGCCAGGATCTGCTGCTCGTGGGCGTTCTCAAGGGGGCGGTCATGGTCATGGCCGACTTCTCCCGGGCCCTCAAGAAGCACGTCACGATGGACTGGATGGCGGTGTCGTCGTACGGCGCCGGCACGAAGTCCAGCGGCGTCGTGCAGATCCGCAAGGACCTCGACACCGACATCCTCGGCAAGCACGTGCTGATCGTCGAGGACATCATCGACTCGGGCCTGACCCTCAGCTGGCTGCTGGAGAACTTCGAGGCCCGTGGGGCGGCGTCCGTCGAGGTCTTCGCCCTGCTCCGCAAGCCCGAGGCCGCCAAGGTCGAGGTGCACTGCAAGTACGTCGGGTTCGACATCCCGCCGGAGTTCGTCGTGGGCTACGGCCTCGACTACGCCGAGAAGTACCGCAACCTGCGCGATGTCGCGGTGCTCGCACCGCATGTGTACAGCTGACGAGGATTACGCCCGGGGCGAATGCACAGATTGTGCCTAGGAAGCCCGCGCTACCCTGAAACAACCGTCGACGGGGGTAATCGGCCCTGCGACGGGTCGTCGACGAAAGGGATCGGGCTCGGGCCCGCACCATGGACTTCAAGAAGATCACTCGCAACCCGCTCTTCTACGTCCTGCTGATCGGGGTCTTCCTCATCGTGGGGTTCTCGCTCATCTCGAGCCTGAACGGCGCGAAGCAGATCTCGACGCAGGAGGGTCTCGAGCTGCTCAAGGGCGACACCGTCACCGAGGTGGTCAACACCGACGGCGACCAGCGTGTCGACATGAAGCTCTCGAAGGACTACGAGGGCGCGAGCGACGTGCAGTTCTACTACGTCACGGCCCGTGCCGACGAGGTCGTCGACGCGATCAACGCCGCCGACCCGAAGGACGGCTTCAACGACGAGGTGCCGCGCGCGACGTGGTTCGACGGCTTCCTCTCGCTCCTGCTGCCCATGCTGCTGCTGGGCCTGCTGTTCTGGTTCCTGCTGTCCAGCGCCCAGGGCGGCGGCAGCAAGGTCATGCAGTTCGGCAAGTCGCGCGCCAAGCTCGTGACCAAGGAGATGCCCCAGGTCACCTTCCAGGACGTCGCCGGCTCCGACGAGGCGATCGAAGAGCTCGAAGAGATCAAGGACTTCCTGAAGGACCCGTCGAAGTTCCAGGCCGTCGGCGCCCGCATCCCGAAGGGCGTGCTGCTGTACGGCCCTCCCGGAACGGGCAAGACGCTGCTCGCGCGCGCCGTCGCCGGCGAGGCGGGCGTGCCGTTCTACTCGATCTCGGGCTCCGACTTCGTCGAGATGTTCGTGGGTGTCGGCGCGAGCCGCGTGCGCGACCTCTTCAACAACGCGAAGGACAACGCGCCGGCCATCATCTTCATCGACGAGATCGACGCGGTGGGCCGCCACCGCGGCGCCGGTCTCGGCGGCGGCCACGACGAGCGCGAGCAGACGCTGAACCAGATGCTCGTCGAGATGGACGGCTTCGACCCCAAGGCGAACGTCATCGTCATCGCGGCGACGAACCGCCCCGACATCCTCGACCCCGCCCTGCTCCGCCCGGGCCGCTTCGACCGCCAGATCGGCGTGGACGCCCCCGACCTCAAGGGCCGCCAGAAGATCCTCGAGGTGCACGGCCGCGGCAAGCCGCTCGCCGACGGCGTCGACCTCGAAGTCGTCGCCCGCAAGACCCCCGGCTTCACCGGTGCCGACCTCGCCAACGTGCTGAACGAGGCCGCCCTGCTCACCGCTCGCTCGAACGCGCAGCTGATCGACAACCGCGCGCTCGACGAGGCCATCGACCGCGTGATCGCCGGCCCGCAGCGGCGCACCCGCGTGATGAAGGACAAAGAGAAGCTGATCACGGCCTACCACGAGGGCGGCCACGCTCTCGCGGCAGCGGCGATGAACCATACCGACCCGGTCACGAAGGTCACGATCCTGCCGCGCGGCAAGGCCCTCGGCTACACGATGGTGCTGCCGCTCGACGACAAGTACTCAGTCACCCGCAACGAGCTGCAGGACCAGCTGACGTACGCGATGGGCGGCCGTGTCGCCGAAGAGATCGTGTTCCACGACCCGACCACCGGCGCGTCGAACGACATCGAGAAGGCGACGAGCATCGCCCGCAAGATGGTCACCGAGTACGGCATGACCGGCGACATCGGTCCCGTCAAGCTCGGCCAGTCCTCGGGCGAGGTCTTCATGGGCCGCGACATGGGCCACGGCCGCGACTTCTCGGAGCGCATCGCCGAGCGCGTCGACTCGCAGGTGCGCGACCTCATCGAGCAGGCGCACAACGAGGCGTACGAGGTCATCAACGCCAACCGCGCGGTCCTCGACAAGCTCGCTCTCGAGCTGCTCGAGAAGGAGACGCTGGACCACCTGGAGCTCGCCGAGATCTTCAAGGACGTCAAGCGCCTCCCGCCGCGTCCGCAGTGGCTGTCCAGCGAGCAGCGCCCCGTCTCGGAGCTGCCTCCGGTCGAGGTGCCGCAGCGTCGCGATGAGGCCGGCCTCGCCGCGAGCGTCGAGGCCGAGCAGCAGACCGAGAAGGCCGCCAAGCGCCGTCCGTCCGGGCAGGCGCGTCCCGCGACGGCCTGAGCCGCCCGTGGCCGTCGACCGTGAACGTGTCGCCGCTCTCGTCCGCGAGCTCCTCGAGGCGATCGGCGAGGATCCTGAGCGCCCCGGCCTGAGACAGACCCCCGAGCGCGTCGCCGACGCGTATGCGGAGTTCTTCGCGGGCGTCGGGGCGGATGCCGCCGCGCCGCTCGCGCATACGATCTCGGTGTCGCGCGGCCCCGCCCCCGACACACTGCCCTCGGGTGCCGTGATCCTGCGCGACGTGCTGTTCCGCTCGGTGTGCGAGCACCACCTGCTGCCGTTCCGCGGTCACGCGCACCTCGCGTATCTGCCGGGCGAGCAGGTCGTCGGACTCGGAGCGCTGCCCAAGGTCGTCGAGATCCTCTCGTCGCGCCCGCAGGTGCAGGAGCGCCTCGGCGAGCAGATCGCGGATGTGATCGCGGCATCCCTCGACGCCCGTGGCGTTCTCGTGGTCCTCGATGCGACGCACGAGTGCGTGACGATGCGCGGCGGTCGCCAGACCGATGCCTCGACGGTGACGATCGCGGCACGGGGCGCGTTCGCCGAACCGGCGGCGCGCGCAGAGATCGTGGCCCTGATCGGGGCGGGCCGCTGATGGTCGCGCTGATCATGGGGATCGTGAACGTCACGCCAGACTCGTTCAGCGACGGCGGACGATATGCGGATGCCGACGACGCCGTGGCGCACGGGCTCCGGCTGCGCGCGGAGGGCGCCGACATCCTCGACGTGGGCGGCGAGTCGACCCGGCCCGGCGCGGAGCGCGTCGATCCGCGCGTCGAGCAGGATCGCGTCATGCCCGTGGTGCGCGCCTTCGCCGAGGCCGGCATCCCGGTGAGCATCGACACCATGAACGCGTCGACCGCGGTCGCCGCCGTCGAGGCCGGCGCGCGGATCGTCAACGACGTGTCGGGCGGCCTCGCCGATCCCGACATGCTCGCCGCCGTCGCGCCCACCGGCGCCGACATCGCGCTGGGGCACTGGCGCGGTCACTCGACCGACATGTACGCCCGCGCCGAGTACGCCGACGTGGTCGGCGAGGTGGTGGCCGAGCTGCGCGATCGCGTCGCGGTGGCGGCATCCCTCGGCATCGCGCCGTCGCGCGTGATCCTCGATCCCGGTGTCGGCTTCGGCAAGCGCGGCGACCAGAACTGGGCAGTGCTGCGAGGCCTCGACCGCCTGGTCGGACCCGGGTCACGCGTGCTCGTGGGGACGAGCCGCAAGCGGTTCCTGGCCGAGGTGCTCGACGACGACCGCGCCGAGGTCGGCGAGGTCCGCCGCGATCTCGCCACCGCGGTGACGAGCGTGCTCGCGGCGCAGGCCGGTGCGTGGGCCGTGCGCGTGCACGATGTCGCAGGTACGCGCGATGCTCTGACGGTGGCGCGCAGCTGGGAGGAAGGAGCCGCATGGGCCCGCTCGACGAGATCACGCTGACCGGCGTCCGCGCGTTCGGCCGTCATGGCGTGTTCGCCGACGAACGCCGCGACGGCCAGGAGTTCGTGGTCGACGTGAGCCTGTACGTCGACACGACGGCGGCTGCGGCATCCGATGACGTCACCGACACCGTGCACTATGGCGAGGTGGCCGAGCGGATCGTCGAGCTCGTCGGCCGCGATCCCCTGAACCTCATCGAGGGCGTCGCGGCGCGCATCGCGGACGACCTGCTCCGGCACCCTCTGGTGCGGGTGGCGCGGGTCACGATCCACAAGCCGCACGCCCCGATCACGGTGCCGTTCTCGGACGTGTCGGTGACGATCACGCGCGGCGCGGTCGATGGGACGCCGGCGTGAACCGGCGGCTCGCGCAGGGGTTCGACGGCGACGTCGATCGGCTCCCGCACGCGTCGGTCGAGGCCGTCGTGGCGCTCGGCGCCAACCTCGGCGACCGCGCCGAGACGATGGCCGCGGCGATCACCGACCTGGCGCGCCTTCCGCTGGTCGACGGGGTCCGGGCCTCAGAGCCTGTCGAGTCGGTCGCGCTGAAGCCCGAGGGGCGGGATGCCGCGGCCCCCGCCTACCTGAACGCCGTGGCCGTGCTCACCACGCGCCTCGCGCCCTCGGTGCTGCTCGCCTACCTGCACGCGATCGAGCGCCGTCACGGGCGCGTGCGCACCGCGGAGCGTTCGGCGCTCGACGCCGGCTGGGAGGACCGCACGCTCGACCTCGATCTCATCGCGTACGGCGACGTCGTGAGCGGCGACCCGCGTCTGCTGCTGCCGCACCCGCGCGCCGCCGAACGCGACTTCGTGCTGGGCCCGTGGCTGGCCGTCGACCCCGATGCGGTGCTGCCGGGCGTCGGACGCGTCGACGAGGCGCTGCGCAGACTGCAGGGGGAGCGATGAAGCGCACCGGCGCGGGCGTGCTCATCGTCGCAGCGGTCCTCGGGCTCGCTGCGGGATTCCTCGTCGACCAGATGCTGACATCGGCGGGACGCTCGACGTTCACTCCTGCCGTGACCCTGCCGATCCTGCTGGTGCTGCTCGGGGCGGTCGTGATCGCGCTCGCGGTGCCGATCCGGCGTGCGACGCACGGCACGTCGAAGGCGGCCGTCAACCCGTTCCGCGCGCTGCGGATCGCGATGCTCGCGAAGGCGTCGAGCATCGTCGGCGCGGCCATCGGCGGGCTCGGCGGCGGACTGTGGATCTTCCTCGCGACGAGGCCGGTCACGCCGTCGATAGGCTCATGGGGAACGGTGATCGCGACGACCGTGTGCGGCGCCCTGCTGGTGGCCGCCGGACTCGTCGCGGAGCACCTGTGCACGATCCGGAAGGACGACGATGACGAACAGCCCGGAGATGATTCCGGACTCGAGCCGCGACTCAGGAACCACTGACACGCCGACACCCGGTGCGACGGCGCCGGGCGCCGAGTCGTTCGAGCGGATCGCCGAGCCGAAGTCCGAGAACCGGCTCGTGCTCCAGGGCGGGGTATGGCATCAGATCTCACCCAAGTACGTCACGGTGCAGCTCATCTCGCACGGGTCCTTCCTCGCGATAGTGATCGCGGCGACGCTCGTGCTCACTCTGCTGCTGCACGTCGGCTGGTGGGCGTGGGCCGTCGGAGGCGTGCTCGCGGTCATCCAGGTGTGGACCCTCGCGATCCTGCCGCGCCAGGCCCGCTCGATCGGGTACCGGCTGCGCGAAGACGACCTGGTGTTCCGCCGCGGCATCCTGTGGCAGCGGTTCGTCGCCGTGCCCTACGGCCGCATGCAGCTCATCGACATCACGCACGGTCCGCTCGACCGCGGCTTCGGGATCGCCCAGCTCAAGTTCGTGACCGCGGCGGCGGCGACCGGCGTGGTGATCCCCGGCCTCGCGCAGTCGACGGCCGAGACGCTGCGCGACCACCTCATCGCGGTCGCCGAGAGCCGGCGCACGGGTCTATGACCGCGGTTCCTGATCCCCCCGGCGGGCCCGTGGTCCCCGAGCCCGGTCCTGCGGGCGGCGCGCCCGGGCCGGCCGCTCCCGGTGCGGAGCCCTCGGTTCCTCTGCCCGCCACGGCGCCCGCCGCTCCGCCGCCGCAGCTGGTGCGCTCACCGCTCAGCGACGGCGAATGGCACCGGCTGCACCCCTTCACGCCGCTGCTGCGCGGCGGGCTGTTCCTGATCGTCGTGATCGGCATCGTGATCTCGAACCTGCGCGACCGGCTGCTCTACATCTTCCTGCCGTGGCTCGCGCCCGGGGTCGGCGACGAGGTCGTGGAGTGGGAGGAGATGGGCGGCGACCCCGTCGACTTCATCATCGCGAACAACCTCTACGTCCTGGCCGCGGTGACGGTGCTCGCCGTGCTGATCATCCTGGTCGCGGTCTTCTACACGTCGTGGCGCTTCCACACGTTCCGGATCACCGAGGACGACGTCGAGGTGCGCAGCGGCATCCTGTTCCGCACGCAGCGGCGTGCGCCGCTGGACCGGGTGCAGGGAGTCAACCTCACGCGCCCGATGGTCGCGCGCCTGCTCGGCATGGCCAAGCTCGAAGTGGTGGGCGCCGGCATGTCGGCGAACGTCAAGCTCGAGTACCTGTCGACCGCGAACGCCGAGGCGGTCCGCGCCGACATCCTGCGGCTCGCGTCCGGGCGTCGACTGGCGGATGCCGCAGCCCCCGGCGGCGCGCGTCCGGCCAGCCGCACCGCGGCACTGGGGCTCACGGTCAGCCGCGAGCTCACCGGGATCATCGAGGGCCCCGAGGCACCCGTCGCCGAGCCCGAGTCGGTGGTGCACATCCCGCTCGGCCGGCTGGTGGCATCCCACATCCTCAGCATGTCGACCGTGGGACTGTTCTTCGCGATCGTCGCGATCGTGATCGGCGTCACGCAGGGCATCACCTGGCTGCTGTTCGGCTTCGTGCCCGCGATCATCGGTTTCGGCGCGTACTGGGTGCGATCGATCTTCAAGTCGCTGCGGTACTCGATCGCACCGACGCCCGACGGCGTGCGGATCACGTACGGCCTGACGACGACGATCACCGAGATCCTGCCGCCCGGACGCGTGCACGCCGTCGAGGTGACGCAGCCGATCATGTGGCGCCCCGCCGGATGGTGGACGATCCGCATCAACCGTCTCACCGGACGCAGCGCTTCGGACGGCAACAACGACGACTTCACGACAGTGCTGCCGGTCGGCACCGTGGCCGACGTCGAACGGGTGCTGCGGCTCGTGCAGCCGGCGATGACCGATGACGAGCGCGCGCTGGTCGTGGAGCAGGGCATGTTCGGTCCGCGCGAGGGCGACCGGTTCGTCAACACCCCGCGACGCGCCTGGTGGATCCGCCCGCTGTCGTACCAGCGCAACGGCTTCCTGCTGACCGACGACGAGCTGCTCATGCGCCGCGGGGTGGTGTGGCGCAAGATCGTGATCCTGCCGCTCGCACGGCTGCAGAGCTTCGGTCTGTACCAGGGGCCGCTCGATCGCCTGACGCGCGTGACGAACGGTCGCGCGCACGTCGTGCAAGGACCTGTCACCCCCTTCCTGGCGGCGATCGACCGCGATGCGGCACTGCAGCTGTTCGACGACGTCGCGCGGGCATCGGTGCGCGCGGCGCAGTCCGATCGCACGCACCGCTGGGCGCAGGACGAGGGCGACGCGGAGGCCGGCGCATGACCCGCGACGGCCGTCTGGGCGTCGGCGTCATCGGCGCGGGCCGTGTCGGCCCCGTGATCGGCGCCGCACTCGCCGGGGCCGGGCACGCGCTCGTGGGCGTCACCTCGGGGTCTGACTCCGAGCGCGTCGAGGCGATCCTTCCCGGCGTCCCCGTGCTCGAGGCCACCGAGGTCGCGCGCCGCAGTGAGCTCGTGATCGTCGCCGTGCCCCACGACCAGCTCGAAGGGCTGGTCGCGGGCCTCGCCGACGTGGGCGCCTGGCAACCGGGGCAGCTCGTCCTCCACACCGATCCGGCGTGGGGGACAGGCGTCCTCGCACCCGCGGTCGCGAAGGGGGCGATCCCGCTCGCCGTGCACCCTGCGATCGAGTTCAGCGGAACGTCGATGGACTTCCGGGCGCTCTCAAGCGCGTATGCGGCCGTCACCGCGCCCGGGCCGGTGCTGCCGATCGCGCAGGCGCTGGCGGTCGAGCTCGGCTGCGAACCGGTGGTCGTGGACGAGTCCGCTCGGCCCGCCTACGCCGAGGCGATCGCGACCGCCCGCGACTTCTCGCGATCGATCGTGCGGCAGGCGACGGCGCTGCTCGCCGAAGCCGGCATCCCGAATCCGGGCGCCTACCTGTCGCAGCTCGCACACACGACGATCGACCACGCGCTGAGCGAGGCCGGCTCCGGGCCAGGGAGCGACCCCGCCGCTACGATCCAAGGATGATCAGCACCGTCGACGCCCTGCGGACGCGGCTCGCCGAGGTGCGCGCGGGCGCACCCGGCGCCCGGGTCGCACTCATCTCGACGATCGGCTCGCTGCACGACGGCCACATCGACCTCGTGCATCGCGCGCGCGAGGTCGCGGACGTCGTGGTGGTGTCGCTGTTCGTCAACCGGCTGCGGTTCGGTTCGCCCGCCGAGTACGAGGCATATCCGCGCACTCCCGACGAGGACGCGCGGCTGCTCGAGTCGCTCGGCGTCGATGTGGTGTTCGCCCCTGGCGCCGACGAACTCCTGCCCGACGGCGCTGCGACCACCAAGGTGAGCGCGGGCGACTTGGGCCTGCGGTACGAGGGGAGATCTCGCCCGTACTACTTCGACGGTCTGCTCACCGTCGAGGCGAAGCTGCTGAACCTCGTGCGTCCCGATGTCGCCGTGTACGGCGAGCGGGACCGCCAGCGGGTGTTCCTCGTGGAGCGCATGATCCGCGACCTGTTCTTCGATATCGAGGTCGCCACCGTGCAGACCGTGCGCCGGGACGACGGCCTGCCGGTCTCGACGCGCGTCGGCCTGCTCGAGGACCGCGACCTCGCCGCAGCCGCGCTGCTCCCCGCCGCCCTCGATGCCGCTGCGTCCAACGCCGATCGCGGGATCGACGCGTGCATCGCCGCGGCGCAGTCGACGCTGATGGGGGAGCCGCGCATCCGTCTGGAGTACCTGAGCGTCGTCGACCCGCAGACCTTCCTGCCGGCCGACGAGGGTTCTCAGGGCCGGGCGCTGGCGCTGATCGCCGCGACCGTGGCCGGCCACCGCTTCGTCGACAACGCCGAGATCTACCTCGGCTGAGGCTCCCTCGACTGAGGCCGCCCTCGACTGAGGCCGCCCTCGACGGAGGCCCGCCGAGCGGGAAGGACACCGGCCGCTCCCGCTCGGCGCACTCCGGTGGGGCGCGCCGTCGCGTCCACACGGAGTGCCGCGGATCAGGAGCCCTTGCGGGTCCGGACCGTGCTCTCTTCGACCTTCGACCGCTTCTGCTCGCGCTTCTCTTTGAGCGACAGCTGAGCCGGTTTCTTCGCCTGCTGCTTCGACATGGTGTGCTCGCTTCCCCTGTGATAGTTGGCGGGTCCGGCCGACCATAGCCCAGTTCACAGGGGAAGTCACTTCGCGCCTGCCGCCCTCGGATCCGGCCCCTGCCGGACTCAGCGGAGCCCCGAGACGGCCCTCGGTAGACTCGACGGGTCCGCGCTCTGCGGAGAACACCCCACTGAGGAGCCCATCTCGTGACCGACACGACCCCGCCCGCCGAGCCGACCGAAGAAGACGTCTTCGAGCAGAAGGCCGTGCGGCTGGCCAAGCGTGAGCGGCTGATCGCCGAGCGGGTGGATGCCGCGGGTGGGGCGTACCCCGTGAGCCTGCCGATCACCGACACGATCCCGGGTCTGCGCGAGCGCTTCGGCGACCTCGAAGCGGGCGCCGAGACCGGCGTGGCCGCGGGTGTCGCGGGACGTGTGGTGTTCAGCCGCAACACCGGCAAGCTGTGCTTCGCGTCGCTGCAGGCCGGCGACGGCAGTCGCATCCAGGCGATGGTGTCGCTCGCGGCCGTCGGCGAGGAGTCGCTGCAGCAGTGGAAGGAGCTCGTCGACCTGGGCGATCACGTGTTCGTCTCGGGTGAGGTGGTCTCCAGCCGCCGCGGCGAGCTGTCGATCATGGTGTCGGAGTGGGCCGTCGCCTCCAAGGCTGTCCTGCCCCTGCCGAATCTGCACTCCGAACTCAGCGAAGAAAGCCGCGTCCGCAGCCGGTTCCTCGACCTGATCGTCCGCGATCGCGCCCGCGAGACGGTGATCGCCCGTGCCAAGGTGAACGCGAGCCTGCGCGAGACGTTCGCGTCGCACGAGTTCATCGAGGTCGAGACCCCGATGCTGCAGGTGCAGCACGGCGGCGCGTCGGCGCGTCCGTTCATCACGCACTCGAACGCCTTCGACGCCGACCTGTATCTGCGCATCGCGCCGGAGCTGTTCCTCAAGCGTGCCGTCGTGGGCGGGATCGACCGCGTCTTCGAGATCAACCGCAACTTCCGCAACGAAGGCGCGGACTCGACGCACAGCCCTGAGTTCGCGATGCTTGAGGCCTATCAGGCGTACAGCGACTACAACGGCATCGCCGACCTCACCCAGGAGCTGATCCAGAACGCCGCGATCGCGGTGTCGGGCTCGACGACGGTCATCTGGGCCGACGGCACCGAGTACGACCTCGGCGGCCAGTGGGACCGTCTGTCGATGTACGGCTCGCTGTCGCAGGCGGCCGGTCGCGAGATCACGCCCGAGACCCCGTTCGAGGACCTCGTGGCGCTCGCCGAGGCCGAGGGCGTCGAACTGCCGCCGCACGCGATCCACGGCAAGCTCGTCGAGGAGCTGTGGGAGCACTTCGTCAAGCCCGGTCTCGTGCGCCCGACGTTCGTCATGGACTTCCCGCTCGACACCAGCCCGCTCGTGCGCGAGCACCGTTCGATCCCGGGCGTCGTCGAGAAGTGGGACCTGTACGTCCGCGGGTTCGAGCTGGCGACCGGCTATTCCGAGCTCGTCGACCCGGTGATCCAGCGCGAGCGCTTCGTCGAGCAGGCGAAGCTCGCTGCGCGCGGCGACCTGGAGGCCATGCGCATCGACGAGGAGTTCCTGCGCGCGCTCGAGCACGGCATGCCGCCGACCGGTGGCATGGGCATGGGCATCGACCGCCTGCTCATGGCGGTGACCGGGCTCGGCATCCGCGAGACGATCCTCTTCCCGCTCGTCAAGTAGCCGCATCCTCACCGCCGGAACGCCCAGTCCGGCAGATGCCCCGCCCGCACGAACGACAGCACGATCTGGGCGAGGCCGTGGTCGGGGTCGACGTCGCACGCCCGCTGGGCGTACTCGCCGGCGTGCGTCGAGCGGCCGAGCGCCCACGACAGCCAGGCGCACATCGCGAGCGGTCCGGCCAGGGCCTCGTGCGGAGCGGATGACGCCACCGCTCGCACCAGCTGCAGGGCGACGTCCAGCCGGGCCGGCGACGGCGGCTCGCCGTCGCCCCACATCCGCATCGCGAGGTGCGGCGGGTACTCCTCGCCTGACTCCCACCGCAGCTGCGCGGCCAGCGCCTCGTCGCCCTGGGCGAGGTTGCCGCTCCACTGCACGAGCGCGATGTCGCGAAGTGACGGACGCTCGAGGCACCAGACGAGCGCCGCGTGATCGTACGCGTCGAGGGCTTCGGGATCCTCGTGCAGCACGGCCTCGAAGAGCTCCGGCAGGTCGTCGAGCCGGCAGGCCGCAGCCAGGGCGCGGGGATCGACGCGGGCGTCGTCGCGGGATGCCGGCTCGGCAGCGGTCCCGCCGACCGGTGCCGGCACCGGCCCGAGGTCTGCGGTCGGCGCATGCGCCGGAGCCGGCGGCTCAGCGGGCGCGGCCTCCGCGGCGTCGGCATCGGATTCGGCTTCGGGGGCGTCGGGGCCGCACAGCTGTGTGAGGGCGCGGCGCAGTTCGCGCAGCGCCCGTGCGACACCCTCGCGCTGCCCGGGATCGGGCTCGGGGAGATCGGCGCCCGATGCCTGGTCGCCGGCGGGGAGGGGCAGATGCCCTCCGTCGTCCTCCGGCTCGAGCTCCCCGAGGCCGCGGCCGCCGGGCGGACCGTCGGCATCGAAGGCCGACGCCCATGCGTCCGCGGCCACGCAGAGCAGGTCGCCGACCCGCAGCCCGCACGCGTCGGCGCGGAACGCCAGGGCGTCGAGCAGAGCACGGTGCGGCATCCCTTCACCCCCGAAGCCGTCGTCGGTGTAGACGATCGCGGCGATCGCGTCGGCCCCGGCCACGCGGCAGACCATGCCCACGACGGTCGAGGCGACGCGGTCCACGGACGAGGCGTCGTCGGGCGGGAGGTCGAATCGCATCGCGCCGAGGCTGCGCGTACCGCCGAACGGGATCACGACGAGGCTGCGGGTGGGCCGGAAGCCCAGCAGTCGCGGGACGAAAGAGAGGAACTGTGCGGCATCCGCGGCTTTCACGATCGTGGGGGTCATGGACGACGACTCTCGTGGCGCGTGCGGTCGTCGCGTAACCCCTGTGGAGAGAGCGCGGCGGCGCGGCCGGTCCGCGGCGCCTGTGGAGAGAGCGATACCCGCACGGCGTATCCTTGAAGACATGGATTTCTGGGCTGCGGCGTTGTGGACACTTCTGCCGACCGTCCTCGTCTCGCTGATCTTCTTCTTCGTGCTGCGCAGCATCGTGCGCGCCGACCGCACCGAGCGGCGCGTGTACGCGAAGATCGACGCCGAGGAACGAGCCAAGCGCGGCCTGCCTCCCCGGGCCGCGGCATCCACTCCCTCAGACAGCTGATCCGGCGCGTCGTGCCATCGGCCGGGCGTGTCGGCCGATCCCGCTAAGGTGAGGCAACACGTCAGCCCCGGTCAGCGCTTGAGAGGCACAGCCCGATGATCACCATCACGATCGATTCGACGTGGTGGGTGCTGACGATCCTCGTCATCGACATCGTGATCCGCGTGACGGCGGTCATCGTGGTCCCGCGCAACCGACGCCCGACGGCGGCCATGGCGTGGCTGCTGGCGATCTATTTCATCCCGATCATCGGCGTGTTCCTGTTCCTGCTGATCGGCAATCCGCGGCTGCCGCGCAAGCGCCGTCGCAAGCAGGAGCGGATCAACGACTACATCCACGACACGAGTGCGTCGCTCGACTTCGGCACGCTGCGTCCCCACGCGCCGGAGTGGTTCCGGTCGCTGGTCACGCTCAACCGCAACCTCGGCGCCATGCCGCTGGCCGGCGACAACGCGGCGCACCTGATCCCGGACTACCAGGAGAGCCTCGACGCGATGGCCCACGCCATCCGCGAGGCGCGGCACTTCGTGCACGTCGAGTTCTACATCCTGCAGACCGACGCCGCGACCGACGGCTTCTTCCGCGCGCTCGAAGAGGTCGCGGCGCGCGGGGTGACGGTGCGGGTGCTGCTGGACCACTGGGCCAACCGCGGCAAGCCGTTCTACCGCAAGACGCTCAAGCGGCTCACGGCGATGGGGGCGCAGTGGCACCTGATGCTCCCGGTGCAGCCGCTCAAGGGCAAGTACCAGCGCCCCGACCTGCGCAACCACCGCAAGCTCCTCGTCGTCGACGGGCTCGTCGCGTTCACCGGGTCGCAGAACGTCACGGCTTCCACGTACAACCTCAAGAAGAACATCAAGCGGGGCCTGCACTGGGTCGACCTCATGGCGCGCATCGAGGGGCCCGTCGTGGCATCCGTCAACGCGGTCTTCCTCAGCGACTGGTACTCCGAGACCGACGAGGTGCTCACCGAGCAGATCGACCTGTTCGACGTGACGGCGGGTCCCGGCGACCTGGACTGCCAGATCGTGCCGTCCGGCCCCGGGTTCGAGTTCCAGAACAACCTCAAGCTGTTCGCGGGGCTGCTGTACGCGGCGCAGCGCAAGATCATCGTGGTCAGCCCGTACTTCGTCCCCGACGAGTCGATGCTCCTCGCGATCACGACGGCCTGTCAGCGCGGCATCCACGTCGAGCTCTTCGTCTCCGAGGAGGGCGACCAGGCGATCGTCTACCACGCGCAGCGCAGCTACTACGAAGCGCTGCTGCGGGCGGGCGTGAAGATCTGGATGTACAAGAAGCCGTTCATCCTGCACACCAAGAGCCTCACGATCGACGACGAGGTCGCGATCATCGGGTCGAGCAACATGGACATGCGCTCCTTCGGTCTCAACATGGAGATCTCGATGCTCGTGCGCGGTGAGGAGTTCGTCGAAGAGATGCGCGGCGTCGAAGACATGTACCGGTCGCTTTCGCGCGAGCTCACCCTGGCGGAATGGGAGAAGCAGCCGCTCCGGTCGACCGTGCTCGACAACCTCGCACGCCTCACGTCCGCGCTGCAGTGAGGCATCCTCTCGGGCGATCGTGACCGGCACGTTATCGAGGCACTGAGATTCCGGGCCCGATTGCGACACCATAGGGGTGACGGATGCCTCGGGGGAAGCATCCGCAGACCACGAGGAGGCTCGCATGCCCGCCCGCTCACGTTCTCTCGCCACCGGTGTCGGTCTGGCCCTGCTCGCGGTCGGTCTGCTGACGGCCTGTGCGTCCCCGGCCGGGTCCGGCTCGACGCCGACGTCCGCGGCGCCGTCGGCTGCGGCATCCGACGGCCCGGCCAAAGAGATCGACGCCGACGTCGCGTGGCTCGACGGCGGCCGCATGATCGGCCTTGTCACGCAGGGCTCATCGACCTGCATCCCGGTCGCCGGCGACGTCGCCTACACGAACGGCGTCCTCGATGTCGAGCTGCTCGACCCGCCCGAGGCGACCGCCTGCACGATGGACCTCGTGCCGCGCGTCACCCCCGTGGCCGTCCCGCCGGACGTCGACCCCACCCAGGAGCTCGAGATCCGCTTCACCGGCGACTACACCGGTGACGCCGACGTCGACGGCGTCGCCGGGCTCACCGGCGGCGGCCAGACCGACTACCTTCCCAGCGCCGGATGGACCGGCGAGGATGGCCAGTTCGTCATCCTGACATGGGGCTCGTCCTCGTGCGTGCCGGTCATCTCGGACGTTGCGCTGACCTCGCCGACCGAGGTCGCGGTGACGTTCGCTGACCCGCCCGCCGACCAGGTCTGCACCGCCGACATGGCGCCGCGCGCCGTCGTCGCCCAGGTCGAGGGCGCCTCCGACGACGCCGAGGTCACCGCCGTCCTCACCGGCGACAGCTTCGAGGGCGTGCGCGTCCCGATCATCGGCCACGACTGACGAGGATGATCCGGGATGCCGCGGACCGCGGCATCCCGGATCATGCCGGTGGGGCGACCGAGGTCAGTCCGCACGCACGAGCAGCTCGCCGATCTCGCAGTCGAGCGCGCGGCAGATCGCCGACAGCGTCGAGTAGCGGATCGCGCGGGCGCGGTCGTTCTTGAGGATCGACAGGTTCACGACCGACACCCCCACCAGCTCCGACAGCCGGGTCAGCGTCATGCCGCGCTCGTCGAGCAGTTCGTCGAGCCGGCAGTGGACTCCGGAGGGTCCTTCGTCGTCGGCGGGGCTCATACCAGCAGGTCCGTCTCGCGCTGCAGCCGAACTCCGCGGCGGAACGCCCGCCCGACGATCCCGATCGAGACGCCGGCTGCCCACGCGGGGGCGAACGTCCAGAACTGCGCGCCGAGGTCGGCTCCCACGTCCTCGGCGCCGAGCGCCGCGAGTACGCCGTTGCGGCCCAGCGCGTCGAAGAACATCACGCCTGCCGCGCCCAGCACGATGGCCCAGCCGATGACGTCGAACGCCCGCGCCGTCGCCGGCACGAAGATCCGGCCGCGCAAGAAGCTGAACGCCACGAGCATCACCGCGGTGATCACCAGCAGCGCCGCAAGGGTGCCCAGGACGATCGACAGCACGATGGCGGTGATCGAGACCGCGTTCACGCCCGACGCGATGACCGCAACCTGAGTGATGAAACCTTCCACGCCCGCAACGTCGGAGTCGAGGGTCGCCGACACAGGCGCCTCATCGACGGAGAGCCGCCACGCGATACCGTCCGGCCGGAAGGTCACGAACGCCCGCAGCACCGCTGCGACCACGACGACGACTGCCGCGAGGGCGCCGACCACGATCACCGTCACCGCGTCCGCGGTCTCGGATCGAGTGGATGCCGCATCCCGCCTCATCGTCATCACACCAGCCCCTCGGTCTCGCGCTGCAGCCGCGTGCCCAGCTGGAACGCGGTCGCGACGAGTGCGAGCGCGAAGCCCCAGCCGATCGGCGCCAGATCCAGCTGCACCAGGAAGATCCAGAACACGTCGGTGACGGCGTCGTCCGTCGCCGACAGGTGCTCGACGAGCATCGCCCGGCCCCACGCTCCCGCGAGCTGGCCGAAGAGGCCGCCGGCGATCACGAGGCACGCCACGATGCCGATCGCGGCCGGCATCGATGCGCGGAACGGTCGGCCGCGAATGAGCGAGACGCCGAGCCACCAGGCGATCGCGCACACGCCGATCGTGGCGAGTGCGGGCAGTGCGCCCTCCAGCAGCAGCATCCAGCTGACGCCGGTCGGCAGCGACGTGAAGGTCACGTCGGCGGCGGTGTAGGTGGCGGCCGTGACGTCGGCGACCCCGTCGAGCGCCTCGACGTCGCCGCCGGTGACGGGCATCGGCACTGTCGGGCTGTCGCCGAAGACGCCGATCGCGCGCTGCACGATCGCCACCAGCGCGGCGATCCCGACGCTGACCGCGCCGGTCGCGATCAGGCCGAGCGTGAATCCCTCGGCGCGCGAGACGTGAGCGCGCGGTGTCGAGTGCATGACCATCCTCGTCTCCATATCGATAAACGTTGTTATCGAAAAACGTTAAACCCTGTGGATGCCGCGGCGCAACCCTTCGACAGGCTCAGGGGCCGTGCGCGCTGTCGATATGCCCACGGCGAACATCGCCGTTCGGTCGGGGCCTGCTGGCTACCCTCTTTGTAAGGCGCAGTGGGTCACAAGCGACCCGAGGCGCCCCGGAGGAGTGAACGATGTTCGAGAGATTCACCGACCGTGCCCGTCGTGTGGTCGTCCTCGCCCAGGAAGAGGCGAAGATGCTCAACCACAACTACATCGGCACCGAGCACATCCTGCTCGGCCTCATCCACGAGGGTGAGGGCGTCGCCGCCAAGGCCCTCGAGAGCCTGGGCATCTCGCTCGACGCCGTGCGCGAGCAGGTGCAGGACATCATCGGCCAGGGTCAGCAGCAGCCGACCGGCCACATCCCCTTCACGCCGCGTGCCAAGAAGGTGCTCGAGCTGAGCCTCCGCGAGGCGCTGCAGCTCGGCCACAACTACATCGGCACCGAGCACATCCTGCTCGGACTCATCCGCGAGGGCGAGGGCGTCGCCGCCCAGGTGCTCGTCAAGCTCGGCGCCGACCTCAACAAGGTGCGCCAGCAGGTCATCCAGCTGCTCTCGGGCTACCAGGGCAAGGAGCCCGCGGGTGTCGCCTCCGGCGCCGGCGAGCAGACCCAGGGCACCACGCAGGGCGGCTCGCAGGTGCTCGACCAGTTCGGCCGCAACCTTACGCAGGCCGCGCGCGACAACAAGCTCGACCCGGTGATCGGGCGCGAGAAGGAGATCGAGCGCGTCATGCAGATCCTGTCGCGCCGCTCCAAGAACAACCCCGTCCTCATCGGTGAGCCCGGCGTCGGAAAGACGGCGGTCGTCGAGGGCCTGGCACAGGCCATCGTCAAGGGCGACGTGCCCGAGACGCTCAAGGACAAGCAGCTGTACTCGCTCGACCTCGGTTCGCTCATCGCCGGTTCCCGCTACCGCGGTGACTTCGAGGAGCGCCTCAAGAAGGTCACCAAGGAGATCCGCACGCGCGGCGACATCATCGTCTTCATCGACGAGATCCACACCCTCGTGGGTGCCGGTGCCGCCGAGGGCGCGATCGACGCGGCCTCGATCCTGAAGCCGCTCCTGGCTCGTGGCGAGCTCCAGACCATCGGCGCCACCACGCTCGACGAGTACCGCAAGCACTTCGAGAAGGATGCCGCCCTCGAGCGCCGCTTCCAGCCGATCCAGGTCGCCGAGCCGAGCCTGCCCCACGCGATCAACATCCTGAAGGGTCTGCGCGACCGCTACGAGGCGCACCACAAGGTGCAGATCACCGACGGCGCGATCGTCGCCGCGGCGAACCTCGCCGACCGGTACATCTCGGACCGCTTCCTGCCCGACAAGGCCATCGACCTGATCGACGAGGCCGGCGCCCGCCTGCGTCTGTCGATCCTGTCGAGCCCGCCCGAGCTGCGCGAGTTCGACGACAAGATCGCCAAGGTCCGTGAAGACAAGGAGCGCGCCTCCGAGGACCAGGACTTCGAGAAGGCCGCCGCGCTGCGCGATGAAGAGAAGTCGCTCCTCGCCGAGCGCCTGCGCCTGGAGAAGCAGTGGCGCTCGGGCGACGTCGCGTCGCACGCGGTCGTCGACGAGGGCCTGATCGCCGAGGTGCTCGCCCAGGCGACCGGTATCCCGGTCTTCAAGCTCACCGAGGAGGAGTCGAGCCGGCTCGTCTTCATGGAGAAGGCGCTGCACCAGCGTGTCATCGGCCAGGAGGAGGCGATCGCCGCCCTGGCGAAGACGATCCGCCGCCAGCGCGCCGGCCTCAAGGACCCGAAGCGCCCCTCGGGCTCGTTCATCTTCGCCGGCCCCACGGGCGTCGGAAAGACCGAGCTCGCCAAGGCGCTCGCCGAGTTCCTGTTCGACGACGAGGCCGCGCTGATCTCGCTCGACATGTCGGAGTTCGGTGAGAAGCACACCGTCTCGCGCCTGTTCGGTGCCCCTCCCGGGTTCGTCGGGTTCGAAGAGGGCGGCCAGCTCACCGAGAAGGTGCGCCGCAAGCCGTTCTCGGTCGTGCTCTTCGACGAGATCGAGAAGGCACACCCCGACATCTTCAACTCGCTGCTGCAGATCCTCGAAGAGGGTCGCCTCACCGACGGTCAGGGTCGCGTCATCGACTTCAAGAACACGGTCATCATCATGACGACGAACCTCGGTTCGTCGGCGATCGCCGGCGGCCCGGTGGGCTTCCAGGTGGAGGGCGACCAGGGTACGACCTACGAGCGGATGAAGGGCAAGGTCAACGAGGAGCTCAAGCGCAACTTCAAGCCCGAGTTCCTCAACCGCGTCGACGACATCATCGTCTTCCCGCAGCTGAACAAGGACGAGCTGCGCCAGATCGTGGGCCTGTTCACCAAGCGCCTCGGCGAGCGGCTGCTCGACCGCGACATGACGCTCGAGCTGTCGGATGCCGCCAAGGACAAGCTGATCGAGATCGGCTTCGACCCGACGCTCGGCGCCCGCCCGCTGCGTCGTGCCATGCAGCGCGAGGTCGAGGACCGCCTGTCGGAGAAGATCCTGCACGGCGAGCTGAACCCCGGCGACCACGTCAAGGTCGACGCCCAGAACGGCGAGTTCGTGTTCGAGCACGGCCCGCGCGGCGAGAAGGTCGCCGTGGGCGTCGTCCACGGCGGCGAGATCACCGCGACGCCCGACCTCGCAGCCAACTCCTGAGCGCCTCGTAGCGCGAGAGACGAAGAGCGGATGCCGGCGGCATCCGCTCTTCGTCGTTCCTGACGGTTCACGGGGTTCTACGCTTGACGGGTGGCAGAGTTCACGATCCGGCCGGCGCGTACGCGCGACGTGCCCCGCATCCAGGCGCTTCTCGAACCGTTCGTGCAGCGGCGCATCCTGCTCGGCAAGGACCTGGTGGTGCTCTACGAGGCCACGCAGCAGTTCCTCGTCGCCGAGGATGCGAACGGCGATCTCATCGGCTGCGGCGCGCTGCACGTCATGTGGGAGGACCTGGGCGAGGTGCGCACCCTCATCGTCGCCGACGGCTGGCTGCACCACGGCGTCGGTCGCGCGATCGTCGACGGGCTGGAGCACAACGCCCGAACGCTCGGTCTCTCGCGCCTGTTCTGCCTGACGTTCGAGGTGGACTTCTTCACGCGCCGCGGCTTCGAGCCGATCGGCGAGCAGGTCGTGGACCCCGACGTGTACTCGCAGCTCATCCGCTCTCCGGACGAGGGCGTCGCCGAGTTCCTCGACCTCGCCCACGTGAAGCCGAATACGCTCGGCAACACCCGCATGCTCAAGCGGCTCTGATCGGGCGTTATCGAACCTCAGGGTTTCGCGGTCCGGCGCGCGCCGGTTCAGGATGCCGCCGACCGCGGTTTAGCCTGTCAACATGACCGGCACCACTGCGCGACGTCGCCACTCACCGGCGGTGTACCGTCGTCGGCGCATGGTGCTGCTCGTCGGCGTGCTGGTGGTCGTGGGTGTCGTGTGGCTGTTCATCGCGCAGCCCTGGGCGGGCGCCGAGAAGGCCGACGCCAAAGACGCCAAGACGGCCGATCAGAACCAGGCGGACTCGCTTCCGGTGCCGTCGTCGGGTGCGACCGAGGTCGCCGGCGACAGCAATGCCGGTGATGCGGGCACGACCGCGGGCGCCACCGACAATGCGACGCCCACCCCCGGTGCGACATCGACCGCCGTGCCGTGCGTGGCGAGTGCGGTCACGGTCGAGGCTGTCACATCCGCCGACACGTACTCGGGCGACGAGAGCCCGCAGTTCAGCATCAAGCTCACCAACAACGGTCCCGACTGCACGCTCAACGTCGGGACGAGCGGCCAGTCCTTCACAGTCTCCAGCGGCGACGACGTGTGGTGGCGGTCCACGGACTGCCAGAGCGAGCCGAGCGATATGGTCGTGACGATCGCCGCCGGGCAGACGGTGTCGAGCGCTTCGCCCCTCGCGTGGGACCGCACCCGTTCCGCCGTCGGCACGTGCGCCGACGAGACCCGTCCGCGCGCGCCGGGCGGGGGCGCCTCGTACAACCTCTCGGTCGAGATCGGCGGCATCCCGGCGACGCAGCCGAAGCAGTTCCTGCTCTACTGAGCCCGATCGGCACCCGCCCCCGCGGCGCGGATCCTCCGCGAAACCGCGGAGCGGGGCGTCCCCCCGGACCGCCCCGCTCCCCGCACCGGGTGTTGGCCGAACACCGGTCGTGCGTGCTTTCGATGATTGTCACCCCTATTGGTACGCTGTGTCTACCTTTGAGGCAGAACTTTTGAGGGGACGGTGGGAATTGGGGTCCACGAGAAGGCCGTTGATCGGCCTGACGACCTACCTTGAGCAGACGACGCAGGGGGTGTGGGATGTCCGAGCGGCGTTCCTCCCCCAGCAGTATTTCGACGGCGTGACCTCGTCCGGGGGCATCGCCGTGCTGCTGCCGCCGCAGCCGGACCCCGAAGAGGCGGCCGAGGCCGTGCTCGACGGGCTGGACGGACTGGTGCTCACCGGGGGCCTCGACGTCGAGCCGGCGCTGTACGGCGCGGCGCGGCATCCACTCACCGACCCGGCGCGACCCGACCGCGACGCCTGGGAGCTGGCACTGTTCCGCGGCGCGGAGCGGCGGGGTCTGCCCGTGCTCGCGATCTGCCGCGGGCTGCAGCTGGTCAACGTCGCGCGCGGCGGGACCCTGCACCAGCACCTGCCCGAGGCGCTCGGCACCGAGCGCTACCGCATCGGCGGCGGCGTGTTCGCGGTCAACGAGGTCGTCGTCGACGACGACTCGCGACTGGCCGAACTGGTCGGCCCGGGCGGACTGTCGGTGCACAGCTACCACCACCAGGGCATCGACCGGCTCGGCGAGGGCCTCGTCGCCTCTGCGCGCACCGACGACGGTCTGGTGCAGGCGTTCGAGTCTGCCGGCGACGGGTACGTCGTCGGCGTGCAGTGGCACCCCGAAGAGAACCCCGGCGACCGCCGGCTCTTCGAGGGGCTCGTGGCCGAGGCATCCACCTTCTCGCTGTCGTCCGCGCTGCGGCCATGACCGACGCGCCCCTGTCGGAGGTGCGGAAGGCCGTCTACCGGCCGGTGCGCGAGGGGAACGCCCTCGAAGACACCACCGCCCGGCTGGTGCAAACCGTGCGGCTGGGCGTCGTCCCGCCGGGGGAGTCGCTCCCCTCGGAACGCGAGCTCGCCGCGATGTACGCGGTCAGCCGCGACACCGTGCGCGAGGCCATCCGAGAGCTCGCGGATGCCGGCTATCTGGTCCGCCGTCGCGGCCGCTACGGCGGCACGTTCGTCGCCGACCCGCTGCCGCACCCCGAGAATCCGCGGCTGGTCACGGCCGAAGAGATGCAGGACGTCCTGGGCATGCGGCGCGTGCTCGAAGCCGGGGCGGTGCGCACGGCAGCCGCCCGCACGCTCGACGCCGCCGCGCGCGACGAGCTGTGGGCGCACTACGAGGCGGTGGCCGCGGCATCCGAATCGGACTACCGGCGGCTCGACACGCAGCTGCACCTCGCGATCGCCGAAGCCGCCGGCATCCCGTCGCTCGTCGCGCTCGCGGCCGAGAACCGGGCGCGGGTCAACGAGTGGCTCAACACGTTCCCGCTGCTGCGCCGCAACATCGAGCACTCCAACGCGCAGCACGAGCGGATCGTCACCCTGATCCTCGCTGGCCGGCCGGATGCCGCGGTCGCGGCGATCCTCGAACACCTCGCAGGCTCGGAAGCACTGCTGCGCGGGTTCCTCGCCTGAACGGCACCGTCGGGCCTGGTTAGGCTGGAGGGGTGGCAGGCAAGAAGCGCGCGAAGAAGGCGAAGGAACCCCTGGAGTTCCGCAACACTCAGCTGAGCGACGCTTTGCAGACGCAGGACATGGCGGCTGTCGCGTTCGCGCTGCGCCACGGCCCAACTGTCGTGCCGCTCATGCAGAAGGGCCAGCGCGACAACCCGCTCGACGTCGGCGAGGTGTGGACCTACCGCGACCCGAACACGGGCGACCTCGCGCTGCTGCTGTTCAGCGACGCCACGCACAAGCCCGAGGCGCTGCCGCCGGACGTCGCACTGCAGTCGCCGGGCTGGCTGCGCGCCTTCCTCGAGACGCATAAGGACCGCATCACGACGGTCTTCTTCGACATCGCCGGGCCGCATCCCATGCAGGCCACGCCCGCCGACATCATCGCGGCTCTCGACCACTGACCCAGGCATCCGCGACACTCCGATCGCGCTGCGCACCGTCGGCGGCTCGGTTCGGCATGCTCACGGGGTGGAATACGTCCTGGTGGGCATGGTGTGCGCGGTCGGACTCGTGATCCCCATCGCGCTGGGCTTCGTGGACCCGCACCGGCATCGCCGCCCGCGCGGGCGCTGACCCCTGGAGGAGCTGTGACCGCCGCGCCGACGCAGACGCTCGACGAGATCCCGGTGCACGACCCGTTCGTCGTCGCCGACGCGCGCACCGGCAGGTATCACCTGTTCACGGCGTTCGACGGCCGCCGCGGGCTGATCCCGGGCACCGGCGTCGTCTCGTACACGAGCGAGAATCTGCGCGATTGGTCGGGCCCGAACGTCGTGTTCCGGGTCCCCGGCGACAGCTGGGCGGATCCGGATGCCGCGCCCTGGGCCCCGGAAGTGCACGAGCACCTCGGCCGCTACTACCTCTTCACGACCCTGCATCAGCCGGCGACCGAGCTGCCGTGGCCGCAGCGCGGGACGACGGTGTTCGAGGTGCGCGCGGCCGATGACGCCGGCGGCAGGCACCCGACGGCGCGCGGCACCGTCATCGCGGTCGCCGACACGCTGGAGGGGCCGTTCGAGCTCGTGCGCACGGACCGCCCGATCCCGCCGCCGGAGTTCATGACCCTCGACGGCACCCTGTACGTCGACGACGACGGCACGCCGTGGATGGTCTACGCGCACGAGTGGGTGCAGGTGATCGACGGGACGTTCGAGGCGATCCGGCTTGCGCCGGACCTGAGCAGCGCGGTCGATGACCCGGTGCACCTGTTCCGCGCCTCGGAGGGATCGTGGCTGAAGGAGTGGACGCCGTCGGCAGGTTCACTGGCGCCCTACATCTCGGACGGCTGCCAGCTGCGACGACTGACCAGCGGTGCGCTGACGATGCTGTGGGCCTCCTACCGACGGCATCCCGACGGCCACGACGAGTACATCGAGACGTCCGCGACATCACCCAGCGGGTCGTTGTTCGGGCCCTGGGTGCACAACGGCATCCTCGTGGACGGGAACGCCGGCCACGGCATGGTGTTCGACGGGTTCGATGGCAAGAGCTACCTGATCCTGCACCGGGGCATGAACACGCCGGTCGTGCGCGCCGAGATCTTCGAGATCGCCGACGACGGCGACCAGCTGCGGATCGTGGCCGACCGTCGCGACCTGTCGCACCCCTCGGAGCGGCGGGAGTGATGCCGGCCGCGCGCGGTGACGGCAGCCGGGCTGTCGCTCGTTCTCGTCGCCTGCGCGTCTCCGCTCTGAACCTGTCTGCGGCCGCGGGGCTCAGAACTCAGGGATGTCGTCGCCGGGGCGGCCCTTCGTGCGCGCGCGGACGTCGTTGAGCGCACCGAGCAGGCGGCCCGAGCGGTTGTCGATGAGGTCGCGGTAGCCCAGGCGCGCCGCCTCGGTGCGGCGCTGTGCGGACTGCGTGACCGGGCGGATCTCGCCCGCGAGGCTCAGTTCGCCGACCGCCGCGATGTGGCGGGGGATCGTGAGGTTGTTGACGGCACCCGCCACCGCGAGCGCGATCGCGAGGTCGGCGGCCGGCTCGGTGAACCGCACCCCTCCCACCGTCGAGACGTAGACGTCCTTGTCGGACGTCTTGACGTCGACGCGCTTCTCGAGCACCGCGAGCACGGTAGCCACGCGGGCGGCGTCGACCCCGTTCACGATCCGCCGCGGGTTCGGCGACTTGCTGTCGATGACAAGCGCCTGCACCTCGACGGGGAGCGCCCTCCGGCCTTCGAGCGCGATCGACACGCACGTCCCCGGCTCTGTCGTGCCGTGCCCGAGGAACAGGGCGCTCGGGTCGGGCACCTCGGCGATGCCGGCGCCGGTCATGTCGAAGCAGCCGACCTCGTCGGTCGGGCCGAAGCGGTTCTTGAGCGCGCGCACGAAGCGCAGCGACGTCTGCCGGTCGCCCTCGAACTGGCACACGACGTCGACGAGGTGCTCGAGGATGCGGGGGCCCGCGATCGAGCCGTCCTTCGTGACGTGCCCGACGATGATCGTGGGGATCGCGCGCTCTTTGGCGATGCGGATCAGCGTCGCCGCGACCTCGCGCACCTGCGACGGATGCCCGGCCATGCCCTCGGACAGCGCCGACGACACGGTCTGCACGGAGTCCACGATCAGCAGCTCGGGTGCCACCTCGTCGACGTGCCCGAGGATCGTCGCGAGGTCGGTCTCGCTCGCCAGGTACAGCTCGTCGTGCAGCGCCCCGGTGCGCTCGGCCCGCAGCCGCACCTGCGCCGTGGACTCCTCTGCGCTCGCGTACAGCACGCGGCGCCCGGCGCGCGCGGACTGCGCCGCGACTTCGAGCAGCAGCGTCGACTTGCCCACACCGGGCTCACCCGACAGCAGGATCGCGGCGCCCGGCACGATGCCGCCGCCGAGCACCCGGTCGAACTCGCCGACGCCGCTCGTGCGCCGCGGCACATCGGAGGTGTCGATGTGCGTGATCGGCTGTGCCGCCCGCGAGGCTCCGGGGGCCACCGGCGTCACGGATCGCAGGATGCCCGTCTGCTCCGCCGCCTCGACCACGGTGCCCCACTGCTGGCACTCGCCGCAGCGCCCGACCCACTTGAGGGTCGTCCACCCGCACTCCGTGCACCGGTACGGCGCGGTCTGCGTGGGGCGTCGGGGTGCTGCCATGCGTTCAGCGTACGTGCGGCGTGCGACATCGCCCGCGAGGCCCGCGCGACGGATGCCGCGGTCCGCGGCATCCGGTCCCCTCCGTCTCAGCCCAGGGCGGCCGCGAGCTCCTCGAACAGGGTCGGGGCGGGCAGGCCTCGACCGTCGAACTCGATGTCGGATGAGGCCACGACGATGATCGTGGCGTCCTGGTCGTACGAGTGGAAGACGGAGGTCGTGTAGCCGGGGATGGTGCCGGAATGGCCCCACCAGCCGTCCGGCCGGGCACCCCACCCGATGCCGTAGCCGCCCTCGGCGGTGTTGGGCGGCGGCGACGACAGGATCGAATCGCGGCGCAGCTGCAGCAGCTCGGGGGTGAGCACGCCCTCGCCGGTGAACAGCGCGTCGGCCCACAGCTCGAGGTCGTCGAGCGTCGAGATCACCTCGCCCGCGGTGTTGCCGAACGACGGGTTCCAGTCGGTGGCGTCGGCGACCGTGCCGTCGGGCTGACCCTGCACGGTCACGCCCGACAGGCGCGGTTCATCCATCGCGGCGGAGCCGTCGGGGTAGACCGTGTGATCCATCCCGAGCGGTTCGAAGAGGCGCTGGGCGAAGACATCGCCGATGGGCTGCGACAGCACCTGCTGGATGACCATGCCGAGCAGGATGTAGTTGGTGTTCGAATACATCCACACGTCGCCCGGCGTGCCATCGAGGGGGAGCGTCTTGGCGTAGTCGAGCAGCTCCTGCGACGTGAAGACGGTGCTCGGATCGCCGAAGTAGGCCGCCTGCCAGTCGGGGTCTGTCGACTACGAGGGGATGCCGCTGGTCATGTCGGCCAGCTGGCGCAGCGTCGCCGAGCCGTTGGGCGCGTCGGGCACGTACATCGAGATCGGGTCGTCGAGGCTGACGAGCCCTTCGCCGACGAGCTGCAGCAGGATCGTCGCGGTCATCGTCTTGGTGAGGCGGCCGATGCGGGTGTGGTCGGTCGCGGCCGGCGTCTCGCCGTTCTCGGGAGAGACCGTGCCCACCGTCCCGCTCCACGTGCCGTCGGGCGTGATGACCCGGGCGATGACCCCCGGCAGCCGGTCGCCGATCGGCGCCTCGTCGAGCACCGTCTGCAGCGCCGCCGCGGTGTCGGCGGGCAGCGTCTGCGCGGTCTCGGCAGGCGTGGACGACGGCGTCGCCGTCGGCGCCGGAGCGGAGCATCCGGTCATCGCCACGAGGGCGACGACGACAGAAGCGGTGAGCGCGAGGCTCCTGGACACACGTGTGTGCGATCGCACGAAGACCCCCCGGTTCGTTCCCCCAGGAGAGGCTACTGGCTCGACGCGGCAGCCGACCAGCACGGCGCGACGCCGGGGCGCAGCAGGTACAGCGAGGGGGATGCCGCGGCCCGCGGCATCCCCCTCGTCAGGTGCGTCAGCCGCGCAGCGAGTCGGCGACCTCCCGCAGCGCGTCGGCGGAGCGGTGGAACAGCTCGAGCTCGCGGGCGTCGAACTGCGTCTGGCGGATCGGGACGGCGCCGGCGGCGCTCACGACGGACGGCACCGACAGGGCGACGCAGTCGACGCCGTGGAAGTCGCGCAGCACCGGCGAGACGGGCAGCACCGCGTGCTGGTCGCCGAGGATCGCCTCGATGATGCGCGCGCTCGACAGCCCGATGGCGTAGTTGGTCGCGCCCTTGCCCTGGATGACCTTGTAGGCGGCGTCGCGCACGTCGATCGCGATCTGGTCGAGCTCCTCGGCCGTCATGCGGTCACCGCGCGGGGTGACCCATTCGAGGATCGGGACGGTGCCGATCGTCGCCTTCGACCACAGCGGGAACTCGGTGTCGCCATGCTCGCCGACGATGTAGGCGTGCACGCTCGACGTCGAGACGCCCGCGCGTTCGGCGAGCTTCCAGCGCAGGCGCGAGGTGTCGAGCACCGTGCCCGATGCGAAGATGCGCTCGGGAGGCAGCCCGGTCTGCTCCTGTGCGAGCACGGTCAGCACGTCGCAGGGGTTCGTGACGATCACGTAGATGGCGTTGGGGGCGGCCTCGAGCAGCTGCGGCATCATCGACTTCATGATGCGGGCGTTGACGCCGGCGAGCTCGATGCGCGTCTGCCCCGGGTCCTGCTTGGCGCCCGCGGTGATCACCACGACGTGCGAGCCCTCGACGACCGACAGGTCGCTGCCGCCGATGATGTCGCTGGAGCCGGTGAACTGCGTGCCGTGGGCGAGGTCGAGCACCTCGGCCTCGACCTTCTGGGTCGCGATGTCGTACAGCGCGACGTGGCGGGCAGAGCCGCGGATGAGTGCCGCGTAGGCGGTGCTCGATCCGACGCTTCCGGCTCCGACGACGGTGACTTTCGAGTTCTCGATGACGGCCATGCGGCCAGTCTGGCAGGGCGGACCGCGGCGGGGCCAGCGTGTTCCGCCGTGTCAATGGGTGAGAGTGGATGCCGCACCCCGACGCGCCTCGGCGCGGACCGTTCCGGGCGGCCGGGGGCGGCATCCCCTCGATCACGACGATGGCTGCGCGGCCGGATCGCGGGGCGGATTGCGGATGCCGAGGAACGACGTGATGCCGCCGGCGATCATGAGCGCGGCGGTCACGATCGCAGACCGGTGGAAGCCGTCGAGGTCGAGCGAGCCGCCGACGATGACCGCGAGCAGGGCGACGGTGACAAGACCGGCGACGCGGGCGACGGCGTTGTTGACCGCGGACGCGATACCCGAGCGCGCGGGCTCGATGGCGCCGAGGATCGCCGAGGTGAGCGGCGCGACGGTGAGCGCCAGGCCCACACCCATCACGATCATGCTCGGCAGCACCTGCCACCAGTACGAGAACTCGGTGGTCGTGGTCAGCAGCAGGAGGGATCCGACGCCCATCGTGAGGGGGCCGACGGTCATGAAGAAGCGGGGGCCCCAGCGGCCGCTCCAGGCGCCCGCGCGCGAGCTGAGGAAGATCATGATGACGGTCATCGGCAGGCTGGCCAGGCCGGCGAGCGTCGCGGGAAGGCCCGGCCCTTCTTGCAGGTACACGACGACGACCATGCCGTTCAGTGCGAGCGCGCCGTAGATGAAGGCCGTGGCGACGTTGCCCGTCCAGAAGTTGCGCACGCGGAACAGGTCCAGCGGCAGGATCGGGTGGGTCACGAACCGCTGCCGCAGGATGAACGCGACGAACAGGATCGCGCCCACCACGAGCGGGATCCAGATGGTCGGCGCCGTCCACCCGGCGTTCGGCTGCTCGATCAGCGCGTAGACCATGCCGCCGAGGCCCAGCGTGCACAGCACCGCCCCGACCCAGTCGATGGACGCGTCGGGATGCCGCACGTCACGGAACCCGCCGCGCGCGAGCAGGATGAGGGTCGCCGCGATCGGCACCACGTTGATGAGGAACGCCCACCGCCACGACACCAGATCGACGAGCACGCCACCGATGAGCGGGCCCACGATCATCGCCGACGTCGTCATCGCCGTCCAGATGCCGATGGCGCGGCTCTGCGCCGCACCCGTGAAGTTCGACGTGATGAGCGCGAGCGAGCTGGGCACGAGGAACGCGCCTGCCGCACCCTGCACGGCGCGTGCGATGATCAGGAACTCCGAGGTCTGCGCGGCGGCGATCGCGATCGACGCGACGCCGAAGCCGATGAGCCCGATGCGCAGCACCAGCACACGCCCGTAGGCATCGCTCACCGAGCCCGCCACCAGGATGAGCGCCCCCAGCGTGATGAGGTACGCGTCGACCACCCACTGCTGCGTGGTCAGGCCGCCGCCCAGCTCTTCGCTGATCGCGGGCAGGGCGACATTGACGATCGTGCCGTCGAGGAACGCCACGAACGACCCCAGCACGGCGATCCACAGCACGAAGCGCTGCGTCGTCGCCATGCGGTCCGGCGCTGCGGCGGCGGGGGCGTCCTCGGTCACCTGCCCCACGCTAGACCTGGCGGGTGACATCGGGACCGGCATCAGCGAACCGTCCCCGCCGTTCGACCGCCGGCATCCACCCCTTCACGGGCGCAGCCGGAATCCGCCGTCGACCCTCACTGCACAGAGGGCTAACCTGACCCCTGGAGCGGACCCCACGCGCTCCGGGAGGACGGCGCGGATGGACTACGGCATTCACATCGCGGACTTCACCTGGCGCAGCGGCGCCCACAGCCTCGGCCCCGCGCTCGCCTCCCACGTGCGCAACGCCGAGGCCGCCGGCATCCGCCGCATCACGGTCATGGACCACTTCTGGCAGCTGCCGGGCCTCGGCCCGGTGGAGCACGAGATGCTCGAGGCGTACGCGACGCTCGGCTTCATCGCCGCGCACACCGAGACGGCGCTGCTGCACACCCTGGTCTCGGGCGTGATCTACCGGCACCCCTCGCTGCTGGCGAAGCAGGTGACGACCCTCGACGTGCTGTCGGGCGGACGAATGGGGCTCGGCATCGGCGCCGCATGGAACGACGAGGAGTGCCGTGGGCTCGGCTTTCCGTTCCCACCGGTCGCGCAGCGGTTCCGCGAGCTCGAAGAGACGCTGCAGATCTGCCTCCAGATGTGGTCGGACTCCGAGGAGCCGTACGAGGGCGCGATCTGGCAGCTGGAGCGCACACTGAACTCGCCGCAGGCGATCACTCGCCCGCACCCGTACCTGCTGATCGGTGGCGGGGGAGAGAAGAAGACCCTGCGCCTGGTCGCCCAGTACGCCGACGCCTGCAACCTCGGCGTGCGCGACGAGCTGCCCACCCACAAGCTCGACGTCCTGCGTGCGCACTGCGACGACGTGGGGCGCTCGTACGACGACATCGAGAAGACCGCGATGGTGGCCATCACGCCGGAGTCGACGGCGTCGTCGCTGGCGTCGCTGGCGGCATCGCTCTCGGACCTCGGATTCACCGCGACCTACGTGTTCGCCGTCGGCATCGACGAGCCGTCACGCGTGGTCGATGTGATCCACGGGGCTCTTGAGCTCGAGTGAATCTCGACGGGATGCCGCCCCCGGCGCCGATTCGCGGCATCGGCCATCGTGACGTAAGCTTGTCGGCGGTGACGTGTCCGAGCGGCCGAAGGTGCAACTCTCGAAAAGTTGTGTAGGGTAACCCCCTACCGTGGGTTCAAATCCCACCGTCACCGCCAGAAAGTTCCTGATCAGACGCCTATTTTTTCGATGGGCGTGAACAATATGGGAACAAACGTGAACAGCCCGTGGAGATTTCCACGGGCTGTTCGTCGTTTCACGCGCTCTGCGCCGGGAGGACTGCCGAACATCCTCGCCGGGTTTCGTGCGTTCTCGGCGAGCGACGGTGGATGCAGAGTGGCGTCCCACGGTAGGGCTTCGCGTCGACATGGGGGACCGCTTTCGGGCATTTCTGGCGGGCGGGGCGTACGAGCATCGCGCGCTCTTCGCCCGCCCAGCCAAGCGCCGCCCGACTTCAACCCCCAGGCCGCTGCGGCCACATGGCAAGGCAGCTGACCAGTCCGGCGATGCACGCTGACCGATCCCGTTGCCGTGTTGGTCGAGAGCATGTCTGGGCCACACCGTGGTGTGGCCCAGACATGCTGCATGGTGGTTATCCGGCGGAGGAGAGTCCGTGGAGCATCTTCGCGATCTGCTCTTGCACCTGTGCGTCGTCGATCTCGAACATGGCGTAGCTGATTCCGGCTGACTGGATGGGCCGGTTCGGGTACTGCTTGTAGGTGGGGAGCACGCCGAGCAGCCGTTCCGCCATCTGCGGCAGCTGCCAGGTCTTCTCGGCGAAGCTGTTCATGAAGATGTCGTACCGCTCCTGCGGGTCCTGCCACAGGTCGAACAGCTCCGGGACGATCGCCGTATACGACGCGGGGCCTCGCCAGCCGTCGCGGACGTTCCAGACCGCCTTCCACTTGCCGAGTCGGACGGCGCCGGGGACGAGCTCCGTCTCGGTCATATAGAACCAGTGGTCCCGGGTCGAGGGTCCCTCACCCTTCAGCAGCGCGGTCTGGTCGTAGCTGTCGAAGATCGTCGGCTCGCCGTCGCGGTCCTCGGTCGGCAGTTCCACACCCGCGATGCTCGCGAACGTGGCCATCAGGTCCAGGGACCCGACGATGTCGGAGTTGCGACGCCCGGCCTCGATCGTTCCCGGCCACCAGGCGATCGCGGGGACGCGGCTGCCGCCTTCGTAGTCGGTGCCCTTGGTGCCGCGATACGGGGTGTACCCGCAGTCGGGGTACACATCCTGCCAGGCGCCGTTGTCGGTGGTCCAGATGATGAGGGTGTTCTCGGCGATGCCGAGCTCGCGCACCTTGTCGACGACCTGACCGACACGGTGGTCGAGCTCGACGAGGGAGTCGAGGTACTTCGACTTGGCCATGGAGGCGCCCTCGAACTCCGGGTGCGGCAGGTTCGGCTGGTGCAGCTTCGCGGTGTTCAGGTACAGGAAGAACGGGTTCTCACCGCCTGCGTGGTTCTCGATGTAGTCGAGCGCGATGTCCGTGGACTTCTCGTCGATGAGCGGGATGTTCGACGAGTCGACCTTCTCCACCTCGTGAGGCTTCTCGCCGGCCTTGCCCTCGAGCGCGCCGATGACATTGCCCCACATCTTCATCGTGGCAGGGTCGTCGAACGGGAAGTCGGGGTTGTACGCCTTATCCGTGTACGTGTACGCGTTCAGGTGGTACAGCGTGGTGTTGTACATCTCGTCGAACCCGTGCGCGGTCGGCATCGCATAGTCGGCTTCTCCGAGGTGCCACTTGCCGATCTGGCAGGTGTCGTACTGCGCCTTCTTCAACACGCTGGCCAGCGTCCACTCGGCAGCCGGCAGGCCGCCGCCCTGGCCGGGGAACGCGACCGTGGTCATACCGCTGCGGATCGGGAGACGCCCGGTCAACGCCGCGGCGCGCCCGGGCGTGCAGCTGGGCTGCCCGTAGAACGACAGGAACTGCAGGCCCTCCGCTGCGAGGCGGTCCAGATTCGGCGTCGGCGCACCACGGTTCTCGCCGCCGCCGTAGCAGCCCAGATCCCCCCAGCCCACATCGTCGGACATGAACAAGATGATGTTCGGCTTCTCGGCCATTTCTCGATCTCCTCGCCTAGGACGTTTCGGTTCGGACGCTATCAGAGGCCACGCTCCTACCGCCGACTGCTCGTCCCCACCTGGTCGGTTGCGATCAGATCTTGATGGGGAAAGACGATGACTCCCACAATGCCCACCCTTGTCGCCTGGATGCGGGCACTGGATACCTGGCTGAACGCGATCGAATCTCACATCTCTGATACGACGTGTCGCGGGCTCCGCCGATAGTCGACTGTTCACGAACCTGAGAGCTACACATCTAGGAGGCGTACCGTTCGATCATGGAGACACAGACACGAACGAGCGGCATCGATGTCGCTGCGCTGGGCCTGGGATCAGTGCTGGTGGGTTCGCTGCCTGCTGCGCTGCTGACAGACCACGCCCCGGAGCGTTACACGGTGGAGGCGGTATTCACCCGTCGCCCTGAACGCGACGAGGTGACCGAGATCCTGGGCACCGAGACCCGGGATCGACTCGCGAGGGCGGGCTACCCGACCGTCGAGGTGACGGTCTCGGACCGCCGGCTGGAGATAGCGAACACGAACCTGGAGGAACTCCGGGACGGGCTTGCGGAGGTACTGGCGGATCGCCTGGCAGAGATCAGCGCGGCGGTTCGAGCTCGACAGGATGCCGCGGCAGTCAAGTTCCACGATGCGGCGGAGACAGAGCAGGCCCGCGCCGCTGCCGTGGCGGCGCTCGCGGAGTCCGTCACATTTCAGGTATCCACGTCGGCGGGGGCGCGAGAGACCCCGACAGATCGCGAGCAGATCGACAGTTGGCGAACCGAGGGCGGGCACAGCCGCTGATCACGGCACGCGTGCCCGGCGCGCCCCCACGATCGCGGATGAGTGGGCCGGAGCAGACGGACGACGGGCGACCGCACGCGGCGGTCGTCTACAACCCGACGAAGGCGCCGCTCGAACGCATCCGCACGGCGGTTGCCGAGCACGAGCGTCAGCTGGCGTGGAAGCCGACACGGTGGTACGAAACCGCGAGCGACGATGGCGGCCGAACTGCCGCGGCGCAGGCTGCCGCGGGCGACCCGGCGGTCGTGATCGTCGCCGGCGGAGACGGCACCGTCCGCGCCGCGGCCGCGGAGTTGCGCGACACGGGCATTCCGATTGCGCTGGTCCCCTCCGGCACGGGGAACCTGCTCGCCCGCGACCTCGGCACACCCCTCAACGACATTCCCGCCAGCGTCTCGGTTGCCTTCACCGGGGCCAATCGCACGGTCGATGTCGGTGTCGCGGAGGTCGAGGACGAGGACGGCGTCCGGCAAGCGCACGTGTTCATGGTGATGGCGGGCATCGGACTCGACGCCCAGATGGCGCAGGAGACCAGCGCGGTCGCGAAGAAGCGTCTCGGGTGGTTCGCGTACGTCACGCCGATCGCACGATCGATCGTCGCGAATCGGCTCTTCCACCTGACGTACCGCATCGACGGCGGACGCAGCAGATCCACCCGCGCGCACACCGTCATCGTGGGCAACTGCGGAACCCTCACGGGCAACATGCTGCTGATCCCGGCCGCGGTCATCGACGACGGACTCCTGGATGTCGTCATCATGCGGCCGGCGGGTCCGTTCGGCTGGGCGCAGATCGGAACGAGGCTGACGCTCCAGAGCGCTGCTCGCCGCTCCCCGTTCACCCGGCGATGGCTCTCACGGTCGCCGGACCTTCACGCGCTCGGCTACGTCCAGGGCAGGCAGTTCGAGGTGCGCTTCGAAACCCCTCACGCGGTGGAGCTGGACGGTGACCCTTTCGGGCACGTCGTCCGTGCGCGCATCAGCGTCGCACCGGGTGCGCTGCACGTTCGCGTCGTGGCCCCGCCGTCGACGGCGTCGTGACCCTGCTCGATCAGGGCTTGGGGCGCCGGGCGCGCTGGCGGAGGATCCCGAAGATGAGGGTGCCGACGAAGAGCACGATCCCGATGATGCCCAGCCACATCAGGCCGTCGAAGACGAAACCGACGATCGACAGCACGACCCAGGCAACCAGCAGGATGAGAAGGACTGTCCACATGTTCCTCACCGTACGCTCCTCGCCCGACCGAAGACAGAGCTCCGCCCGTCGCGCCGATGGCGCGTGTACGCTCATGAGCAGGGCACCGAGACCCCGCGCCTGGTCATTCTGATATGAACGGTGGCGCAAGCGATGTCCACGAGTCCCGACGACCAGCCGGGTGATGCCCTCGAGATCGCCGTGGCCACGCTCACCGCCGCAAGCGACGGCGATCTGTGCTCGCCGTTGTGCGCTGCTGTCTCGATGCCCGGCGCGGTGGTGTCGACACTCGGCTCGCCGATGGGCTCAGAGACGGTGTGTGCCAGCACGAAGCTCGGCGCACGGATCGACGAGATCCAGATCGACCTCGGCGAGGGGCCGTCCTGGGAAGCTCTGCGCACGAGGCTTCCTGTCACGGCGTCCGACCTGCAGGTCGATGGCGGGGCGTTGTGGCCCGGCACATGGGCCGCCCTGCGAGAGCTCGATGTGGGAGCGCTCTTCGCGTTCCCGCTGTATGTCAGCACGCTCGGCATCGGCTCGATCGCCCTTTACTCGATGACCGCCCGCGAGTTGTCCGATGCTGACATCGAACGGATGAGCCGCCTGGCGGCCATCGTCTCGAGCACTCTCCTGAGGAGGGCGCTGAACCGTCTCGATGCACCGGACGACGGTGCGCGGGAGGAACCGTACTCCCGTCGTGAGGTTCACCAGGCGACCGGAATGGTCGCAGCACGGAACAGCGTCGGCGTGGACGACGCCCTCCTGCTCCTCCGCGGCCACGCGTTCGCGGCGGGGCGTCCGGTGCGCGACGTCGCGGCGGACGTCATCGCACGCCGGCTCGACCTGAGACTGTGATCCCAAGGCTTAGGATGACGGCATGACGGCGCTCACCCGCGAGCATCAGCTGCTGGGAACCTTCGTCACTCTGGCGGACTCCCTCGTCGACGACTTCGACATCGTCGACGTACTCCAGCGGCTCGTCGACGACTGCATCTCGCTGTTCGACGCGTCGGCTGCCGGCATCCTGCTGCTCAGCCCGTCCAACCGGCTGGAAGTGATCGCCTCCACGAGCGAGCGGAGCGAACTCGTCGAGCTGATGCAGTTGCGCGTCGGCGCGGGGCCCTGCGTCGAGGCGGCGACGGGGGGAGAGGTCGTCTCGGTCGACGACATCGATCAGATCGCCCATCGTTGGCCCGCATTCGCCACCGATGCGCGCGCTTCCGGGTTCTCGTCGATCCATGCGATCCCGCTGCGGCTGCGCGACTCGACGCTGGGATCGCTGAATCTGTTCCGCGATGAGGCTGGCGCGCTGAACGCGGCCGATGCCGCGGCCGCGCAGGCATTGGCCGATATCGCCACCATCAGCATTCTGCAGCAGCGTTTGGTCGAGGAATCCGAGCTCGCACAGGCTCAGCTGCAGCGCGCGCTCGACAGCAGGGTCGTGATCGAGCAGGCCAAGGGATACCTCGCCCAGATGCGGGACATCGACATGGATGAGGCGTTCGCACGGATCCGGAGCCACGCCCGCTCCACACAGACGCGCATCGGCGTCGTCGCGCGCGACGTCATCGACGGGCGACTGTCACTCTGACTCCTCGATGGCCGGGCGAGCAGCTAGATGGCTTGCCGCTGCTGGAGCAACGGGCACTCGAACGGATCGCGCTCGCCGAGCCCGACTCTGTTGATGTAGCGGACGACGATTCCGTAGGACTGCCAGAGGCCCTTCTCCGTGTAGGGCACACCGTGTTCCTCGCAGAAGGCGCGGATCATCCCCGACGCCTGACGTAGATGCGGTCGCGGCATCGAGGGGAACAGGTGATGCTCGATCTGGTAGTTGAGTCCTCCCATGGCCGTGTCGAGCAGGCGACTGCCACGGATGTTGCGGCTCATCAGCACCTGCCGGTGGAGGAAGTCGACCTTCACGTCGGCCGGGACGAGGGGCATCCCCTTGTGGTTCGGTGCGAACGCCATTCCCATGTAGACGCCGAACAGCCCGAGCTGGATGCCGAGGAAGGCGAATGCGATCCCTGGGGACAGCACCAGGAAGACGAGCACGACGAACCCGACGATCCGCACAGTCAGGAAGGCGATCTCGATCGGACGGTGTCGCAGCTGCTCGCGCGCGAACACACGCCGGACGCTCGACGCGTGCAGCGACAGCCCTTCGAGCAGCAGGATCGGGAAGAACAGCACTCCTTGATGCGCGATCAGCCAGCGCAGCGGACCGCTTCGGCTCGCGCGACGGCGGTCGGCCTGCTCGGGGGTGAACGCGATGACCGGGAGTTCGATGTCGGGGTCGCTGCCGATCTTGTTCGGGTTCGCGTGGTGCCGCGTGTGCTTGTGCTGCCACCAGCCGTAGCTCATGCCCACGAGGAGATTCCCCAGGACGAGGCTGGTCCAGTCGTTCCACCGGCCGGAGCGGAAGATCTGCCGATGCGCGGCGTCGTGCCCGAGCATGGCGACCTGGGTGAGCAGGACGGCGAGGACGGCGCCGGTGACCAGCTGCCACCACGTGTCGCCGAGGAGCACGAAGACGGCGAGCACGCTCGCGATGACGATCGGCGCCGCGATGAGCTTGGTCCAGTAATACCCGTAGCGGCGCCGCATGAGGCCGCTTCCTGTCACCGTCTGCGACAGCTCGGTGTAGAGGTTCGGCGCTTTCGGGGTCGTGGACCGCACGCTGGAGGCGATCGACCCGGCAGTGTTGATGGCCATTTCGTGCTCCTGTCAGATGTAGCGCACGGCGTGCGCCGAATGACAGGGTCTAGGCCATCTGACCTCAGATTACGCCCCTTCCCGAGTGTGGGTGTCGGCATGCAGCAAACACGAAGGCGATCCCCTCGAATTCGCTGCAGGGCTACCGAGCCATGTGCGCGAGAAGCTCGTCGACCTCGATCGAGCACACGCCGATGCGCGAGTCTCCGATGCCGATCGGGACCCAGACCACACCGTCCACGATGAGCCCGCCACACGAGTACACGACGTTGGGCACGTAGCCGTCGCGGCGGTCGTCGATCGGCTGCACGATCGGCGTCGACGTCCGGCCGAGGACGATCGTCGGGTCGTCGAGGTCGAGGAGCAACGCCCCGAGGGAGTATCTGCGCATCGGGCCCACTCCGTGAACGAGCACGATCCAACCGTGCGGCGTCTCGAGCGGCGGGCCGCAGTTGCCGCACTGGACCATCTCCCAGGGCTCCGACGGTGCGTGGACGATCCCGACCTGGTCCCAGATCACGCCGTCGTGAGACTTCGCCAGCGAGATGTTCTCGCCGTCGGTGCGGCTCAGCGCGAGATACCTGCCCGCCACGGGTCGAGGGAACAACGCCATCCCCTTGTCCTGAGCGGCATCGCCGGTCAGCCGATGGATGTCGAACTCGCGCAGATCCGAGGTGATGATGAGACGGGGCGCGATGGTGCGACCGTCGTACGCGGTGTAGGTGCCGCGGTAGTGGGTGGTCCCGGCGAGGCCGGTGAATCGCACGAATCGCGCGTCTTCCATCCCGTGCCGTTCCTCTGCCGCGACAGGGGTGAGCACACGCTGGCTCAGGGACGTCTCGGCAGAGAACACGGCGCGATAGACGGAGATCGCCAGCTCGCGAATCGCCTCGATGTGCCGAGCGCTGTCCGCACGCCGAGAGAGCGCCTTCGGCAGGCGTGTCACGGAGGCCTCGACGTCTGACACGGTGAACCGGTCGTCAAGCCCCTGCAGCACATTGTGCGAGATCTCATTGACGAGCCCCGCCTCTTCGACTGCGGCGCGGAAATGGGCGATGCTCCAGTCTCCTTCGTCGATCCGCGCCCGCCACAGCGGCAGCATCCGATCCAGGAATGTCCAGCGGCGGCCGGGACCGATGATGGCTTCGGCGAATTCGATGGAGGAACGGTGACCCTCCCCGATGGCGCGGAGAGCTACCGCGACACGCAGCTGCCCGGGAGCCAACCCTGTCTGGTCGGGATGCTCGATCGCGCTGGGGTTGCACAGAGCGGCTCCTTCGACGGCGTACTCCGCCGTGAAACTCGCGCCGAGCACCAGACGACGCGCGACGCTGAGGTCGACCGGGTGTGCCAGGCGGGAGCTCACGACGGCGGCGTTCTCCAGGAACAACGCGCGGATATCGGGATGCCGCGAACCGAAGTCATGTGTCAGCTCGGCCGCGAGCGCATCGATCTGTTCGTCCGGTATCGCGATGACGCGAGCGATGATCTCGCCGGCGCGAGAGTGCTCGGCGGACCATTCCTCGCCCGGCAAGAACAATTGGGCGATCACCCGATCCGGCTGCTGCCTCAACCCTGTCGCGTGGATGCGGGCTGTCATGATGCTGTCAGCACACGGTGTCGGAGCGCCTGCTGGTAGCTGCTCAATGCGGCCAATGTCGATTCTGCTCCGCGGTTCTCGTTCCTGCCGCCGGGTTCTAGCCCGTCGAAGCCGGCGCCGGTCTCGGCATCGAACATGGTGGTCCCGCTGTCGTTGAGACCGGTGAACCAACGCCACGCGAGCGCGATCGGAGGGAGCCACGCCGAGTCACCGGTGACGGAGTGTGCCGTCGCACACGCGTCCGCGAGCGCGGCGAGCTCCAGTGGCTGCTGGTCGAACGACGGACCCTTCTCCCCGGGTCCGCGCCCTGCCGTCCCGGTCACGGAGAATCGGTCGTCCGACATCTCCACGGAGAGCAGGAAGTCGAGCATCTGCAGCCCCTGGGTCGTGGCCGCAAGGTCGTCGAGAGCACTGCCTGCGGCGATCAGCGCTTCGGCGATGGAGGCGTTCCCATAGCCGAGGCGACGTTCGGGCCACCGCCACGATGGATCCGGCAGGTCGGGCATCGCCCGGATGTACTCCCGGAGAAGTGTCCGGGCGATGTGGTCGTCGGCGCGCACACGCACGATCTCCGCCGCACCGAGGGCAGCGTAGGCGAGGGTCCGCAGACTCGTCGACCGCTCGCGGGCGGCGATCCGAAACGTCCGCAGGGCGCGAGCACGGGTCCACGGGTCGCCCCGCTGCGCGGCGATCGTGCCGAGCGCCCACAGCAGTCGTCCCCACCAGTCGCCCATGGCCGGGTTGTCGGACCACTCGCCGTCAGCATTCATCCGGTTGTGCGCGAGACCGTCTGCGCGCACCGCCGACTCCAGGAAACGCAGATAGGTCGCAGCCAGTCGCCGGAGCTCGACGGTCTGCTGCCGCTCGCGCGCGACCACGATCAGCGCGCGCGCCACATCGTCGACGCAATATCCGTGTTCGCGGCGAGGCGCGGCAAGGAGAGCGTGCTCGAAGATGCCGTTGTGATCCGTCAGCGCGCAGAGGTGATCGTATGGCGGAGAGGGGACGATCATGCTGCCCTGCCGGCGGCGAGCCTCGCTGTCACGGTACGGTAGCGGTCGGCGACCGCGGACCACGTCGTCTCGTTCGTCTCGCGGAGCGCTGTTTCGCGCATGCGATCGGCGACGGCGGTGCCGGTGATGATCTCACGGAGCGCCCGCGCCGTGGCGTCAGGGTTCTGGTGCGGGACCACGATCCCGGCTCCGCTCGACAACAGCTCCACAGCGTGAGGGAATGCCGTGGCGACGACGGGAACGCCGGCTGCAACGGCTTCGGCAAGGACGCCGGAGGTCGCCTGGTCGACAGAGTCGTACGGGAGGAGCACGACATCCGCCGACGCGATCAGTGCGGCGAGCTGGGACGCCTCGAGGTAGCGGCCGTCGATGCGGACCGATGACCCGATGCCGAGGTCGCCCGCGAGACCCGCGAGCATGGTGCGGTAGCTCTCCCCGGCATGCGCGAGCACCTTGGGGTGCGTCTGTCCAGCGACGAGGTACTCGACAGTCGGCGTGATGTCCGTGAGCTGCGCCATGGCGCGGATGCCCCACTCGATGCCCTTGCCGGGCGAGAGGAGGCCCCACGTGACGACGCGGCGGCCGCTGTGCGGCTTCGATTCGCGGAGAGCCACATGCTGCACGCCATGCGGGATGACGCGAACGCGGGCGAGATCGACCGCGTAGGTCGCGGCGAGGTTGTCACGGGCGTGGATCGTCATCACGACCACCACGGACGCGAGTCGGCACACCTCCTCGAGGACCTCCCGCTGATGCGGCGTGGGCGCCACGAGCACGGTGTGGAGCACGACGACGGCGGGGATCCGCAGTGCGGCGAGCACATCGAGGACCTGATCACCGTCGCGACCGCCGTAGATCCCGTATTCGTGCTGCACGATCACGACGTCGCACGCATTGAGGGCCATGGTCGCGCGCAACGTGCTGAGGCTGTCGTCGGCGATCAGGTCGGTGCTCACGCGCGATCGCACGCGAGGATCGTGCCGATCCCGCTCTCCGGGCTGATCGAGCGCACGAACGATGGTGCCCTCGTCGTCGTGCCGGACGAGCGCGGTGGAGAGCGACTCGGTGAATGTGGCCAGCCCGCAGCGGGTCGGCGGAAAGGTGCTGAGGAATCCGTAGTGGGTCACGGCGACGCTCTCTGATGATGCCCGTGGGCAATCGCTCCGGGCGATGGCGAGACGTCTGCCGGCGGCATCCCTCGTGGAACCGCGCCTTCATCGCCGCGGTCCGGTCCACCTCCGGGTTCGCACCCGGACGCTGTGGTTGCACGCTACACGGCCGACCTGGACGTCGTCACAGGATCAGCGAGCCAGCACCGTCTCGTAGACGCTCAGGTACTCGTCGACCATCCGCTCCACGCCGAATCGCGCGACGGCGCGTTCGTGGACGCGACGGCGGTCCAGCGACGCGACGGCCGGGAGGGCCGAGATCGCCTCGTCGATCGAGGCCACGGTGCTGCCCGTCACACCCTCGTCGATGACCTCCGCCATCGATCCCCGGCGGTACGCGAGAGCCGGCGTTCCACACATCATCGATTCGGCCACCGAGAGCCCGAACGGCTCGTCGAAGTCGATCGGGTGCAGCAGTGCGGCGGCGTGACCGAGGACGCGCGCGCGTTCCTCGGGTGCCACGGCGCCGAGGAAGACGACGCGGTCCCCGTCGATGTGGGGCTCCACCTCGTCGCGGAAGTAGTCGACGTGCTGGACGAGGCCGCAGATCACCAGCCGGCGGCCGGCCCGCCGCGCGATCTCGATCGCCGTAGCGGTGCCCTTGTCGGGGTGGATGCGTCCGAACGACACCAGGTAGTCGCCAGGCTCGGGTACGTACGGGAGCTCCTCGGGATCGATCCCGTGGTGGATCGTCGCGACGTAGTCCAGGCCGGGGGAGCGATCTGCGTCGGAGATGGAGACGAACGTCGAAGCCGAGGCGAGATACGCGGGCAGGATCGCGGGACCGGAGAAGCCGTGGATCGTCGTGACCATCGGGGCGGCCCAATGGGCGGTGAAGGCGAGCGGCAGCCAGTCGAGCTGGTTGTGCACGAGATCGTATTCGCTCGACCGTTCCAGCGCGTGTGCGACGTGGAGCGCCTCCCACACCCGGCCGTCCATCGCCGGGTCCTCCGCGTAGCCGTGCGGCGCGACGGCATCGAGGTAGCCGCCGGTGATCGAGTCGGCGGTGGCGAACAACGTCACGTCAACCCCGCGACGCACCAGCCCCTCGGTCAGCAGGCTCGTCACGCGCTCCCACGGTCCATAACTGATCGGCGGCGTCCGCCAGGCGATGGGACCGAGCATCGCGACCTTCACTGGAGCACTCGTCGGTTCGTCGCGGTGGCCGGCACGTCGCTTCCGTTCGTCTGTGCCTGTGCGCTCATGATCGGACGTTACGCCCCCATCCTGGATGGCTCACAGCTCGAGTCGGCACGTGCACCCGACGCACGACTCCGCGAGCACTCCGGGCTGCTCGCGCTCGGCCCCCACTCGCGCCTGCCGCATGGGACGATGAGGCATGGAACAGTCATCACGCGCCCGCTCGTGCGCCGTGGGAGATCTCGACGACTTCGACATCAACCACCGTGTTTCGTTCGCGCGCCCTCCGAACCACAGCAGTTCACGACCTCGCGTGAGCGGTCGCCTCAAGCGCATCAGGGGTGTGGACTACCTGATGGGAAACATGCGTCGCCCAGGCATTGAACTCGTGGTCGCCTTTCCGCGACAGCTCGGCGGCGAGGTCGCGGACGTCTTCGGTCCGCTGCCCTTGACATATCTGGTCGAGGTGGGGCAGCCGATGCAGGACCTTCGCAAACCGTTCGCGTACTGACCGGCATCATGCGGAGCTTGCTCGCACTCACGTCGCGATCCTGAAAGACCGTGATCTTCCGCGTGTGCCGCCGGCGGCCGATGGGCCGACCGACTCTCCTTCCCTGAACAAGGGCGTGAACAATGCGTGAACAAGTGCTGGGATCGTCTGCAGTCGCATGCAGTGTCTGATGCCTCGATACCCGCGTGATTGCAGGCGAACGCAGAGTTTGAGATCACGCTCTGCTGGGGGTGATGCCCATCTACCAGAGTTCAAATCCCACCGTCACCGCCAGCAAGTTCCTGATCAGACGCCTATTTTCGGTGGGCGTGAACAAGATGGGGAACAAACGTGAACAGCCCGTGGAGATTTCCACGGGCTGTTCGTCGTTTCACGCGCTCCGCGCCGGGAGGATTGTCGAACATCCTCGCCGGGACTGGCGCCTTCTCGACGAGCGACGGTGGGTCTGCAGAGTGGCGTCCCACGGCAGGGCTTCGCGTCGACATGGGGGACCGCTTTCGGGCATCTCTGCGGGCGGGGCAAACGAGCATCGCGCGCTGCTCGCCGGCCACTGCCGTTACAAAGCGGCAAGTGATCGCTGAAGGACCGGGCTGCGCACGATTGCACCAGGTCAGTTAGCGTCGTGAGCGTGAGCCACATTCTTGTCACCGGTATGTCTGGGGCGGGCAAGACGACGCTTCTCGATGAATTGCGACGCCGCGGCCACCAAACGCTCGACACCGACTATGACGGTTGGACGCTGCGTGACGGCACGTGGGACGAGCCGCGTATGGCCGCATTGCTGGCGAACGGGAACCCGATCATCGTTTCCGGGACGGTCGAGAATCAGGTGAGGTTCTACGACAATTTCGATGCGATCATCCTGCTGAGCGCACCACTCAGCGTGCTCGTGGAACGCGTCTCGGCACGCGTCAACAACCCGTACGGCATGACGAGCGAAGAACGCGAAGAGATCTCACGCAACCTCCGTGACGTCGAACCGCTCCTCCGAGCGGGAGCAACGCTCGAACTAGACGGCCGCGAGACCGTCTCGGCACTCGCCGACCGCGTCGAAGCCGTCATCCGCGACACGAGGTCGCGCTAGCAGCCGATCAGGGACCGGCAATCGCGCTGCGCCGAGTCAGGGGGTCTGATCATCGAGATCTGTGAGATCGATGAACGCGTCGCGCTCGGGATGGGCGTGGGCATTGTCGGCAGGTGGGGATTCGCGTGGAAGTGCGACAGCGGTGGAGTCCGCCTCACCGTAGGGAACGATCTCGACCGCAACGGAATCCCAGCGGGACAACGTGGTGCCCGCTGCTGGGCTCTGTGAAGTGATGTAGTAGAGCCCCGGCCACGCCAGCGCACTGATCGGCGGGCCGTCTGGATCGGGGTTGGCGAGCGTCACGCCCGCATCGTTGGCCACATCGCGGCCGACATGAAACGGAAGCCCGACAACGTCAGGCACGGTCACCTGATCTTCGAGCCGACCCTTCATGCTCCGACGCTACGCGCGTACCCGCACTCTCCGATAGGCCCGATCAAGGACCGGCATCCGCACGCTCGGCGACCTATGTGTGCCGCAGGTGCCGGAGATCTCCCATCGCCTCGGTATGGTGGCGGCGTGGCGGACGACCGACAGAACACGTTGGCGCGTCGCGAGATCCTCGCGGCGTACATCGACATCATTAATCGACTCGGCGAACTCATCGAGATCTGCTCGGCCGTCGAAGGGGACACTGAGGAACTGCGAAAAGCGGTGCAAGCGAGCTTCGGGCTGAGTCCGGTGGCGGCCGACGCGGTTCTTTCTATGCAGGTGAGGCGCTTCACTCCGAATGAGCGTCAGAAGATCCGCGACGAGCTCGCCGACATCGACATCTGGTTAGCGGAGACCAACGTCACGTAGGCCGACCTGTCAGGGGCCGGGCGGTCGTGCAACTGAGCGCAGGTCAGCGATCCAGGCGTGTCCGAGGTGTGTGACCTCCAATGCCGCGCGCAGCCAGGTCGTTGCGTGGTCGCTGAGGAGCGGTCGGCATGCGTCGAAGTCCTGCTGATCCTGGACGCGCCGACCGGCTGCTTTGTAAAGGAGTTGCACCTCCGGGCGCAGGTACACGATTCCATCGCGCCGCCACAGGATTTCGTCGGTCGGCAGGGAGGTCCGCGGGTTCCGCTTGAACGTCCACCGCTCCGCGGCGGCATCCATGAGCAGCACGTCGTACTCCCACGGTGCGGCGCCGTTCGGACGCAACCAGAGGTTGCTGCATGTGGGCGAGACCGTGGCGGCGTCATCGAGTACGGGCGTCAGTGTGCCGCCATCCGCTGCCCAGAGGCGCGGGACTGCTCCTGACTGCAGTCGAATGCAGGGTTCAAGCCCGGGGCGAACGTAGGTGACGCCAGGTCACCAGAGTTCAAATCCCACTGTCACCACCATGACAACCCCTGTTCAGCACGGGTTGTCTCTTGCCCTGCCCACGGTTTGCCCACATCTGCTCAGGACGTGACTGGCGGGTAGGCGTCGATTGAGCAGGTCGGTGAGCGACGAGCGCGAGCCCGGTCGTGCGGGTGTCCGCCCTCAGCTCGCGAGATTCCGCGGTTTGACGCGGGTTTCGTCGAAACCACTGGAGATGCCATGACCTCCGTGGTCGTCACTCCGGTGGGCATCCCGCCCACTGAGGGACGTCGGCTCGAGGCCAGCCAAAGGAGCGTGAGCGCGGCACTCGAGAACTCGGCCGGTTAGCCAGTAGTCAGGCCAGCCCGATGGACCGCAGCCAGCGTTGAACGTCGGGGCGGGCGTCATGGACGGTCTCACCTTGGATGGCGAGTCCTTCGGTGACCATCGTGTCGGGGAGCATCTCGGCGTAGTCGTCGCGGACGCGGCCCATGCGGCTGACGGCGTAGGTGGCGAAGGGGTGGACCGTCTTGCCGGTGAGGGCGACGGACTCGACGAAGGTGCGCATGATCATCGGGGCCCGGACGTTCCAGACGGGACTTCCGAGCAGGATCGTGTCGTATGTGGCGAGGTCCGGCAGTGCCCCGGCGATTGCGGGGCGCGCGTCGTCTCGCTCCTCCCGCACGTTGCGTTGGACTGTTGCCTCGTAGCCGTCGGGGTAGGGGTCGGCGGCGAGGATCTCGTACTCGTCGATGTCGATCAGGTCGCGGATGATGCCGGCGGCGACCTTCGTGTTACCGACCTCCAGGTCCACGCGATCGCCGTAGGAGTAGTTCTCCCCGGCCCGAGAGAAGTAGACCAGGAGGGCCCGGTTCTGAGTCGACGTGGGCAACGGGGATCCCTGCGGTCGGGAGGTCGGGGTGTTCTGCGCGGGCCGTGGGGTGCACGCAGTGAGGACGATACCGCCGGCGCCGACGAGCATCGTGGCGAGGGCCGCGCGCCGGCTGATCATCGGTTCTCGGGCGGAATCGCAACGGAGGGCCCTGAGTTCACGTTCCGGTGTTGGCGGACGATCAGGAGCACGGCCGAGGTCAGTGCCAGCGCGAGCAGGACGGCGCCGGTGGCGAACCCGGTGGATGTTTCCGCGGCGATGGACGACGATTCGGCACCCGTGATGCCGGTTGTCGCGACGGCGACCATGATGCTGACGCCGAGCGCCCCACCGAGTTGGTGGGCGACGTTGACGGTGCCGGCGGCGGCTCCGGCATCGCGGAGTTCGATGCGGGTCACGCCGGCGGCGGTGAGAGGGGCGAATCCGATGCCTTGCCCGGCGCCGAGGAGCAGCATGGGCAAGGCGAAGGCGGTCCAGTAGTCGCTGTCCGGGCTGACGAAGCTGATCCAGATCATCCCGGCGAGGGTGACCGCAAGGCCGGTGGCGACGAGGGTGCTGTTGCCGTAGCGGCGGGTGAGGCGAGGGACGGTGAGGGACAGCGCGAATTGGACGGCCGTCATCGGGAGGAATCCCAGGCCGGCGAGCAGCGGCGTGAATCCGAGAACGCCTTGCATGTACTGGGAGGCGAAGAAGAAGTAGCCGAAGATGGCGCCGGCGAACAGCATGCGGGCCAGGAACGCGCCGCCGCGGACCGGGTCGGCGAGCACCCTGAGCGGCAGGATCGGCTGCGGCGCACGCCATTCGATCACGATGAACCCGGCGATGACGACGAGCCCTGCGGCGATGGATGTCAGCGCGACCGGTTCGGTCCACCCGGCGTCCGCAGTGCGGGTGATGCCATACACGAGAGCGGTCATGCCCAGGGTGGAGGTGATGGCGCCGGCGACGTCGAAGCGGCCGCCGGTGCGCGGGGTCTCCCGCACGGAGACGAGGGTGGCGACCAGCAGCGCGGCGCCGATCGGGACGTTCATGAGGAAGCCGACCCGCCAGGATGCGACGTCGGCGAGCAGCCCGCCGACGACCAATCCCAGGCTCGCCCCGATACCGGCGGTCGACCCGTACGCCGCGACTGCGCGGGTGCGGGCAGGTCCTTCGGCGAAGGTGCTCGTCAGAAGAGCCAGTGAGGTCGGGGCGAGAATCGCCGACCCGATGCCCTGGACGGCGCGGGAGGCGATCATCCATTCCGCAGTCGGTGCCAGGCCGATCGACAGCGACGCGAGAGAGAAGATCGCGAGGCCGATGACGAACAGGCGGCGCCTGCCGACGAGGTCGCCGGCTCGCGCGGCGAGCAGCAGCAGTCCGCCGAACACCAGCGCGTAGGCGGTCTGAACCCACGAGAGGCCTGCGGTGGTGAAGTCGAGCTCGGTCCGGATCCGCGACAACCCGGTGAAGACGATCGAGTTGTCCAGCACGATCATGAAGTAGCTGACCAGAACGATCCCGAGAATCACGGATGGGTGCACCGAACGGGTCGCGATCGTGCTCGAGGAGTTCGTCGACGTCATGGGAACCATTCCAGGCGCGAACGGTGCACGGTGGCAGGGACGGGTTATCCGTGTACTGACAGTCACTCCCACCCGTGTTGCGGCGCGCTTAGTGTCGGCGTCATGAGCACAGTGACTTTGAACAACGGCGTGGTGATGCCCGCCCTCGGCTTCGGTGTCTTCCAGACCCCGCCGGCCGAGACGAAGGATGCCGTGACAGAGGCTCTGCAGTCCGGGTACCGGCTGATCGATACGGCCGCTGCATATGGCAACGAGCGCGGTGTCGGCGACGCGATCCGTGAGTCGGGACTTGCCCGCGATGAGGTCCTCATCGAGACGAAGGTGTGGATCAGCGACTACGGATACGACCAGACACTGCATGCGTTCGAGAAGAGCAGCCGCAAGCTCGGCGTCGACCAGATCGACCTGCTCCTGCTGCACCAGGCGCTCCCAGGCGAGTTCGACAAGACCCTCGCTGCCTACCGCGCACTCGAAACACTCCTCGCAGACGGCAAGGTCCGCGCGATCGGGGTGAGCAACTTCATGCGCACCCACCTCGACATGCTCCTCGCGGAAACCGAAGTGGTGCCTGCGGTGAACCAGATCGAGGTGCACCCGTACTTCACCCAGCCGGATGTACAGGCAGCCGACTCCGAGCACGGCACCCTGACCCAGGCGTGGTCTCCGATCGGCGGGATCACCTCCTACCGTGGCGAGACGGCGACGAGCACGTTCGCCGACCCGAGCATCGTTGGCATCGGGGAACGGTACGGGAAGACGGCGGCGCAGGTGATGATCCGCTGGCACCTGCAGGAGGGTCGCTCCGCAATCCCGAAGTCCGTCAAGCCGGAGCGCATCCGCGAGAACTTCGACGTGTTCGACTTCACCCTCACCGACGACGAGCTGCACCGCATCGACGCCCTCGACAAGGGCGTCCGCGGCGGTCCCGAACCCGAGGCGATCACCCTCGAGACCTTCGGCCGCGACATCCCCGAAGAGTGACCCGCGCGGGGAGGACGCTGCCTGGTGTCCTCCCCGGCAGGTGAGACGGAGCATGAACCGTATGGACAACCAGACCGAGGTGCGGGAGTTCCTGACGACCCGGCGCGCCCGCATCACCCCCGAACAGGCCGGGATCATCGGCGGCGGGAGACGGCGGGTGGCGGGGCTGCGCCGGGAAGAGGTCGCGCTGCTGGCAGGGATGAGCGTGGACTACTACGCGAAGATGGAGCGCGGCCACCTGTCGGGCGTCTCTCCGGAAGTCCTCGACGCACTCGCCCGCGCGCTGCAGCTCGACGACGCCGAGACCACACACCTGCAGGACCTCGCCCGCGCCGCGGCGCCGGTCAGCCCGGTCCGCAAACGGCCGCGAAAGGCCGCCGCGCCCGTGCGCCCGACTCTCCAACGGTTCCTCGACACGATCACCGACACCCCCACGTACGTGTCGAACACGCGCAAGGACATCGTGGCGACGAACGCGCTCGGGGCGGCCGTGTTCGCGCCGATCATCGATGACCCCGCCAACGGCCGCAACAACGCTCGATTCGCGTTCCTGAACCCGGCCTCGCATGTCTACTACCCCGACTGGGAGGCCGGGGCGCGCAGCATCGTCGCGTCGCTGCGGATCGACGCAGGCAAGAACCCGCACGACAAGGACCTCACCGACCTCATCGGCGAGCTCGTCACCCGCAGCGATGTGTTCCGCACCCTCTGGGCGGCACACGACGTCCGCTTCCACCGCAACGGCACGAAACGCATCCACCACCCGATCGTGGGGGATCTCGTGTTCGAGTACGAAGCGTTCGATCTGCCCGGATCGGACGGGTTGATCATGTACGCCTGCACCGTGGAACCAGGCTCTCCCACCGCTGAGCGCCTGCAGCTGCTCGGCAGCCTCGCCGCGACGCCGAGAACGGTGTCGTGATGCACCTGCGTGAGCAGACGCCTGCCAGCCAAGGGCCGGCGGAGAGGTTCATCGGAGACGTGCGGGTCGAGGCGATCCCCGGCGGTGACCACGAATACCACGAGGCCGCACGCGCGGCCGAGAAGGAATGAAACCATGACCGAACCCACCCCCGCTCAGCGCGCGATCGGCGACTTCGCGCCCAAGCTCGTCGATCTCACCGACACCGTCCTGTTCGGCGACGTGTGGGCGCGCCCCGAACTGAACCGGCGCGATCGCAGCCTCGTCACCGTCGCCGCCCTGATCGCAAGCGGCGCGTTCGAGCAGCTGCCCAACCATCTCCGTCTCGCCCGAGAGAACGGGCTCACCGAAGACGAGCTGAAAGAAGCGATCATCCATCTCGCGTTCTACGCGGGCTGGCCCAAGGCCATGTCCGCGATCCAGGTCGCAAAGACCGTCTTCTCCGACTGACCCCAGGAGCACTCATGACTGCCCCGATCGCTGTCGTCACCGGAGCCTCATCCGGTATCGGCGCCGCCACCGCGCGCGCCCTCCACGCAGCCGGCTACCACGTCGTCCTCCTCGCTCGCCGCGTCGAGCGCATCAACGAGCTCGCTGCAGAACTCAGCGACCGGGCCACCGCGATCGCCGCCGACGTCACCGACCGGGACTCACTCCTCGCCGCGGCCGAACAGGTCCAGCGCCTCGGCGGCGCCGACGTGCTGGTCAACAACGCCGGCGTCATGCTGCTCGGTCCGTTCTCCGCGGATCAGCGCGACGACTACCGGCAGATGATCGAAGTGAACCTCCTTGGCGCGATCACGGCCACCGAGGTGTTCCTCGGACAGATCAAGGCGAGTGATCGCGGCGACATCATCAACATCTCCTCCGTCGCCGGACGCACTGCCCGCGCCGGCAACGGCGTCTACGCCGCTACCAAGTGGGGCCTCAACGGGTGGTCCGAGTCGCTCCGGCAGGAGCTCCTGCCCGGTGTTCGCGTCACCCTCATCGAGCCCGGCGTCGTCGCCACCGAACTGCCCACCCACATCACCCACGCGGACACCAACGCGGCAGTCAACGAGATGTACAGCCACGCCGAAGTCACCGCAGACGACATCGCCGAGATCATCACCTTCACGATCACCCGGCCACGCCACCTCGCCATCAACGAGATCCTTCTCCGCCCCGCCGGCCAAGTTTGATACCACTCGCGTCCCTTCGAGCTCCATCGCGTGCCCACGTCGTGCCCACGACTGAAACGGGACGACACGGAATCAGGACGTGCTTGTGGCGATTCAGGTGGCGGCGAAACCGCACAATCGCGCGGCGCCCGGCCGAGATGGAATCGGAAGGGTCGGATCTCTCCGGGTTCATATCCCACCGTCACCGCCAGTCTCACCAGATCAGCCCCGCTTCGTGCGGGGCTGATCTGCGTTTCGGGGCACGTCGCGGATGCGCCCACGCGGGAATCCCATCCGGCCTTGGCGGATACGCTGGCCAGGTGAACGCGCCTGCTCCGACGAGCCCCACTCCTGCACCGCGGCCGGGCGCCGTCTACTTCGTCGGACGAGTGGTCCTGCGGCCGCTGTTCTGGCTGATGTACCGGCCGCGCATCGTCGGGCGGGCGAACGTGCCTGAGCAGGGGCCGGTGCTGCTGGCGAGCAACCACCTCGCGTCGCTCGACACCGTCATCATCCCGACCTCCGCGGCACGCCCGGTGCAGTTCCTCATCAAGTCGTCGTACTTCACCGGCTCCGGGATGCTGGGCCGCGTCAAGCGGTGGTTCTTCACCTCGATCGGCGGCGTCCCGGTCTATCGCGCGGCAGGCCGCGATGCGAGGGCCGCGCTGGATGCCGGCGCCGGCATCCTGCGGGCAGGAAGCGTGTTCGCGGTGTTCCCCGAGGGGACCCGCTCCCGCGACGGAAAGCTGCATGAGGGGCACGGCGGCGCGGCGTGGATGGCACGCGACACGGGTGCCGCGGTCGTGCCGGTGGGACTGATCGGCACCGGCACGATCAAGCCGCTGAGCCATCTGCTGCCGGGGAGGCCGCGCCTCGAGGTGCGGTTCGGCGAGCCGCTCGACCTGTCGGATCTGGAGGGCGTGCCGGACGGCAAGGCCCGTCGCGAGATCACCGAGCGCATGATGGCCGCCATCGCCCGCCTGAGCGGACAGGAACGCTCCGGCAGCGTGAACGCCACGTCGCGCGACTGACGCGCCGCACATCCCGGCGGCGCCGCGTGTCGGCCCCCACCTCGACGGGGCCGACGGCGCGTCGCGGCGCCCAGCGGAGGACAATGCCTGCATCGGCGCAGAGCGGAGTCGTGATGACCAACACGGTGCTGTACATGTCCATGTCGCTCGACGGCTACATCGCCGGGCCCAACGAGACCGATGACAACGGGCTCGGCGACGGCGGCGGCCGCCTGCACGAGTGGGCGTTCCCGCCACAAGGCGAGGTGAATCGGCAGATCCTCGACGAGTTCATGTCGACCGGCGCCGTCGTTGCCGGCCGCGGCACGTTCGAGCCTGCCCAGGGTTGGCAGGGCGATCATCACGACGGGGTGCCGATCTGGGTGCTCAGTCGCCGCCCGGTTCCGGCCTGGGCGGACTCGATGCCGCTCGTCGAATACACGAACGACATCGCGAGTGCCTTCGCACAGGCGCGACGGGCTGCGGGCGAGAAGGACGTCCTGGTGCACGGTGCCGCCACGGCGCAGCGCGCGATCGCAGCGGGTCTGCTCGACGAGATCGAGATCCACCTGGTGCCGGTGCTGTTCGGAGCCGGGCGCCGGCTGTTCGAGGGCCCCGGCTTGCCTCGCCGGGAACTCGAAAGGGTGCGTGCCCTGTCCGGCGAGGGCGGCGTCACGCACCTTCGCTTCCGCGTCCGGTACTGACGGCTGCTACGCGTCGCGCGAGCGCCAGAGCAGCCACACGAAGTACGGCGCACCGATCAGCGCCACCACGAGGCCTGCCGGAAGCTGGGCCGGCGCGATCACCGTCCGCCCCAGCGTGTCGGCGGCCCCGACCAGCACCGCGCCCAGCAGCACGGCGACCGGGATCACCCGACCGTGCCGCGCCCCGACGAGCGCGCGGGCGGCATGCGGGGCGACGAGCCCGACGAAGCCGATGACACCCACCGCCACGACGCTCAGAGCCGCCAGCACCGCAGCGGTGACCAGCAGCAGCAGTCGCGTCCGCTCGAGCCGGATGCCGACGAGCCTCGGGGTGTCTTCATCCATCGTGAGGATGTCGAGCTCGCGCCGGTGCGCGAACGCGAAGGGCAGCGCCACGGCGAGCACGATCATGAGCGGGATCACCTGCTCCCAGATGCGCCCGTACGTCGTTCCCGACAGCCAGGTGTAGATCTTCGGCGTGTCCCACGGGTTCGAGCGCAGCAGCACGAACGTGGTCAGCGCGACGACGCCGTATGAGACGCCGATGCCGATGAGGATGAACCGGTCGGCGCTGTGACCGCCGCGCCAGGCCAGCGCGTAGACGAGGGCGAACGCCAGGAGCCCGCCGATCACCGCGGCGACCAGCATCCCGAGCGTCGTCGCGGTGGCGCTCGTCACGACGAGCACCGCGCCGAGGCCGGCGCCGCCGGTGATGCCGAGCAGGCTGGGGTCGGCCAGCGGATTGCGGCTCACCGCCTGCGTGACACTGCCCGCCAGCCCCAGCGCTGCTCCCGCCACCACGGCGGCGATCACTCGTGGCGCGCGCTCGTCGAGGGCGAACGCGATGCGCGGGGGTGCGGCATCCTGAAGCCAGAGCAGGATGTCGCCGGTCAGCAGCCGCGTACTGCCCAGCAGCATGCCCACGAGCACGATGGCGATGAGGGCGACCGCGCCGGCGATGACGACGACGGCGAAGCGTCGGCCGCTGCGCACGCCGATGCGGATGGTCGGCGGCTGCCGGGTCGGCCCCGAGTCGCGCAGGCGCCGTGCCATCACGACGAGCACGACCGCGCCGAAGATCGTCGTGGCGACGCCGGTCGGCACCGAGATGGCGCCTTCGGGACCGATCAGTGCGCGCAGCAGCGCATCGGCGAGGATGACGACGATCGCGCCGATCAGGCCCGACAGCGGGATCAGCAGCAGATGCCGGCCGAGGGCGGGCACGACGCGGGCGAGCAGCCGCGCAAGCACCGGTGCGCACAGGCCGACGAAGCCGATGGGGCCGGCGAGCGTGACGGCCGTCGCGGTGAGGAGGACGGAGAGGAGGATGCCGAACATCCGCGTCGACCGGATCGGCACGCCGAGCGACGACGCGGTGTCGTCGCCGAGCGCGAGCACATCGAGACGGCGCGACATGACCAGGGCGAGCACGACGCAGACGACGACCACCGGCGCCGCGCGCAGGAAGCTCTCGAGCCCGAGCTGCGACAGGCTGCCGCTGCCCCACGCGAGCAGGCCCTTCGTCTCTTCGGCGAACAGCACGAGCAGCGTCGACGTGCAGGCCTGGAACGCGAGCGCGAGGGCAGAACCGGCGAGCACGAGTCGCGTGGTCGAGGTGCCCGCGCCGCCCGCGAGGCCCAGCACGAGGGCGGCTGCGGCCAGACCGCCCGCGAATGCGACGAACCCGGAGGCCCAGAACGGCACCGCGATGCCGAAGGCCGCGACTGCGGTGACCGCGAGGTAGGAGCCCGCCGTGACGCCGAGCGTGTCGGGCGAGGCCAGCGCGTTGCGTGCCAGGGACTGCATGAGCAGGCCGGCGACGCCCAGCGCGATCCCCACCGCGACGCCGGCGGCGAGGCGGGGGACGCGGGATCCCCACAGCACATCGGCGTCGGCGAGGACGGCGCCGCTCGTGCCCTGTGTCAGGTGCCAGCCCGCGGCGAGCACCAGGACGGCCAGGAGAGCGAGCAGGAGGCCGACGGCGACACCGGTCGTTGAGCGAGTGGCGCGCGGCGAAGCCGCACGGGCATCGGCGGCGGGACGTGGAGAGTCTGCGCCGCCTTCGGCTTCACTCGACGAACGGATGGCCCGCTCGCTCAACGACCGCGCACTCACTTCGTGATCGCGGCGACGTAGGCGTCGATGATCTGCTCGGCCGAGCGAGGACCGCCGAAGGTCCAGATGCCGCCGGGGAAGGCGGCGAGACGGTCCTCGGCCACAGCGGGGATGGAGGCCCACGCCGGGTTCTGGGCCGCGGCGTCCACGAAGCTCTCCGAGTCGGGATCGACCGTGCCGGTGTAGAAGAGGCTCGCGTCGCCGATGGTCGTCATGCCCTCGATGTCGGTCTGGCCGAGGCCGTACGCGGGATCGACCTCCCCGGTCCATGCATTGGTGAGTCCGAGCTCCTCGCCGAGCTCACCGACGAGCGAGCCCTGCCCGAACGGCCGCAGCGACACGTTGCCGCCGTCGACCCAGCCGTCGAAGTACACGAAGTCGGTCACTGCAGGGGCGGAGTCGGCGATGTCGGTCTTCGCGTCGGCGAGGTGCTGCGCGAACTCCTCCTTGACGACATCGGCACGTTCGGTGCGTCCGGTCGCCTCGGCGATCAGGTCGAAGGTGCCGAGCATCTGTGCGATCGGGTCCTCGGCGTTCGCACCCAGGGTCGCGAGCACCGGCACGCCGTACTTCTCCAGCTGCGTGATGATCGCGTCGTCCCGCGTGTAGGCCTCGACGATGACGAGGTCGGGCTCGGTGGCGAAGAGGGTGTCGAGGTTCGGCTCCTGACGCGTGCCGACGCTCTCGACGCTCTCGGGCAGCTCCTCGGCGGTGTCCCAGGTGCGGTAGCCGTCGGCGTCGGCCACGGCCACCGGCGTGAGGCACAGCGACAGGACGTCCTCGATCTGCTGCCACTCGAGCACGGCGACCTTCTGGGCCGGCTGGTCGAGGGTGATCGTCCGGCCGAACGCGTCAGTCAGATCGACCGGGCCGGTCGACGTGGTGGTCGCGTCGTCGGCGCAGCCGACACCGGTCGCGGCCGAGGTGTCGGTGTCGGCCGAGGCGGCGACGTCGGTCGTGCCGCACGCGGTCAGGGCGAGCGCGAGGGCGCCGAGCACGGCGAAGGCGGAGATGGGCTTGATCATCGGGGCTCCAGAATCGGGGGAGGGTGTGCAGGGTCGGGTGGGAACGACGCGTCGCGAGGCGACGATCGGGATCGTCAGGCGTGGAGGGCTTCGAAGCGGCGGGAGCGCTCGTGGTGCCGGCCGCGGGGGACGACGCGCACGCGGTGGGTCGAGGCATCCACTTCAGTGTCGATGGGGAACCCGTACACCTCGGTGAGGTTCTCGGTCGTGAGCACTTCGTGCGGTGCGCCGGATGCGTGCACGCGGCCGTGGTGCATGAGCACGACTTCGTCGGCGACGGATGCCGCGTGGTCGAGGTCGTGCAGCACCACGCCGACGGCGGTGCCCTGATCGGCGAGGTCGCACACCAGGTCGAGGGTCTCGATCTGGTAGCGCAGGTCGAGGTGGTTGGTGGGTTCGTCGAGGAGCAGGATGCCGGTGCTCTGCGCCAGCGCGGTCGCGAGCCACACGCGCTGGAGCTCTCCACCTGAGAGCTGGTCCACCGGGCGATGGCCCATCGCGGTGAGGCCGGTCAGCGCGAGCGCGCGGTCGATGGCGTCGCGGTCGGCCTCGGTGACGCCCGAGAAGCGGCCACGGTGCGGGTGCCGCCCGTACGCGACGACATCGCGCACCTCCAGACCCGAGGGGTGAGGGCGCGACTGCGAGAGCATCGCGACAGTGCGGGCGAACGCTTTGGCGGAGAGGGATGCCGCGTCCCGCCGCCCGTCGGCACCGTCGAGGTGCACCGTGCCGGCGTCGATCCGGTGGAGGCGGGCCAGCGAGCGCAGCACCGTCGACTTGCCGCTGCCGTTGGGGCCGATCAGGGCGGTCACGACGCCGGGTCGGAGGTGGAGCGACACCTCGTGGACAACGGGGGTGCGACCGTAGCTGAGGGCCAGCGAGTCACCGTGCAGCTCATCGGTCGGTCGCGTGGGGCGGGCATCCGAGATCACATTAGGTGAGCCTAACCTATTTCGGCGCGGCGCTTCGGCGACAAGAAACTGGACAACCCTGTCCGGTCTGGCTCTACGATGAATCGGCGGTCGACGACGACCGGTGGGAATGGAGCAGGCATGGACATCTCGGCAGTGAACCCGGCACTGCGCGACGCGACCGAGAAGGCGCCGACCGTCAACATCGAGAACAGCGCCATGCGCTGGTTCGCGGCGACCGCGTCGGCACTTCTTCCCGGCAAGCGCGTCGACGGCGTCGACCGTCGCACACTGCGGCACGACGGTGTGAAGCTGCGGGTCTACACGCCTGCCCGGCCCTCCGGCGCGGGGCTGCTGTGGATCCACGGCGGCGGGCTGGTGCTGGGTGCGGCCGCGATGGACGACGTGCACTGCGGCGAGACCGCGCACGCGACCGGGGCGACGATCGTCTCGGTGGACTACCGCCTCGCGCCGCGGCATCCCTTCCCTGCTGCGATCGACGACTGCTTCGCCGGCTGGCAGTGGTTGCGAGACAACGCCTCGGCGCTCGGCCTCGACACGACGCGTCTCGCGATCGGCGGGCAGAGCGCGGGCGGCGGGCTCGCCGCGAGTCTGGTCCAGCGTGCGATCGACGCGGGCGACCCCGTCGCTGCGCAGTGGCTGTTCTGCCCGATGCTCGACGATCGCACGGCCGCGGACCGAAGCCGGGATGCCGCCGATCACTTCATCTGGAGCAACCGGTCGAACCGCGTCGGCTGGTCGTCCTACCTCGGGGCGTCCGTCGGGGCGGAGTCGCTCCCGCCCTACGCGGCGCCAGCGCGCCGTGAAGAGCTCACGGGGATGCCGCCGACCTGGATCTACACCTCCGACATCGAGCTGTTCCACGACGAGGACGTGGAGTACGCGGAGCGGCTGCGCGCGGCCGGTGCGGACGTCACCCTCGAGGTCGTCGACGGCGCGCCGCACGGATTCGAGGCGTGGGCGCCCGACAACCCGTTGGCGCGGCAGCTCTTCGCCACCGCGCGCGGCTGGCTGGGGGATCGACTCGGGCGCTGAGGCGCCCGCGCCAGTATCACGAGTTGATACCGCTCGGCGCTGTGCCGCCGGTCTCGGCGCACACTTGACGCATGTGGTGGAGCTTCTTCAAGGCGCTCAAGCGCGGTGAGCACCGCGTCGCGCCGTCGACGTGGGTCGCCGCGGCTGCCGCGGTCGTCTATGCCGTCTCGCCGATCGATCTGATCCCCGAGCTCGTCCTCGGACCCCTGGGCTTCGCGGACGACGTCGGGGTCTGGAGCATCCTCGGGGTGCTCGTGCTCCGCGAGCACCACCGCTGGCACAGCCGGCTGCAAGCGCCGGCCCCGGCTGCCTGATCACGCGGCCTCGGTCTCGGCGCGTTCCTCGTCGAGGATCTCGAGCAGCCGCGGGGCCAGCGGGGCCGTGCGGGCGACGAGGGTCGAGACGATCCACTCGGGTGCGCGCGGCGGGACCGGCAGCGTGACCAGCCCTCTTGCCTGCGGCTTGCCGGCGACGTGCTGCGGCACGATGGCGATGCCCAGCCCCCGCAGGACGAGGTCCAGCAGCGTGTGCACGTCATCGACACTGCAGCCCACCTGACGTTCGACGCCGTGCCGTTCGAACGCACCGTCGTTGATCGTGCGCAGGGCCCATGCTGGGCGGAAGTCCACGAAGTCGGTTCCTTGCAGGTCCTTCCAGCGCGCGGGCGGCTTCTCGGCCAGGCGGTGACCGGGCGGGACCAGCAGCACGAGCGGGATGCGCGCGAGCTCGTCGACGGCCATCGCCGGCCGGGCGTCCGCGCTCGCGACGAAGGCCACATCGAGCTCGCTGACCGCGACCTGTTCGACGAGCTGATTCGATCCCGCCTGCACGAACTGGATGTCGACGGCGGGGTAGCGGCGATGGAAGCGTTCGAGCAGCAGGTTCACGTCCACCGCGCCCAGGCACTGCTCGGCCCCGACCCGGAGCGAGCCCGCCAGCTGGTGCGAGGCGCGCACGACGGCGTCGCGCGCGGCACTGGTCTGCGCGAGGATCTCGCGCGCGTGCGGCAGCAGTGCGAAGGCGGCGGGCGTCGGCTCGACCGAGCGCGTCGTGCGCTCGAAGAGCTTCGCGCCGAGCTCCTGCTCGAGACGGCGGATCCCCGCGGAGAGCCCCGACTGCGAGACGCGACACCGCTCGGCGGCACGGGTGAAGTGCCGCTCCTCGGCGAGGGTGACCAGGTATTCGAGCTGGCGCTGCTCCACGGTGCCTCCGGTGTGGATGCGGGACCGGCATCCATTCGCACTGATTCTCAATCGCAGAATATACAGTTGTTGGACTTCTTTGTCTCCCATGCCTAACGTGGACCGCGTTGCAGGGAGTCCGTCGCGTCCGGCGGACTCCGAAGCTCGACCCGGGAGCGATCCATGAAGACCATCGAACTGACCGGCATCGACCGGCCGGCGCCCAACGTGGTGCTCGGCCTGATGCGCATCCAGGACCTCGACGACGACGCCGTCCGCACGCTCGTCCGCACCGCGCGCGACGCCGGGATCGACTTCTTCGACCACGCCGACATCTACGGTCGCGACCTGCACGGCTGCGAAACACGCTTCGCGGAAGCCCTGCGGCTCTCGCCGGCGGAGCGTGCGCAGGTCACGATCCAGACCAAGGCCGGCATCGTGCGCGAGGGCCCGTACTTCGACTTCTCGTACGAGCACATCACCGAGTCGGTCGAGGGCTCGCTGAGCGCGCTCGGCACCGACTACATCGACATCCTGCTGCTGCACCGCCCGGATGCGCTCGTCGAGCCCGACGAGGTCGCCCGTGCGTTCGACGACCTCGAGGCCGCGGGCAAGGTGCGGGCGTTCGGCGTCTCGAACCACACGCCGCGCCAGATCGACCTGCTCAAGAAGTCCGTGCGCCAGCCGATCGTCGCCAACCAGGTCCAGCTGTCGATCACGCACTCGCCGACCATCGCCCAGGGCGTGGCGGCGAACATGCAGGCCGAAGAGCAGTCCGTGACGCTCGACGGCGGCGGGATCATCGACTACTGCCGCCTGCACGACATCGCTGTGCAGGCCTGGTCGCCGTTCCAGGCCGGGTTCTTCACCGGCGTCTTCCTCGGCTCACCGGACTACCCCGAGCTCAACGCCGTGATCGACCGGCTCGCCGCCGCGTACGACGTGCCGCCGATCGCGATCGCGGTCGCGTGGATCACCCGCCATCCCGCGCACATGCAGGTGGTGCTCGGCACGACCACGCCCGAGCGCGTGGCCGACGCAGCCCTGGGCTCCGACATCCCGCTCACGCGTGCCGAGTGGTACGAGCTGTTCCGGGCTGCCGGGTACCGGGTGCCCTGAGCGCGCGATCGGACGAGTGGATGCCGCGACCGGTCGGTCGCGGCATCCACTCGATGTCAGCGCCAGATCGAGGCAGGCAGCAGGTCGAGCTTCTGAAGCTCCTCGGCGACGATGCCGGCGTAGACGCCGGCGCCGTACTCGGACGTGTGGGTCCGGTCGCCGTTGATGCGGATCAGGTAGATCGGCTCTGACTCGACGGGGCCGAGCGACTCGACGAGTTCGCGGCTGCGCTGGGTGAGGTCGATGAGCGGCACGTCGAGCTGCGCGGCGACGTCGCGCATCTCGGCGGGGAGGTCTGCCAGGTCGGTGACGATGAGCCCGACCGGGTTGATGACGCCGTTCGTGAAGCGCAGGCGCACGATCGGCGTGACCAGCACGGGGGTGGCGCCGCGGGCGCGGATGCGATCGACCATCTCGGTGAGGTTCGCGCGGTACTGTTCGGCGGTCGTCGTCTTGTCGTTGTGGGCGAGCTGGATGAGCGCGACGTCGCCGGTCCCCAGCTGCGGTTCGAGCGCGTCGAACATGGAAGCCTTCGCCAGCACCGACACGGTGCTCTCGCCGGAGCCGGAGTGGTTGACGACCGTGGCGCCCAGCCCGACATGCGCGGGGAGGCGCTGGCCCCACCCGGTGTACGGCCAGGCCTCCTGGTCGGTCACGGTCGAGTCGCCGATCAGCGCGATCTTCTTGGTGCGCGGCAGCGCCGGCGCGATGCCGATTCCGGCGATCGCCGGTGCGTCGCCCGAGAACGTGAGGGAGAGACCGGGCGTTCCGGTGCCGATCGGCTGGTTCTGCTGGCCCTCGGGGTCGCGGACATCGACAGTGAACGCGCGCCGGACGTGTTCCCCCGCCGCGGTGTCGGTTGCGGTGAGCATCTGACGACGGCTCTCGGCGAACACCGCCGTGCTGGCGGCGGCGTCGTCAGAGCCCAGCACGACAGTGACGTCGTAGTCGCCCGGTGCGAGGTCGTCGAACGTGCAGACGACGGGGTCCTCACCGGTGCACGAGTCGAGCAGCGCCGGATCGACCTTCGGCCCGGCGAGATCGAGTCCCGGCGGTGAGGCCTCGGCGGTGGCGGGGATGGTGAGCCCCGCGGCGATGAGCACTGCCGACAGCGCCAGCGTCGTCCTGCGGCGGGAGGGGGTCGTGACCTTCATGACTTCGTCGTCCCTTCGGATCTGCTTCGCACCCATCAGTGGGTGCGAAATACAGTCTGGTCAGGGAATTTAAGCTGTCATGAGAACTGGACAAAACCGATCTCACGCGATGCGGGCGAGGTCGGGCGAGGTCACTTCGTCGGCCAGCTCTCCGGTGGTGACGAAGCGTTCGACCTCGTCGACGACGTGTCTGCCGAGTCGCTGCAGCTCATTGCCGATCGAGCCTGCGATATGGGGTGTGAGGGTCGCGCCCGTGAGGGAGAACAGCGGGTGCCCCGGCGGGAGAGGTTCGGGATCGGTGACGTCGAGCACCGCACGCAGCCGATCCGTGCGCAGCTCGTCGACGAGCGCGTCGGTGTCGACGAGAGCGCCGCGGGCCGTGTTGATGAGGGTCGCCCCATCGGCCATCAGGGCGAGCTCGGCGCGGCCGATCATGCGATAGGTCTCGGGGAGCGCGGGAGCGTGGATGGTGACGACCCGCGACCGGGTCAGCAGGGCGGGCAGTGTGACGAGCTCCGCGCCCAGCCCGGCGGCGTCGACGGCCGACAGCGAGGGGTCGTACACGAGGCACCGGATGTCGAAGGGGCGCAGCAGGTCGAGCACCCGTCGCCCGATGCGCGAGGCGCCGATCACGCCCACCGTGATCCCGAACGCCCCGACGTCGCCGGTCGGACGCGCCGCGATCATGTCCTGGTCGCGGTCGAACACGTGGGCCGAACGGAGCGCGTCGCGGGCGCTGAGCAGGATCGTCGCGAGGGTGTACTCGGCGACGGGCACCGCGTTCGCGGCGGCGGCGCTGGAGATGCGGATGCCGCGTTCCCAGACGTCCGGGGTGACCTGTCGCTTGACCGACCCGGCGGCGTGCACCACGACTCTCAGGTTCGGCCAGTGGTCGAGCATCGGCCCGTCGAGCCGAGGAGCGCCCCACCCCGTGATCAGGATCTCGGTGTCGGCGGTCGACGCGGGCACGGCGTGCGCGTCCGGAGTGAGTACCGTGTCGTGCAGCGCGACGAGACTGTCGAGCCGGGCGCGGGAATCGGCGGCGAAGAGGTCGCCGACCAGCCGGACGGACTCCATGGCGAGCAGCGCCGGTACCCGCGTCACGCGGTCACCTCGCCCGACGTCGGGACGGAGTCGACGGTGCCGTCGGGCCAGCGCACGACGACGGCATCCGCCCCCACTTCGAGGAGCGGGACGATGGCGGGATCCAGGCCGGCGTCGGCGCTGCCGAGGGCGACCACGGCAGCGACGACCTGACCCGCGGGCACGGCGACCGATGAGGCCGCCCACGGGGTGACGGTGCCGGGGGCGAACGGGTCGCCACCGGATCGTTCGGCCAGCCCCGCATCGTCGAGCCCGCGCACGCCGATGACGGCGGTGGTGAGACCGTCGGCACGGACGGCCGAGAGCGGTGTGGAGGTCCACTCGCCGGTATGCACCGGCAGCGCCCAGCCCCCGATCCGGATGCGCCACGGGCCCTCCGCCTGCGGCCACACGGCGTCCGCATCGGCGGCCGCCGACGGCCTCGCCCCGGCCTCCGGCGCGGGGGTCCACCATGCGAGGCGCAGCTCGTGCACCCCGTTCACGACGGAGGCGACGGTGACCTGCGGGCCGCGGCGCAGCCCCGCCCAACCGGCCACGTCGAGGGGCGCCGGTCCGGCCGGGGTGTCGAGCCAGTGCACGCGGGAGCGCGACACCGCGACGCGCTCGCCCACGTGCACCGGCTCGATCGCGTCGCGATGCGACGGCGCCCCGTCCGCGTCGAGCAGCGCGACGTGGGATTCCAGGGGCTGCGCCACCCCCGCACGGGTGAGCGACGGCGAGGTCGAGGTCGAGTATCCGAGCCGGTGGTAGAAGGGATTGTCGGCGCGCGGGGCGCCGGCGGGGCCGCGGAAGCCGTCCGATCCGTGGTTCAGGACGCGCACGACGCCGTCGCGCTCCGAGCGCACCACGAGCCAGGCCGGGGCGGAGAGCGTCCGCACCGACACGGCGGGTCGCGCCGGCGTCGTCGCCGTGGCCGTCCACTCGGGGTGGCCCGCCGGAAGCAGCAGGCCCAGCATCCCCTTGCTCGCCCAGTACGGCGAGGACGAACCGGTGTACGCCTGCCGGATCGCGGGGAACGCGCCGTGCCAGCCGATCGACAGCAGGCCCCCGTCGTCGACCGCCCCCGCGGCCAGGAACCGGTCGAGCACCGTGCCGGCGATTTCGCGCGCCTCACCCGAGGGGGATACGCCGGCAATGGCTCCGGCCCACAACGGCGCCAGCATCGCGAATCGGTATGCGAGCGAGCGGCCCTGGAACAGCGGGTCGCCGTGCGAGCCGACGAGGTCGCGCGCCTGATCGACGAACAGGCGCAGTCGCTCGCGGTGCTCGGACTCCAGTTCGGCGCCGCGGATGCGCGCGTGCAGCAGCGGGTACACGTGCCACGCCCAGCCGGCGTAGTAGTCGAAGCTGCGGCGCGCGCCGGCGGGTCCGCGCCCGTCGGAGTACCAGCCGTCGCGGACGTAGAGGCTCTCCTGAAGATCGTGGTTGCGATCCAGATCGTCCTGACGCCAAGGTCCGCCGACCGACGCGAGGAACGCCTCGATCACGTTCTGGAACCAGATCCAGTTGTTCGAGTAGCCGCTGGTGCCCACGACTCCCGCCAGCCACGCGACGACCCGCTCGCGCACGGTGTCGTCGAGCCGGTCCCAGAGCCAGGGTCGCGTCTCGGACAGGGCGATGGAGATGGATGCGGCCTCCACGACGGCCTGGCGGCGCTCGGCGATCGTCGGCCAGCGCTCGGGGTTCGCGGGATCCGTCCCCGCCGCCAGCCCGCGACCGTACCGCTCGAGCAGCCCGGCAGGGTCGGCGCCGTCTGCGCCGTGCACGCGGAACGCGGCCAGCAGGAAGGTGCGGGCGAACCCTTCGAGTCCGTCGCTCCAGCGGCCGGACGCGCTCGCCGGCCCGGGGAGGGTGATCAGCGCGCCGCTCGGCGACGCGTGCTCCGACACCGCCGCGAGCAGTCGGTCGGCGACGTGCTGCCACGTGTCGCGCATGGTGGTCTGCGCCGTCTCGGCGGGGCGGTACGTCGTCGTCACCCGTCGATCGTGCAGTACGCTCCTGTACCCATCCGCCCTTTCGGACAAAATCGATCACCGAACGGTCAGGCGGACACGCGCGACGAATGGACTTCGCACATGACCGGTCAGCACTCCCTGCCGAGGACCCGACACGAACACCTGCTGCGGCAGCTCGAGCTGCACGGCAGCGTGAGCGCCGCCGACATCGCCGTGCAGCTGGGCGTGTCGCAGGTCACCGTCCGGCGCGACATCGTCGAGCTCGAGAACGCCGGCCGGCTGGCGCGCGTCCACGGCGGCGCGATCGCCCTCGGCGCCCCGAGCGTGGCCCAGCCGGCACGAGCGAACATCGGCGTCGTCGTGCCGTCGTCGGTGAGCCATTTCCCACAGATCGTGAGGGGAATGGATGCCGCCTCCCGCGGAGGCCGCACGCGCGTCGTGCTCGCCACATCGCAGTATCGCGAGGAGCTCGAGCAGCGCCAGGTGGAGCGTCTGGTCGACGTCGGCGTCGCCGGCATCATCCTCGCCCCCACGATGCGCAGCCGCACCGAGGCCGAGCTGGCCGAATGGGTGAGCTCGGTGCCGGTGCCCGTCGTGTTCCTGGAGCGCCGGCTCGAATCAACGGCGCTCGCCGTGTACGACAGCGCCCGCACCGACCACTCCCGCGGCGCACAGCTCGCGGTCGAGCATCTGGCCTCGCTCGGGCACCGTGCGGTCGGGCTCGCGCTGTTCGACCGCACCCCGACGGCACCGCTGGTGCGCGACGGCCACGGCGCGGCGGTCGCCCGGCTCGGGCTCGCCGACGCGCCGTACGCCGGGCTGCCCAAGGGCGAGGAGGGCGAGAGCGATTCCCTCGACGACGCGCTCGTCGCGTTCCTCGAGGCGTGCCTGGGCGGGGGTGTGACCGCCGCCGTCGTGCACACCGACGTGCACGCGGCCCGACTGGTCGAACTGGCCACGGACCGCGGCATCCACGTCCCCGACGATCTCGCGATCGTCGCCTACGACGACGACACCGCGAGCCTGGCGATGGTGCCGCTCACGAGCGTGACCGCGCCAGGACGAGACCTCGGGCAGGAGGTGCTGCGGATCATGACCGAGCGGATCGCCTCGCCCGACCGCACCGCGACGGCCGCACGGCACATCACGATGCTGCCGCGCCTCACGGTGCGCGAGTCCTGCGGAGCGATCGTCTGATCGTTTTTGTCCGCTTGTCCGAACCGTGTGACCTCCCTGCATAGATTGACTGCCGCCGACGGTGTGACGCCCGCACCCGGGTCGGCGCGATCGATGATCAGAGAGGATCACAGCAATGAAGCACACTGCACGGATCGTCGGCGCGGCCCTTGCCGCGACGCTGACGATCGGCACCCTGGCCGCCTGCTCGAGCGGTGACACCGGCAACGCCGGCGACGAGGCATCCGATGAGCCGGTCACGCTCGACCTGGTGTGGTGGGGCAACGACAGCCGCGCCGAGATGTACCAGAAGGCGATCGACGTCTTCGAGGACAAGCACCCGAACATCACCGTCAACGGCAACTTCGCCGACTTCCCGTCGTACTGGAACGCCCGCTCGACCGAGGTCGCCGCGAAGTCGCTCCCCGACGTGATGCAGTTCGACCAGGCCAACCTGATCCAGTACGGCTCGAAGGGCGCGCTGCTCGACCTCGGTCCGTACCTCGACGACCAGCTCGACCTGTCGACGATGGACGACATCATCGTCGACGCCGGCAAGATCGGCGGCACCCAGGTCGGCACGCCCGTCGGCACCGGAACGCTCGCGCTGTTCGTCAACCCCGCGCTCGCCGAGGCGGCCGGCGTCGACCCGCTCGACGCGGACTACACGTGGGACGACCTCAACGAGTGGATCCAGAAGCTGACGGATGCCGGCACGGCCAACGCCGCCGGCAGCCCCGTCTACGGCGGCTACGACCAGGGCATCACGTCGTGGTTCTTCCTGCAGTGGCTGCTGCAGAAGGGCGTCGAGCCGTTCGATGAGGACGGCAAGCCCAACTTCACCCAGGACGACATCGTCGACTGGATGGACCTGATGACGCCGTTCCGCGAGGCCGGTGCGTACTTCCCGCCGGACCGCGCGACGCAGATCGCGCCGGCGGACGGGTTCGCGCAGCAGGAGACGGCGAGTTCGCTGACGTGGGACAGCTTCTTCGCCCGGTACACAGACATCGCCGACCTGCAGACGCTGCCCGTGCCCACCGGCCCGAAGGGCGACAAGGACGTGTTCTACACGGTCCTGCACCTCGCCGGCGCGGCCAACACGAAGCACCCGGCCGAGGTCGCCGAACTGCTCGACTTCTTCGCCAACGACCCCGAGGTCTCGAAGATCTTCGGCACCTCGCGCGGCGTGCCCGCGTCGTCGACGCAGCTGGACGCCCTCGACTTCGCCGAGGGCTCGCTCGAGGCGAAGTCGCTGGAGTACCGCGACTCGCTGGCCGACTACGAGAGCGTGGCGGCGCCGACGCTGCCCGAGTCGTTCGCGACGCTCGAGGCCTCGTGGGTGCGTCTGAACGGCGATCTCATGTACGGCAAGATCACGGTCGACCAGTTCGCCGAGCAGTGGTGGGCAGAGGCCGAGCAGGCCGGGCTCTGACCCGACGGTCGCGGAGATGACGATGACCATCGATACCTCCGTGGCCGGCGCGACAGACGTCGCGCCGGCCACGGCCGGCCCGCCCGCCCCGAAGCCGCCACACCGTCGGCGCGGTGGCGTCGCGGGGCACGAGAACCGTGCCGGCTACACGTTCCTGCTGCCGTGGCTGCTCGGCTTCTTCCTGCTCACCGCCGGACCCATGGTCGCGTCGCTGTACCTCTCGTTCACGACGTACAACCTGTTCGAGCCGCCCGAGTGGGTGGGCCTGCAGAACTACCAGCAGCTGTTCACCGATCCGCGGTTCCTGCAGTCCGCGCAGGTCACGCTGGTCTACGTGATCGTCGGCACGCCGATCAAACTGGCCGCCGCACTGGGGGTCGCGCTGCTGCTCAACAACAGCCGTCGCGGGCAGGGCTTCTACCGCTCCGCGTTCTACGCGCCCTCGCTCATCGGCGCCTCGGTGTCGATCGCGATCGTGTGGCGCGCGATGTTCATCGACGACGGCATCGTCGACCGGATCGGGCAGGCGCTCGGCCTGGACTGGGGCGGCTGGGTCGGCAACCCCGACTACACGATGCCCATGTTCATCCTGCTCGCGACCTGGCAGTTCGGGGCGCCGATGGTGATCTTCCTCGCCGGACTCAAAGACATCCCGCAGGAGCTCTACGAAGCAGCCGACGTCGACGGCGCCGGCCGCTGGCGGCGCTTCTGGAACATCACGCTGCCGATGCTGTCGCCCGTGCTGTTCTTCAACCTGCTGCTGGAGACCATCAACGCGTTCCAGGTGTTTGCGTCGGCGTACATCATCTCGGACGGCACGGGCGGCCCGGCCGGCTCGTCGCTGTTCTACACGCTGTACATGTACACGAAGGGGTTCGTCGACCTGCGCATGGGGTACGCCAGCGCGATGGCGTGGATCCTGCTGATCGTGGTGGGCATCATCACGCTGATCTTCTTCCGGAGCTCGAAGCTCTGGGTGCACTACGGAGGGGATGCGCGATGACCGTCGCCGAGGATCTCACCACGACCCGTGCCCTCACGACCGGATCGGCTAAGCGGATGCCTCGCCGCCGGCGCACCCGGCACGACATCATCCGCTCCGCCGTGTTCCACGTGCTCTCGCTCGCCCTCGTGGTGGTCGTGCTGTACCCCGCCGCGTGGATGCTGTTGTCGTCGTTCAAGCCGAGCGACCAGATCGTGGGCGATGTCGGGCTGCTGCCCAAGGAGTTCACGCTCGACAACTTCCTGACCGCGCTGGACGGCATCGCCGGCATCTCGTTCTGGACCTTCTTCGGCAACTCGATGGCGCTCGCCGTGCTGTCGGTGATCGGGATCGTGGCGTCGTCGTCGGTCACGGCGTACGCATTCGCACGGATCTCGTTCGCGGGTCGCGGCATGTGGTTCGCGCTCATGATCGGGACGCTGCTGCTCCCGTTCCACGTCGTGATCATCCCGCAGTACATCGTGTTCAGTCAGGCCGGACTCGTGAACACCTATCTGCCGCTGCTGCTGGGCAAGTACCTCGCGACCGAGGCGTTCTTCGTCTTCCTCATCGTCCAGTTCATGCGTGGGGTGCCTCGCGACCTCGATGAGGCGGCGCGCCTGGACGGCGCGGGGCACGGACGCATCTTCTTCTCGATCATGCTGCCGCTCATGCGCCCGGCGCTGGTGACCAGTGCGATCTTCGCGTTCATCTGGACCTGGAACGACTTCTTCGGCCCGCTGCTGTACCTCAAGAAGCCCGACCTCTACACGATGCCGATCGCGCTGCGGCTCTACGTCGACGCGACGTCGACGTCGGACTTCGGCGCGCAGATGGCCATGGCGGTGCTCGCCCTGGTGCCCGTCCTGGTCTTCTTCCTGGTGTTCCAGCGGTACATCATCGGCGGCATGGCCTCGTCGGGGCTGAAGGGGTGACGGGCTGAGATGGCGCGCGCACTCTCCGACAAGCCGCGGCTGCTGCACTCGGCCGGGTTCGGGCTGCTCGGCGAGATGCTCCTCGTGGGCATCCTCGTCGCGGTCTGCCTGCTGCCGGCGGTCACGGCCCTGGCGGGACTCGCCGCGGGCACCCGTCATCTCAGACGTCACATCGCGGGCGAGGGCGACGGCATCCGGCTCCTGCTCGACGATCTGCGCATCGCGATGAAGGGGCTGCTGCTCCCGGGCGTCGTGCTCGTCGCCGCCCTGCTGGCCGTCGCGTTCGACGTCTGGCTGCTGTCGTTCGTCGAGGCGCCCGGCGAGGCGGCGGTGCGACTCGTGCTGCTGGCGGCCGGGCTCGCCGCCGTCCTGATCGCGGTGCGTCTGGCGGCACGCTGGGCACCGGGAATGCCGCTGCGCCCGCAGCTGCGTGCGGCGGCCGCCGTCACGTGGCGCGACCCGGTGGGCACGCTGCTGCTGGCCGCCGCCGTAGGCGCCCCCGCGCTGTTCGTCTGGATGTACCCGCCGCTGCTCGTCGTGTCGGGCGGGCTCGTCGCGCTGGCCGGTGTCGGTGTCGAGATGCGTCGCGCCTCGCGCGCGGAGCCGCCTGCCGGAGGGTGAGGGATGCCGCACCACGAGTCCTGCGCGTGGCCCGCACCCGCCCGGACGACGGCGGGATCGGGCCGTGGCTGAGGCGCGACTGAGCGACGTCGCCCGCGCGGCGGGGGTGTCGCAGTCGACAGCGTCGCGCGTGCTGAACGGCTCGACCCGGAGCGTGCGTGCCGAGAACGCCGCGCGGGTGCGGGCTGCTGCGGCGAACCTCGGTTATTCGGTGGACCTGCGTGCGCAGGCGACGGCGCGCGGGCTGTCGAGCACCGTCGCCATCGTCGTCGACGCCCTCACCGATCCCGACGCGATGCGCGTGGCGGCGTGCGTGCAGCGCGCCGTCGACGACATCGGCCTGCTGGCCCAGGTGACGGTCTGTCCGCCGGCGTCCGACCGCGCCGCCGAGATCGTGCGCATCCTGCGCGGGCAGCGCCCGCGGGCGATCGTCCTCGTGCCGTCGTCCGGGCGTCCCCGCGGGCCGGTCGCCGACGAGCTGGCCCAGTTCGCGGCACACGGCGGACTGCCCGTCGTGCTCGATCGCGGATCCGCAGCGGACAGCCGTGATGCCGTTCTGAGCGATTTTGTCCGATTGATCAGCGCGGCCGAGACCGCGGCCTAGTTTCGGTGGCGGTCGGAGCCAGCGACGGCTCCACAGGATTCATCGAGGAGTCATCGCCATGCACATCAGTCGTCGAACCCTGCTGCAGTCGTCGGTCGCCGCCGGCGTCGCTGCGGCGTTCGCCTCGGCCTCGCCGACGGCGGCGAATGCGGTTCCGGGCACGCTCGGCGCGTTCGGCCAGGTGGTGCCGCAGGCGCTCACCGGGCACGGTCCGGTCCCGCTCCGCTGGCTCGAAGGCGGCACTCCTACGCAGCTCGTGGCGGGCACGACGTGGGGAGTGCCGTGGCCGCGCGGGGCGCTGAGCCCCGATCAGAGCTTCGCGCTGGTCGCCGAGTCGGGCGAGTCCGTTCCGGTGCAGAGCTGGCCGACCGGCTGGTGGCCCGACGGGTCGGTGAAGTGGACGGCTCACGCCGTCAGCTCCGCGTCGAACCGCTCGGCGGGTTACACGTTGCAGCCGGGCACACCGGCGGTGGCGGCATCCACCATCACGGTCTCCGACAATCCCGGCCGGGTCGCGGTCGACACCGGCGTCATCAGCGTCGAGTTCCCCAAGAACGGCGCGAACCTCGTCTCGGCGATCCGCCGCGGCGGCACGGTGATCGCCGAAGCGGGGCGGCTGGTGGCGTCGCGGCAGGACAGCCCCGACACGGACGGCGCCGCGAAGGTCGCGCGCGAGCAGTTCCAGAGCCAGGTCTCGGGCGTCACGGTCGAGCAGAACGGGCCGGTGCGCGCCGTCGTCCGCGTGACCGGCAACCACAAGAAGGGCAACCGCACCTGGCTGCCGTTCGACGTCAGGTTCTACCTCTACGCAGGGTCCGACGGAGTGCGGGTCGTGCACAGCTTCGTGTTCGACGGCGACGAGGACAAGGACTTCATCAACGGCCTCGGATTCACCTTCTCGGTGCCGCTGTCCGCACAGCTGCACGACCGCCACATCCGGTTCGCGGGCGAGGGCGCCGGCGTGCTCGGCGAAGCCGTCCGCGGCATCACCGGCCTGCGGCGCGACCCGGGCGCGGCGGTGCGGGCCGCGCAGATCGCCGGCGTCGCCACACCCGACCCCGCGACGTGGGACCAGCGCGTCACGTCGCGGCTGCAGTGGATCCCGGCGTGGGGCGACTACAGCCTGAGCCAGCTCACCGCCCACGGTTTCGAGATCCGCAAGCGCACATCGTCGGGGCACTCGTGGATCCGGGTGGATGCCGGCACACGCGCACGCGGCCTCGCCTACGTCGGCAGCCCCACGGGCGGTCTCGCGTTCGGCATGCGCAACTTCTGGCAGCTGCATCCCACCGAGCTGGAGATCTCGGGCGCCGCCACCGACAAGGCGACGGCCACGGCGTGGATGTGGTCGCCGAAGGCGGGCGCGATGGACCTGCGCTTCTACCACGACGGCATGGGACAGGACACCTACCCGGAGCAGCTCGACGCGCTCGAGATCACGTACGAGGACTTCGAGCCCGGCTTCGGATCGCCCTACGGCACGGCACGCACCACCGAGCTCAGCTTCTGGGCACTGGGCGCGACCCCGACCGCGCAGGACTTCAGCGCGCTCGCCGATGCGAACACGCTGCCGCCGCTGCTGATCAGCGCGCCCGATCACAACCACTCCGCCGGCGTGTTCGGGTCGTGGGCGCCGGTGGACCGCTCCAACCTCGCGAAGATCGCGGTCGAGGACAAGCTCGCGTTCATGCACCAGCACTACGTCGCGCAGGTCGACCAGCGCTCGTGGTACGGGTTCTGGGACTACGGCGACGTGATGCACGAGTTCGATCGCGACCGGCACGTGTGGCGGTACGACATCGGCGGCTACGCGTGGGACAACTCAGAACTGTCGACCGACATGTGGCTCTGGTACCACTACCTTCGGACCGGGGATGCCGCGGCCTTCCGCTTCGCGGAGGCCATGACCCGGCACACCGGCGAGGTGGACGTCTACCACCTCGGCAAGTACCGCGACCTCGGCACCCGCCACGGCATCATGCACTGGGGCGACAGCGCGAAGCAGCAGCGCATCAGCAACGCCGGCTACCGGCGCTTCTACTACTTCCTCACCGCCGACGAACGGGTCGGCGACCTCATGCATGACCTCGTCGACGCCGACAAGACGTTCCTCGAGCTCGACCCTTACCGCAAGCTCCGAACGGACGAGTACGACCCGCAGCCCGCGGCCCTGGCGGTGTCGAACACGACCGACTGGGGTGCGCTGGCGCTGGCGTGGCTCGCGGAGTGGGAGCGCAACGGCGACCCGATCGCGCAGACCAAGCTCGTCAACGGCGCCAAGACGATCGCGGCGATGCCCAACGGCTGGTCGCAGGGCGGCACGCTGCGCTACGACATGGCCGACGGCTCATTCGGCGAAGAGACCGAGCGCTCGGTCGAGGTCGGATCGCTCGACTCGGTGTTCGGGCTCATCGAGCTGATGACCGAGCTCATCGACCTCATCGACGATCCGAAGGTGACCGAGCAGTGGGTCAACTACTGCAAGCTCTACAACGGCACATCGGCCGAGCAGGTCGCGATCACGGGCACGTCGTGGGGGAGCCAGAACCTGCGCCAGGCCTACTCCCGGGCCACCGCGTACGCCGCGCACCAGCTCGGCGACACCACCCTCGCGAAGCGGGCGTGGAAGGAGTTCCGCACCGGGCACGCCGGCTACCCCGAAGGGCTTGCCTTCACCGCGACCCACATCGACGGTCCGGCCGTGCTCAACCCGATCGATGAGGCGCCGTTCAGCACCAACGCCAGCGCCCAGTACGGTCTCGCCGCGATCCAGTGCCTCGCCCTGGTGGGCGACCAGATCTGAGCAGCCGGCATGCTCGCGAATCTCAGCGGCTGGCACCTGATCCTGCTGCTCGCCGTCGTGATCCTCCTGTTCGGCGCCGCCCGGCTCCCCGCCCTCGCCAAGGGCGTCGGCCAATCGGTGCGCATCCTCAAGCGCGAGACGAAGGACGCATCCCCGGCCGACGAGGCCGCGTCCGAATGACCTGGATGAGTGGATGCCGGGCGCGCGGCATCCACTCATCCGGCCCGGTGAGCGAGCCTGCGTCGCCGGGCGCGCGTCAGATCGGGAACGCCTTGATCCGCTGCAGCAGGCCAGGGCCGGAATGGTCGAGGATGCGGCCGCCGACGATCACCCCGGCCACGATGGCGCCGGCGCCGACGACGATCCCGACGGCGAGGGCGACCGCGCCGAGGGCAGCCGACGCCGTCGTCATCGAGACGATCGCGAGGATGACGGCCGGTGCGCCGAGCAGCAGGCAGGCACCCATCACCAGGAACACCAGCATCCCGCTCGCGAAGGTCTGCCCGGGCACCGTCTTGAACGGGCTGTCGCCGGCGCGGGGGACCGGGACGACGAGGAGCGCCGACGAGACCGCCGACACGCCGTAGCCGACGAGGAGCAGCCCGAGCGATCCGCCGAGGACGGCGGCGAGCCGGTCCCAGGTCCCGGTGATCGCGGCGACGACCACGGCGATGGCGATGACGGCGGGGACGCCAACGGTGCCTGCGCCGAGGGTGCGTCCCCAGCGATCCGCGCGACCGGCGACTCCGGACGACAGCACCGAGGCGAACGCGGTGCCGTCATAGGAGATGTCGGCGTAGGTCGAGATCGCCAGGATGAGGGCGACCACGACAGCGGAGGCGCCGAACATCGCGCCGTCGACGCCGCCCGTGAAGGCGAACAGCGCGGGGAACAACGGGATGAAGATCAGCTGACGCAGGTAGCGCGGATCGCGCAGCCAGCTGTTGAGCGAGCGTGCCCACGTGGCACCCACGCCGCCCGTGGGCATCACTCCGAAGAGCCCGAGCGCGCCGGACTTGACGGTCCGGGTCGTCGGGCGGGGGCGCGTGCCGGCTGCGGAATGCAGCGCTCGCGCCCACACGAACCACAGGGCCGCCAGCGTGCCGACGGCGATCGCGAGCTTGCACAGCGCGGCGAACCCGTCGCCCGCGGCGACGTCGCCCGGGACCGCCCACGCGGCGCCGATCGGCGTCCAGCCGAGGATCGTGCCGGCCACGCCGAGCCGTGCCGTGAGGTCGCCGGCCGCGTCGACCAGGCCCAGCACGCCCGTCAGGATCGGCCCGGTCATGATGAGCAGGCCGATCACGATCGTGCCGATGACCTCCTGCCCGCGGCGGCGGCCCGAGAAGCCCGTGGTCACTGTCGTGACGAGCCGGCTGAAGAGCACGCAGGTGAGCACGGCGACGATCGCCATGGGCAGGGCGACGACCGCCGCCAGCGGCCAGCGCACCCAGAGGACGACGGACGCGAGCGCGGCGAGAGCGGTGGCGATGCCGGGGATGCCCGTCAGTCCGGTGCCCGTCAGCGCGAGCATGAGCTGGCGCTGCGAGAACGGGAACGGAGCCAGGCGGTCGGCATCCACGGTCCCGTCAGCCCCCGACACGATCAGCGGTCCGAGCGTCCAGCCGAGGAGCAGGGCGGAGCCCGCGACCACGGCGATCGCGCGGGTGGCGTCGAGATCCTGGAAGATGCTGACGGCCACGAGCCCCGCCACGACGAGGCCGACGAGCCACACCGCGGCCAGCATCCCGAAGACGAACCCGACCAGCTGCCAGGGGCTGCGGGAGAGGCTGTTACCGAGAAGGCGGTACCGCAGCCTCAGGACTGTCGCAACCACTCCGGCCCCTCCGAGGTGTGGCGGCCGCCGACGAGTGTCAGGAACCGGGACTGCAGGGTCTCGCCCGCGCGGACGTCTTCGACGGTTCCGGCAGCGCGCACCCCGCCGTCGACGATGATCGCCACGTGGTCGCACATGCGCTGAACGAGGTCCATCGAGTGGCTCGACACGATGACGGTGCCGCCGGTCGACGTATAGCTGCGCAGGACGTCCTCGATGTTCGCGGCCGATACCGGGTCGACGGACTCGAAGGGCTCGTCGAGCACCAGCAGGCGCGGCGCGTTCACCAGCGCGCACGCGAGCGCGACCTTCTTCGTCATGCCCGCCGAGTAGTCGGCGACCATCGTGCCTGCGGCCTGACGCAGGTCCATCAGGTCGAGCAGGTCGGCGACGCGAGGGGCGATCTCGGGGCGCGGGATGCCGAACATCATCGCCGTGTAGGTGATGAGCTGCTCACCGGTGAGCCGGTCGAACAGGCGCACGCCGTCGGCGAGGTTGCCGATCATCCGCTTCGCCTCGACGGGATGCTGCCACACGTCCACGCCGTGGATCTCGGCCGTGCCCGCATCGGGGCGCAGGAGCCCGGTCGCCATCGAGAGCGTCGTCGTCTTGCCGGCGCCGTTCGGGCCCACGAGTCCGAAGAACGAGCCCGTCGGCACCTGCAGGTCGAGCCCGGCGACGGCGAGCTTGTCGCCGAACCGCTTCACGAGCCCCGACAGTCTCAGGGCGGGGGCAGTCGGTGTCTCATCCACCCTCATGACCCTAACGAGTCCGGGCGCGGCCCTCCCGTCGGTCCTCACCCCGCCCCGTTGAGCTTCACCGCCTCCGTCACGAGGGCCTCGATACCCGGCGCGTCGACGCGGCCGTCGGCGGAGAAGTCGATCGCCCGGACGACCTTGCTGTCGAGTCGCGTGTTGAACAGGTCGCTGCCTGCCATGCGCGCCCCCTTCGAGAAGGTGATCCGCACCGTGTTCTTGAGCACATCGATGAAGCAGACATCGCCGTCGTGGGCCCAGAACGCGACGCCTTCCGGCTTGGAGGGCTTCTTGTACTTGACGACCTCGACAGCGTCAGGGTCGGCTGCCCGGATCGCCGCTCGCAACGCTGCGAAGGTGTCGTGCTTCCACCCGGTCAGTCCCTCGAGGATGTCGTCGATCTGCTCGGAGTCGGTCTTGTCGCTCATGCGCGAATCCTCGCGAACCCGCTCGCCGAAATCAACGGCAGCGCGGCGGGTCACCGGCCGGCGGGAGCCACTGTCAGGCGCACCACCGTCTTGTTCTTGCCGATGCGCCGCTCGAACGTGAAGCCGGCCTTCTCGAACATGGCCCGCGTGCCGTTGTGCAGGAACGACGACGACGTCTTCGTGCCGGGTTCTACCACGTTCGGGAACGACACCACTTCGCCGCCCCCGGCCTGCGCGATCAGGTCGAGCGCGCCGTCCAGGGCCTCTCGGGCGACGCCGGAGCGCCGGTGGTCGCGGTCGACGAAGAAGCACGTGATCCGCCACGGCGCCGGGTTCTGCTCGCCGGCGTCGTACTCCTTGCGGTGGTAGATGCCCGGCAGCTCGTCGGGGCTGCCGTACTCGCACCACGCGATCGCGGCGTCGCCCTCGAACACGAGCGCGGCATGCGCGACCCCCTCCTCGACCAGCCGCTGCTTGAAGGTCGCCCGGTCGTAGTCGTCCTTGACGGTGTGCTCCGTGTCGCCGTGGAAGTACGAGCAGTAGCATCCACCCCACACGCCGTTGTGCTTCTGCGCGAGCGCAAGCCAGGCGGGGAAAGTCTCGGGGGTGAGGGGTCTGACCACGTGCGCCGTCGTCGGCGCCACCTCTTCCGTCATCGCCGGCTCCTCGCGTCGGTCGTGCAGGGGCGGATCCTCGAGGTGATTGTTCATCCGACGCCGCGCGTGTGCAAGGCCTCCCGCGTCAGGCTCAGTGCGGCCAGCCGAGGAACTCGCCGGGCTGACCGGCCTCGACCTCGGTATGGTCGATGCTGCGGTGGCGGCATCCCTCTTCCGGAAGGAATCTGACGTGGCCTCGACGTTCATCTATGACGCGGTGCGCACCCCGTTCGGCCGGGCTGGCGGAGCGCTGGCCGGTGTACGGCCCGACGACCTCGCTGCCGTGGTGATGCGGGCGGCCGTCGAACGCGCGGGCGTGGACCCGGCGCGCATCGACGACGTGATCTTTGGCGACGCGAACCAGGCCGGCGAAGACAACCGCAACGTCGCGCGCATGGGGGCGCTGCTCGCAGGGTTCCCGACGAGCGTTCCCGGTGTGACGGTCAACCGGCTGTGCGGGTCGTCGGTCGAAGCCGTGATCCAGGGATCGCGGGCCATCGAGGCGGGCGACGCATCCCTGGTGCTGACGGGCGGGGTCGAGTCGATGAGCCGCGCCCCGTACGTCGTCGAGAAGTCGGCCAGGCCCTTCCCGGCGGTCGGCGACCAGACCATGTGGAACACCGCGATCGGCTGGCGCATGACCAACCGCGCACTGCCGGCGGAGTGGACGATCTCGAACGGACAGTCCGCCGAGAAGCTCGCCGGCATCTACGGCATCTCGCGCGAGGAACAGGACGCGTTCGCCCTGCGCAGCCATCGCCTCGCCGCCGCAGCGTGGGCGGCCGGCGTCTACGACGAAGAGACCGCCCAGGTGCCCGGAGCGCTGCTGGCCCGTGACGAGGGCATCCGCGACGACACGACCCCCGAAGCGCTCGCCGGCCTGCGGGCCCTGTTCGCGGCGGAGGGCACCGTGACCGCCGGCAACTCGTCGCCGATCAACGACGGCGCGTCGGCCGTGCTGCTGGGCGGGGAGGGCGCGGTGGATGCCGAACCCCTGGCCCGCATCGCCGGCCGGGGGGTGTTCGGCAACGACCCCGACGTGTTCGGCGTCGCGCCGGTCGAGGCGGCGAACCGCGCGCTCGCCCGCGCCGGGCGGACGTGGGCCGACGTCGACGTGGTCGAGCTGAACGAGGCGTTCGCGTCGCAGTCGCTCGCGTGCCTGCAGGGCTGGGCCGATCTCGATCCCGAGCGGGTCAACATCCACGGCGGGGCGATCGCGATCGGGCATCCGCTCGGCGCCTCGGGCGGCCGCATCATCGGCCACGCCGCGCACGAGCTGAAGCGCCGCGGCGGCGGAGTGGCGGTCGCCGCACTGTGCATCGGCGTGGGGCAGGGGCTCGCGGTGGTGCTGGAGCGCTGAGCCCCGGCATCCACCATCCGAGGATCAGCCGCAGCTGGGGCGGCAGCCGCGCTGCGTGACGGCGTCGATGAGGACCGTGCCGATGTCGGTCGGCTGCAGTGCCTGATAGGCGGCGCCGTCGGTGGCCGCGGCGATCTGCTCCAGAGCGGACTGGTCCGTGTCGGGTCCGTAGCCGATCGCGATGACGGCGACGGGGTTCGCCGGGTCGCGCAGCTTCTCCAGCTCTGCGAGCAGTCCGGGCAGGTCGAGGCCGTCGTCATCCTCGTTGACGCCGTCGGTGTTGAGCAGCACGAGGTTGATCTGACCGGGGACGTACGTCTCGCGCATGTACTTCACGGCCGCGAGCACGCTGTCGTAGAGGCCGGTGCCGCCGCCGACGAGGCTGTCGAGACCGTTGGCCGTGTCGATCGTGAGCTGCTTGTGGGCGGGATCGCCGAGCGAGCCGAACGGGACGATCTCTTGCCAGTCCTGCCCGCCGATCCGCCGGCTGGAGAAGACCCACGTGGCCAGCGACGAGTCCGCCGACAGGGAGTTGACCGCGCGGACGGCTGCCTGCTCGAACAGGTCGATGCGCCGCATGTCGGGGGTCGCCTGCTGCAGCATGGAGCCCGAGACGTCGTTGAGCGACAGCATCCGCGACGGCGCCGTGAGCACCTGCCACGTGCGCAGCGCCTCGGCCTGATTGGTGCTGTCGGCCGGCGCGGGTGCGGCGATGGTGGTCTCGCCGTCGCCGGTCGCCGTCGCCGGAGGGCTGCCCTCGGCGTTGCGCAGGCCGTGCTCGGCGAGCACGTCGTCGGCGTCGGCCATGGCCGTGCGCAGCGTCGCGACAGCCTGCGCGGTGTCGCCGGAGGCCCCGGCGAGCGTCACGAGCGGGATGCTCACGGCGGGCTTCACGTCGGCGGGGTAGACCGGCACGAGCTTCGTCGTCGCGCCCTCGTCGTACTGGTGGACCGCCTGTTCGGTGGCTACGGCGACCGTCGGGGTCGTCGCCGAGGCGGCCGCGGTGAGCGCATCGGCCGCGGTGGGGACGACGCCCGGGTCGAGGCTGAGCGCCAGCGCGGTGAACGTCCGCGCGTCGCCGGCGACCGCGGTCTGCAGAGCGAGCAGGGCGGCCGAGCTCGCGGCGACAGCCGACGGGTCGGGCAGCACGACGGCGACCGTACGCTGCGTCAGGCTCGAGAATCCGGCGTTCGCGCTGCTGATCGCCGTGGCGGTGGGCTCGGTGGCAGCGAACACGACCGGCGTGCTGGCGACGGCGTCGCCGACGACCAGCTCGGCCGCGTCCACGCCGGTGCGCTCGGCCTGGCCCGTCGCCCGCGCGGGCCACATCGCGGAGTCGGGCACCCACACGTCGAAGTCCGGCTCCCCACCGGCGGCGAGCGCGTCGGCGGTGACAGCGCTCTGTTCGGTCGTGACCGCCACGGCGGGGCAGTCGGCCCCGATGCCTGCGATGACCGCCTGGACCGCATCGGCGACCGCGGGATCTGCGGTGATGCGAAGGTCCTCGGGCAGGCAGGCGCCGGCTGCGGCCGGCTTCTGGTCGGGTTCGTCCGCGGCGCCGCGGGCGAAGACCACACCGATCACCACGACGAGCGCGACGACGAGGAGGATGACGAGGCCCAGCAGGATCAGCGAGCGCCGCCGCCGCTGCGCGGCACGCGCGGCCGCCCGGGTCGGCGTCTCGCCGGTGGCTGGGTTCGGCTGCAGTCGGGACACTGGCACTCCGATGGACGGCGGGTGGGGCCCGCTGTGTGGTGCACGTCGTCGTATCTGGGGGCATACGGCGTCGTACGTGGGGGATACTCCGGTGGAGTCTAGGCGACAGGGGCGCAGAGCCGAAACAGGCGTCTTGCGCTGCGACCTCGGAAAACGTGGATGCCTGCGGCCGCGGCATCCACTCGTCCGAGGTCGGTGGGGGATGCCGTCGCTACGCTGTGAGCAACGCCGAACGAAGGAGCCGAGGTGTCACGTTCCGACGAGCACGCCGTCCACGATCACGTCCCGGCCGAGGGAGAGCCGAGCATCCCCGAGCTGGAGGAGGACGAGAACATCGCGCCCCGCCCAGAGGAGGAGATCGCCGACGTCCTGCGCGCGAAGCCCGACGTCGCGGATCACACGCACCACGACTGACAACGCGTCGGCCCGCGAGTACCGTGGGGTCCGCCATCCATCGGAAGGGTGCATGTGGGCGAGTCGGAAGAACCAGCGCAGTGGCTCTCGGCAGCCGGATTCCATCGGGCGCCGGGAGTGACCGACTGGCGTGTGACCGGGGCGGGCCCGCACGCGGTCTTCACGGCGGACTCCCTGGCGCAGGCGGCGGGCCTGGTCACGCCGGTCGTCGTGGCCGCTGAGCGCTTCGGTGTGCTGCCTGACATCGACGTGCGTCCGGAGGCCGTGGTCGTCCGCATCCCGAACCGCGGTTCCGAGGGCATCCCCGCCGCCGCGGCGGAGTTCGCAGCGGCCGTGTCGCTGGCGGCGGCGGAACAGGGACTCGTCGCGGAGCCCGCGCTCGTCCAGTCGATCGGCGTCTACGTCGCGCAGCACTCGCAGGTCGACGCGCGGCCGTTCTTCCGCGCGGCCCTCGGCTACGACGATCTCGGCGACACCGACGCCGTCGACCCGCTGCGCTGCGGGCCGCAGCTCGCCTTCAACCCGATCTCGGGCGACGTCCCCGCGCGGGGCCGGACGCACTTCGACGTCTTCGTCCCGGCCGAGCGGGCGCAGGAGCGAGTGGATGCCGCACTCGCCGCCGGCGGAAGACTGGCCGATGATTCGCATGCTCCCGCGTGGTGGTCGCTCGCATCGCCCGACAACCACGGCGTCGACATCGCCTCCTGGACAGACACCTACGACTGAGCGTCGATCCTGGCCGGTGTCAGCCGTGCAGGAGGCTCACGACCACTCCGCCGGGCTGCCTGCGCGGGTGTCGAGCGGGTCGGAGAGGAACAGCTCCTGGGCCGCGGCGAGTGCTCCGAGGACCGCGGTGTCGTCGTCGAAGCGGCCCCGTGCCGTCGGCACGGGGAGCATGCCGCCGACCGCCTCCGGCAGCAGCCAGGGGGCCAGGGGCGCGCCCGGTCCGCTCAGGACGACGATCTCGGGGTTGAGCAGCGAGACGACGATCGCTCCGAGATGGGCGAGCGTGGCCTGCGCCTCGGCCAGCACGTCCAGCACACGCGGCTCACCGTCGCCGGCGCGCTCGGCGAGCCGGCGGGCGTACTCGGCGGGCTGGGAACCGTCGAGATCGTCGGTCTCTTCGAGCTTCGCGGCGAACTGCGTGAGCGACACGGTCAGCTCGGCGCATCCGCGTTGACCGCAGGCGCAGAGGGCGCCGTCCGGGTCCAGCGAAGTGTGGCCGAAGCCAGGGGCGGTGGCCGCTCCCCGCAGCAGTGCGTCGTCGATGACGGCACTGCCGCCGAGTCCCCGGCCGAGGAAGAGCACGACGGCGTTGGAGAAATCGGCCGCGGCGCCCTCGCGGCCCTCGACGAAGGTGGCGAGGCTGCCGTCGTTGCCGACGAGGGGCTCGGGAAGGCCGCGATCGATGAGTGCACGCGAGAGCGGAGAGAAGTCGACGTGCTGCCAGTCCAGCTCGATGCCGCCGAAACCGGTCGAGGCCCACGCTCCCGGTACCGCGACGACGATGCGCGGCCCGCGGGACCCCCGGCCGGCATCTCCCACCGCCGCCGCGATCAGGCGGGCGGCGGCATCCATCGCCTCGTCGGGCGTCGGGGGAGCTGAGAAGGACTGCGACGCCGCGCCGATCGGCGCACCCGACAGGGCTGATGCCCGCGCGGTGATCAGCGTGCGGGTGATGCTCACGCCGACGACGTCGGCCCAGCGGCCCGACAGCCGCACCGCGCGCTTCGGGCGTCCCCGGCCTTGCGGGGCGCTGCTCTCGGCCTCTTCGAGCACCTCCGCATCGAGCAGTTCGTTCACCAGCGAGCTGACGGCGGCCACTCCGAGGCCGGTGCGCGCGGAGATGTCGTTCTGGCTGCTCCCGGGCTCGGTGCGCACGACTTCGAGGACGCGGTGGAGGTTCTCGCGCCGCACGTCGGCGAGGTCGGTGCCGCGGGTTCTGTCGAAGGTCGTGCGCATCGGTGCTTGACTTTATTTCTGGCTCTGAAAATAATACATCTGGACTCGGTGCCCGACCGAGCCGCGACAAGGAGGTCGTCGATGTCCGACACTACCCAGCCCGCAGGCGTCCGTACGGACGCCGCCCCCGACAGCACCGGCTCGCCGTCGGCGGGGTCGCCGAAGATCATCGGCGGCGCCCGATTCGTCGTCGGGTTCCTGCTCGCCAACGCGGGCATGTACGCGATCTTCCAGGGCATGCAGCAGATCGTGCTGCCCTCGCAGATCGCGATGCTGGACCCCGACGGAAAGGTCGCCACCTACGGCGTGCTCGCCTCGATCGGGGCCGCGGCCGCGGCCATCGGCAACCCGGTCTTCGGATCGCTGTCGGACCGCACACGGAGCAGGTTCGGCCGTCGCGCGCCGTGGCTGATCGTCTCGTCGGTGGCGGCACTCCTGCTCCTCGCGCTGCTGGGCGGGATGACGAGCCTGTTCTGGCTCGGAGCGGCGTACCTGCTCGTCATGGTCACGATGAGCGCGTTCCAGGCGGTCATCACCGCGGTCATGCCCGACCGCGTGCCCGAGCACCGCCGCGGATTCGTATCGGGCATCGCAAGCTTCGCGATCGCGATCGGCGTGATCTACGGGCTCAACATCGCGCCCTACTTCGTCGAGACCCCGGTCGTCGCCTACCTGCTGATCGGCGCGCTGCTCATCGTCGGCACGCTGTTCCTCGTGATCTTCTGTCCCGACCCGACGGCGAACCAGCAGGTGACCGCCGGGACCGGCGAGCGGCAGTCGATCCGGCACTTCTTCTCGGGGCTGCGCGACCACGACTTCTCGTGGGCGTTCTGGTCGCGCGCCACGATCATGGTCGGCTACTGGACGATCGCGACCTACCAGCTCTACACGCTCACCGACTACATCGGCGTCGAGAACCTGCCTGGCGGCAACGCGGCCACGGCGGTCGCCCTGCTCGGCACGATCAACCTCGGTGTCTCGGTCATCGCCGCGCTCATCTCCGGCCCGCTCTCCGACAAGCTGAACCGTCGCAAGGTCTTCGTGATCGTCGCCTCGATCGGCATCGGCGCCGGCGCGGCGATCCCGGCGATCTGGCCCACCTGGACCGGCATGCTCGTCTACTCCGTCGTCGTGGGGCTGTTCTTCGGCGTGTACTCCGCGGTCGACCAGGCGATCATGACACTCGTGCTGCCCGACCCCGAGAACACCGCTCGCGATCTCGGCCTGCTCAACGTCGCGACCACCGGTCCGCAGATCGCCGGCCCGTTCCTGGCAGCGATGATCATCACCCTCACCGGTGGGTACGCCCCGCTGTTCATCTTCACCGCGGTGGTCGCCCTGCTCTCGGCGTTCTTCATCGCCCCGATCCGAAAGGTCCGCTGAGATGGCGTACACGATCATCGAGACGGATGCCGGCCTGCTGCGCGGCATCGACAGCGCCGGAGTGCGCAGCTACCTCGGGGTGCCCTATGGCGCCGACACCGGCGGCGCGAACCGGTTCCGGCCGCCACAGCCAGTGGAGCGATGGGAGGGCGTGCGCGACGCGCTCGCGTTCGGCCCCTCCGCCCCGCAGGCGGACACCCGGCTCGCGTCGAACCGACGCGGCGCGCACCTGCTGACCCTGCTGTACCCGCGCACCGGATACCCGGTCGAAGGCGCGACGATGAGCGAGGACTGCCTTCGGCTGAACGTCTGGACCCCGTCGGATGCCGGCGACGAACCCCTTCCCGTGCTCGTGTGGCTGCACGGCGGCGGGTTCACCCACGGCTCGGGGAACGAGATGGCGTTCAACGGCGACGTGCTCGCCCAAGCCGAGGGGCTCGTGGTCGTGACGGTCACGCATCGGCTCGGCATCCTCGGGTTCCTCGATCTGCGCGGACTCGGCGAGCCGGGCTCGGCGAACGCCGGCATGCTCGACATCGTCGCCGCGCTGGAGTGGGTGCAGCGCAACATCGCCGCGTTCGGCGGCGATCCCGGCAACGTCACGATCTGCGGGCAGTCCGGCGGCAGCGCGAAGGTCGCGACGCTGGGCGCGATGCCCGCTGCGCGGGACCTGTTCGCCCGCTCCATCATGATGAGCGGGCCCATCGCGCGCGCCAACACCGCCGAGGCGGCGGAGTGCCTGCGTGCGGACGTGACCGCCATCGTGGATGCCGCGACCCCGGAGGAGCTGCGAGCCCTGCCGTTGTCCGCGCTCATCGAGGCCCAGGCCGAGGTGCTGCGGCGGCAGCCGCTGGAGCCCGCCGGTCGCGGCGAGACCAGGATCGCCCTCGATGCGATCCCCGGCTTCGCGCCGTCCCTGGACGCGAAGGATCTGCCGCGGCATCCGTTCTTCGAGGATGCGCCCGAAGCGCTCGCCGACAAGGCTCTGCTCATCGGCTGGACGACCCACGAGGCCGGCATGTTCCTCGCCGAGGACGACTCGTACGGCGGTGGGCTCACGGCTGCCGACGTCGCGAGGCGCATCGACGCGCTCGCGGCCGTCGACGGCGTGGACTACGACGCGCTGGCGGAGCGGTTCCCGCATGAGCCCCCGCATCTGCTGCTCGCACGGCGGTTGAGCGCGCTCATGTTCCAGGAACCCGCGCGGCAGATCGCCGCACTGGCGGCCCAGCGCACCGACCGGGTGTGGGCCTACGAGTTCCAGCAGCCGACCGAGGTGCTCGGCGGGGTGCTGGGTGCGTGCCACAGTCTCGAGCTGGCCTACGTGTTCGGCACCGTCGATCGGGTGCCGCTCACCGGGCGGAGCCTGGACCGGCTCGACGTGTCACGCCGGATGATGCGGGCCTGGGGGGCCTTCGCCCGTGAAGGCGACCCCGGCTGGGCGACGTGGAGCGACGGCGACGTTCACGCGTTCGGCACCGAGTACGGCCCCGATCTGGAGCTGCCGGCCGACATCGACCTCACGCAGCGACAGCCTGCCGCGCAGCCGGCGGGGCTCGCCCGCTAGGGGGAACAGCGCACCCCTGGGTCGCGGCTCCGTGCCACGCCCCAGGGGTGCGTCTGATCCGTCAGGAGTTGATCTGCTCCACGACGTCGTCGGCCGACTCGGCGAGCGCCTTCTGCAGCTTCTCGTAGTCGTCGGCTTCGATGGCCTTGTTGATGCGCTTGTTGGCGCGGGTCAGGGCCTTTTCGACCTTGTCCGCCCACTTGTCGTCGACGACGGCGACGACCGCCGAGGTTCCGGGCGCGAGGTACTCGTCGACGTCGACGCCGAACTTCTTCTCGTCGTGGCCCTTCTTGATCTTGCCGAGCACCGCGCCGATGCCCGCGCCGATCGCCGTCGCGGCCAGCAGCGGCGGAGCGAACAGCCCGACGACCACGCCCGCACCGGCGCCCCATGCGGCACCGTGGCCGACGGACTTGTCGCCGTGCTCGTGCACCTGCACCTTGCCGTCCTTGCCGCGCACCAGCACCACCGCGCCGATCACTTCGTAGCCGCCCGCGTCCTGACCGCTGCGCAGCGCGTCGTAGTCCTCGGAGGCGGCGGCGGTGTCGTCGTACGACCCGACCACCAGTGCGAGGTTCTTCGTGCTCATCGATGACTCCTTCAGCTCACGTCCGAAGCGCTCGGCCCAACGCCCCCACTACCGCTTCCAGACGGTGCTGTGATCGTAGCGCCGAAGGCGCGACGGGTGAGAGGGAATTCACCGGACATTTCCGCGTGTGTTCGCGCGGAGCCCCCGCGGGCGCTGCGGAACTGCTCCGACCGGCGTCAGCGCCCGTCGAACAGGGCGAGCACAGCGCGCTTGTCGACCTTCCCGGTGGCGTTGATCGGAATCGCATCGACGAGGACGACGAGCTCCGGCGTCTTCTGCTTCGCGACCCCTCTGGCCGTCATGAACGCGGCGAGCGCTGCCGGGCTCACACCGGAGTCGCCCACGATGACTGCGCCGATGCGCTCGCCGAGGCGCCCACCCGGGACGGCGAGGACGGCCACGGCCTCGATGCCGGGATGGGCGCGCAGGTGGTCCTCGATCTCGCGCACGCTGAACTTCTCGCCTCCGCGATTGATGATGTCCTTGGTGCGACCGCTGATCCGCACATAGCCGTCGACACCGAGGCAGCCGACGTCGCCGGTGGCGAACCAGCCGTCCTCAGTGATGGCGGGCGGTGCGGCATCCGCGCGCACGTAGCCGAGCATCATCTCCGGTCCGCGAAGGAGGAGATTTCCCTCGCGGCCTGCGTCCAGGTCGCGACCGTCGTCGTCGACGACGCGCAGCTCCACACCGGGGGCCAGGCGTCCGTCCGTCTCGGCTCGCGCCCACAGCGGGTCCAGTTCGTTGGCGAGAGTCGAGGTGGGAAGCTCCGTCATCCCCCACGCCCGGTAGGCGGCGATGCCCAGCCGGTCCGCCGCGCGGATGAGTTCGGGCGGCACCGCCGCGCCGCCGCAGCAGTACTGGCGAAGGCTTGACGTCGTGCGGCCCGCGGCGGCGTAGGCGGCGAGGAGCTCCCGCAGGAACGGGGTCGCGCCCGCCATATAGGTTCCGCCATGGCGCTCGATGAGATCCATCGCCTCCGCGGCGTTCCAGCGATCCATCAGGATCGCCGCGCCGCCGACCCGCGTCGGGATGAGGAACCCCTGCAGCAGACCCGTGATGTGGGTCATCGGCGATGCCATGAACATACGGTCGCGGTAGGTGATGCCCCACTCGGTCACGCAGGAGCGGAGCTCGTGCATGAGGCCGGCGGTCGAGTGCACCGCCCCCTTCGGCGCCGCCTCCGTCCCCGACGTGTACAGGATGAGGGAGGGCGCCTCGGCCGGCGCGGGGAGCACTGACTCAGGCAACGCCCCGGGTCCTTCGTCCTCGGCATCGAGCCATCCCGCGTGCTCCCCGTCCGCGAGCAGCCGCACGCGCGGCTCGTGCCCGACCGACCGCAGCACCTCGTCGAACTCCTCGGGCAGGCGCCGGCCGCGCACCACCGCGTTCGTGATGACCGCCACAGGCCGGGACTGCTCGACCACGGCCGTGATCTCCCTGGCCCCATAGATCGGCACGATCGGGCTGCTGATCGCGCCGATCCGCCAGATCGCCGATGCCACGCACACCGCTTCTGCATCGGTCGGCAGCATCCAGCAGACCGTGTCTCCACTGCGGACGCCGCGGGCGACCAGGGTGCGTGCGATCGCCGAGGCGCGCACCTGCAGCTCGCGATAGGTGAACCGCGCCGAGGGCGTGATCACCGCGGTCCGGTCGGGCATCGTGCGGGCGCGGTCCTCGAGCATCCAGCCGAGCTGCTCGTCGGTGTGGAATCCGTGCGCGCGCCAGCTCTCTTCGATCGCTCGCCGCGACCCTGCGGCAGGCCGCTCGACGTGGGGGGTATCGGTCGTCATTGTCCGTCCTCAACGGTGGAAAGGGGTGAGGTTGCAAATCCTCTAATCTTTATATAGTTTAAAACCGCTTCCCGTCATCGTCGACTCCGAGGTGGAACCCGAACACATGGACCAATTCATCCAGTCGATTCTGCTGCCCGGGCTGTCGCAGGGGGCGATATACGGTCTGATCGCCGTCGCGTTCGCCGTGCTGCATCTCACGACCGGCGTCATCAACTTCGGCCACGGCCAGCTGGTCGTCCTCGCCCCCATCGTCATCCTGCTGAGCGCAGCCGCGGGTGTGCCGGTGTGGCTCGCGTTCCTCTTCGGATTCGCGGCCCTGCTCATCGCCGCGCTGGTCACAGAGGTCGTCGCCATCCGGCCGTTCGTGCAGTCCGGGTCGGCGGTCTCGTGGATCCTCTCCACCTTCGGCGTCAGCATCGTGCTGACCGAGATCCTCGCCATCCCCGCGGGCGGAGAGGCGACGTACTTCCCGTTCGGCATCCCCTCCACGCCCTTCACGTTCCTCGGGTTCCGGGTGTCGTGGGCCGAACTCGCGACTCTTCCCGTGCTGCTGCTGGTGGCGGCGGCCCTGTTGATCTTCTACCGCCGCACGCGTGTCGGTCGTGAGCTCCGGGCGGTCGGGCAGGACGTGCGCGGGGCGGAAGCGCTGGGGATCTCTCGGGCGCGGGCCTCGCAGATCACCGTGCTTCTCTCGGCCGTCATCGCGGCGATCACCGGATACCTCGTCGCGTCCTCGCAGATCCTCATGCCCAACCTCGGCATCTTCTTCCTGTTCTACGGATTCGTCGCGGTCTCGATGGGCGGGATGAGCAGCGTTCCGGGCGCGGTCATCGGTGGCGTGGTCGTCGGGCTGGTGAGCCAGGCCGCCGCCGTCTACATCGGGCCGCTCTTCGGCAACCTCGCAGTCTTCGTGCTGCTCGTCCTCGTCTATGTCGTCAGGCCGCACGGGATCTTCGGCTCGCGGCCCGTTCGGGAGGTCTGAAAATGGCACGTCTCCAGGAGAACCTCCGGACAGGCAGCTATGCGGTGCAGGATGCCGTGAACCGGGGCCTCGACCGCGTACTGGATCGGCTGCCGGCGCCGCTTCGCCGCGTCGCGGTGATGCCGTCCATCCAGGGGCTGGTGATGGTCGTGGTCGCACTCGCGATCCTGCTCATCACCGGGCCGATGTCGTACCCCGCCTACGTCGTCCTCCTCATCTGCGTCTACCTCGTCTCGGTGTACGGCGTGAACGTGACGATCGGCTTCTCGGGCGTGCTCTCGCTCGGCCAGGGCGCCGCTTTCGCGGTCGGCGCATATGTCGCCGGCATCCTCGCGGGCACCTACATGTGGCCCATCTGGCTGACCCTGCCCCTCTCGCTCCTGAGCGGCGTCGCCGTCGGAGCGCTGGTCGGTCTGCCCGCGGGGCGGCTCGCGGCCCTCGGGCTCGCGATGCTCTCGCTCGGCACGGTGCTGGTCGTCTCCGACATGCTGGTCGCGCTGGACGACCTCACGCGGGGCCACGGCGGCATCTCGGGCATCACCCCGTTCCTGTCGTTCGACCCCGACAGCTATGTGCTGTGGGAGTGGTTCGTGCCCCTCGTGATCATCGGCATCGCCTTCCTCGCATTCTGGTTCCACGCCCGCTACCGCACGAGCCGTGTCGGTCGCGCGACCGCGGCAGTCCGCGACGAGTCGATCGGGGCATCCGCCCTGGGTATCGGCGGCTACTTCACGAAGGTCGCGGCGTTCGCCGTGGGATCGGGCATGGGCGGGCTGGCGGGCGCGCTGTTCGCCTACCTGTCGGTCTACATCTCACCCGACGCGTTCCTGCCGTCGCTGTCGATCCTCTTCCTGGTGATGGCGGTGCTGGGCGGTCTGGGGTCCCAGCTCGGTCCCCTCGTCGGCGTGGTCATCCTGGTGATCGTGCCGCTCATGCTGGCGCCGTACCCGCACGTGAACATCATCGTCTACGGCGTCCTGCTCGTCCTGCTCATGCGGCTGCGCCCCCGCGGGCTCTTCAGCCGCACCGCCGCAGCCGCTGATCCGGTCAGGACCTCCCTGCGTCTGGATGCCGCCACGGAGCCTGGGGCGGCGGCATCCCTCTCCGACGAGTCTGAGACGGCGCCTGCGGCCGCACCCGGGGCGGAGAGGGGCGTCGTGCTCAAGGTCGACGAGGTCAAGCGCAGCTTCGGTGGTCTGAAGGCGGTCGACGGCGTCACGCTCGAACTGCGCGAAGGCGAGATCCTCGGGCTGATCGGACCGAACGGCTCGGGCAAGACCACGATGCTCAACATCATCGGCGGCTACTACCGCCCTTCGTCGGGCAGCGTCGCCCTCGACGGCGCGGACATCAGCCGCTCCCGTCCGCAGGAGAGCGCACGCCGGGGCATCGCCCGCACGTTCCAGACGCCGAAGACCTTCGCCGGCATGAGCATCGACGAACACATCGAGATCGCCGTGCAGCGGCAGCTCGAGGCGTCGCCCGAGCGGGTCGCCGCGTGCCGGACCGCTGCGCTCGCCCTTCTGGAAGCCGGTGGTCTGAAGCCGGAGGACCTGAAGATGGGACGCCGCGAGAGCCGGTTCCTCGGCCATGGGCAGCTGCGGTTCCTCGAAGCGGCGATGGCCGTTGCGCGGTGCCCCAAGGTGCTGCTGCTCGATGAGCCCGCTGCCGGTCTGTCCGCGTCCGAGATCGACGCGCTCGAAGCCATCGTCAAGGACGTCGCGCGCGCCGGGGTCGCGGTGATCATCGTCGAGCACCATCTGGAGATGGTCAGCCGTCTGGTCGACCGGATCGTCGTGCTCGACCTCGGCCGGGTGCTGTGGGAAGGGCACCCCGACGACCTGCACGATGCCGAGGCGGTCCGCGCCGCATACATGGGAACGGTGTGATGGGAAGCGAACTGGTCGTCCAGAACCTGACGGTGCGATATGGCGCCGTCATCGCAGCGGAGAGCGTGAGCTTCACCGTGAGGCCCGGCGAATGCGTGGTGCTGCTCGGCGCGAACGGCGCGGGCAAGACGTCGACGCTGCACGGCATCGGAGGGCTGACCCCGGCAATCGGCACCGTGCGCCTCGGTGACGTCGAGCTGGGTCACCTTCCTGCGAGCAGACGGGCACGGGCGGGACTGGGCCACGTCCTCGAGGGGCGCCACGTGTTCCCCGAGATGACGGTCGCCGAGAACCTCGATGTCGCTCGACCCCGATCCGGCGCGAAGCCGCCCGTCGAGCCGCTGGAGCTGCTGCCCGAGCTCAAGGAGCACCTCAACCGGGCGGCCGGCCGGCTCAGCGGCGGGCAGCAGCAGATGCTTGCCATCGCCCGTGCCGTCGCCGGCGCGCCCCAGGCGATCATGCTCGACGAGCCCACCAACGGGCTCGCGCCGAAGCTCGTCGCACGAACGACCGAGATCATCGCGACGCTGCGCGACCTCGGCTACGCCGTCCTCGTGGTGGAACAGCGCCTCGAGGTCGCGCAGACCCTCGCGGCCGACGTGCTGGTCCTGCGGCACGGTCACATCGTCCACGAGGTGAACGGCACGGATCCGGAGCTGCCGGATCTGCTGCACGCCGCCTACCTGTCCTAGACGGCACCCGACAAATCAAAGGAGAAACATGTTCCGCACCAAGAGCAGGCTGCTGGGAGTGGCGGCCGTCGCGGGAGCACTGGCGCTCTCGCTCGCCGCGTGCTCGAGTGACACGGGAGGTGCGGCGGGGTCCCCGAGCGAGAGCTCGAGTGCGCCCGCGCTCCCCGACAAGCTCACGATCGGGTTCGTCGGCTCGCTGACCGGCCCGCTCGCGGCATCCGGGATCAACTCCCTCGCGGGGTTGAAGGCCGGTGCCGAGTACGCCGAGACGCTGCATCCCGGTATGACCATCGAGGTCGTCGAGCGCGACACCGCGGGCGAGGCGACCGCCGCCGTCGCGCAGACGCGCGAGCTGGCGCAGGCCGGCGCGACCGCGATCTTCTTCACGACCGAGGCGTTCCCCGCTGTGCAGGACGTGCTCAACCAGGTCAAGATCCCGGGCGGCACCTCCGGCGGCATCGCCGCCGTGCTTCCCGAGGTGGGGGACTCGCACCGCTACAAGTACGCGTTCTCGACGGGAGCGGGCAACGCGGGTGACACGGCGATCACGCCGCTGCTGGACTACGCGTCGCAGTTCGGCGACAAGATCGGCCTCGTCGAGGACGCCTCCGCGTTCGCCGTCGCGCAGGCCGACCTCACCGAAGACATCGCCAAGGCCGACTACCCCGACCTCGAGCTCGTGCGGGTCAGCTTCCCCGCCTCGGCGAGCGACGCGACGGCACAGCTCAGCACGCTGCAGCAGGCCGACGTCGACGCCGTCGTCATGTGGCCGTATGGGACCCCCGCCGTCACGGTGATGAGCTCGTTCGACAAGCTGGGCTGGTACCCCCCGACCGCGGGCACGCTCGGTCTGGGCACGCCGGCCATCGTCGAGGCGACTCCCGCCGAGCTGGCCGAGGATCTCGCCGCCGGCCCCATGGCCAAGACGTTCCTCGACCCCGCCCTCGACACCACGGGGGTCGTCTCGGAGTTCGTCACCCGCTACATGGACGCGCTCGACAAGACGGAGTTCACCCCGCTCGACACGGTCGGTGCGAACAGCTTCGACTGGTCCGTGCTGATCGCCCAGGCGGTGGCGGACACCGGCAAGACCGACGGCGACTCGATCAAGACGTACCTGACCTCCGGTGAGGAGTTCACGGGCGCCAACGGCGTGTATGTCTTCGGGCCCGACAAGCGCATCGGCATCGACGCGAGCGAGCTGCAGCTCTACCGGTCGACCGAGCCCTGCTCGCCCGAGGGGATCTGCGTCCCCGTCGAGTAAGGCATGGCCACGAAGAAGGGGTCCCGCCTTCGGGCGGGACCCCTTCTTCGTTCGTCAGTGCGCCGACCGGGGATGCCGGTAGGGCGGACCAGCCAGAAGCCCGCCGTCGACGGGATAGGACGCCCCCGTGCAGAAGGCGGCCTCGTCACTGGAGAGGAAGCCGACGACGGCCGCGATCTCGGCGGGATCCGCCACACGGTACAGCTGCGGAAGCCCGACACCCGTGGAATCCGATTCCTCCCGTTTCGACGGCGCGGCCGAGGTCCACACCGCCGTGTCCGTCGGCCCCGGGTGGACGGCGTTCACGCGGATTCCGAAGGGGCCTCCTTCGATCGCCGCCGCCTTCATGAGGCCGACCACGGCGTGCTTGCTCGTGATGTACGCCCCCATCCCGCCGCTGCCGCGCAGGCCGCCCGTCGAGGACGTGATCGTGATCACGCCGCCCGTGGACTGCGCGCGCATCGCGCGCATCGCACGGGTGGTGCCGAGCCACACCCCGCGGACGTTGACGCCCATGACCGCGTCGAACGCGGCGAGCGGGTAGTCGTCCATGGGTGCGGAGGGGCCCAAGATGCCGGCATTGAGGAAGGCGACGTCGATACGGCCGTGACGGGCCACGCACGCGGACACATAGTCGTGCTCCGGTGCGTCGTCGGCGACATCGGCCGGGAAGGATTCGAAGGCGGGCCCGAGCTCGGCGCGCACGGCGCCCAGGGCGGCTTCATCCGTATCGACGCCGACGACGGTGGCGCCCTCGGTGACGAACATCCGGGCCGTCGCCCTTCCGATGCCGTTGCCGGCGCCGGTGATGATCGCGACCCGGTGGTCGAACCTGGTCACTGCGCGGCCTCCTCGACGAGCGCGGCGGCGAGGTCCTCGGCCCGCCAGCCCGTCGACGACGTCGCCACCGTTCGGAGCGATGAGCCGTAGGTGCCGAGGGCCGTTCCGTCGAACCGCAGCACGGCGCCCGTGAGGGGTGCGCTGGAGTCCGACAGCAGCGCGGTCACGAGCGGCGCGACGCGCGACGGATCCGGCATCGGAGGCCGGTCGGAGCGATGATCGGCCTGCGACATGCGGGTGAGTCCGAGCGGTGAGATGGCATTCACTCGGATCCCGTGCGCCCGGCCGGCCAGTGCCCAGTTCGCGGTCATCGCGGCGACAGCGCCCTTCGAGGCTCCGTACGCGCTCATTCCCGCGATCCCGTCCCGGGCGCCGGAGACCACGGTGACGACCGAACCGCCGCGTCCGGACTCCACCATGGCGCGCATCGCATGTCGGGCGGTGAACTGCACACCGAGCACGTTGACCTCTGCGACAGCCCTCAGGTCCTCCTCCGTGTCGTCCCACGGGTCCGCGTTGCGCATGATCGCGGCGTTCGCCACCAGGCCGTCGACACCGCCGTACTCGTCCACGCAGCGGGCGGTGAGCTGCTGCGCGACGGCCCACTCGGCGACCGACCCCGTCACCGCGACGGCGCGGCCGCCCGACGCGCGGATCGCCTCGACGGTCTGCTCGGCGGCCTCCGCGTCGATGTCGCCGACGACGACCGCCGCTCCCGCCAGGGCCGCGGCGACGGCGTATGCGCGGCCGAGGCCCTGGCCGGCTCCGGTGATGATGACGCGCTTGGCCTCGAGCACGGTCAGTCCGTCTCCGCCCATCGCGGCGTGCGCTTCTCGAGGAACGCACGGGGACCCTCGTGGGCGTCGGGATGGGCCCAGTGGTCCTGCACGGCCTTCCAGCCGGCGTCCATGTGGCGGCGCATCACGTCGGCTTCGAAGTCGCGGATCACGGCACGGGTTGCACGGACCGCCTCCGGGGAGCCTTCCGCGATGCGCTCGCCGAGGGCGGCCACGTGTGCCGGCAGGGCGTCAAGGGGCACGACCTCCGACACCAGCCCGACCTCCTTCGCGCGATCGGCGTCGAGCATCTCAGAGCGGCCGAGCAGCGCCATCCTCACGACGACGTCGCGACGCGCCTTGAGCATGAGCTCCACCGGCTCCATGCCGCTGACCTGCCCGACGGTGACATGCGGGTCGACGAAACGGGCGGTGTCGGCCGCGATGCACAGGTCCGCGTCGGCGACGAAGTGGAGGCCTCCGCCGGCGCAGACACCATTGACGGCGACGATGACAGGCACGTCGAGGTGCGGGCCGGGCACGAAGGACAGCTCCTCTGCGGCGTCGCGCCCGATGCGGGTCCGCGGCTGCGCAAGCATGCCCGCGTCGGCGCCCGCGCAGAACGCGGTGCCCGCCCCGGTGATGATCACCGATCGCACCCAGCGCGCTGCGGCGACCTCGCGCCACAGCGAACGCAGATCGTCCATCATCGACTCCGTCAACGCGTTCGCACGCGATGGCCGGTTGAGCGTGACGATCAGCGATGACCCGGAGCGGCCGAGCAGGAGGTCTTCGCTCCGAGGGAGTGCGTCGAGGCGATCGTCGGTCACAGGGGAGTCCTTTCGGGCGAGGCGAGCTCCTGGGCGGTTCGCCGATGGTCGGGGGTGTCGCACGCGTCGAGATACTCCATCGCCAGCCGTCGGGCGAGCTCGGCGAAGGGCGGCGTGTCGTGGATGAGTTCGATCCCTTGCCCGGCCGACCACAGGTCGCGCCACGGGCGCACACCGGCGGGGAGATGCTCGTGCCCGCGATGGGTGGGGTCGGGGAGTGCGTCGATGTCGATGGCGTGGTGCTCCAGCGAGTCCAGCATCCAGTTCGCGGGCACGCCGTTCACTTTCGCGGTGTAGCGGAGGCGCCGCGAGTCGCCGCTGACCATCCACTCCTTCTGGAGGGGGCTCGCCCGCGATTCCATGGTGGCGGCGAAGCGCGTGCCCACGAACGCCAGATCTGCGCCGAGCACCTCCGCGGCGCGGACGGCCGCGCCGCCGGCGACCGCGCCGGCAAGCGAGATCGTGCCGTCGAAGATCGACCGCAGCCGCGGGATGAGCGCGAGGTGGCTCACCGTGCCGGAGTGGCCGCCGCCACCCGCCCCGATGCAGTTGAGCCCGTCCACTCCTGCAGCGATCGCCTTCTCAGCGAAGACGACCGAGGTCGCGTCATGGTGCACCAGCAGGCCCCTCTCGTGGGCCAGCCGGGTGACGACGTCGGGCTTGCCCACCGAGGTGATGACGATGTCGACCCCGTATCGCGCGCAGACGTCGAGATCTGCGGCCATCTCGTCGGGGGGAAGCGTCGTCGGGATGTTCACGGCCAGGGGCCCCGGGGCGCGCCCGCGAAGCTCGCTCGTCGCCTGACCCGCGTCGCGGATGCGGCTCAGCCAGTCGGCGAACTGCTGGGCGGTGCGGGTGTTCTGGCGGGGGAACGCCCCGAGGAACCCGCAGTCACGCGCGGCGGCGACGAGCTCAGGCCCGGAGATGAGGAACATGGGCGCACACACGATCGGAAGCGTCATACGTCTCGCGATGTGATCGGGGAGTGTCATCGTCGATTGCCTCCGATAATTACTTCAATCATTATAGAGATGAACGAGAGAGGCTGCCATGTCCGATCAGATCCGATTCCACGCTCGCATCGCCGACGGCGTGATGGTGCTGACCTTCGACCATCCTCCGACGCGCAACGCGCTCGACCGAGCCACGCGCGCACGCCTGGTCGAGGTGCTGCAGGAAGCGGACGCCGCGCCAGATGTCCGCGCCGTCATCCTGACGGGAACCGACCCGGCATTCACCAGCGGTGTCGATGCGAGGCAGCTGCTCGATGAGTCCGGCTACAGCCGCCTGCCCGTCGATCCGGCCACAGCTCTGCGAGCGATGTCGACGCCGACGATCGCCGCGGTGAACGGATCTTGTGTGTCGGGGGGACTGGAGATCGCGCTCGCGTGCTCGATGGTCATCGCGTCCGCCGACGCGCGATTCGCCGACACCCACGCCAAGCTCGGCCTCACGCCGGGATGGGGGCTGAGCACCGAACTGCCCGCCGCGATCGGGGTCTGGCGGGCGCGCCAGCTGACACTCACGGGACAGCCCGTCGACGCGCGAACGGCATACGACTGGGGTCTCGTGAACGAGGTCGTCGAGCATGGATCGCTGCAGCGTCGCGCCCTTGAGCTCGCCGGGGCGATCGCCGCGCTCGATCCCGCGAGCATCGGGAACGCGGTGCGTCTGTACGCGGATGGTCAGCAGGCGTCGTGGGGTGCTGCTCGCGCGGTCGAGCGTGCCGCCCTGGACGGCTGGACGGTGGACCGCTCATCGGCTCGAGCGGCCTTCGATCAGAGGGTCTCGCCGCCGTCGACGTAGATGACCTGCCCGGTGATGAACGAAGCCAGATCGCCCGAGAGGAACGCGGCAAGCGCGCCCAACTCCCTGACGTCGCCGGCGTGACGCATCGGGATCCGCTCCCGGAGCCACGCCTGCCCCTCCTCGCTGTCGTGCAGAGCCTTCGACATGTCGGTGCGGAAGTGGCCCGGCGCGATCGCGTTGACCGTGACACCGTACTCCGCCCATTCCTTCGCAAGGGCGCGCGTGAAGTGCATCATCGCACCCTTGGCCACCTTGTAGGGGCCCGACAGGTTCGGCGTGCGGCCGACGGCGCTGGAGCCGACATTGATCACCCGCCCCCAACGGCGCTCCAGCATGCCCGGGCCGACCAGCCGGACGAGCAGCAGCGACGCGCGCACGTGGGTGTCGAAGATCGCGTCCCACTCATCGTCGGCCATGCCGACGCTCGCGGGGCCCGAGCCCGGCTGCCCGACGGCGACACCGTCGTCGACCGGCAAGGGGATGAACGGGCGCTTCAGGTTGACGCCGGCGTTGTTCACGAGGATGTCGATGCCGCCGAGCTCGGCGAGCACCGGATCCACGGCAGCGGCCACGGACTCCGCGTCCGTGAGGTCGGCAGGCGCCGCCACGGCGTGACCGCCCGCGGCCGTGATGAGAGCGACAGTCTCGGCGACCTGTTCCGCGTTGCGGGCCAGGATGACCGTGGTCGCACCGGCCTCGGCGAGCGACAGGGCGATGGCGCGGCCGATGCCGCGGCCGGATCCTGAGACCAGGGCTGCGCGCCCTGCCAGAGGACCGGAGGCGTCGGGCAGATCGGTCATGGTCATGCTCCCTTCGGCAGGCCGAGCACGCGCTCGGCGATGATGTTGCGCTGCACCTCGGAGGTACCGCCGTAGATCGTCGCCGCCATCGACTCGAGGTATTCGTCGAAGCGGGCGAGGGGGGCCTCGTCCTCACCTGCGCCGAGCTCCAGGGCGAGTGCGGCGGCGCGCTGCACCGACTCCGACCCGAAGAGCTTCAGGATGCCTGAGATCGGAGAGTCGATGCCCGCGGTACGGGCGCCGACACTGCGCATGCCCGTGAGGCGGATGGCCTCGGTGTCGGCGAGGAGCCGCCCGAGCCGCTCGTGCGCGTACGACGGCGCGGCCGGGTCATCCAGGACCGGGGCGAGGGCGCGCTGCATCTCCAGCCAGTTGTGGACCCAGATCATGTCGCGTTCATGCTCGAGCGCCGACAGCGCGACGCGCCAACCGCCGTTCAGTTCTCCCAGCAGCCGGTCTGCCGGCACTTCGACATCGTCGAAGAACACCTCGCAGAAGGACTCGATCGACGGTCCGGCGGTGCGGATCCGGCGGACGGTGATGCCGGGGGCATCCATGTCGACGATCAGGCAGCTGATGCCGCGGTGCTTCGGCGCGGTCGCATCGGTACGGGCGTACAGGGTGCACCACCGCGCCCCGTCGGCCTGCGTCGTCCAGACCTTCTGGCCGTTGACGACGAACGAGTCGCCACTGCGGACGGCCGTCGTGCGCAGCGAGGCGAGGTCGGAGCCTGCTCCCGGCTCCGACATCCCCAGTGCCCACCACGCCTCACCCCGCAGCGTCGGGCGGAGATACCGCTCCTGCTGCTCGGCGGTGCCGAACGCCCGCAGCGCGGGAGCGACCACGCCTGCGGCCTGGATGTTCATCTCGCGCGGGATGCGCAGGCGGGCGCCCTCGATCCGGATCGTGAGCGCCTCGGTGAGCGGGAGGTCGCGCCCGCCGAGGCCGTACGGCCAGTCCGGGATGAGCCATCCCTCGTCGAACATCGCAGCCTGGAACTCCCGGCGAAGCCCTTCGTCCTCGCGGTAGGCCGTGTACGCGATCGCGTAGTCGTCGGGCAGGACGGCATCGAGGAAGGAGCGGAACTGCGTCAGCGAGTCGGTCATCGGGTCACTCCCAGTGCTTCGGCCGCGACGGCGGCATACAGTTGGCCGGCATCGCCCAGCAGAGGGATGGTGTGACGCGCGCGGCGGACCGCGAGCGGGCCGTCCGACTCGAAGGTCAGTCCCATCGCGCCGAGCAGCTGGGTCTGCAGCGCGACGCTCCGGGCTGCGGCGTCCGCGGCGGCGGCCTTCGCGAGACGGGAGAGGCGGGATGCCTCGTCGGAGTCACGCGAGACGCCGAGGGCCACGGCGCTGCCCAGTGTCAGGCTTCGCGCACGCTCGAGAAGGACGTAGGCGTCGGCGAGCTGGTGCTTGACGGCCTGGAAGCTCGCGATCGGCCGCCCGAACTGCTCGCGACCGAGCGCATGGGTGATCGCACCGTCGAGAGCGCGGGCGGCGACGCCGACGAGATCCGCGGCCGCGCACGTGCGTGGCGCGGCCAGTACGACATCCAGTGCGGGCGCCCCGGTGCTCTCCTGCGATGAGACGGTGTCGAGTGCAAGGCGCGCGAACGGGCGCGACGGGTCGACCGCGGGGACGATGTCGCGGTCCGACGCGGTGAGCGCGAACACGTGGATCGTGCTGGCCGCGCCCGCCGCATCGACTGCGACGCCGATCTCGGCGTCCTCGCCGTCGAAGACCTGGAGCACCTCGCCGTGGATGCGCGCGAACGCGAGCCGCGACGACGATGTGGTGTCCTCCAGCAGCCCCGCCGTCAGGAGAATCTGCGCGGCCATCGCGTGGGTCAGAAGCGGCGCGGGCAGCAGGGCGCGTCCGGCTTCTTCGAGGAGCGCCGTGAGATCCAGGATCGTGCCCAGTCCGTCGAGCTCCTCGGGCAGCCCGATGAGGGTGTAGCCGTGATCGACGAGCGGTCCCCATAGATCAGGACGGCCCCCGCCGTCGAGGATGCGCCGGAGATCGTCGGGGGAGAACAGCGACGCGAAGTGCTCGCGCGCGGCTTCGACGATCGCCTGCGTCTCTTCGCGGGGGACGTATGCGTCCCAGTCGATGGTGGCGTCCGTCACCGTTGACGTTGCTTCGTTCACGAGCGTTACTCTATCAATCCTTTAGAAGATTAGCGGTCGGTGTTGCTATGATCGCCACGATTACTCTGTAATCTTTATAAAGTTAAATGACAGATCACAAGGTGGTGATACGTGCTCGACTACCGTGAACCCGAGTCCGTCTCGCGGTTGCGGTCCGACCTGCGTGCTCTCATCGCGGAGCACCTTCCGGCCGACTTTCTCGGCGCGTTCACGCCGGACCCCGCAGACTTCGCCCTCACCGAGGCGTTCTCGCGCGAACTGGGGAGGCGCCAGCTGCTCGCCGCGGCGTGGCCCCGTGAGTTCGGCGGCGCTGCGACCGACGTGTGGGAGCAGACAGCCGTCCGCGAGGAGATGTGGGCGGCGCATGAACCGCGCGGCGCCCAGTACATGGGTGTCAACTGGGTCGGCCCGGCGATCATGCGCCACGGGACTCCCGCGCAGCGGGCACAGCACCTCCCCGCGATCGCGGCGGGTGAGGCGGTCTGGTGCCAGGGGTTCAGCGAGCCCGGCGCCGGCTCGGACCTGCCTGCGCTGCGCACGAAGGCCGACAAGGTCGATGGCGGATGGTCCATCTCCGGGCAGAAGGTCTGGACATCGTATGCGCGCATGGCCGGATGGTGCTTCCTGCTCGCCCGCACCGGCCCGGCCGGCGGACGCAAGAGCGGCATCACCGTCTTCCTCATGCAGATGGACCAGCCGGGCGTCGAGGTCAGGCCGATCGGAGCGATGCTCGGCGAGCACCACTTGAACGAGGTGTACCTCGATGGGGCATGGGTCCCCGATGACCAGGTGCTCGGTGAGATCGGCGCGGGCTGGGACATCGTCGCCGAAGTGCTCGGGTTCGAGCGCATCGGCATCGCCCGCTACGCCCGCTCCGAGCGCTTGCTGCGGGAAGCACCGGCAGCGCTCGCCGACCGCTGGGGCGACGTGCCGGACTCGCTGCGCGAGCGGTGGGCCGCAGCCCTGGTGCGAGCACGACAGGCGCGCCTGCTGGCGTATCGGCTCGTCGGCTCTCAGGAGTCCGACCTCTCTCCGCTCTCGGCAGCCGCCTACCGCATCGTCGTGACGACGCTGGACCAGGAGTCCGCAGAGATCCTCATGGAGATGCTCGGACGGGACGCCGTCGGCGCGACCGCCGCGTCGACCTACTTCGAGCGCGAGGTCGAGGACCACTGGCGCTACTCGCAGGCCGCCACCGTGGCATCCGGAACGGTCGAGATGAACAAGCAGACCATCGCCAAATCCCTGGAGCAAACATGAACTCGTCCCTGGCCGAAGAAGCCGTCGAAGTCGGCGATGTCCTCAGGGAGAGCATCGCGGGCGCCGGCGGTGTCGACCTCCTGCGCCGGGCGGTGGATGACCCGGGTGTCCGCAGGGTCGCGGGCGACCTCGTCGACGCCGTCGGGCTGTGGGACCTCGAGCCGCTCGCGGATCCGCTCCAGCTGGAGGTGGCCGCGGCAGCGAGCCAGGCTGCCGGCTTCTACGCGCTCCCGTACCCGGTCGCCGAGCGGTTCGCCAGGTGCGGCGAGGCGGATGCGACAGCCGTCGTCGGCGAAGAGGCATCGGCGCTGGTCGCGCACGGCGATCTGCCGCTGGCCTGGGCGGGCGTCGACCCCAGTGGCCGGACCCACCGGCTCGCGCCGGCGTCGGATGCGCTCGGGACGAAGATCGCTCCGTTCGCCGTCGAGATGACGCTCCATCCGACCGGCGAGCGCTCCCCGCAGACCGCGGCGCTCGGGATCACCCTGCAGTCATGGTGGCTGCTGGGGCTGCTGGAGCACGCTGCGGCCGACACCGTGCAGTACACGCGTGAGCGCGAGCAGTTCGGCCGCCGCCTGATCTCGTTCCAGGGCGTCGGATTCCAGCTCGCCGACATGGCCGTCGCCGTCGAAGCGCTCGGCGAACTCGGCAAGTACACGCTCTGGCGCATCGCGACCGCGGGCGACGGCGCGCTCGTCGATGCGGTCGCGCTGCGATCGGCGGCGCAGGCGGCGGCGTCTACGGTGCTCCGGGGTGCTCACCAGCTCCACGGTGCGATGGGCTTCACGGATGAGGTCGACGTCTCGTGGCTGTCGCGCGCTTCGCAGCTCGTGCGCCGTCTCCCCGAAGGCGCCCACAGCACCGCCGGGCGTCTGGTGACGCTGATCGATGCTGGCGGCTGGGCCGATTTCGGTTCCGCCGACGCGCCTCGCACGGATCGGACCGAGGAGAGTGTTCGCTACGCGTAGCGTGTTTCCCAGAGCTCGAAATGCATAACCGTATAAGGTTTGCGATGAATCAGAGTTCCACGAGGTGAGGCGCAAGCGTGAGTGAATCCGGCACGGGCCAGGGCGCGCGATTGGGCTTCTCGCCCCGCGTCGCCGAGTCGATCGCAGCCGACCTGCGCAAGCGCATCCTGCGCAGCGAGTCCGACAACATGCCGCTCCCGCGGCAGGACGACCTCACGGCGCAGTATGGCGTGAGTGGCCCCTCGCTGCGCGAGGCACTGCGCATCCTCGAGGCCGAGGGGCTGATCACCGTGCGACGGGGCAAGTTCGGCGGCGCCTACGTGCACAAGCCCAACTGGTCGTCCGCAGCGTACGCCTTCGGGCTGTCGCTGCAGGGGCAGGGCGTGACCGTCGCAGACCTCGCGGGCACGATCCTCACGCTCGAACCGATGTGCGCCGCGGCGTGCGCCGCCCGGGAGGACCGGGCCGAGACGATCCTTCCCGCTCTCGAGGCCAGCCTGACCGAGACGGAGGCCCACATCGGCGACGGCGCGCGCTACTCCGCCGCGGCGCGGGTGTTCCACGACGTCCTCGTGGCCGGGCTGGACAACCAGACCATGCAGCTCCTGGTGCGCAGCATGGTCGCGATCTGGTCCATCCAGGAGCAGATCTGGGCGGAGTCCGCCAACGCCGCCTCGCAGTACCCGGGCGTCGAGCCCCAGAAGGAGTCGTTCCGCACGCACGCGGCGCTGGTCCGGCTCATCACGGCGGGCGATGTGGAAGGCGTCACCAAGCTCGCGACGGCCCACCTGCGCGCGACCCAGGCCATCGTCCTGGAGCGGTACGGCAACGAGATCGTCGATGCCTCGTCGCTCGCCGCGGTTCAGGCGTTCAAGAGCCTCTGACTCAGTCCAGGAAGAAATCGCCGTCCAGGTCCTCGTCCCGGCCGGAGTAGGCATACGGCGAGAAGTCCGTCACGCCGACCTCACGCAGCACGTCGTCGTCGATGAGGAGCTGCCCGGTGCGCTCCCGCGACGGCGTCGTCAGGATCGCGTAGGCAGCATCGGCCATGATCTCCGGCCGCCGAGCGCGCGTGAGCGCATCGTCGCCCCCGAGCAGGTTGCGCACGGCATCTGTTCCGATCGTGGTCCGCGGCCACAGCGAGTTCGCCGCAACGCCTGATCCGGCGAACTCGGCGGCGATCGTGAGCGTGACCAGGCTCATCCCGTACTTCGACAGGAGGTAGCCCGGGAATTCGGCCAGCCACCGCTGCGAGGTGACGTTCAGCGGCGGGCTGAGCGTGAGCACGTGGGGGTTCTCGCTCTCGCGCAGGTGCGGAAGGCAGGCGCGCGTGAGCATGAAGGCGCCGCGCGTGTTGATGTCCTGCATGAGGTCGTACTGCGAGGGGGTGAGATCCAGCGTCCCGCTCATCCGGAGCGCGCTGGCGTTGTTGACGCAGATGTCGATGCCGCCGAACGCATCGACGGCCCGGGCCGCGGCGTCGGCCACCGCATCATCCGATCGCACGTCTCCGACGACGGCGAGAGCCCGCCCTCCCGCCGCCTCGATCTGCGCGGCCGCATCGTGGATCGTGCCGTTCAGGCGGGGATCGGGGAGGTCGGTCTTGGCGAGCAGTACGACGTTGGCGCCGTCGCGCGCTGCGCGCAGGGCGATCGCCAGGCCGATGCCACGGCTGCCGCCGGACATCACGATGGTCTTGCCTTCGAGCGTGCCCTGGGTCTGGAGCGCGGGCAGGGTCATGACTGCTTCTCTCTCTGACGATGTGCGAAGCCGCGGATGAGCGACAGTGCGGCGGGGGATGCCGCGGCCCGGACGAGAGCCGCGCGTTCGGCGTCGAGGGCGGCCGAGTATCGGTCCTCGGCGTCGTCGCGCAGCAGACGGCGGGTCGCGGACATGTGCGCCTGCGAGCGGCCGGCGGCTGACGCGGCGAGTTCCGCGGCCCGCGCGGCGGGGTCGGCCTCGACGACCTCGGCGACCATGCCGGAGCGGGCGGCTGTCGCGGCATCCACCGTGCGGCTGAGCGTGCTCATCTCGGTGGCGAGCCCGAGGCCGGCGATTCGCGGCAAGAGGTACGACACGCCGCTGTCGGGGGTGAGCCCGACGGTCTCGTACGCCGTGAGGAACCGGGCGCGTGTCGAGGCGATCCGCACGTCGGCGTTGAGTGCGAGGCCCAGCCCGCCGCCCGCCGCCGCCCCGTCGATCGCGGCGATGATGAGTGCGTCCAGCGCGGACAGCAGGAGCAGCCCCTCGTGGAACGTCCCCGCCAGCAGGTCGAGGTAGGTGGGAAGATGGGGCGCCTCGCTCATCTCGCGCACGTCACCGCCTCCGCAGAACGCGCGACCGCGGGCTGTGATCACCACCGCCGCGGGCCGCTGTCGCGCCAGCGTCACCATGTGGTCTCGGAATCGCCGCGCGACGGCGAGGTCGATCGTGTTGGCGGCTTCGGGACGATTCAGGGTCAGGTGCGCGACGCCGTCGGCGAGCACCAGTTCGACGGGATCGGGCATCGCTCAGCTCGGTGCCATGCGCAGCGCGCCGTCCATACGGACGGTCTCGGCGTTCAGATAGTCGTGTTCGGCGATCATCTGGGCGAGCTGAGCGAACTCGTCCGGGCGGGCCAGGCGCTGGGGGAACGGGATCGTGGCGGCCAGCGACGCCCCGACCTCCGGTCCGAGGCCCGCCAGCATGGGCGTGTCGACGATGCCCGGCGCGATGGTGTTGACGCGGATGCCGACGGACGCGAGGTCGCGCGCGGCGGGCAGCATCATGCCGACCACGCCGCCCTTCGAGGCGGAGTACGCGACCTGACCGATCTGGCCCTCGAAGGCCGCGACCGAGGCGGTGTTGATGATCACTCCCCGCTGCCCGTGCTCGTCGGGCTCGGTTCGCGCGATGACGGCGGCCGCGAGGCGGAGCACGTTGAAGGTGCCGATGAGGTTGACCTCGACGGCGCGGCGGAAGAGGTCCAGATCGTGCGGGCCTCTCGAGCCGAGCACCTTGCGCGCCGGAGCAATGCCCGCGCAGTTGACGACGATGCGAAGAGGCGGTTGATCTGCGGTGATCGAATCCAGTGCGGCCTGCACGTCGTCGGGGCTGGTCACGTCGGCGGCGACGTAGCGGATGCCCGATGCCGGTACGGCGTGGTCGACAGCGGCGGGCAGGTCGAGAGCGATGACGCGCGCTCCGGCGTCGCTCAGGCGGCGGGCTGTCGCGGCGCCCAGCCCCGACGCCCCGCCGGTGACGAGGGCCGATGTGTTGTCGATTCTCATGCTTCTCCTGCTTCTTCGGAGGGGTGAAGGCTGCGGACGATGAGCTCCGCGAGTGCGCGGTAGGCCGCCGAGTCGTCCAGGCCGGCGGCGGTCTCGATCTCGCCGCGGTGGATGGCTTCCATCACCTGCGCCGCGACGGCTCCCACAAAGGCGGCGTTCGGGTCGCCTGGCGCGGCAGCGTGCACCAGCGATCGCACCATGTCGGCGGCTGCGCTGGTGTTGGTCCGGTAGATCTCGCGTGTCGCCGGCCAAGCGTCGAGGTCGGCGAAGAAGCTGGCCGACGCGGGCGCGAGCTGTTCGGAGATCGCCACCAGGTAGCCGCGGATCTGCTCGATCGGGTCCTCGCTCGTCCGCAGGAGCCGGATCTCGACGCGGTCCGAGGCCCGCCGGAAGAAGTGCCTGACGCCGGCGACGACGATCGCCTCCTTCGAGGGGGCGATGGCGTACAGCGTCGTCTTGGAGCACTGGAGCTCTCGTGCGAGGTCTTCGACGCTCGCCTCGGCGAAGCCGTCGCGGAGGATGACGTCCACCAGGCGCTCGAGCAGGGCGTCTCGCCGCTGAGTCTGCTTCGACGCAGTCGCCTGCTCACGAGGACGTGTCATACTCAGAACAGTACCAGATCATCGTACTCAGTACTCCAATGAGTACTGAAATGAAAAGATTGAGAGGATTAAACGATGAGTTCCATCGTCGAGACGTCGTCCGAGATCGCCGACGAGCTCCTCTCACTGACCGCCGACATCTGTGCGCGATCCCTTGCGCCACATGCCTCGGCGGCCGAACAGGCCGAGCGTTTCCCACGGGAGCAGTTCCGCACACTCGGCGAAGCCGGGCTGCTGAGCCTGCCGTACCCGGAGGAGTACGGCGGCGCGGAGCTTCCCGCCGAGCTGTATCTCCAGGTGTTCGAGATGCTGGGGCGCACCTGGGCATCGGTCGCCGTCGGCGTCAGCGTCCACGCGCTGGCGTGCCTTCCCATGGCGAGCTTCGGAACCGACGCGCAGAAGCGGCGCTGGCTGCCGTGGATGCTCTCGGGCGATACCCTCGGCGCGTACTGCCTGTCCGAGGCCCACGCGGGATCCGACCCCGCCGCGATGCGCACCCGGGCGACCCGCGTGGACGGCGGCTACGTCCTCGAGGGAGCCAAGGCGTGGACCACCCACGGCGGCGAGGCGGACTTCTACACCGTGATGGCGCGCACATCGCCCGATCCGCGAAGCGGGATCTCGTGCTTCTTCGTGCCGGCGGACGCAGCCGGCCTCTTGGCGTCGTCTCCTGAGCGCAAGCTCGGCCTGACCGCCTCCACGACCGCCACGGTCAACTTCGACGGGGTCTTCGTCCCTGACGAGCGGGTCATCGGCGGCATCGGCGACGGATTGCGCATCGCATTGGCGGCGCTGGACTCCGGCCGGCTGGGGATCGCGGCGATCGCGACAGGGCTCGCACAGGCGGCGCTGGACGAGTCGGTCCGGTACGCACGCGGCAGGGAGGCGTTCGGCCAGCCGATCATCCGTCACGAGGGCGTCGGATTCATGCTCGCCGACATGGCCGCGACAGTCGAGACGGGTCGCGCCATGTACCTCGTCGCCGCGCGTCGACGCGATCGCCGGCAGTCGTTCACCCGGGAGGCATCCATCGCCAAGCTCGTGGCGACGGACGGCGCCATGGCGGTGACGATGAACGCCGTGCAGGTGCTGGGCGGAGCCGGATACACGAAGGACTTCCCGGTGGAGCGCTACATGCGCGAGGCGAAGGTGATGCAGATCTTCGAGGGCACCAACCAGATTCAGCGCCTCATCATCGCGCGCGACCTCGAGCGCGCAGCGAGCTGAGAGAGAAGGAACGAATGATGCAGACCGCCGTGATCGTCGATGTCGTCCGCACGCCGTCGGGCCGGGGCAAGCCCGGGGGCGCGCTCGCCGGCATCCATCCCGTGGATCTCGCGGCGGGAGTCCTCGCCGCGGTGCTCGATCGCAGCGGGCTCGAGTCCGTGCAGATCGACGACGTCCTCATGGGCTGTGTCAGTCAGGTCGGCGAACAGGGCGCGAACATCGGCCGACAGGCGGTGCTCGCAGCGGGATTCGATGAGACCGTGCCGGCCGCGACGATCGACCGGCAGTGCGGGTCGAGCCAGCAGGCCGTCCACTTCGCGGCGCAGGGAGTCATGGCAGGCGCGTACGACATCGTCATCGCCGCGGGTGTCGAATCGATGAGTCGCGTGCCCCTCGGATCGTCCGCCGCGGGCGCACCGCCGGCACCCGGCGTCACGCGGCGGTATCCCGCAGGGCTGGTCAACCAGGGCGTCTCGGCGGAGCTGATCGCCCACCGCTGGGGGCTCGGGCGCGACGATCTCGACGCCTACTCGGCGCGATCGCACCGTCGCGCGGCGGCCGCGCAGACCGACGGACTGTTCGACTCCCAGCTCGTGCCGGTCGAGGTCGCGGACGGCCGGCACGTCGTGGACGAGACTGTGCGGCCCTCGACCACCGTTGCCGCGCTGTCGACGCTGCCGCCGGCCTTTCGCACACCCGAGGCGGAGGCCCGCTTCGCCCAGCTGACGTGGAACGTCACCGCGGGCAACTCCTCACCGCTGACCGATGCCGCCTCCGCGGCGCTCATCATGAGCGAGAGCACGGCTCTCCGACTCGGGCTCCGGCCGCGCGCGCGGTTCCATGCGTTCACGGTGGTCGGCGACGATCCCGTCATGATGCTCACCGGGCCGATCCCGGCGACGCGGCGCATCCTTGACCGGGCCGGTCTGAGCATTGACGACCTCGACGCGTACGAGGTGAACGAGGCGTTCGCCTCGGTGCCGCTCGCGTGGCAGCACGAGTTCGCCGCCGACCCCGAGCGGCTCAATCCGTGGGGCGGTGCGATCGCCCTCGGCCACGCGGTGGGCGCGTCGGGCACGCGGCTGCTCGGCACCCTGCTTGCGCACCTCGAGCACACGGGCGGCAGGTATGGCCTGCAGACCATGTGCGAAGGCGGCGGCATGGCGAACGCGACCATCATCGAAAGGCTCTGACATGACCCGATACGACACGATCCGCACGAGGGTCAGCGATGCTGTGGGGTGGATCGAGCTGCACCGCCCGCAGAAGCTCAATGCCCTCAACACGGCGTTGATGCACGACGTCGTCGACGCGGCAGAGCGGTTCGACGCCGACGAGTCGGTCGGGGCGATCGTGCTCACCGGGTCGGAGCGCGTGTTCGCCGCGGGGGCCGACATCACCGAGCTGGAGCACAAGAGCGGACCCGACATATTGATGGAGGGATTCTTCGCCGACTGGAGCCGGTTCGCGGCGGTGCGCACTCCGGTGATCGCGGCGGTCTCGGGTTTCGCGCTGGGCGGCGGCTGCGAGGTGGCGATGATGTGCGACATCATCCTCGCCGGTGACGACGCCCGCTTCGGGCAGCCCGAGATCAACCTGGCGGTGATCCCCGGCATGGGAGGGACCCAGCGTCTCGTTCGAGCGGTGGGGTACTACAAGGCGTCCGAGCTGGTGCTCACGGGCCGGACCATCGACGCTGTCGAGGCGGAGCGCATCGGCCTGGTCTCGCGGGTCGTCCCGGCGGGCGAGCTGCGGCAGCACGCGCAGGAACTCGCCGAGACCATCGCTGCGAGATCGCGGCCGGCGGTGTATGCGGCGAAGGCCTCGCTCGACGCCGCCCTCGAGTCGTCGCTGGCCGAGGGGCTGCGCTTCGAACGGAGCGCGTTCGCGGGGCTCTTCAGCACGTTGGACCAGAAAGAGGGGATGGCCGCATTCCGTGAGAAGCGTCCTCCCCGGTTCCGTCACCGGTGATCCGCGCCATGGCCCCGTTCCCACCGCACGGGACAGTCCTTCGTTTCGACGACGGCTGCAGATCCCACGGCGGATGTCCGTTCCACGGCTCGGTGGAGTTCCTCACGTGCGCCGAGGCCGCTGCTGCCCGGCGTTCTGACTACACGATCGCGCGCATGCCGGCCGGCGAGCCCGTTCCCCGCGATCCCCGCACGCTTCAGGGCGGGACGAGAGCCTTGCGATTCGAGGCCGTCACACCGGGTGAGCGGTCGGACGAGGTTCCGCGCGTTCGTCACGCATCGCCGGCCTGGAGGCACGGCACGACCACAGGCTATCTCCGGGGGTGTCGGCGAGCGGGCGACTGCCCCGGCGGCGCAGACGGTCTGACCTGCGTCGATGCGCGGAACGCGTCGCGACGGCGGTCGGCGCGGGCGAAGGGGATCCCTCCTCGTGAGCCGTCGGTCGACGTGTCCGGCGTCGCAGGGCGGATTCGTCGACTGGCTTCCGAGGGTCGCAGCCTGCGCGAGATCGCCCGATCCTGCGGTGTCGGTCGCACGACGATCACCGGCATCGCCGGCGGTACGGTGCTCCGTGTGAATCCGGCGACGTTCGGCAGGATTCTCGAGTCGCTCGACGTCGGGTGAACGTGCCGCGGGCGTGCCCGCGCAGGTCTCCTGCGTCAGTCCGGGTCGGAGGGATCGATCGGCGCGTGGTGGTCGAAGCCGGCGGTGCCGCTCTTCCAGTAGCCGCTGACGGCGAACTGCTCGGCCGGAAGCGCGAGCGTGACCTTGAGGTGCCGGCGCACCGGGATGAGAGTGGATGCCTCACCCGCCGCGAACACGAAGGTCGCGGCATCCACGTCCACAGCGCCGAGGGCGCCGGCGACCGCGTCGGGGTCGCCGGCGGGGAGCACGTTCACTCCGACATCGTCGCGGCCGGACGTGGACGACACGTAGTCGGCGATCCACGAGCCTTCGTCTGCGGCGACCGCGATGAGCTCGACGGCCGTCGTGGCGGGCACCTCGGCCGCCCAGCGGGTCGCCGACGGCAGCGCGGTCTCATCGCACACGAGCACGAGTCGCGCGGCGCCCTGCGGTGCGCCACGGGATCCGCGCGGACCGACGATCACGAGCTCGTCGCCGACCTCCGCGCGGCCTGCCCAGGCCGAGGCCGGTCCGGGGGACGGGTGCAGGTAGAAGTCGAGGTCGACCGCGACGCCGTCCGCCATGCGGGTCACGCGCAGGGGCGTGAAATCGCGGGCGAATGTGGCGCCTTCGGGGCGCACGATGCCGTCCTCGCCCGGACCGACCGGGCTCGGGGCGACCAGCTCGCCGGTGGCGGGATCGGGGAAGAACACCTTCACGTGGTCGGCGGGGCCACCGCTCGTGAAGTCCGCGAACTCGGGACCCGTGACGCGCACGCGCCGCATCGCCGGTGACACCTGCTCGACCGCGACCACGCGACCGCGACGCGCGGTGAAGCGGTTTCGGCCCCCGGCGCGGAGGAACGGCGAGGGGATCGCGGGACTGTTCGGGACCTCGGTCATGTCATTCTCCTTCGGGCCGCGCACGGCGGCTTCGTCCAGCAAACCACTGGCGGCTATGGGTTGGCGAAGAAGGCCGCCTCGTTCCCGTTCCGCCGCCGGAGCGCCTCCGCCTGCCCGGCGTGCACGTCGGCGACCCATTCCCACCCCTCGCGCGCGGCAGGGCCGATGCGGGGATCGATGGGTTCTCGGCCGTCGCGCAGCGCCTCGACGTAGGCGCGGTCCTGTGCGATCCGTGCGGCGACGGCGCCGGGTCCGCCGACCGAACCGTGCCCGGGGACCACGACCACGGCATCGGATGCCGCCTCCTCGAGCAGTGCGAGTGCGGCGAGGTAGTCGCCGAGCGGGTCGGCGGTGCCGTCGAGGTCGAGCATCGGGATCAGCACGTCCGACAGCATGTCGCCGGCGACGAGCACGCGGAGGTCGTCGATCCAGAGCGCCGCGTGGCCTGGTGCGTGCGCCGAGTGCTCCAGGATCCTGATCCTCGGTCCGTCCCATGGGACCTCGCCCGCGCCTGCCGGCAGACCGGTGACGAGGCCGATCAGCTCCATCGGCACGTCATCCTCGATGCCGGTGCCTTCCAGATGGGCGACGATCTCGTCGGTCGCGCCGGGCCTCGACAGCTGCTCGTGCGCCGTCGCGGCGCCGCGCGCCGTGGCGTACCGCGGTGGGTCGCCGAACCGGGCGTCCCACAGCAGGTGGTCCCAGTCGGGATGCGTCGAGAAGCCCGCGACGACCCGCGCGCCGAGGGCGTCGAGGTCCGACGCGAGGCACGTGAGCTCATCCCTCGTGATGCCCGGGTCGATGAGCAGCACGCCGCCCTCGCCCTGCACGACCACCGCGTTGCTCTGCACGAACTCAGCCTCGTGGACGAGCACGCCGTCGGACACTCGCGTCAGCATCGGTCAGCCCTCCGCCAGCAGCGCGTCCAGCTTGCGGTAGCCGGACTCCATGCCGCCGGTCATGCCGTCCTCGAACATCGCCTGCAAGCTCTCGAGCGACGCGAACACACCGCGGCCGATGATGCGCGACCGGCCGCCGGGCAGGTCCTCGAAGCGCAGGATGTCGAGGCTCACGTCGTCGGGGGATCCTTCCCATTCGAACGTCTGGATGATCAGTTCGCCCGGCCGCGCGGTGTGGATCGCCCCGCGGAACAGGTACTGCGCCGACCCGTCCGTGTGCGCGAACCGGTACGAGCCGCCCGACCGGTGATCCCACTCGTCGATGCGCGTCTCGTACGCGCCGGGTGCGCTCCACCGGGCATACCGGTCGGGGTCGGCGTGCGCGGCGTAGACCGCCGCGGCGGGGGCGTCGAACTCACGCACGAAGTCGACCACCGGCTGACCCGGTTGCGTCTGGACGCTGAGACCCGTATTCATGATTCCTTCTCCTTCTCAGAAGCGGATGCCGCCAGCGCGGCATCGAGCCGGCGATATGCCGCCTCGGCCTGCAGCCGGTATCGATCGATCCAGGCGGTGAGGCGTTCGAGCGCGGCGGGGTCGAGGTGGACCGGGCGACGCTGCGCATCGCGCGAGCGCGTGACCAGCCCGGCGCTCTCGAGCACGGCGATGTGCCTCGACACCGCCTGCTTGGTGATCGCGAACGGCTCGGCCAGCTCGTTGACGGTGGCCGAGCCCCGGCTCAGGCGGGCGATGATCGCGCGCCGAACGGGGTCCGCCAGAGCCAGGAACGCCTGGTCGAGGGGGTCGTCCGACATATCCAACCTTTGTGTTGATCAATGAATGTATTGATCACCATACGACTCTCCGCGCATGCCGTCAACGTCCTGCCCTCGACGCGCGGTACGCGCTCGGGCTCACGCCGTGCAGCTTCGAGAAGCGTCGAGAGAAGTAGAGCGGGTCGTCCCAGCCGACATCGCGGGCGATCTCGCCCACGGCGCGGTCGGTCGAGGCGAGCAGCTGCGCCGCGCGGGTGAGGCGTTCGCGTTCGACGTACTGCTGCGGCGGCATCCCGAAGCTCTCCGTGAACAGGTGGGTGAGCCGCGACGGCGAGAGCGTCGCGATGCGGGCCAGAGCGGGTGCGCTGAGGTCGGCGGCGAGGTCGGCGCCGATGTGCTCGACGACGCGGAGCAGCCGTTCGTCCATGCGCCCGCGCAGCGGGTTCTGCGTGTCGAGCCACAGCAGCGCCCACTCGAGGGCGTTCATCGCGAACAGCTCGGACTGGGGGAGTGCGCCGGCCGACGACCGCGCGCACGCGCGCAGACCCGCGACCACGCGAGGACGGATCCCGCCGGGTGCGTGCACGAGCCCGACGCCGCCCGCATGCTGCGGCCAGTCCAGCAAGGGCGTCCACTCGGCGCGCGGGTGGAAGTGCGCGAACGCGAGCGACCACGAGTCGGCGCCGGACAGGGTCGCAGTGGCGTAGTCGTGGCGCGCGCTCGGACGCAGCAGGATGCTGTCGCCGGCGCGCGTGACGACGTCTCCCGCCGGGCCGCCGACGCGCCCGGAGCCGGCGATCGTGTGGATGAGCAGCCAGTCGGCCGTGCCGTGCGTGCGCCACGTGGAGTAGTCACGAGCCCCGGTGAACTCGCCCGCCACGACCCGCACGACGTGGGGATGCGGCGTCTCGCGCGCCGCGGCCGTCGAAGGGATCACAGCAGGATCCTCCATGTCATCGGCCGATCATCCCATGGTGCAGACGGCGACGACAGAGCAGAGTCGGCGTCATGTCCATCACCACCACTTCCGCCCCCGGCATCGCGACCGACTACGAGCAGCACGGCGTCGTGCAGCTGCGAGGCCTCCTGAGCCCCGCCGATGTCGCCGAGATCCGCGATGTCTTCATGGAGCAGGTCGGGCGCGACCGCACCATCGGGCACGACGACAGCATCCCCGACGACGACATCCTCGCCCGCTACCCGAGGTTCATCCATCCGCACCGGCGCACCGACCTCGCGATCGGCGAGCTCGCCCGCCGCTGGATGCTCGACCCGCGCATCGTCGGTCCCGTCACCGACATGGTCGGACCGGTCCACGCGGCGCAGTCGATGTTCTACTTCAAGCCGCCGACCGCGCGCGGGCAGGCCTTGCACCAGGACAACATCTTCTTGCAGGCGCACCCCGAGACCTGCATCGCCGCGTGGGTCGCGATCGATGACTGCGACGCCGAGAACGGCGGCCTGAAGGTCGTGCCGGGGTCGCACCGCTACGAGATCGTGTGCCCTGACGAGGCCGATCCCGAGGAATCGTTCACGAGCACCGAGATCACGCTGCCGGACGGCTTCTCGACGCAGCAGACCGAGCTCGCCGCGGGCGACGTGCTGTTCTTCCACGGCAGCATGGTCCACGGTTCGGGGCCCAACCGGTCTGCCGACCGGTTCCGCCGGTCGCTGATCTTCCACTACGTCCCGGTCGACAGCACCGAGATCTCGAAGTTCTACAACCCGCTGCTGCGCCTGGACGGCACCGAGGTCACGATCGCCGAGACTGCCGACGGCGGCGCATGCGGCGACGGATGGATGCCGGCGGCCCCGCACTGACCACGGCCCCGAACGGTCAGCGCGCCGCGAGCACGCGGTCGAGCTTCGCGAACGTGCGCCGCCAGCCGTCCGCATAGTCGTGCGCGGAGGTGCCGCGCAGTTCGCCGTGCACGAATCGCATCTCGGTGTCGGCACCGTCCGCCGTCAGGCCCACGCTCACGCGTGACGTGTTGCCCGGCTCGCTCACCCACGACCACGTGAAGCCGAGGGCGGCCGGCGGCTCGACCTGGAGGTAGGCGCCCTCGGAGGTGTGCGCGTCACCCTTGGTGTCCTGGAACGAGACGGCGAAGCGGCCGCCGACCGTGACGTCGAGGGTCGCGGCGGTCACGGTGCCGTCGGGATCCGATCCCCACCAGCGGGCGACGACGTCCGGGTCGGTCCAGGCCCGCCAGACGGCTTCGCGCGGGGCGCGGAACCGGTGCAGGATCTCGATCGTCTCGACGCGCTGCTCGGCCATGCGCCACACAGTACCGCTCGCCGACGGCGGCGTCTCCCCGGCGTCAGGCGATCTCGCCCGCCGCGACGGTCTCGGCCAGCGCGTGCACACGTGAGAGGTGGTGTGCGCCGTAGAAGTCCGCCGACGTCAGGCGGGCGGCATCCATCGGTCCTTCCGACGCGTGCGCGAGCACCGCGACGACCGCGAGGCCGTGCATCCAGCCGCCCGCGAGCGTGCCGAGCAGCAGCAGGAACGGCACGCTGACGGCGTACGCGTCGCGGGGCGAAGCGGCGAAGCCGAGCAGGTCGGCGGTGGCGCGACGGGATGCCGCGACCGCCCGCTCGAGCCGGTCCGCGGTGCGGGCGGCGACAGGCTCCGAGGCCGCACGCAGCTGAGCGATGGTCGCATCGATCTGCGTGAACAGCTGCTCGGCGGTCGCGCCGGCGTCGCGGATCAGCTTGCGCCCGACGAGGTCGTTGGACTGGATCGCGGTCGTGCCCTCGTAGATGGGCGTGATGCGGATGTCGCGGTAGTGCTGGGCGGCGCCGGTCTCTTCGATGAAGCCCATGCCGCCGTAGACCTGGATGCCTTCGCTCGTGGTCTGCACGGCGTCCTCGGTGGTCCAGCCCTTGAGGATCGGCACGAAGAACTCCGCGAGGGCGGCCAGCGACTCGTCCTCTTCTGCACGGTCGAGCAGATCGGCGGTGTAGACGCCGAGGGCGCGCATCGCGAAGATCTTGCTCGACATCGACAGCAGCAGGCGGCGCACGTCGGGGTGCTCGGCGATCGGCGCGCGGTCGTCGCGGCCGAGCACGGGGCCCTGCACGCGGTCGGCGGCGTAGGCGGCGGCCTCCTGGTAGGCGCGATCGGCGATGCCGGTCGCCTGGAATCCCATGCCCGCGCGTGCCGAGTTCATCATGACGAACATGCCGGCCAGGCCCCCGCCGAGCTCGCCGACGAGGTAGCCGGTGGCGTCCTCGTACGCGAGGACGCAGGTCGGGCTGCCGTGGATGCCGAGCTTGTGCTCGATCGAGACCGTGGCGACGGCGTTGCGCTCGCCGAGGCTGCCGTCGTCGTTCACGAGGAACTTCGGTGCGACGAACAGCGACAGGCCGCGGGCGCCCTCGGGAGCGCCGGGCGTGCGCGCGAGCACGAGGTGCACGATGTTCTCGGCGACGTCGTGGTCGCCCCACGTGATGAAGATCTTCTGGCCGCGGATGCCCCAGCTGCCGTCCTCGCGCGGCGTCGCCGTGGTGCGGATCGCGCCGAGGTCGGTGCCGGCGTCGGGCTCGGTCAGATTCATGGTGCCGGTCCACTCGCCCGACACGAGCTTCGTGAGGTAGGTCTCGCGGATCTCGTCGGATGCCGCGGCGTCGAGCGCGTGGATCTGCCCGGCCGTCAGCAGCCAGCAGAGGGCGAATGCCGCGTTCGAGCCGTTCCAGATCTCGCCGAGGCCCGCGCGGATCGCGCCGGGCAGCCCGTCGCCGCCTGCCGAGACGGGCGCCTCGGCGGTGACCCAGCCGGCCTCGACGAACGCCTGATACGCCTCGGCGAATCCGTCGGGCAGCCGCACCTGGCCGTCCACGAGGCGCGCGCCGTCGCGGTCGCCGACGGTCTCGAGGGGTGCGATGACGGATGCCGCGAACTCGCCCGCTCCGGCGATGATCTCGGTGGCGTCCTCCGCCGTCAGCTCGCCGCCGGTCGCGCGGGCGACCACGTCGAGGCCGAAGGCCTCGCCGTAAAGGAAGGCGTAGTCGGTGACGGGCGCGGTGTACGAGTTCGCATCGGCCATGACGGACTCCTGACGTTTCAGAATCGTGGGACTGGGGTTCAGTGTACGCGAGACTGAGTGTCAGAACGATGTGTGCGACCGCGCGACCTGGTGATCCGTGGCGAGGGCGTGCTGCATCTCCGTCCGCTACCGCGTGCGGCGGGGCTGAGCGCCGCGCCGTCGCTCTCCGAAGGTGGAGTCAGCCGTGGGCTGTGCCCAGGTGCGCGGCGACGCGTTCGGCGAAGGCGGGGCAGCCCGCTGCCACGAGCGCCTCGGTGAGGGACGTGGTGGGGACGCCGTCCTGCCGGCGACGGTCGAGGTCGACCTGTCGCCGCAGCGTCACGGCGCGCACGCTCGCCGGTTCTTCGTCGTCGACGAGACAGAGGAACTCGTCGGGGGCGAAGGGCTCGGCGGCCGCGCCGTCGGGCGTCACGTCGTCGAGCACGGCCCGCAGCAGATCTTCGCGCCGTGCGGCAGCGCTCCGTGCGTGGGGGTGCCGCGAGCGCCAGTCCTCCGTCGCCGCGGCCAGCGTGTCGTCCGAAGTGTGCAGCCGGAAGGCGCCGTCGGTCTCGTCGCGCAGCATCGCCAGCCAGCAGAACGGGGTTCGCGTGGCGAGCACGTCGGCGTCGACGAAGACTCGTGGCGGCACGGGGGGTTGCAGCACGTGGGACAGACTACCCAGCGAAGGCTGTCAGTCGGCTCCGAACTCCTCATCGAATCGCAGCAGCGCCTCGAACGCCGCGCGCCGCTCGCGCGCCCGCGAGCGGCGGAGCGCCAGGACGTCGTCGGTGCGCAGGCGCGTGTGGCTGCCGACCTGATGAGAGGGGAGTGCACCGTCGCGCACCATCTTCATGAGGGTCGGCCGGGAGACTCCGATGAGCTCGGCGGCGACCGTGGTCGTCAGCTCGTCCGGCAGCGCGGTCACCGACACGGGGCCGCGGGCCAGGCCGGTCAGCACCTGGATCAGGAGGTCGCTGAGGTCGGGGGACAGTGCCGCATCGGCCTCATCGTCGCGCACGAGCGTGAGGCGATGCATGCCCGCCGCATGCGCGCGCGCCACGAGCTCGGCCGCCTGCGCACGCAGGTCGTCGTCGACGAAGACGGTTCCGTTCGTCAAGAGCACGGTCATGAGGCCCCCCAGCCTGCGACGCGCCCGATCGGAGCGCTGCGGCATCCATGATATGCCCTTTCAGTTGTATCTGAAGGCTTTGCAGATACAACTGGAACGTACTAGCGTCGCCCCTACCGACTCGCCGACGGATGGGATACGAATCAGGTGGATGCGGACGCGCTCAAGCGGACCTGGGCACAGGTGGCGGCTCACGGGGACGCGGTTCCCGGGTACTTCTACGCCCACCTGTTCCTGGCCCACCCCGAGACGCGCGATCTGTTCCCCGTCGCCATGGCGGCCCAGCGCGACCGCCTCGTCAAGGCCCTCGGCCACATGGTCAGCAATGTCGACCGCGTCGGCGACGTCGTTCCCTATATCGAGGACCTCGGCCGCGACCACCGCAAGTTCGGCACCGTCGCCGGGCACTACCCGGCGGTGGGCGGCTCGCTGCTCGCGACGCTGAAGCACTTCCTCGGCGACTCCTGGACGCCCGAGCTCGCCGCCGACTGGGCCGAGGCGTACGGGCTCATCGCGACCACCATGATCACCGCGGCCGAAGCGGTCGAGTCGCAGCCGGCGACCTGGTCGGGCGAGGTCGTGTCGACCGAGCGCCGCGGCATGGATGTCGGCACCGTCACCGTCCGCCCCGACGACCGCTACCGCTACCAGGCCGGCCAGTCGATCGCGCTCGAGATCCCGCAGCGGCCCCGCCAGTGGCGCTACTACTCACCCACGCACGCGCCGCGCGCCGACGGTTCGATCACCTTCCACGTCCAGCTCGTCGCCGGCGGTCAGGTCAGCGGTGCGCTGCTGCGCGATGTTCAGGCCGGCGACAAGGTGCGCCTCGGCCCGCCGATCGGCGAACTCCTCACGCTCCCCTTCGACAGCGAGTGGCCCGACCTGGTGCTGGTCGCCGGCGGCACCGGCCTCGCACCGCTGCTCGCGATCCTCGACCAGGTCGACGCGCGGCACGCCTCGCGCGGCAGCGGCCCGCGTGTCGCGCTGTACCACGGCGTGCGGCACCCCTGGGGGTTCTACGCCAAGCCCGAGCTCGAGCGCTTCGCCGACGCATCCTGGCTGACGGTCAAGTACGCGGTGTCGGACGACCCGTCGTTCCCCGGGCCGCGCGGTCTGATCGGCGATCTCGCTGCGGCCGACGGCCCGTGGGAGGACCGCCTCGCTATGATCTGCGGCTCGCCGCGCATGGTCGATCACACCACCGCGGTGCTGCGCCAGGCCGGAATCGACGAGCATCTCATCCGCAGCGAGAAGTACGAAGATCCGTTCACCCAGCAACCCAGTGCCTCCGGTGCTCAGGCGAACCCCCCGGAACTCGTCCCGGCCGGGCGTCGGACGGTAACCCAGTAGAGGGCAGAGACGACAATGACCGCGACCCAATCCGTATCCATCACGCCTGAGCTGCTGCGCAGTGTCTCGTTCGCCGAAGAGCGTCACGGCTACTCGCGCGGCGAGGTGCAGACGCTCCTCGCTGCGGCGGCCGACGCCCTCGAGCTCGCCTGGCGCGACAATGACGCCCTGACCGCGAACGGCGTCACCACCGACGACGGCGAGATCTCCAGCCGCGCCGTGCTGCTGCTCAGCAGTGCGCAGCGCATCGCCGACGATGCCGTGGCCGAGGCCGAGTCGTACGCCAAGGACCTCATCGAGACCGCCCGCAAGCAGTACCGCGAGATCATCGAGCGCGCCCAGCACGTCGCGCACTCGATCGAGAAGCAGGCGGCCGCCCACCCGGGCCAGGTCGCGGCAGCGGCGGCCGCTGCGGCCCCTGCCCCTGCGGCGCAGCAGTGGGCGGCGGACCGCTCCCCGGCCTTCGCGTTCGCGACCGACGATCTCGCGGCTGCCGGCCCCGCCTCGCCCGACGACGTCGTCCGCGCGCGCCAGTTCGCCCGTATGGCGACCGCGCAGGTGCACTCGCTGCTCGAGTCGATCGAGCGCGAACTCGGACGCCTCGGCGCGACCCCTGCCCCCGCGGCACCGGCGGCGCCGCCCGCCGACGCCGCCCCCGCGGTCGACGGCGAGTGGCGTCCCGGCGACACCGACTACTGACGTCCTTCTCTGCAGCATCCATCTCCCACCTTCACGATCGGAGCACGCACATGACCGACACCACCGAAGCGACCCTGTATCAGCGACTCGGCGAGGGCGCCGGCATCGCCGCCGTCGTCGACGGCCTGTACACGCGCATCCTCGGCGACGAGACCCTCGCGCCGTACTTCACCGAGACCCGCATGGTCGACCAGAAGCGTCACATGGCGCTGTTCCTGGCGGCCGCCGCGGGCGGCCCCGACGGCTACAAGGGCAAGGACCTCGGCGTCGCGCACGCCGGCCGCGGCATCTCGGGTGAGGACTTCGACCGGGTCATCGGCCACGCCGCGTCCGCGCTCGCCGAGGCCGGTGTCGACGCCGACGCGATCAGCCAGGTCGCCGGTGCGCTCATGCCGCTGCGTCCGGTGATCACGAACGAGGTTGCCGTGGAGCAGACCGCGTAACGCCCAGCGCAAGAACCGAATGGATGCCGGCGGCCGTGGCCGCCGGCATCCATTTGTCGTCGCCCCCGCGAAATAGCGCCGCGCCTCGCCCGCACCGGCGTGCCGTGACGGAAGAATCGCGGCATGACCAGACCCATCAGAGTCACCGTGTGGGGCGAGAACCGCCACGAGCAGCACGATGAGAGCGTCGCCCGGATCTACCCGGACGGCATGCACGCCACGATCGCGGAGGGGATCCGCGAGAACCTCGGGGAGCATGCCGTCGTGCGGACGGCGACCCTCGACGATCCCGAGCACGGCCTCACCGAGGAGGTGCTCGCCCAGACCGACGTGCTGACGTGGTGGGGGCATGCGGCTCACGGCGAGGTGAGCGACGAGGTCGTCGAGCGGGTGCACCGGCACGTGCTGTCGGGCATGGGACTCATCGTGCTGCACTCGGGGCACTGGTCGAAGATCTTCGTGAAGCTCATGGGCACGAGCTGCACGCTGCGGTGGCGGTCCGAACAGGATCGCGAACTCGTGTGGACGGTCGACCCGACGCATCCGATCGCGCAGGGCGTGCCGCATCCGATCGACATCCCGGCGCAGGAGATGTACGGCGAGTTCTTCGACATCCCCGCGCCCGACGAGCTCGTGTTCATCAGCTCGTTCAGCGGCGGCGAGGTGTTCCGCTCGGGCTGCACGTTCCGCCGCGGGCACGGCCGCATCTTCTACTTCAGCCCCGGCGACCAGGAATACCCCGTCTATCATCACCGCGACGTGCGGCGCGTGATCGCGAACGGGGTGGAGTGGGCGTACAGCGATCGCGCCGAGCGGTCGCTGCCGACGCTGCTGCGGTACGAGACGGGCGAGTTCTTCCGGGGAGCCGACTACGCGCATGCCGCGCCCGAGATCGCCGAGGCGCGTGCCGCCGCCGAGGCGGGTCAGGCATGACGTTCGCCGTCCTGCCGAACGGCGTCGAGCGCGTGCGGGTCGTCGTCGTCGGCGCGGGCCCGATGGGGCGCGCCTGGCTGCGGACGATCGCCGACGACAGCGAGGTCGAGCTCGTGGGCATCGCCGACCTGGCGGTGGACGTGGCCGACCAGGCGGCCGCCGAGCTCGGGCGAGCGGGGCTCCCGACGGGCCCCGACTCCGTCGAGCTCGCGCGCCGGACGGGCGCGCACGCGATCGTCGATGTGACGGTGCCTGCCGCACATCACCCCGTGACCCTCGCGGCACTGCGTGCCGGCATCCCTGTCCTCGGCGAGAAGCCCGCAGCCGCGACCGTCGCCGAGACGCTGTCGCTCGCTGCGGCCGCCGAGCTGACCGGGCAGCTGTTCATGGTGAGCCAGTCGCGTCGGTACAACGATCAGCTCTCCGCGGCGCGTGCGAGTGCGCAGCGGCTCGGGCGTGCCGGCATCCTCTCGGTCGACTTCTTCAAGGCGCCCCGGTTCGGTGGCTTCCGCGACGAGATGGCCAGCCCGCTGCTGCTGGACATGGCGATCCACCAGTTCGACATGGCGCGGTTCCTGCTCAGGGCAGACCCGGTGTCGGTGCTGTGCGACGAGTACAACCCGGCGTGGAGCTGGTACTCCGGCGACGCCGCCGCGACTGCCGCGTTCGAGTTCGAGGGCGGCGCGCGGTTCGTGTTCGCCGGCAGCTGGTGCAGCCCCGGCGCCGAGACCTCGTGGAACGGGTCGTGGCGGCTCTCGGCCGAACGCGGCACCCTGCTGTGGGACGGCGACAATCCTTCGACGGTGGATGCCGTCGCCGACGGCGCCGACCGTCCGTCCGGCGAGGTGGGGGCCTCGGCGGTTCCGGTTGCGCCGGGCGACGGCATTGCGGGGTCGCTGCGGGAGTTCACCGCAGCCCTGCGCACCGGCGCCGAGCCGATGGGGCGCGTGCACGAGAACGTCCTGAGTCTCGCGATGGTCGAGGCCGCGATGCTCAGCGCGCGGGAGGGGCGCCGGGTGACGATCGACGAGATCCTCCAGGCATCGCTGGCGACGGCGCTCGCCGTGGAGCGCGACGCCGAGGTGCGCGACGTGATGGCGGGATGGGGGTCGGCGCGCGGGGCGCTGCAGCCCGGTGGGTGACGGCGCCGGGCCCGGTGCGGCCTCGGTGGGTGACGGCACCGGGCCCGGTGCGGCCTCGGTGGGTGACGGCGCGGTGTCGCTGCAGCAGGGCAGGTGACGGCGCCGTGCCGCTCGCCGGAATCGGTCGTCTGAACGCGCGCCGCGCCGGGCCTCAGATCCGGAGTGCGATCTGATCTCGTCGCCTGACCGGCGATCCGGTGGCGGGTCGCCATCGCGCCTCGGCGTCCCACCAGGACGGGCCGCGCACATGCGGAACCCCGTCGATCATGCGGATCTGCCAGCCGCCGGTATCGATGGTGCGGTGGTGGAACCAGCACAGCAGCACGCCGTTGTCGGTGTGCGTCGGCCCGCCCCCGGAATGCTCCTGAACATGGTGGATCTCGCACCACTGCGGCGGCACGTCACATCCGGGGATCAGGCATCCGCCGTCGCGGAGCGTGATCGCCCGCCGCTGGTGATGGGTGAAGATCCGGTCGAACGTCGTGAGGGAAACGATCCGCCCGCCCTCGCTGAGCACGACCCGCTGCACCGCACCGGTGCACGCGACCTGGCGGGCGACGCCGATCGAGACCGGCTCGCCGGCCCCCGGCAGATGCGCGTACCCGCGCCCGGACGTGAGGTCTTCTTCCCGCACCTGAACGACGAGGGTCGGGGCGGCACCGCCGAGCATCGGAAGCTCCCCTGATGACACCGCGGCCGCCAACAGTGTTGCCAGAGCGTGGTGTCGCTTCTGCGTCGCGGTGCGCGTGTCGGCGGCCCCCTCGAACGGTCCGTCCACGGCATCAGCGCTGCTGCCGGCCTCGTCGAAGCGCGGACCGGGCATCCCCGCTCCGTCGACCTTCGGGTTGAGCACGCTGTCGAGCCCCAGCTGCAGCTGTGCTGCGACCTCGGGCAGCAGGCCGCCGCGCACCGGCACCAGCCCGTCCGCCCCGCGCCGCCCGATCGTGAACCCGCGTCTGCGCATCGCCCGTGCCTCCACGGGCTCGGCCCCGTCGGGGTCGAGGAACACCGCCCACACCTGCGCCATCGCCCGCAACTCATCCGCCGATACCGGGCCGACAGCATCACCACGCACGGCCGCAGCGAGCTCTGTATCCGCGGCCAGAAGCGACTCCCGTCCGACCAGACACCCTCGGAACACGGACGCCACCGCCACCACACCGTCCAAGCCGGCATCTCCGGTGAGCAGCACCCCTCGCATGCTCGGGAACTCCGGTGGCAGTGTCTCTCCCGTCGACGGTGCCACCTGCCGGCGCACCGCCTTGGCTGCCGCGACCACGTCACCCGCCGTTCGCCCTGACACGCGGGTCGCCCGCTGCAGGAGTTCGCCGAGGTTGCGGCATCCATACCGTGTCGTCACCCTGTCTGCGTGAGGGGCACGCTCGTCACACCCGACGATCGCCGCGACGGCCTCGACCACGACAGCCTCGGCCAGCCGCCGCACCCGACCCGCTTGGGCGAGTGCCTCCAGCACGTCCGCATCCGAGGCGGACCGCAGCCCTTCGCCCGCTGCCGCCGTCACCTGCGCCAGCGCATCGCCGAGCTCCGCGAGAGCGTCGGCGAGGTCTGTCATGGATCCATTGTGGCGAGGGGTTCCGACAATGGAATCCGCAGATCGCACAGAGTTTTCCACCTGTGGAGAACTTCGATTCCACCGTCGGATCCAACCCATGTGGAGGAGGTACGGATGCCGCGGCGTCCATCTCCCCGCTTGCCGTCCGCACTACTCGGTGTTACCGTATAGTGGTACTCGGTGATACCGAGTACTGGAGGGGATGAGACGCCGATGGAAGACCTGACCGAGATGCTCAAGGGCACGCTGGAGGGCTGTGTGCTGCAGATCATCGGCAGCGAAGAGGCCTACGGCTATGCCATCACGCGGCGGCTGAACGAGCTCGGTTTCGCGGACGTCATCGAGGGCACGGTCTACACGATCCTCATGCGGCTCGAGCGCAACGGCCTGGTCGAGGTGACCAAGCGGCCGTCGGGCGTAGGTCCGCCGCGCAAGTTCTACGCGCTGAACGACGCCGGCCGCGCCGAGCTCGCCACGTTCTGGGCGAAATGGGAGTACGTGTCCGCCCGCATCGACACACTGAAGGAGAGCGCAGGATGAACTTCTGGGAGACCATCACCGGGAGCGACCTGACCCGGGACTGGAAGGCGTTCGACGCCCGGGCCGAGGCGCTGCCTGACGACTACCGCGCCGCGTGGCGCGAGCTCGTCACGCGGATGATGCCGTACGGCGACTTCACGGGGCGCAACCTCACGCCGATCATGGACGGCGCGCTCGGGCTGCTCGAAGAGTCCGCCGCCGAGAGGCTGGGCGTCGAGGAGGTGCTCGGCGGTGATGTCGCCGCATTCGCCGCGGCCCTCGCCGGAGAAGAGGGCGCCGGCGACTTCCGCGACAAGTGGCGCCGGCAGCTGAACCGCAACGTCGCGCGCAAGCTCGCGCAGCTGGGAGAGTGACATGGGCATCCGAGACATCATCGAGGGCAAGAAGCAGTGGCGGTCGCACGTCGCGCGTGTGAAGGCTCTGCCGCCGGACTACCGCGTCGTGTACGACGAGCTCCAGAGGTACTACTTCAAGGTCGGGCCGGTCGGCCTCGACGACGGCTCGCTGCTGTCGGGCATCGTCGACTTCTTCGAGCAGGGCACGGCCGACGGCAAGAGTGCGCGCGAACTCGTCGGCGAGGATGTCGCGGCCTTCGCCGACGACCTCATCGCCGACACGCCCACCTACGCCGAGCAGTACCGTGCGTCGCTCGCCGGCGGGAACGACGACGCATGAGTGCCGGCACCCTCACCCTCGCCGACATCCAGATCCGTGACCCGTTCGTGCTCACCGTGCCCGAAGAGCGCGCGTACTACCTGTTCGGGTCGACCGACGCCGACATCTGGCATCCTCCCGGAGTCGGGTTCGACTGCTACCGCAGCACCGACCTCGAGCGCTGGGAGGGGCCGATCGAGGCCTTCCGGCCGCCGGTCGGATTCTGGTCGGACCGTGACTTCTGGGCGCCCGAGGTGCATCGGTTCCAGGGGCGGTTCTTCATGTTCGCGACGTTCAAGGCCGAGGGTGTGACACGCGGGACGCAGATCCTGGTGGCGGATCGACCCGAGGGGCCGTACACGCCGTGGAGCGACGGGCCGGTGACGCCGCGCGACTGGGAGTGCCTCGACGGCACGCTGTTCGTGGACGATGCCGGCGACCCGTGGATCGTGTTCTGCCACGAGTGGGTGCAGGTCATGGACGGCGAGATACTCGCCCAGCGGCTGACCCCCGACCTGCGTGCCGCGACGGGGGAGCCGGAGCTCCTGTTCCACGCCTCGTCCGCGCCGTGGGCGCGCCGGGTGCCGCATCCGCGGGTGCCGCCCGAGGAGTCGGCCTTCGTCACCGATGGGCCGTTCCTGCACCGGCTGGCCGACGGCGGCCTCATCATGCTGTGGTCGAGCTTCGGCACCAGCGGCTACGCGATGGGCATCGCCACGTCGTCCAGTGGTGGCGTGAACGGGCCGTGGACGCAGCAGGCCGAGCCGATCTGGGCCGCGGACGGCGGGCACGGCATGATCGCGCGCACGCTCGACGGCGGACTGCTGCTCACGCTGCATCAGCCCAACGACTCGCCGCACGAGCGGGCCGTGTTCCGCGACCTCGTCGAGGGCGACGCAACGGTGCGGCTCGCGGGCGACGCGTGACACCGATCCGATGCGGGCGTCGGAGGGGCGGCGTACGATCCCGAGCGTGACCGACACCGATCGTGCCGCCGCACTGCGCGCGCTGCACTCCGGGGCCGGGTTCGTCATCCCCAACGCGTGGGATGCCGGAACCGCCCGCATCCTCGAACAGGTCGGCTTCGCGGCCATCGCCACGACCAGCGCCGGCATCGCGTGGTCGTGCGGCGTGCCGGACGGCGGCGCGCTCAGCCCCGACAGGATGTTCGCCCGCGTGGCCGAGATCGTCGCGGCGGTCGACGTGCCGGTGTCGGCCGACCTCGAGGCAGGCTACGGCGACACCCCGGACGAGGTCGGCGCGACGGTCGCCCGTGCCGTCGCGCTCGGCATCGTCGGCGGCAACATCGAGGATGCCGCCGACGGCCGGCTGTTCGACATCGAGACCGCCACGTCGCGCCTTTCGGCGGCGCGGGAGGCGGCATCCACCGACGCGTTCGTGCTGAACGTGCGCACCGACGCGTTCTTCGTCGGCGGGGTCGACGATCCGTTCGCCGAGACCGTCGAGCGCGCCCGCCGCTACGTCGAGGCGGGGGCGGACTGCATCTTCGTGCCGGGCGTGCGCGACGCCGACACGATCCGCCGGCTCGTCGACGAGATCGCGGCACCCGTCAACATGGTCGCGGGGCTCACGGCTCCCGTCATCGACGCGCAGACCCTGTTCTCGCTCGGAGTCACGCGGGTGAGTGTCGGCGGCAGCATCGCCCGGGCCTCGTTCCATGCCGTGGAGCGGGCCGGGCAGGAGCTGCTCGAGCACGGCACGCTCGGATTCCTCGACGGTGCCGTGTCGTACGCGGGACTGCAGCAGCGCTTCGGGGCCTGAGCCGCACGGCCTCGGAGGTTGTTCCCGGCCGGCGTGCGGCATCCATTCACTCGCTCGAGTGAGGGACCGCCGAGTCGCGGAGCGGAACGACGCACCGGCTCCGCAACCCGGCGATCGTCTCAGTCGAGGCTGCGTCCGGCGCGCGAGCGGCGGCCCGGGCGTCCGGCGGGCACCTCGGCGGCGCGCTGCTCGGCCTCGAGGCGCTCGGCCTCCTCGCCGCCGATGGCCTCGCCGCGGGCGACCAGGCCGGCGACGTCCGACAGTGGGATCTGCTTCAGGAACAGGGCGAGCACGAACGCGGCGGCGATGAACGGCACGAGGTACCAGAACACCGGGGCGAGCGCGTCGGCGTAGGCGTCCACGACACCCGTGCGGATGGCATCCGGAAGGTCGTTCAGCACCGACGGGTCGATGGTCGAGGTCGCCTGACCCGCCTGCTCGGCCGAGGCGCCGGCATCCGTGAACACCTTCGTCAGGTTCTCGGTGAGCCGGGTCGTGAACAGCGTGCCGAACACGGCGGTGCCGAGGGCCGCGCCCACCTCGCGGAAGTAGTTGTTCGTCGAGGTGGCGGTGCCGAGGTCCGACGCGGGCACGGCGTTCTGCACGACGAGCACGACGACCTGCATGATGCAGCCGAGGCCCACGCCGAACAGGAACAGGTACACGCAGATCAGCCAGATCGGCGTGGACGCCGTGAGCGTCGTCATGAGGATCATCGCGATGCCGACGATGACCGTGCCGACGATCGGGAACAGCTTGTACTTGCCGGTCTTGGTGATGAGCAGGCCCGACGCGATCGAGGTGCCCATGACGCCGACCATCATCGGCAGCATCAGAAGACCGGATGCCGCAGCCGACGTGCCCGAAGACATCTGCAGGAACGTCGGCACGAAGCCGAGCGCGGCGAACATGCCGATGCCGATCGCCATGCCGATCGCGGTCGCGTTGATGAAGATCGGGTTGCGGAACATCGAGAGCGGCATGATCGGGTCGGCCGCGCGCGACTCGGTGAAGATGAACAGGCCCGCGGCGGCGACGAGGCCGGCGCCCCAGGCCCACGTCGCACCCGAGTCCCAGCCGAAGTCTGCCGAGCCGCCGAAGTCCGTGAAGAAGATGAGACACGTGGTCGCGGCCGAGAGGAACAGCACACCCAGCCAGTCGATGGGCTTCTCGGCCTTCTTGTTCGGCAGCTTGAGCGCGAAGACGGCCACGAAGAACGCCGCAATGCCCACCGGGATGTTGATGTAGAACGCCCACTGCCACGTGAGGTGGTCGACGAAGAAGCCGCCGAGGAGCGGGCCGGCGACGGCCGCGAGGCCGAAGATGCCGCCGATCGGGCCGAGGTACTTGCCGCGCTGGTCGGCCGGCACGATGTCGGCGATGATCGCCTGCGAAAGGATCATGAGCCCACCGCCGCCGAGGCCCTGGATCGCGCGGAACACCACGAACATCCAGAAGTCGGTGGCGAACGCGCACCCGATCGAGGCGAGGGTGAAGATCGCGATCGCGACCATGAACAGCCGGCGCCGGCCGAGCACATCGCCGAACTTGCCGTAGATCGGCATCACGATCGTCGTGGCGAGGATGTAGGCGGTCGTGATCCACACCTGGTGCGAGACGCCGCCGAGCTCGCCGACGATCGTCGGCATGGCCGTCGACACGATCGTCTGGTCGAGGCTCGACAGCAGCATGCCCGCGATCAGCGCGGAGAAGATGATCCAGATGCGCCGCTGCGTGAGCAGGAACGGCGCATCCCCGCCGGGCTTGGCGGTGGGGAGGGTGGCGGTGGTCATTCGGGTCTTCCTGTCAATGCGGTCTGCGTGCTGAAGAGATCGCGGGCCGCGCCGATGCGTCGCTCGAAGATCTCGATGAAGGTGTCGGAGTCGCCGGCGGCGAGGAACTCGCCCGCGGCCGAGCGCACGACGGCGCCCACGATCTGCGCGGCCACCTCGGCACGCAGGTCGCCGGCATCGAGACCCTCGCGCTGCTCGATGAGCTGCGCGTCGTAGCGCTCGCCCTCGGCGCCGAGTTCGAGCATGCGCGCGAGCAGTCGAGGCTCCTTCTCGACGGCGCGGAAGAGGTCCTGCACGGTGTCGGGCGCGATGTCGAGGGCGCGCCAGCGCTCCTCGGCGAGGACGGCGAGGTCGGTCAGCAGGTTCGGCGACAGTCCAGGCCCCTCGGAGCCTCCCGCGACGAAGCGGGCGACTGCTGCGGCATCCGCGCGCTCGATCGGGATGCCGAGCACGGCGTCATCCTTCGACGCGAAGTAGTTGAAGAACGTGCGCCGTGAGACGTCGGCCTCGGCGCAGAGCTCCTCGACGGTGAACCCCGCGAGGCCGTGCTCGGCGGTGAAGCGGCGGGCCGCGCGGATCAGCGTGCGCGTCGTCTCGGCGCGTCGGCGTTCTCGCAGTCCATCTGCACTATCGGTCACATCATGCAGTTTTGCACTAAGTGGCTAATCGTGCAAAAAAGCAGCGCTCGACTCCCGCGTGTGCAGCACCGGCAGGACGTAGGTCCGGCGCACCGGGAGTCGTGCGCCGCGCGCCAGGCGCTCGACCATCATCTCGACGGCGAGCCGGCCGATGTCCTGCTTGGGCGGGCGCAGCGCGGTGATCGGCGGCTCGGCGCTCTCGGCCACCTCGTCGTCGTAGGCGACGATCGCGAGGTCGCCCGGGATCGCCCAGCCGTGGTCGAGGGCGTGCTGCTCCAGCAGCACGGCCTGCGGGTCGTTGTGGATGAGCAGGGCGGTGGTCGATGTGTCGCGGCACCGCCGCAGCACGTCCGAGACGAGCTCCTCGCGGGCGATGCCGTCCAGCGCGTCGAGCGTCGCATCGACGTCGACCAGGCACTCCAGCCCCAGCTCGTCGACGGCGCGGTCCCAGCCGCGGCGCAGCTGCCAAGACGTCGGCGATCCTTCGGAGGTGAGGATGCCGACGCGCCGGTGCCCGAGCGATGCCAGGTGCGCGGCAGCCAGCGACCCGCCGAAGACGTGATCGGTCGTGACCCACTCCAGGCTCGTCAGCGCGAGGGCCGACGGGACGCGGCGCTCGGCGAGCACCACCGGGATCGGCAGGGCCTCGAGCCCGTGCAGCAGGGCACGTCCGTCGGCTCCGAGCGTCTCGGGCGCGACGATGAGCCCGTGCAGGCTGCCGGACTCGACGAGCGATGCGATCTGCCGGCGCTGGTCGTCGACCGAATAGCTCGCACCGCGCAGGATCAGCTGCACGCCGAGCTCGGTCGCCGCCGCCCTGGCCCCGATGATGACGTGCGGCCAGTAGTAGCTGAGCGAGGGCACGATCATGCCCACGCGATAGCGGATGCCGCGCTCGGGCGCTGCCGGGACGCTCGTGTCGAGGCGGCTGCGCAGCGTCGCGCCGCCGTGCACGCGGGTGACCAGGCCGCGATCGGCCAGGTGGCCGATGTCGCGGCGGATCGTGAGCTCCGACACGCCGAGCTCGCGCGCCAGGTCGGTGACCCGCACCGACCCGCTGCGGCGCAGCTCGTCGAGGATGTGCTCGCGGCGTGAGAGGCCGAAGGCCGGCGGATCGGTGGGCTGGTCCATGATCGCCTCAGCGTACAGATGTGTTCGAATGCGTTCAAGCATGAACGAACCTGTTCGGTTGGCTACCGGCATCCCTCCTCCAGCGGGCAGGATTTCGCTGCGGGCACGCGGTCGTGCCCGCACACGCGTGCCAGCGCCCGAAGGAGAAGTGCACATGCCGCAGGCAAGGATGCCTCGTCCGAACATCGGACCGAATACCCGACGGATCCGGAAGGGTGTCGTGGCCGCCGTGGTGACCGCGGCCGTGATCGCAGCCCCGCTCGCCGTGCCCACGATGGCGCAGGCGGCCGGAGCCGACCCGGTCACCGTCACGGTGACCGGTGCCGACGTCGCCGCCGCGGCGCTCAACAAGAACGGGCTGACCTTCAAGGGCTTCGGCGTGCTGTCGGCAAACTCGACCAGCGCGCTGCTGCTGGACTACAAGTCGCAGCATCCCGACAAGTACTGGGAGCTCATCGAGACCCTGTTCGGCGGGGACCACCCGATCATGAACACCGTCAAGATCGAGATGGGCAACGACCGCAACACGTCGACGGGCCCGAACGCCTCGACGATGCGCACGCGCGACGAGTACCCGAACGTGCTGCGCGAGCCGGGCTTCCAGCTGGCGGCCGACGCGCAGCGGGTCGCGCACGGCGACGTCCACGTCAGCATCCTGCGCTGGAACCGGCCGGCGTGGGCCGTGAACGACGCGGACCAGTACATCTGGTTCAAGAACACCGTGATCGCCGCCTACCGCCAGTACGGCGTCATGGTCGACTCGATCAACCCCGACACCAACGAGACCAGCACACCCAACGTGCAGCTGTACAAGGACTTCGCCGGCTGGGTGAAGAACGACGCCAAGGGCTACGAGGGCGCCACCGCGGGCGACCCGAACAACGGCTTCGCCACGCAGCAGGAGGCCGACCTCTTCCACGCGATCCGCACGGTCGCCGCCGACATCGTGGGGACGCCGCCGGTGTCGTTCGGCAACGCGATGACATCGGCGACCGACTCGTCGCTGCGCGACGCCGTCGACATCGTCGGCTTCCACTACTCCAGCGCCGACGACAGCGCCGGCAACATGAAGAAGATCGCCGAGCAGCTCGACCAGGAGGTGTGGAACTCCGAGGGCCAGTCGACGTTCTCCAGCTCCGCAGACCGCCCCAACAACAACGCCAGTGACGAGCAGGGCGGCAGCGGCACCGAGTTCGGCGGCACCAACAGCGCCCTCGAGATGGGCAACTGGATCACCACCGGCTTCGCCGCGTCGCGTCGCACCATGAACATCTTCCAGCCGGCGATCGGCTCGTTCTACGACGGGTTCCAGTACTCGTCGAAGGAGCTCGTGAATGCGCGCGACCCGTGGTCGGGCTGGCTGTACTACGACGGCGGTCTGGCCGTGCTCGAGCAGTTCACGCAGTTCGCGACGCTCGGGTGGGAGAACGCCGACAACACCGCCGGCATCTGGCGGGCGATCCCACAGGCCTCCAAGAGCGAGCTGGGCACGGGCAATCCGCCGAGCGGTGCTCGCGCCGGGGGTGCGTCGTACACGACGCTCGCGGCGCCCGACGCGTCGGACTTCTCGACGGTCGTCATCAACGACTCGAAGTTCGCCAAGACCTACCGCGTCGTCGCGAAGGAGCTGAACCTCGGCGCCGACGCGACCGCCGAGGTGTGGGAGACCCGCGCCGCAGACGCCGGCCAGGCGTACGACGCGAACTACCTCAAGCCCGTCGCCGAGGTGCAGCCCGCCGCCGACGGCTCTTACACCGTCACGGTGAAGCCGTGGTCGACCGCCACGATCACGACCCTCGACCACGCGACCGCGAAGGCGGACGGCTCGCTCGTGGCGAAGGACGGGTACGGGTCGGGCCTGCCGACGTCGAGGGAGTACACCGACGCCGACGGTGGTCGTGACGTGCTCGACACGGACGCCAGCGGCAACGTCAACGGCGTGACCGACGACGCGACGCTCTACGCCGACGACTTCGACTACCGCGAAGAGGGCACGATCCAGGGCTACGACCCGGCGACCGGGCAGCTCGTCGACAGTGGCGTTCCGTACCTCGTCGCACGCGGCGATCAGGCCAAGCCTGCCGGCACGCCCGCGGTGCAGAGCGAGGACAACGGCGCCACCCCGCGCTACACGAACGACACCAACGGCGCGTTCGAGTCCGTCGCGACGCAGGATGCCGCGCACGGCCGCGTGCTGCGCCAGCAGGTGGGCCCCGGCATGGCCGGCGGCGCCTGGAACAGCGGCGACCCGAAGACCACGATCGGCGACGCGCGCTGGGCGAACTACACCGTCTCGTCCGATGTGCTGTTCGAGGCGACCGGCTCGCAGTACGCGACGATCGGCGCCCGCGAGCAAGGCGGCACGGCCAACGGCCAGAGCGTGTCGGCGGCAGAGCTCAAGATCGATCCGACCGGCGCGTGGACGTTCATGCGGTTCGGCGCGACGCTCTCCAGCGGCACGGTGCCGGCGAACGCGGCCTTCAAGACCGGCGCCGGCGTCTGGAACAACATTGCCGTGAAGGTGGCGGGCTCCGTCTACACGGCCTTCGTCAACGGCGTCCAGGTCGCGACCTACACGGATGCCGCACCGCAGGCCACCGGGCGCATCCAGCTCGGCTCGAGCTTCACGTTCGTGCAGTTCGACAACCTGAAGATCGAGACGGTGCCCGGCTACACGCCGTACTACGCGGCGATGATCGACGGCATGCACCAGACCAGCTGGGCGGACTCGTCGGTGCCGGTGCTGCAGTTCGACGCGAACTGGAGCCACGTCAACGGCCAGGGGATGTTCGAGTGGCAGCGCACCGCGTCCAAGAGCACCGCCAAGGGTGCCGCGATGACCTACGCCTTCACGGGCACCGGTCTCGACATCATCGGCACCAACACGGGCGGACCGACGCTCGATGTCGTGGTCGACGGGGTGCCCGTCGTCGCCGCCGCGCCGACCTACAACGCCGGCAGCGAGCGGACCGCGTTCCAGCTTCGAGGTCTCGCGAACGCGGCGCACACTGTCGTGATCAGGACCGCCAACGACAGCTCGATCAACGTCGACGCGGTCGGGGTGGTCACCGCGACGGCGGACTCGTCGAAGGTCGACACGACCGCGCTCGCCGCCCTGGTCGGATCCGTCGACGACCTCGCCGAGAGCGAGTACAGCGCCGAGACGTGGGCGGTGTTCGCGGCCGTGAAGGCCGACGCGGAGGCCGCGGCATCCGATCCCGCCACCTACGGTCTCGACGCCGAGGGCGCGACCGCGCTGTCGGCCCGGCTGACGGCCGCCGTCGACCGTCTCACCCCGAAGGACGTGAGTGCCGATGTCGTGGACCTCGGCGTCGTGACGATCACGTCGAGCGCGCGGACGCTGCCGTCGCACCTGACGCTGCTCGGCGCCGACACGAAGGTCACGTGGGCCCTCAGCTCGGTCGACAGCGCGAAGAGCGCCGCGGAGCTCGGCACGTTCGCCGCGACCGGCCGCTCGACCGAGAAGCTGCCGTCGGGGCTGTACCAGCGGTTCAGCGCGACAGTGCTGGTCGTGCCCGCCGCCCTGGAGTACTTCATCGACTCCGGCGCTTCGGGCTCGCCTGACGGCTCGGTCTACGCCGCCGTCAAGGCCGCGTTCCCCGACCTGCGCAACGACACGGGCGACCAGAAGTGGGACGGCGTGGCATCGGGCGAGACGTGGGGCTACTCGACGACGGCGACGACGATCGCCGCGGGTTCGCCGCTGGACTGGGGTTCGTCATACGTCGGCGCGGACTACAACAAGCCGATCACATATCACCTGGCGCTGCCGGCCGGCTCGTACAACCTGGTCGGAGTGCAGGCGCCGCGTGCGGGGCTGACGACCAACGTCTACTCGAAGGTGACCGCCGCGGGCGTCTCGACCACGAAGACCGCGGTGTCGACCGGCTCGGCGACCCCGGTGGCGCAGACGCTGACGCTCGACCAGGACGCGGTCGTCGACCTCGAGTTCGGCACCAACGGCACGAGCGGGTACAACGCCCGCCTCGCGCTGGTCTACGTGCAGAGCCTGCCACGCGACCTGGGCGTGCAGGGTGCGCTGGGCGTCGCCGACGACCTGCCTGCGACGGTCCTGGTGGCCGGTGCCGAGAAGGACGTGGAATGGGATGCCGCCTCCGCCGCGCAGCCGCGCACGGAGTATGCAGCGCTCACGCTGACCGGCCGCCTGACCGGCACGGACCAGGCCGTCATCGCACGGTACGAGATCGTGCCGCCTGCGCTGGTGTACTACATCGACTCGGGCACGAGCGGTGCGGCCTCGCCGCAGTACACGGCGGTGGCGGGGGCGGTGCAGCTGCGCAACGACAAGGTCGACCAGGTGTCGGGGGCGGCCGACCAGTGGGGATATGTCGCCGACGGCATGAAGACCAAGGGCACCACCGACATCAACGACAAGTACTCCACGGGCCTGTACCAGGACACGACGAAGCTGATCTACCGGCTGCCGCTGGATGCCGGCACGTACACGCTGACGGGCGGCTTCACCGAGTGGTGGAACATCAACCGCGCCATGTACCAGACGGTGTCGGTCGCCGGGACGGAGCTCGCCAAGGGCACCATCCCGCTGTCGGGGACGAGCACGCCGCTCGCCGCCGCGCTGACCTTCACACTGACGGCGCCGGCCACTGTCGACTACGTCGTCACGAACGAGGGCGCCGGCAGCGAGAAACCGGTCATCTCGTGGCTCGCCGTCGCCGACACGACGAAGGCCGCCGCGCCGCAGAACGCGCAGGCGGTCGCTGCCGGCGACACGTCGATCACCGTGTCGTGGGATGCCTCGGCCCTGACGGGTCCCGGCTTCACCGGGTACCGCGTGTACGAGGTGGGCGGCACGGAGCCGGTGTGCGAGACGACGAAGACGACGTGCACCGTCTCGGCGCTCGAGCTCGGCACGACCCACGCGTACGAGGTCGCCGGGGTGAACACGCTCGGTGAAGGCGACCGCTCCGCCGCGACGGCCGTGGTGACGCTGCCCGAGGTCGTCTCGGACGACGGCGCCAAGACGGCGCCGGGCAAGGGCGTGCTGTCGTCGAACGACGGATGGGACACCGGCCTCAAGGACGGCACGTTCCAGGTGACGATGGACCTGTGGTGGGGTGAGAACGGCCAGCTGTTCAAGCTCTACCGCGACGGTGAGCTCGTCGCCAAGGTGCCGCTCGCGATGACGACCCCGAGCGCGCAGCGCGCGGTGGTCGACGTCGCGGGCCTGAAGAACGGCACCTACGTCTTCACGGGCGAGCTCGTGAACTCGAAGGGCACGACGGCCACGCAGTCGCTCACCGTCAAGGTGACCGACGCGTCGCCCGGCAAGCCCACGCTGTCGGCCTCGAACAAGGACGGCGACGGCGGGTACACCATCACCGCCGACCTGTGGTGGGGCACCAACGCGACCTCGTACCGATTCCTCGAGAACGGCACCGAGGTCGGGTCGGGCACCCTCACCGCGGCCTCGCCGGGCGCGCAGCACGCGACGCTGCCGGTCAGCGGCAAGGCGAAGGGCACGTACACCTACACGGTCGAGTTCACGAATGCCGCCGGCACCACCGTGAGCGCTCCGCTCAAGGTGACCGTCGCGAAGTAGTCCGAACGACCTTCCCGGTCGTTGAGCGGAGCGAGGACACTTCGTCTCGTCGCTGCGCTCCTCGCTCAGTGACCGACTCGCGAAGACGAAACGTCGCAAGTCGCTTTCGAGGACCTGGGCCACTGCATACGTTGCGGAGGTGGTCACGTCCGATCGGCGGCTCGCGGCGTTTCGTCTCGCTCCGCTCGCTCAACGGCCGGTGGCTCGCATCGGGCAGGATGGCGGGAGCAGCCCGGCATCGCCGCCGGACGGAGGAGAGCCCGACATGTCGCTTCGCAGTTCGCACTGGTACGCGGGGGATGACCGCAACGCGTACATCCATCGGGCGTGGATGCGGCGCGGCGCGCCGTCGAGCGCGTTCGGGGGGCGCCCGCAGATCGCGATCGCCAACACGGCGTCGGATCTCACGCCGTGCAACGCGCACCTGACCGAGGTGGCGCAGTCGGTGAAGAACGGGATCTACGAGGCGGGCGGCATCCCGCTGGAGCTGCCGGTGGTCTCGCTCGGCGAGACGCAGGTGCGCCCGACGGCGATGCTGTGGCGCAACATGGCGGCGATGGCCACGGAGGAGATGCTGCGGGCCAACCCCATCGACGGCGTCGTGCTGCTCGGCGGCTGCGACAAGACGATCCCGTCGCTGCTGATGGCCGCGGCATCCGTCGATCTGCCGGCGGTGGTGGTGCCCGGTGGGCCGATGCTCACCGGGCACTTCCGGGGCGAGGCACTGGGGTGCGGCACAGACGTGTGGCGGCTGAGCGAAGAGGTTCGCGCCGGCACCCTGAGCGAAGAACAGTTCCTGAAGTCCGAGTCGTCGATGATCCGCTCCAAGGGTCACTGCAACACGATGGGGACCGCGTCGACGATGGCGCTGGTCGCCGAGGCGCTGGGTGTGGTCGTGCCCGGCGTGGCGGGGACCCCGGCGCCCGACGCGCGGCTGCTCGAAACCGCGCACGAGACCGGGCGCCTGGCGGTGGACCTGGTCGCGGCGGACCGCCGGCCGTCGACGTTCCTCACGAAGGGGAACTTCCACAACGCGATCGTCGCGCTCGCCGCGATCGGCGGATCGACGAACGCCGTCGTGCACCTGCTGGCGATCGCCGGGCGGCTCGGGATCGACCTCACCATCGACGACTTCGACCGCATCGGCGCCGAGGTGCCGCTGCTGGTGAACCTGCAGCCGGCCGGGCACTACCTGATGGACGACCTGTACCGGGCGGGCGGGTTCCTCGCCGTGCTGCGCGAGGTGCGCGACCTGCTCGACCCGACCGCCCTCACCATCACGGGTGAGCCGTTCGTGGAGTACCTCGATGACGCCCGCATCTGGGACCCCGACGTCATCACGCCGCGCGACGCGCCGCTGCAGCCGCACGCCGGCATCTCGGTGCTGCGCGGCTCGCTCGCGCCCGGCGGCGCGCTCATCAAGCCCGCGGCGGCGTCCCCGCACCTGCTGAAGCACCGGGGCCGGGCGGTCGTGTTCGACTCGATCGAGGACTTCCACGCGCGCATCGACGACCCCGACCTCGACATCGACGAGAACAGCGTCATGGTGCTGCGCGGCTGCGGGCCGAAGGGGTACCCGGGCATGCCCGAGGTGTCGAACATGCCGTTGCCGGCGAAGCTGCTGGCGAAGGGCGTGCGCGACATGGTGCGCGTGTGCGACGGCCGGATGTCGGGCACCGCGTACGGCACCGTGGTGCTGCACGTCACACCCGAAGCCGCCGCCGGCGGACCACTGGCGCTCGTGCGCACCGGGGACTGGATCAGCCTCGACGTGCGCGCCCGGCGCCTGGACCTCGACGTGCCCGCCGAAGAGCTGGCCGCGCGGATGCCGAACCAGGCCACCCTCGACGGCTACGCGAACCCGCGCCGCGGGTGGGAGCGCCTCTACGTCGACCACGTGCTGCAGGCCGACCGGGGCGCCGACCTCGACTTCCTGGTCGGATCGTCCGGATCGGGGGTCACGCGTGAATCACATTGACCCGGGCCACGTCGCCGTGCCGCTCCTGGCGACGGCCCAGGTGGCGACCGACGAGCCCCATTTCCTCGGCGAGCGGGTGCGCGGCATCCCGCCGCTCTTACGGGCCGGGCGATGAAGGCGCTCGTGATCACCGCGCCCGGGCACGCCGAGGTGCAGGAGGTCGACGAGCCGGCGCCCGCGGCCGGCGAAGTGGTCGTCGACGTGCGACGCGCGGGCATCTGCGGCACCGACCTCGAGTTCTTCAGCGGCGAGATGGCGTACCTGCACTCGGGCCACGCCGCGTATCCGATGCGCATCGGGCACGAGTGGGCGGGCACGGTGTCGGCCGTGGGCGCCGGCGTGGACCCCGCGTGGACCGGACGCCGAGTGACCGGAGACACGATGCTCGGCTGCGGAGAGTGCCGGCGCTGTCAGCACGGCCGGCAGCACGTGTGCGAGCGCCGCCTCGAGCTCGGCATCCGCGGCGGCAAGCCGGGAGCCATCGCCGAGAAGGTCGCGACGACAGTGGCGTCGCTGCACCGGCTGCCCGACGCGGTCGACGACGCGATGGGTGCGCTGGTCGAGCCGGGCGGCAACGCGTTCCGTGCGGTGCAGGGTGCGGCGCTGCAGCCGGGGGACAGGTGCCTCGTGCTCGGGCCGGGCACGATCGGGCTGCTGTGCGCGATGTTCGCGCGTGCGGCCGGGGCCGAGGTCCATCTGCTCGCGCGCGACGAGGCCTCGACGGCGTTCGCCCGGTCGCTCGGCTTCGACGACGTCTGGACCGAAGCGCAGCTGCCGGGGCTGCCCTGGGACGCCGTGGTCGAGGCATCCAATTCGCCACAGCTGCCGGCGCGGGCGCTGGAACTCGTCGAACCCGGCGGCCGAGTGGTCTACATCGGCCTCGCGGGCACGCCCAGCCTCATCGACACGCGGGATCTCGCCCTCAAGGACGTGACAGCCGTCGGCGTGCTGAGCGCGTCGCCCGGCCTCGCCGGCACGATCGACGCGTACGCGGCCGGCGTGGTCGACCCGCGCCCGCTCATCGCCGCGACAGTGGCGCTCGACGACCTGCCCGCGATCCTCGCCGGCACGCGGCCGCCGGGTGCCGGCCCGGGGCCGAAGTTCCACGTCGCGCTCTGACGCCTCGCCCGTCGAGGGAAGGGGATGCTCCGCCTCAGCCCCGCAGGCCGGTCACGGCCAGCGCGCCCACCGCGGTCGCGGTGACCAGCAGCGACAGCACAGCGCCCAGCGCGAGCGGGCGCCAGCCGGCGCGGCGGATGGCCGCGAGATCGGTCGACAGGCCGATACCCGCGAGCGCCACTGCGATGAGCACGCCGCTGCCGAAGAGCATCGCGCCGCGCACGCCGGGGGCGATCAGGCCCGCTGAGTTCGCGAGCACCATCACCGTGAAGCCGACGATGAACCACGGCACCAGCGTGACGATGCGCCACGGCCGGCGCAGCAGGCTCGCCTCGCTGTCGCGGGGCTGCCGCAGGGCGAGCCCCACGCTGATCGGCAGGATCATGAGGGTGCGCACGAGCTTCACCACGACCGCGAAGCCCAGCGCCCCCGCCCCGAAGGTGGTGGCCGCGGCGATCACCGAACTGGTGTCGTTGATCGCGGTGCCGGCGAGCAGCCCGAAGGTGTGGGCGTCCAGCCCGAGCGCGTGGCCGAGCAGCGGGAACGCCACCGCCGCGGCGATGTTGAACACGAAGATCGTCGACACCGCGTACGCGATCTCGCCGCTGGTCGCCGCGATCACCGGGGCGACGGCAGCGATCGCCGACGCGCCGCAGATGCCGGTGCCCACGCCGATCAGCGTGCGCAGCCGGCCGTCGATCCGCATGGCACGACCGAGCCCCCGGGCCGCGAGCAGGCACACCGTCAGCGTGCTGAGCATGACGGGCAGCGACTCGGCGCCGACCGCGAGCACGTCCTGCAGCGAGAGGTGGGCGCCGAGCAGCACCACGGCCGCCTGCAGCAGCCACTTGCTCGAGAAGGCGACGCCGGGCTGAACGCCCGGCCCCGGTCGCCGGATCGCCGCGACCGCGACGCCGAGCGCGATCGCCGGGATCGCCGTGCCGACCACCGGTGCGACGGCTCCGACCGCGACCGAGACGGCGCCGATCGCGAGGCACAGCGCGATGCCGGGAACGAGGCGGATGGTGCGATGGGCGAGCGGGGCGGAGCGGAACACCATTCCACGTTCGCTTTTCGCCGCGGACTCCGGTACCCCTCCCGCATGCGTAGGGGTACAGGCGTAGGCTGTGGCTGTGGGATACGTGCCCGACATCGAGGCCCTGCGACTGCTGCGCGCGGTGCTCGAGAGCGGCTCCATCTCGGCCGCCGCCCGCGAGCGCGGCGTCACGCAGCAGTCCGCGTCCGCGCGGCTGCGCGCGATGGAACGCGCCCTCGGCCTCGAACTGCTGCTGCGATCGCCGCAGGGGGTGACCGCGACGCCCGCCGGCGAGGTGTTCGTCGCGTGGGCCGACGACCTGCTCCACGCGGCCGACCGGCTCGAGACCGGCATCGGGCAGCTGCGCGGCGAGACCGGACGGGAGCTCTCGGTCGCCGCGAGCCAGACCGTCGCATCGCACCTGCTGCCGCGGTGGCTGGTGGCGCTGCGGGCGGCGCAGGTCGCCGCCGGACGCACGCCGACCGAGGTGCGCCTGCTCACCGCCAACAGCGCAGACACGTGTGCACGCGTGCGGGGCGGTGAGGCATCCCTCGGCTTCATCGAGAGCCCTGAGGCCCTGACCGACCTTTCGAGCCGTGTCGTCGCGCGCGACGAGCTGGTCGTGGTCGTCGCGACGGATCATCCGTGGGCGGATCGGGATGCCGTCCCCCTCGCCGACATCGCCGGCACCGGCCTGGTCGCACGCGAGCTCGGCAGCGGCACCCGGCGCAGCTGGGAGCTCGTAGTCGAGGAGCGGTTGGGCCACGCCCCCGCCGCGCCGGCTGTCGTGCTCGCGAACACGGCGGCGATCCGGTCGGCGGTGGCGAGCGGGCTGGCACCGGCCGTGCTGTCCAGCCGCGTCGTGGCGGACGACCTGCGGCTCGGGCGTCTGGCCCGCGTCGCCGTCGACACCGATCCGATCACCCGGCCGATCACCGCGATCTGGCGCGGCGCCGCGCGCGACCTGGCGCCGGTCGCGCGGGACCTGCTGGAGGCTGCTCACACCTCGTGAGCGCACGAGCGGAGCGCGTATACGACGACGCCCCCGACCCGTGAAGGTCGGGGGCGTCTTCGACGATCAGCCGATCGCGGTGCGCTCCTTCGCGCCGCGGATGACGAAGGCGACGACGATCAGTCCGGCGACGCAGGCGATCTGGTTCACGATGCCGCCGAAGGCCGCGAACGCGCCGGGCGTGCCGTGGCCGACGGCGAAGGTCGAGAAGTCCCACAGCCCGTGCAGCACCATGGCCCAGATGAGGGTGCCGGTGGTGCGGCGCAGGATGTAGAAGATCGTGCCGCCCGCGAAGGCGAGGGCGACCTGCTGCAGCGTGGTGAGGAGGTCCTGACCCGACAGTGCGTTCGTCAGGTGCATGAGTCCGAACAGCAGCGAGCTGAGGAACCACACCCAGCCCTCGCCGAGCCGGCTGCGCAGCGCCACGATCAGCAGGCCGCGGTTGGCCATCTCTTCGGTGAAGCCCACGAGCAGCAGGACGATGGATGCCGCGAAGAAGGCGCCGTCGTACGAGGCCCAGTCGGTGCTCGCGAGGTTGATGACGAGCGCGACGGCCATCAGGATCGGCACGAAGATCGGCCAGCGCACGCTGCGGTGCTGATCGAACAGGGCGGGGCGCCACCAGCCGAGCAGCGTCGCGGTGATCGCCAGGGCCACCGCCCCGACGATGAGCGAGAGTCCGGCGCCGAGGAAGAGGTTCGAGCCGCTCTCGCCCAACGCGGTGTACGGGATGCCGATCAGCGCCTGGACGGCGACGACGAGAAGGGTGTACCCGGCCCAGATCGCGAGGCCGATCCACACCCGGGGACGGACCCGCAGTGCCGGACCCGTGGGGGTCTCGGCGAGGGTCGCGCTGTGCTCTTGGTTGGTCACGGCTCAATGATGGCGGGGATGCCGCCGCCGCAGCAGCACCGGAAGTCTGTGTCGACTCCTACTTTCGGCTACGTCCGCCGGGTCACGTCGCGTCGTGAACCAGCAGCGCCAGCTGCACCCGGTTCTCGAGCTGCAGCTTGGCCAGGGCCCGGCCCACGTGCGCCTTCACCGTCGCGATCGACATGTGCAGGTCCGCCGCGATCTCGGCATTCGAGAGGCCGCGGCCGACTGCCTGCGCCACCTCGAGCTCGCGTTCGGTGAGCTGGGTGAGCTGCGTGCGCGCGGCCGCCCGGGCGTCGTCGTCGCGGGTGCGCTCGGGAGCTGTCGCGGTGGCGATGAGCTTCTGGGCGACCCGCGGCGACAGCGCGGGCGACCCGGCGGCGGCGTCCTTCACCGCGGCGATGAGCTGTGCGGGCGGGGTGTCCTTCAAGAGGAATCCCGCCGCGCCCGTGCGCAGGCCGCGCAGCACCATGTCGTCGGTGTCGAACGTCGTCAGCAGCACGACGCGCGGCGGCTGCGGCATCCCGAGGATCCGCTCGGTCGCGGCGAGGCCGTCCATGACGGGCATGCGGATGTCCATGAGCACCACGTCGGGCTGCTCGCGTTCGACGGTGGCGATCCCCTCGGCGCCGTCGGCCGCCTGCGCCACGATGCGCAGCGCCGGGTCGCCGCCGATGATCATCGCGAGACCCGTCCGCACCAGGGGGTCGTCGTCGACGATCACGATGCGCAGCGGCTCGGGGACTGTCACGTCGCCCATGGTAGCCAGGCGGCGACTTCGAACCCGCCGTCGTCGGTCGCGCCGTGGTTCATGCGGCCGCCGAGGAGCTCGACCCGCTCGCGCATGGCGACGAGCCCCAGCCCCGCGCCGGGCAGGGCTTCGGACGACGGATGCCGCACCGCCGCATTGCGGACCCGCACGGCCAGTCCCTCGCCGGCCTCACCGGCGATCGACACCACCGTCTTCGCGCCCGGTGCGTGCTTGCGGGCGTTCGTGAGGGCCTCGCGGATCACGCGGTACGCGGTCTGGCCGACGACCGACGGCGGGTCGCCGTCGACAGCCTCGACGAGGTCGACCTCCAGGCCGGCCGCGCCGACCTCGTCGACAAGGCGGACCACGTCGCCGAGCTGCGGCTGCGGCGGTGCCGGGTCGGCGAGGCCGGTCGGGCCAGGCTCGCGCAGCACACCGAGCACGTCGCGCAGCTCGGAGAGCGCCAGGCGTGCGTTGTCCGCGATCGTCTGCAGTGCGGCCTTCTCTTCATCGCGAGGCACGTCGTCGCGGAAGGCGAGCGCCGACGAGTGCAGCGCGACCAGCGAGATGCGGTGCGCGAGCACGTCGTGCATGTCGTGGGCGATGCGGGTGCGCTCGGCGGCGCGGGCCGCCTCGGCGCGGGCCTCCTGCTCGCGCTCGGCCTGCTCCGCCCGCTCGCGCAGTCCTGCCAGGAGCGCCCGGCGCTGGCCCATCGCGATGCCGACGGCGACGACGACCGCGAGCCCCAGCCCCATGACGAGGACGCGCCCCCACCACGGCAGCGTCCCCGCGGCTGCGGGGTAAAGCGAACCCGCGAAGAGCAGCGCGACGAGATCGATCGCTCCGACGATCGCGATCTCGCGCCAGCGGCGCCGCGTGGCGACCGAGCCGATCGCGAGGAGCGCGGGGCCGATCGCCGCCGTCGAGACGACGACGAGGATGCCGGCGGCCGCGCCCACGATGACGGGGAGCCGCCGCGCGAACAGGAGTACGAGGACCAGCGCCACAACGCCGAGCGCCGGATCCACGACCCACGCCCAGACCCGCTGGAAGGGCGTGAAGATCGGGCCCTGGCTCGCGACGACAGAGCCCCAGACGACGCCGCTGATGAGGAGTGCGAGAGCGACGCGCCACACGACGCCCCACACGCTCCGCGGCGCGTTCGCATCCGGTGCCGGCATGGCTCGAAGTCTAGGGTCGGCGAGGTCTCCGGCCGTTCAGCGTGCGACGAATGCGCGCCTGGCGGAGGAGCCGGTGCCGCGCTCACGGAGCGGGGGGATACCGGGGTCGTACGACCATCGTCCGATGGCGGCGGGGCGAGCGCGACGAGGACGCTGGAACCACCTCGACCCGCACGGCTGTGCGCCATACGCGCCGAGGGCCAGAATGAGCGAAGGGGCGGAACCATGAAGAACCAGATCCTTGTCGGCGCGGGGGCACTCGTGCTCGTCGCCGTGCCCGCGGTCATCGGCCTGTGGGGCAACGGGTCGTTCGCGCAGAACGTGCCGGTGCGCGTGCCGTCGTCCGGCCAGGTCGTGACGCCGGCGCCGACGCCGTCGCCGTCGGTCGACGACCACGGCGGCGACGTGCCGCGCGATCAGCGCACCGAGCCGGGCGACGACCGCGATGTCAACGGCGGCGTGACGACCCCGACCGCACCGGCCCCGGGCGCCACAGCGACCGATGACCACGACGGCGACGTGCCGCGCGATCAGCGCACCGAGCCGGGCGACGACCGCGAGGTGAACGGCGGCACGACGACGCCGGCCGCCCCGGCAGCACCCACCACTGACGACGGCGGCGCAGCGGCGACCACGGACGACCACGGCGGCGACGCGCCGCGCGACGACCGCACCGAGTCCGGCGACGACCGTCACGGCGGCGACGACCGCACCGGCGACGATCACGGCGGCCACGGTGGGGACGACTGAGTGACGGCCCACGACGCGCGGACCGCCGCGGCCTCCGAGGCCGCGGCGGTTCCTGTGCCGTGGGTGACGGTGGTGGCGGCATCCGATGATCCCTCCCCGGAACGCGGCCCGCTGCGCACCCGCACGGTCGTGCTCGCGCTCGCCGCGGGGCTGGCGGCGATCCTGGTGGTCGTCGGGCTGCTCGCGACGTTCGCCGCGCAGTGGCTCGCCGAGCGCGAGGCGGTCAACGATGCCGCGGGCGTCGCCGACGTGCTGGCCGAGGCGGTGGTCCAGCCGGCGCTCACCTCGGAGATCGCCGATGGCGACCCCGACGCCGTCGACGCCTTCGACCGGGTCGTGCGCGATCAGGTGCTGGGCGACGACATCGCCCGGGTGAAGCTGTGGAGTCCCGACGGCGTCGTGCTGTACGCCGACGAGGAGCAGCTGATCGGCCGCTCGTTCCCGCTCGACGATGCGCGACGCAAGGCGCTCGAGCATCCGTCGACCCGCGCCGACGTGTCGGACCTGTCGGAGGACGAGAACGAGTTCGAGCCCGGTTCGCGGCTGCTCGAGGTCTACCGGCCGGTGTGGACACCCGACGGCAGCGAGCTGCTGTTCGAGGTCTACCTGCCGTACGAGCCCGTGGCGGCGCGTGCCGCGGACCTCTGGCGGGGATTCGCGGGCGTCACCACGAGCAGTCTGCTGCTGCTGCTCGTGCTGACCGCGCCCATCGTCTGGGGCCTGCTGCGTCGGCTGCGTCGCGAGGAGCGTCGCCGTGCCGACCTGCTGCAGCGCGCGGTGGATGCCTCCGACGCCGAACGCCGGCGGATCGCGGGCACGCTGCACGACGGCCCGGTGCAGGAGCTCGTGGCGACGAGCTTCGCCGCCGAGAGCGCCGCCGACGCCGCCTCGCGTCGAGGCGACGACGAGGCGGGAGCGCAGCTGCGCGAGATCGCCGGAGCGGTGCGCGGCGACATCCGCGTGCTGCGGTCGCTGCTCATGGACATCTACCCGCCGGGCCTGCGGGCCGCGGGCCTCGACCATGCGCTGCACGACCTCGCCGCCACCGTGCGCGGCCGCGCCGTGACCGTCGACCTCGACATCGCGGCGTCGCTGCCCGAGCTGTCCGAGGCTGACGAGCAGCTCGTCTACCGGGTCGCGCAGGAGACGCTGCGCAATGCCGTCGCGCATGCGGCGCCGTGCCGGGTGACGATGCGCCTGGCTCGGGAGGGCGGCGACCTCGTGCTGCAGATCGCCGACAACGGACCGGGGTTCGATCCCGGCATCGTGCAGCGCCTGCCGGCCGAGGGTCACCTCGGCACCCGCGTACTGCGGGATCTGGCCGAGCAGGCGGGCGCCGAGCTCGCCCTCGCGACCCGGCCGGGCGCAGGAACGGCCTGGCGACTGCGGCTGGTCGCCGTCGCCGCACGACGGGAGGCGGCGGTGTGATCAGGGTGCTGGTGGTCGACGACCATGCGATGGTGCGCGAAGGGCTCACCGCGGTGCTCGCGGCCGACGGCGACATCGAGGTCGTCGCGAGCGCGGGCAACGGCTCGGAGGCCGTGCCGGCAGTCCTGGCGCACCGGCCCGATGTGGTCGTGATGGACCTGTCGATGCCGGTGATGGACGGTGTGGCCGCGACGGCGGCGGTGCGGGATGCCGTTCCCGAGGCGCGGGTGCTCGTGCTGACCTCGTTCACCGACCGCGACCGCGTGCGCAGCGCGATCGAGGCGGGCGCCACGGGGTACCAGCTGAAGGATGCGGAGCCCGCCGACCTGCGCGCGGCTGTGCGGGCGGTCGCCGCCGGTAACGCGCCGCTCGACCCGCGCATCGCCACGGCGCTGCTGCCCGCGCCTGCGGCGCGGCACCGCCTCAGCGACCGTGAGCGCGAGGTGCTCGACCTCGTCGCCGAGGGGCTGGCGAACAAGCAGATCGCGACCGCTCTGGGCATCGCCGAGCGCACGGTCAAGGCGCACCTGGGCAGCATCTTCCGCGAGATCGGCGTGGCCGACCGCACGAGCGCGGCCCTGTGGGCCCGCGACCACCCGGCGTGACGGCATCCGCTCGACAAAAACCGGCAGGGGTGACGGTTTTGCCGTAGAGTCGGGGCGACCGGGCCGCGCACGGACGCGCGGCAGAACGGATGTGCACTGTGGCCGACAAGAGACCGAGCCCGCCGCGCGAGCTGCGCACGTGGCGCAACGCGGTCATCGCGACCTTCGGCGTCGGCGGCGTGACGGTGTCGGCCTGGGGTCCGCGGCTGCCCACGATCTCGTCCGAGGTCGGGCTCGACGCGACGACGATCGGGTTCCTCCTCACCGCCATGGCGATCGGCTCGGTGCTCGGCCTCGCGGTGTCGGCGCAGATCTCGATGCGCCTCGGCGGACGACGGGCGATCGCCGCGGCCCTGGTCGTGGTGGTGCTGTCGATGGTGACGCTCGGGATCGGCGTGGGGGCGGCATCGGTCCCGTTCATCGCGATCGCATTCGTGCTCACTGGTCTCGGGATCTCGGTGCTCGACGTCACGGCCAACGTCGAGGGCGCCGAGGTCGAGAAGCGCGCCGCGCGCACGTGGATGCCGATGATGCACGCCGCCTGGTCGATCGGCGTCGCCGCCGGCGCGGCGATCGGAGGTCTGTGCGCGGCCATCGGCATCGCGCCGGCCGCGCAGTTCCTCGGCGAGGCGGTCGTGATCGCGATCGCGGCCGTGCCGATCGTACGCGGCATCCCGACCGGCAACCACGCGGCGCCCAAGCCCGCGGCCGACGGCACGAAGGCGCGCGTGAACTGGCGTGCCGTGCTCGACTGGCGCCTCGTGCTCATCGGCGTGGTGATGCTCGGCGTCGAGGTCGGCGAGGGGTCCGCCAACAACTGGCTGTCGCTCGCGGTCAGCGACGGTCACGGCCAGAGCGCCACCGTCGCGGCGTTCTTCTTCACCGTGTTCGCGATGGTCGAGGCGGCCACGCGCATCTTCGCCGGACCGGTCATCGATCGCATCGGGCGGGTCCGCGCGGTGCGCTACACGACGGCACTCGGGATCGTCGGCGTCATCCTGTTCATCGTGGGCGGCCCTGCCTGGGTCGTGCTCGTCGGCGTGGCGCTGTGGGCCGTAGGCGTTTCGATGGGCTTCCCGCTCGGCATGTCGGCTGCGGCCACCGGCCCGTACGCGGCGCTGCGCGTGAGCTTCGTCGCGGCGATCGGCTACCTCGCCAACTTCGCCGGTCCGCCGGTCATCGGCGTGCTCGCCGACCAGTACGGCCTGCTCGAAGCCCTGTGGGTCGTCGTCGCGCTGCTCGCCGTCGCGTGCGTCGCGGCGAGCGGCCTGGCTCCGGCGCGCGGCGCGCGGTCCGTGGACGGGCACCTGGATGCCACCCCCGGCGTCGAGGCGGGGGCCGCCGTGGTGGGGCGCGCTGACGACGGAGATCCCGGCACCGGCCAGGTCGGCAAGGGCTGAGGACGACCGGGGCCATGAGCGGCGTCGACGAGGATGCGGGCTACGCGAAGGGCCGCGCCCGCCGTGCGCTGATCGTGCGCACGGCGTTCGAGGCCTTCAGCGCGCACGGCTACCGGGGTGCGAGCCTCGTGCAGATCGCCGCGGACTGCGGGGTGTCGCGGGCCGGCCTGGTTCACTACTTCCCGACCAAGGAGTCGCTGCTGGAGGCCGTGCTCGAAGAGCGCGACCGCGTCGACAGCGAGCAGTTCTTCGCGGGGGTGACCTCGCCGATCGACGGGCTGGACCTGCTCTCGCGGTTCGCGCGACTGGTCGAGCACAACACGTCGAACCGCGGCATCGTGAGCCTGTTCGCGGTGCTTTCGGTCGAGGCATCCGATCCCTCACACCCGGCGCACGCCTACTTCGCGACCCGCTACGAGAACCTGCGCCGTCACCTGCGCGCCGCGATCGCCGACCTCGACGCCCGCGGACTGCTGCGCCCCGGCGTCGTCGTCGAGGGCCTCGAGGCCGAGCTGATCGCCACGGCGGACGGCCTGCAGGTGCAGTGGCTCATCGCCCCCGACAGCATCGACATGGCGGCGGGGTTCCGCCGTCGGCTGGCGGAGCTGGTCGCGGTCGAGGTCGCCTGACCGAGGACGCGACTGACCGCTGCGTCGCGGCATCCCGGATTCCCTGCCCGTTCACAGTGGTTCAGGAGCACTCTGGACAGGTGAGCGTCTCACCGGAGAGGTTCGGGCCGGGCCCGGTCGCCGCCGTCGGCACACCGGCGACGGACCGGACGCCGGCGGTGAGCACCGCGCCCGAACGCGCGGCGGCGCCGCATGAAGCGCCCGGCGTCGACCCCCTCCGGCTGGGACGTGCCGCGGCGATCGTCGGCGCGATCGCGGCACTCGTGAGCCTGGCGGGGTCGTGGATCCCGTCGCTGTGGGGCGACGAGGCCGCGAGCGTGCTGTCGGCCACGCGCCCGGGGTCCAGTCTTTTCGCGATGTTCCTCAACGTCGACGCGGTGCACGGCGCCTACTATCTGGGTCTGCACGAGTGGGTGCGGCTGTTCGGCTCCAGCCCGTTCTCGGTGCGCCTGCCCTCGGCGTTCGCGATCGGCGTGTGCGCGGCCGCGGTCACGTGGCTGTGCGGGCGCGTCGGCGGCGCCGGTCGTGCCGGATCGATCCGGTTCGCGGTCGTCGCCGGCCTGATCGCCGCGATCCTCCCGCGGCTGACGTACGCGGGCGAAGAGGCCCGCGGGTACGCGTTCTCGGCGGCACTCGCGACGCTGCTGTGGGTCGTGGTCGTCGAGGTCCTTCGCCGGGGGATGCCGTCACGCCGCGGCTGGGCGGTGTACGCGGCCGTGCTCGCGGCGGGGGTCTACATCTTCCTGTACCTCGCCCTGCTCGCCGTCGCCGTGGGGGTCGTGCTGGCCCTCGGGCCGGAGCGCCGCCGTCACCTGCGCCACTGGGCGGTTGCCACGGGTGCGGCCTTCCTTGCGGCGAGTCCCGTGGTGGTGCTGGCGCTCATCGAGCACAAGCAGATCGCGTTCCTCGCGGACCGGGCGGTCGTGACGCCGAACACGGTGCTGGTGAAGATGTGGTTCGGCGCGTGGCCGTTCGCGGTGATCGCATGGACGCTGATCCTCGTGGCCGTCGTGCTGTGGGTGCGCGGGCTGATCCGTCTCCGCTCCGTGCCGTCGGGCCTCGATCTGGAGACGATCACCCTCGCGTGGCTCGTCATCCCGACCGGCGCGCTGCTGCTGGTGAGCACCGTCATCCCCGACTACACCCCGCGGTACGGCACGTTCGCGGCCCCGGCCGCCGCGATCCTCATCGCTCTCGGGATCCGTCGGGTGGGTGGCATCCCCTTCTCGAACCGGATGCCGCGACCCGTGCTCGCCGCGATCGCACTGGTCGCGGTGCTCGCCGCCGCGGCTCCGGTGTACGTCGGGCAGCGCACGCCGTACGCGAAGAACCAGTCGGACTGGAACGACATCGCCGCGACGGTTCAGCACGAGGCGCAGGCCGGGGACGCGATCGTCTTCGACGCATCGGTGCGCCCGTCGCGCCGCCCGCGGCTCGCGCTCGACACGAACCCTGCGTCCTTCGCGGGCCTGAACGACGTGCTGCTGAAGACGCCCTACTCCCAGAGCGAGCTGTGGGATGCGACGACGTACAGCATCCCCGACGCCGCGGCGCTCGGGCGCTTCGCCGCTGTCACGCGCGTGTGGCTGGTCGAGTACGAGAAGGGCCCGGCCCCCGACACGTGGGGCGTCGGCGACCTCGAGGCGCTGGGCTTCAGGGTGGCCGAGCACGTCGACCTGCACCGCAGCGACGTGTACCTGCTGATGCGCTGAGGGATGCCGGCGGCCGCTGCCGCCGGCATCCGCAATCCGGATCAGCCGTCCGTGCCGCTGCCGCGACCGTTGCCGTTGCCGGAGCCGTTCTCGGTGCCGTTGCCGGCTCCGTTCCCGGCGCCCGGGTCGGTGCCGGTGCCCGCGTCGGTGCCGGTGCCCGCGTCGGTCCCGGATCCGCCGTCGCCCTTGCCGTCTCCCGGGTCGGATGGCGCCGTGCCGGTGCTCGGGTGCAGCGTGACAGTGGCTCCCGCGGCCACGCGACCGGCGCCCGGCTCCTGCGAGGCGACGAGGCCCTCGGCAACATCGGCGTCGACAGCGTCGCCCACGTGGACGGTGAAGCCGGCGTCCTCGAGCTTCGCCTGTGCATCGGCGACGCTCATGCCCGTCACATCGGGCAGCGACACCTCGACGGTCTTGATGAGCGCGGGATCAGGGTTCGGGAAGGCGTCGCCGCCGTACGCGTCGTTCGCCGCGGTCTGCACGGCCTTGGCGATGCGGTAGCGGATGTCCGACAGTCGCGTGCCGTCGTGCCAGGTGTTGAACAGGTCGCCGAAGCCGTCGGAGTTGCCCGCCCACGTCGCCGACGTCACCTTGGTGCTCGACTCGATGAGCCAGGTCTGCCACGCCTCGTGCGTGCCGGTCTTGCCGAGCACCGGCGTGCCGTCCCACGGGTTGCCCTGCGTGCCGCTGCCGCCCGCGGCCATCACGCCCTGCAGCGCGTACGCGGCCGTCGCGGCGATCTCAGGGTCCAGGGCGGCGGTGCACGACGGTGCCGTGCTCGTGATCTCCTTGCCCGTGGCATCCGTCACCCGGTCGATCGCCGACGGCACGCAATAGGTGCCGCCGTTGGCCACTGTCGCGTAGGCAGCCGCCATCGCGATGGGCGACACAGCCGCGGTGCCGATGATCGAGTTGAGGTTGTCCATCGTGATCGCTTTGCCGTCGGCCTGCGTGACACCGAGGCGGCTCGCGACCTTCTCGATGTCGCAGAGGTCGAGCTTCTCGGCCATCGCGAAGAAGCCGGTGTTCAGCGATGCCGCGGTGAACTGCAGCGGAGTGCCGACCTTGCCGGCGGCCTTGCCGAAGTTGTTCACGAGCGTCTTGGAGTAGTTGGTCCAGTCGCCCTGGCATGAATTGGTGAGGTGGGTGAAGACGCGCAGCCGGCCGTCGAGCGACTCGTTCAGCGAATGCCCCTGCTCCAGCCAGTCGAGCAGGGTGAAGAGCTTGAACGTCGAGCCCGCATTGAAGCCGGTCGACCCTCCCGTCGCCTGGTCGCCCGCGAACACGATCGACGAGTAGGCGGGGTCGCCGTCGTGAGCGGGGTCCTCGGTGAACGTCGTGTTCTGCGCGATCGCGAGGATGCGGCCGGTCGAGGCCTCGATGCTGACCGTGGTCGAGCCGAACTTGCCGGTGGCCGCGTCCTTCGCCGTCGGCATCTCGGCGGATGCCGGGGCGTACGTGGTCATCGCCTGCTCGGCGGCCGTCTGCACCCTCGAGTCGAGCGTCGTGTAGACGTTGAGGCCGCCGCGCTGGAGCGTCTGCAGCCGGTCTGCGCGGGTCTCGCCGAAGGCGGTGTCGCCCAGGATCGTGTCTTTGACGTACTGGCAGAAGTACGCGGCGCCGCCCGCGGCCGCGCAGCCGACCTGGGTCGGCGTGATGACCGGGGCGATGGGCTCGATCGCCGCGGCGACGTACTCGTCGCGCGTGATCTTGCCCTCGTCGAGCATGCGGCTCAGGACGTACAGCTGGCGGCCCTTGGTGGACGTGTAGCCGTCGGCGGCGGCGGTGTACTGGTCCTGCGTGATCGTGCCGTCGGCCAGCAGCGAGTCGAGCGCCTTCAGCTCGTTGCCCGTCGCATCGGCGACCGATCCGTCCGGCGCCTTGTTCAGTGTCGTGCCGTCCGACGCGGTGATCGACCCCTCGGGCCTGTCGATGCGGTAGCTGTTCGGGTTCTGCACCATGCCGGCGAGCGTGGCCGCCTGACCGAGCGTGAGGTTCGCAGCCGTCGTGCCGAAGTAGTAGTGGGCCGCCGACTCGATGCCGTAGGTGGTGCCGCCGAAGTTGGCGATGTTGAGGTAGCCGAGCAGGATCTCGTCCTTGGAGTACTTCTGCTCCAGCGCGATGGCGTAGCGCATCTCCTGCAGCTTGCGCTCGACGCCCTGCGTGCCGCTGGAGGTCGTCGCGTCGGACCAGCACGCGTACTTCTCCTCGGACGTCTTCGCCGATGACTCGCACTGCTGCACGAGCACGTTCTTGACGTACTGCTGGCTGATGGTCGACCCGCCCTGGGTCTCGGCGCCGCCGCTGAGGTTCGACAGCACGGCGCGCGTGGTGCCGATGATGTCGACGCCGCCGTGGTCGTAGTAGCGCGGGTCCTCGCTGGAGAGGATCGCGTCGTACATCACCGACGAGACCTGGTCGTACGTCACCGGCGTGCGGTCCTGCTCGAGGAACTTGGCCAGCAGCACCGGCTGCCCGGTGGTGGGATCGGTCGCGTAGAAGTTGCTCGGCAGCATCAGCTGATCGATGTCGAGCGTGCTCGGCAGATCGTCGAACAGCGTGATGGCCTGGCTCGCGGCGCTGCTGGTGAGGGCCACCGCCGGGGTGACGGTGGCGGCGATCAGCACGCCGCTCAGGGCGCTGAGGCCCACGAGTCCGGCGATTCCGCCGAGGATCCTTTTCGGGCGCGGCGAATCAGGCATTCCTCGAGGGTAGGAACCGTCCCTGGGCGCTTTCGGAGCGCCCGCTATGCGTCCGGTGGATGCCGGCGCGCGGGCCTCACGCGCAGTCCGAGGTCACGAGCGGGGCAGCGAAGCCGGAAAGCTCACCCCGGTGAGCTGCTCCGAGGCGTCCCAGAGGCGGCGGGCGACGTCGGCGTCGGATGCCGCGGGGGAGCGGTCGACGAGCGCGGGCGCTCCCCGCATCTCGAAGCGGCCGCCGGGACCGGCGTAGCTCGCGCCGGGCAGATCGGCGACGGCCGCGTAGAGCGTCGGGAGCGCACCGCCGTCGGCGTCCTGTGCGACCAAGCGGTTGCCGAACAGCATGAGCGCGCGCCGGACGCCGTTGGCGTCGTGCCCCTGCAGCTCGGTGGCGGCCCAGCCGGGGTGTGCGGCGAGGGCGCGCACGGGCGAGCCCGCATCGGTCAGGCGGCGCTGGAGCTCGAGGATGAACAGCAGGTTCGCGAGCTTGGACTGGCTGTAGGCGGCCCCGGGCGAGTACTCGCCCGCGAGCGTGAGGTTGTCGAACCGGATCCGCGTGCCGGGTGACCGGTGCATGCCCGACGACAGCGACACGACGCGGTCCGACACGTGCGGCAGCAGCAGGTTGGTGAGTGCGAAGTGGCCGAGGTGGTTGGTGCCGAACTGCATCTCGAAACCGTCGGCTGTGCGCGACTCGGGGAGGTTCATCACGCCCGCGTTGTTGATGAGCACGTCGATCGGCGCGCCCCATGCCGCGGCGAATGCGCGGATCGACGACAGATCGGCGAGATCGAGCCGCCGGACCTCCGTGCTGCCGGGGATGCCGGCGGCCGCGGTCTCGCCCCGCGCGGTGTCGCGCACGGCGAGCACCACGTGGGCGCCGGCCGCCGCCAGAGCACGGCTGGTGGCCAGGCCCAGCCCGCTGTTGGCGCCCGTCACCACGACGGTGCGTCCGGTCTGGTCGGGGATGTCGGCGGTGCTCCAGCGGGGAGTCTTCGTTCTGCGGGCCATGAGCACAATGTATGCGATGACTACATTGTATGCAATGCCTACATTCAGGATAGGCTGAAGCCATGAGGCATGGCCGCTACCACCACGGGGATCTTCGGGCGGCGCTCCTCGTCCAGGCCGAGCAGCGGTTGCGCGAGCGGGGCGCCTCGGGACTCTCGCTGCGAGAGCTCGCGCGTGACCTCGACGTTAGTCCCGGCGCGCCCGGCCGTCATTTCGAGAGCAAGCAGGAGCTGCTGGCCGCCCTGGTTCTGCGCGGCTACGAGCGGCTCGACCGCGTCACGGCATCGGCGATCGCCACCGCCGGCGAGTCGTTCGCCGAGAGAGTGGATGCCGCAGCCCGTGCCTACGTGGACTTCGCGGTGGCAGACCCCGACCTGCTCGCACTCATGTTCGCGGCCAAGCACGACGTCGCGCCGTCCCCCGAGCTGGCTGCCGCGGCCCACGCCTGGTTCGAACGCATGCTCGAGGTGATCGACGAAGGCCAGCGGCGCGGCGAGGTGAAGGCCGGAGACCGCGAACGCGTCGCGCTCCCCGTGTTCGCCGCGCTGCACGGCTTCGCGATGCTCGTCGTGAGCCGCAGCCTTCCTCCGGAGCTCGCCGCCGCCGGCCTCGACGACGTCATCGTCGCCGCCGTGCAGGGCAGCGCCGCCGTCTGAGCCGCGCCTGGAATCCCCGGTCTCGTCGAGACCGGGGATCCCCGCCGAGACCGAGGGCGTCGTCGCTGGTCTCGGCGCAGATCCCCTGACTCGGCATCCGGATCCCCTGTTTCGGCGACGAGCGGCCGACCGTCGAGGAAGGCCCGCTCACGGTGGTCCAGGAGGTCCGCTGGGCCCGGTGCGCCGTCCGAGCCGCGCCCGGCGCGACATCAGCGGGGCGGCAGGATCCGCATCCGGCCTTCGGGGTCGACGCGCGCGAGCACGGCGTCGGTGATCTGCTGCAGCTGCGCGGTCTGCTCGGGGGTCAGCGCGTCGAGCACCAGGTGCCGCACGTTCTGGACGTGACCCGGGGTCGCCGCGAGCACCTTTCGCCGGCCGTCCGCCGTGATGACGGCGTCGGTCGCGCGCGCATCGGCGGGGTTGCGCTCGCGCCGCACGAACCCGCGCGACTCCAGGCGCGAGATGACGTGCGAGAGCCGCGGCAGGGTCGCGTTCGTCATCGTCGCGAGTTCCTTGAGCTGCAGCCGATGGTCGTCGGCGTTGACGAGCATCGACAGCGCGAAGTAGTCGAAATGCGTGAGGTCCTCGTCGCGCAGCAGCTGCGCATCGAGTTCGCGCGGGAGCAGCTCCAGCAGGGCGGCCAGCGGCACCCACGTCGCGCGCTCGTCCGGTGTGTAGAAGCGCGGTCGGGTCATTCTCCGATTCTAGGAATAGTTGCACCGACAAGTGGGTTGTTCCGATCAAGTGCTTGTAGCTACAAGCAATCGATCGACAGGAGCACAGAATGACCAGCATCACGATCTTCGGCAAGGGCAACATGGGCCAGGCCATCGGCGGCGTCCTCGCCCGTGGCGGTGCCGACATCCAGCACATCGACAGCAGCGTCACGGGCGCCGTCGTGCAGGGTGACATCGTCGTGCTCGCCGTCCCCTACGGCGCACTTCCGGCGATCGTCGAGGCCTACGGCTCGCAGCTGGCCGGCAGGACTGTCGTCGACATCACGAACCCGCTCGACTTCTCGACCTTCGACGCCCTCGTCGTGCCGGCGGGCAGCTCCGCCGCCGCCGAGCTGCAGCAGGCGCTGCCTGACGCGATCGTGCTCAAGGCGTTCAACACCAACTTCGCCGCCACCCTCGTGAGTGGTCGCGAGGGCGATGCGACCACGACCGTGCTCGTCGCGGGCGACGACGACGAGGCGAAGCGCGGTCTGATCGCGGCCGTCACCGCGGGCGGTCTGGAGGCCGTCGACGCCGGTCCGCTGTCGCGCGCCCATGAGCTGGAGGCCATCGGCTTCCTCCAGCTCTCGCTCGCCGTCGGCGAGAAGATCAGCTGGACGGGCGGTCTCGCGCTGGTCCGCTGATCGCGCGGACCGAGCGGAGGGGTGGATGCCGGGCGCCCGGCATCCACCCCTCTCCCGTTCCCGGCCGGTGAGCCGGACAGCGCTCAGTCGCCGAGGCGGAAGACATGACGGGGGAGCGGGCCGACCAGGTCGGCGGCGATCGTGCGGGCCTCCTCCTCGGGCAGGCGGCCGGTGGCGACGAGCGTGGCGAGCCAGCCGGCATCCATCCGCCGGGCCACATCGTGGCGCGCCGGGATCGACAGGAACGCGCGCGTGTCGTCGATGAAGCCGCTCGTCTTGTAGAAGCCCGCGGAGTCGGTGACGGCTTCGCGGTAGCGCCGGATGCCGTCCGGCGAATCGAGGAACCACCACGGCGCCCCCGCGAACACCGACGGGTAGAAGCCCGCGAGCGGCGCGATCTCGCGGCTGAACGCGGTCTCGTCGACGGTGAACAGCACCATGCGGAACCTCGGATCCGCGCCGAAGTCGCGCAGCAGATCGCGCAGCGGCACCGAGTACGCGGTCGGCAGCGGCAGGTCGTGCCCGGTGTCGGGGCCGAAGCGCTCCAGCGTGGGCGTGTGGTGGTTGCGCAGCACGCCCGGATGCAGCTGCATCACGAGGCCGTCTTCGCTCGACATGCGCGCGAGCTCCCACAGCATGTGCGCGCGGTACGCGGCGGCGTCGGATGCCGTGACCTCGCCCGTGCGGGCGGCGGCGTGGATGCGCTCCAGCTCGGCGGGTTCGGCGCGCACCGCCCACGCCTCGACGACGCCGGTGTCGGTGGAGGTGGCGCCGGCGGCGCGGAAGAACGCGCGACGGTCCTCGAGCGCCGCGACGAGCCCCGCGTGCGTGCCGCAGTCGACACCGCTCGCCGCCGTGAGGCCGTCGAGCGCCGCCTGCCACCCCGGCGCCGACGGGTCCAGATAGCGGTCGGGACGGAAGGTCGGGATCACACGACCGTGCCACGTCGGATCGTCCGCCAGCGCGCGATGCGCGGCCAGGTCGTCCGCGGGGTCGTCGGTGGTGGCGAGCACGTCGATGCGGAACCGTTCGAACAGCCGCCGCGGTCGCGAGGCGGGATCTGCGATCCACGCCGTGATCGCGTCGAACTGCTCGTCGGCGTTCGCTGCGGAGGGATGCCGGTCCAGCCCGATCACGTGCTGCAGCGTGTCTTCGAGCCACACCCGCACCGGGGTGCCCGCGAACATGTGCCAGTGCGACGCGAAGGCCCGCCACACCTCGCGCGGGGGAGCCGTCGCGGGGGCGGGGCCCCGGCCGAGCGCGTCCAGCGCCACTCCGTGCGCGTGCAGCAGCCTCAGCACGTAGTGGTCGGGAGTGACCAGCAGGTCGGCGGGATCGGCGAACGGCGCGTCGTCGAGGAGCAGCCTCGCATCCACGTGGCCGTGCGGCGAGACGATGGGCGCGGCGGCCACGACGTCGTGCAGCTCGGCCGCGATGCGCCGGACGGCGGCGTCGGCGGGGAGCAGTCGATCAGGGGAGGCGGAGAGGCGCACGGGGATCCGTTCGGTGTTCAGGCGGTGGGAGCGGGGCCGCTGCTGCGGCGGGCGCGGAGGTAGGTGGGCAGGATCGCGCGGGTGCGCCCCGACCCCGTTCCGCCGATCGTGTCGAGCAGCATGGTGACCGCGACACGCCCCGCCTCTTCGATGGGTGCGGCGACCGTGGTCAGCGGTGGTTCGCAGAAGTCGGCGCCGAACACGTCGTCGCACCCGACGATCGAGAGATCCTCGGGTACGCGCACGCCGCGCTCGCGCAGCCGGCGCAGCATGCCGAACGCGAGCACGTCGTTGAAGACGATGCATGCGGTCGCTGCGCCGACGACCGCGTCCGCGGCCGTCGCGCCGGCATCGGCGTGCGGCATCCACGGTCCGCTCCGGTGCAGTTCGACATCGAGCTCGCCGGCGGCGGCCTCGAGCGCCTGCCAGCGGCGGGCATTCGACCACGAGTCGGCCGGGCCGCCCACGTAGGCGATGCGGTGGTGGCCGAGCGAGCGCAGGTGGAGCAGCGCCTGGCGTGCGCCGTCGGGGGTGTCGAGGATGACGCTCGGCACGCCCGGCACGTCGCGGTTGACGGTGACGATCGGCTGGCGCTGCGCCAGTGCGGCGAGCTGGCGTTCGTCCAGGCGCGATGCGGCGAGGATCACGCCGTCCGCCGACTTGCGCATGAGGTCGATGGTCTCGGCCTCGATCTCGGCGGACTCCTCGGTGTCGACGAGCAGCTGGGCGTACCCGGCGGCGCGCAGCTGGCGCTGGGCGCCGCGGATGAGCCCGAAGTAGAACGGGTTGGCGATGTCGGGCACGAGCAGCGCCACGGTGCGGGTGGCGCCCGAGACGAGCGAGCGCGCATGGGTGCTCGGCACGTACGAGAGCTCGGCGGCTGCGGCGACGACGCGCTGCCGCGTCGCCTCGCTCACCCGCCCGGGCGTCGTGAGTGCGCGCGACACCGTCGAGGTCGCGACCCCGGCGAGGCGCGCCACGTCGCCGATGGTGGCGGGACGCCCGGAGGCGGCCGTGGATGCCGGCGTCGGGACCGTCGCGTCTGTCATGGCACTCCCCTCGGTCGGTGCGAGCCTAGCCACCGTGGCAACTCATGGCAAACGATTGCACAAAAGCGCCTCACGCGACTAGCCTGATCGCGCACACGCTCCCCGAACGAGAAACGCGATGACGAACGACACGAGCACGACCTGGCAGCTGTCCGGCTTCGGCGACGAGATCGACCCCGACCCGCGCGTGCAGTGCGCGGTGCTGTCGGCGCTGGGCGCCCGGCACATCGAGGTCCGCTCGGCGGGGGGCACCAACATCGTCGATCTCGACGACGAGGGGCTCGACGCCCTCGGCGCCACGATCCGCGACGCCGGCATGGGCGTCTCGGCGATCGCGTCGCCGATCGGCAAGAGCGAGCTCAGCGAGCCCGTCGAGTTCGAGCTCGGTCGCCTCGACCGCGCGCTGCGCGCCGCGGACGTGCTCGGATCGCGCTACATCCGGCTGTTCTCGTTCTGGTGTCATGAACCGGATGCCGCGGCCCGCGGCCGCGACGAGATCCTCGACCGCATGGGCGCGTGGGCCGCGCGCGCCGCGCAGGCCGGCGTCACTCTCGTGCACGAGAACGAGAAGCACATCTACGGGGACGTGCCCGAGCGCGTGCTCGACATCGTGCAGACGGTCGACTCCCCGGCGCTGCGCCTCGCGTGGGACAACGCCAACTACGTGCAGGTCGGCGTGCGCCCCGTCACCGACGGCTGGGCGCAGCTCGCGCCGTACGTCGACTACCTGCAGGTCAAGGACGCGCGCCTGGCCGACGGCGAGGTCGTGCCCGCCGGCGAAGGCGATGGCGAACTGCGCGAGACGATCGCGAATCTGCGGGATGCCGGCTTCGCGGGCTTCGCGTCGCTCGAACCGCACCTCACCGACTTCACCGCCACCGGCGGCTTCTCGGGCGCCGCGGCCTTCGGCCGCGCGGCCCGGGCCTTCCGTTCCCTCACCGACGACGCAGGAGTGACCCTCGCATGACCGCCACCACATCCGCCCACCCGCTCGCAACCGGCCCTCTGGCCACCGTGATCGTGGGCTGCGGCGTCATCGGCCGTACCCATGTGGAGTCGGTGCTCTCGTTCGACGAGCTCGAGCTCGCCGCCCTCATCGACCCGGTGCGCGAGCGCGCCGACGCCCTCGCCGACGAGGTCGAGCGCACCGGTGGCGCGCGTCCGCTGGTCTTCGCATCGATCGAGGACCTGGTGGCGGCATCCGTCCCGGTCCAGCTCGTGGTCATCGGCACGCCGAGCGGTCTGCACGTCGACCAGGGCGTCGCGGCGCTCGAGGCCGGCGCCCACGTCATCATCGAGAAGCCCCTCGACGTCGACCTGGTGCGTGCGCGCCGCCTCGCAGAGGCGGCCCGCGCCCACGCCGGACAGGTCTGCACCATCATCAGCCAGCACCGGTTCGATCCGGCAAGCCGGATCGTCCACGAAGCGATCGAGGCCGGTCGCTTCGGACGGCTGACCTCTGCGGTCGCGACAGTGCCGTGGTGGCGCTCACAGGGCTACTACGATTCCGGCGACTGGCGCGGCACGTGGGCGCTCGACGGCGGCGGTGCGCTCATGAACCAGGGCGTGCACACGCTGGACCTGCTGCTGTGGTTCCTCGGTCGCCCGGTCTCGGTGAGCGCCGAGTTCGCGCTGCTCGCCCACGAGGGCGTCGAGGTCGAAGACACCGTGGTCGCGACGATCACATTCGCCTCGGGCGCGCTGGCCGTGCTGCACGCGACCACCGCAGGCTACCCCGGACTCGCCGTGCGCCTGCAGGTGCAGGGCTCGACCGGGTCGGCCGTGATCGACTCCGACGAGCTGCAGTACATCCACATCGCCGACAGCGCCGCGGGCAACGACATGGGGCTGCAGGGCGGCGGCAACCAGCGGGACGCGTATGACATGGAGCCCGCCGACGGCGAGATCCCGGTGGATGCGACCCAGTCGGCGACCGGCCACGAGCGCCAGTACCGCGACCTGCTCGACGCCGTGGCCGACGGCCGCGACCCGATCGTGACGGTCGACGAGGCGCTCTTCACGCTCGCGACGGTCCGGGCCGTGTACGCCTCGGCGACCATCGGTCAGAAGGTGCTGATCGACGACGTGCTCGCCGGCGCCTACGACGACGTCGAGCTGATCGTCCCGGCACCGCAGCTCGTATGACAGCATCGCCGGCGCGGATCGCCCATATCGGACTGGGCGCCTTCCACCGCTCGCACCAGGCCTGGTACACCGAACTGGTGAACCGCGCGAGCGATGAGGAGCCATGGCGCATCGCCGCGTTCACGGTGCGTTCGCCGCACGCCGCGGAGGTGCTCGCCGGGCAGGACTGCCGGTATCCGCTGGTGCTGCTCGGACGCGACACCGAGCACGTCGACTGGATCGACGCGATCGCCGAGGCGCACGACGGTGCCGATGCCGCGCGCTGGCGCGAGGCTGCGGCATCCGTCGCCCTCATCACGGTCACGATCACCGAGGCCGGCTACCGGATGAGCGAGGCGGATGCCGCGGCCACCCGTGCCGCCCTGCGCGCGGGTGCGCTGCCGAGCACCGTCGCCGGGCGCCTCGTCGACGGGCTGCGCGCGCGCCGCGCCGCGGGCGGCGGTCCGATCGCGGTCGTCAGCTGCGACAACCTGCGCGACAACGGGGGAGTCCTCGCGCGCGCCGTGCGGGGGCTCGCGCGCGAGGTCGATCCCGACCTCGCCGCGTGGATCGAGCACGACGTCTCATTCGTGTCGACCGCCGTCGACCGCATCACTCCGGCACCCGATCGGGCGATGCTGCCGGCCGAGCTGCGAGAAGACCCGACAGCGCTGGTCGCCGAGGAGTACGCCTCGTGGATCCTCGCGGGGGAGTTCCCCGCCGGCCGTCCGGCGTGGGAGCTCGCCGGCGCCGAGTTCGTCGACGACATCGTGCCGTACGAGCTGCGCAAGCTGTGGCTGCTCAATGCCGGGCACACACTGCTGGCCTCGCTGGGTCTGCTGCGCGGCCACACGAGCGTCGCCGAGGCGATGACCGACCCGGTGTGCCGTGCGGCGCTCGACGCGCTGTGGGCCGACGCGGCCGACGTGCTGCTGTTCGCGCCCGACGAGATCGCCCGCGTGTGCGCGGCGATCGCCGAGCGGTTCGAGAACCCCCGCATCCGCCACGAGCTGCGCCAGATCGCCCGCGACAGCGAGCTGAAGCTGCGCGAACGGGTCGTGCCGGTCATCGCCGACCGCCTGCGGCGCGACCTCGCCCCCGGCGACGGCGAGCTCACCGCCCTCGCCGCGTGGGCCGCCGCCGTCCGCGCCGGCGTGCTCGACGGTCCCGGGCTCGGTGCCCCCGGCGCCGACCCCGAGGCCGCCGCCGCGGCCGTATTGCAGACCCTGGCACCCGAGCTCGCCGCCTCGCCGCACGGCGCCGAGGTGACGGCATCCACTGCTCTTCTCATCCGCACTCTCGAAGGGAACGCATCGTGATCATCGACAAGGCCGAGGTGATCGTCACCAGCCCCGACCGCAACTTCGTCACCCTCAAGCTCACGACAGACGACGGACTCACCGGGCTGGGCGACGCGACGCTGAACGGCCGCGAGCTCGCCGTCGTCGCCTACCTCACCGAGCACGTCGTGCCGCTGCTGCTCGGCCGCGACGCGCATCGCATCGAGGACACGTGGCAGTTCCTGTACCGGTCGGCGTACTGGCGGCGCGGTCCCGTCACCATGGCTGCGATCGCCGCCGTCGACATGGCGCTGTGGGACATCAAGGGCAAGGCGGCCGGCATGCCGGTCTACCAGCTGCTCGGCGGCGCCTCGCGCACGGGGCTGCTCGCCTACGGGCACGCCTCGGGCACCGACCTGCCGTCGCTGTTCGACTCGGTGCGCGACCACCTCGAGCAGGGGTACAAGGCGATCCGCATCCAGACCGCGGTGCCCGGGCTCAAGGCCATCTACGGCATCGCCGCGCAGTCCTCGTTCACCGGCGGCGGCGATGCCCGCTACGACCACGAGCCGGCGCGCCGCGGCGCGAAGCCGGTGGAGGAGGACTGGGACACCCGGCCCTACCTCCGCCACCTGCCGACCGTGTTCGAGGCGGTGCGCAACGAGTTCGGCCCCGAGATCCCGCTGCTGCACGACGGCCACCACCGCATGACCCCCATCCAGGCCGCCAGGCTCGGCAAGGCGCTGGAGCCGTACGACCTGTTCTGGCTCGAGGACTGCACGCCGGCCGAGAACCAGGAGGCGCTGCGGCTCGTGCGCCAGCACACCACGACGCCGCTCGCGATCGGCGAGATCTTCAACACGGTGTGGGACTTCAAGGACATCATCCGCGACCAGCTCATCGACTACGTCCGCGGCGCCGTCACCCACATGGGCGGCATCACCGCGCTGAAGAAGACGCTCGACTACGCGGCGCTGTACCAGATCAAGTCGGGCATGCACGGGCCGACCGACATCTCGCCGGTCGGCATGGCGGCCGCGATGCACCTGGGACTCGCGATCCACAACTTCGGCATCCAGGAGTACATGAAGCACGGCGTGCGCACCGACCAGGTGTTCCAGCAGTCCTTCACGTGGCAGGACGGCCTGCTGCACCCCGGTGACAACCCCGGGCTCGGCGTCGAGCTCGATCTCGACGAGGCGGGCAAGTATCCGTACGAGCAGGCCTACCTGCCGTACAACCGCCTGGCCGACGGCACAGTCCACGACTGGTGACCCGCCGCCCGGCGGGAGAGGAGAAGACGAACATGGCACGCATCGGTGTGCAGGCGATGATGCTCCGCGGCGCGATCGGCGAGCTCGGCGCCTACGAGGCGATCCGCCGCACCGTCGACGTCGGCTACCGCGTCGCCGAGCTGTCGGCCACACGGCTCACGCCCGAGGTGCTCGCCGACCTGCGGCGCGCGCAGGACGACTTCGGCTTCGAGGTGTGCTCGACGTCGGCGGGAGTCGGACCCGCGGGTTCGGCGAACCCGTCGCTGGAGACCGAGTTCGACAAGGTGGTGTCCGACACCCACGCGCTGGGCGCCGACATGGTGCGCATCGGGATGCTGCCGATCCCGATGCTGCGGTCGCTCGACACCGTGCTCGAGTTCTGCCGGATCGCGGATGCCGCAGCCGTGCGACTGGCTGACGAGGGCATCGCGCTGTATTACCACAACCACCATGTCGAGTTCGCGAAGAGCGACGGCCGCTACCTGCTCGACATCATCACGGATGCCTCGCCCCACGTCGGCATCGAGCTCGATGCGCACTGGATCCAGCGCGGCGGCCTCGACCCGGTGCGCGTCATCGACCAGTACGCCGGACGCGTGAAGCTCGTGCACCTCAAGGACTACCGGATCGGCTGGCCGACCGCCGAGACGGTCGACGCCCTGGAACGCGGCGACCACGCCGCGTTCCAGGAGGGCTGGAAGGGTCTCGTGCAGTTCGCCGAGGTCGGCGAGGGCAACCTCGACTGGCCGTCGATCATCGCCCACAGCATCGCCGCGGGCGCCGAGTATCTGCTCGTCGAGCAGGACGAGCTGTACGGCCGCACCGTGTGGGAGTCGCTCGCGATCTCGCGCCGCAACCTCGTCGATCTCGGGCACGCGGCCCTGTTCTGACCAAGGCGCCTGCGAGGGTGAGTGGATGCCGCCGGCCGAGGCCGGCGGCATCCGTTCACCCCTCGAGGATCACCAGACGCTGGGTCGCACGCGTCATCGCGACGTAGCGGTCGACCGCTCCCTCGATGCCCTCGCGGTCCGCGCCGCCGAAGGCGGCGGGCTCGACGAGCGCCACGAGATCGAACTCCAGCCCCTTCGCGAGCTCGGGCGTCAGCGACCGCACCCGCTCGCGCGCGACGAACGTCGGATCGCCGATGACGCACGCGATGCCGTCGGGATGGGCCTGGATCCACTCGTCGACGATCGCGTCGCGCGCCGACGTCGTCGTGCGGAGCACGGGCACACCGCTGGAGCGGATCGAGGTCGGCACGTTCGCGTCGGGGATCGCGGCGCGGATGACCGGCTCGGCTTCGGCCATCACCTCGCTCGGCGTGCGGTAGTTGACCGTCAGCGAAGCGATCGACACGTGCGTCAGGCCGGCGCGTTCCAGCCTGTCCTGCCAGGACTCGCGGAAGCCGTGGCGCGCCTGTGCGCGGTCGCCGACCACCGTGAAGCTGCGCGAGGGGCAACGCGAGAGCAGCATCCGCCACTCGGCGTCGGTGAGCTCCTGCGCCTCGTCGACGACGATGTGCGCGAACGGCCCGGCGAGCAGATCCGGATCGACCGCATCGAGCACCGACTCGTCGACCAGGCTGTTGCGCAGGTCGTCGCCGTCGAGCCAGGTCATCATCTCGTCGCCCGCCTCCTTGAAGCGCTCCACGACCTGCGCCATGTACTCGCGCTCCTCGGTCAGCCTGGCCTCGCGTTCGCGTCGGCGCCGCGAGGCGCCCGGGTCGCCGAGTCGCCGGCGAGCGGCGTCGAGCAGCGGCAGGTCCGCGACCGTCCACGCTGCGGCATCCCCTCGCTGCAGCAGCTCGACCTCGACGGGTGTGAGCCACGGCGCGCAGCGGCGCAGGTAGGCGGGCACGCTCCAGAGGTCCGAGACGAGGACGGATGCCTCGACCAGCGGCCACGCGCGGCCGAACATCCGCGTGAGAGCCTCGTTGCGCGCGAGCGCTCGCCGCAGCTGATGCAGCGGCACCTCTTCGGGGTCGACCTGGTCGACGAGGATGTCGAGCACCGTCTCCCACACCTGGTCGCGCGCCTCGTTGTGCGGCAGACCCGACTCGGCGGACGAGAACGCCTCCGCCCAGTCCTGCGGCGCGAGCGACACCTCGCCCCACTGCGTGCCGATCACGATGCCCTGGGCGGGCGGCTCCTCGTACAGCGCCACCGCCGGCTCGATGGCGTCGACCATGCGGGCGTCGGCCTTGAGCCGGGCGATGCGGGGGTCCTCTTCGGGGTGGGCTGTCGTCCCCTCGGCGACCAGGTCGCGCACCGTGCAGGTCTGCACGCTCTCTTCGCCGAGCGAGGGCAGCACGTCCTCGACGTACGACAGGTAGGCCGGGCTCGGGCCCACGAACAGCACGCCGCCGTGGCCCTGGCCCAGGAGCGGGTCGGAGTACACGAGGTACGCGGCGCGGTGCAGCGCCACGACGGTCTTGCCCGTGCCGGGTCCGCCGTCGACCACGAGCGCGCCGCGGGATCCGGCACGGATGATGGCGTCCTGATCGGCCTGGATCGTGCCCAGGACGTCGCGCATGCGCGGCGAGCGGCTCGCGCCGAGGCTCGCGATGAACGCGGACTGGTCGTCCAGCGCCGCCGTGCGGTCGAGCCCGTCGGCGGTGAACACCTCATCCCAGTAGTCGGTGACGCGGCCGCCGGTCCAGCGGTAGCGGCGACGGCTCACCAGCCCGTGCGGGCTCGCGAAGCTCGCGGCGAAGAACGGCTCGGCCGCCGGGGTCCGCCAGTCGACGAGCAGGCGCCGGCCGCCGGCATCCCGCAGTCCGAACCGGCCGATGTAGACCGGGTCGGAGCCGTCGTCGGGCACCATGCGGCCCAGGCACGCGTCGAGGGTGAACCGGCGCAGCATGCGCAGGCGCGCGGTGGCCTGGTGGATCTCCAGGTCGCGTTCGAGGGCCGGCTGGCCGTGGCCGGCCGGACGCAGGCGCAGCTCTTCCAGCCGCGCATCCAGGCCCGCCGTCTGACGGGAGAGCGTGTCGGCGATCGCGGCGAACTGCCGCTCGTCGCGATCGATCAGGGCGGGGTCGGACTTCGCCGAAAGACGTTCGGGCAGGTGGAAAGCGCTGGCAAGAGGGGGATTCACGGCATCGACTCCAGGCGGGGATCGGGCGGCGTACGCGTCGCGACCGACAAGTATGCGCCCGGAGGGGGCCCTTGCCGCAAGGCCCCCCTCCACGGGTATCCTGGAAGTGCAGGCGGGGGCCTGCTCGACGAGCGGATGCCGCGCGATGCGCGCCCGCTCGTCCTCTGTTTCCGGGGCGTTGCCGGCGCCGGCTCGGGGGACGTGGATGCCGGCGGCCCGGCGTCCTGCTGCGCTCTCGTCCGCGCGCGTCGCCGTAGGTATCCAATTTCCTATAGGATCGTGGAAACGAACCGAAGGGCGAGCGATGACGCGGCTGTTCAACGATCCAGACGATTTCGCCGATGAGGCGGCGCGGGGCTTCGTCTCGGCGTCCCGCCGATGGGTCAATCCCGTGCCGGGCGGCGTCGTCCGCTCCTCGCGCGGCGAGGCTCCCACCGTCGCGGTGGTGATCGGCGGCGGGAGCGGCCATTACCCCGCGTTCGCGGGACTGGTGGGTCCGGGACTGGCGCACGGCGCGGCGATGGGCAACCTGTTCGCCTCGCCGTCGGCCCAGCAGGTGCACTCCGTCGCCGTCGCGGCGGACGAGGGCCGGGGGGTCCTGCTGAGCTACGGCAACTATGCGGGCGACGTGCTCAACTTCACGCGAGCGCAGGAGCGGCTGCGCGAGGCCGGCGTCGACTGCCGCACCGTCCTGGTCACCGACGACGTCTCCAGCGCTCCGGCCGCGCGAGCCCACGAGCGGCGGGGCATCGCCGGCGATCTCGTCGTGTTCAAGATCGCGGGGGCGGCCGCCGAGGCGGGGTACGACCTCGACGGTGTCGAACGCGTCGCGATCCGGGCGAACGACCGGACGCGCACGCTCGGCGTCGCGTTCAGCGGGTGCACGCTTCCGGGGGCGACGGAGCCGCTGTTCACCGTTCCCGAGGGGCGGATGGCCGTCGGTCTCGGGATCCACGGCGAACCCGGCATCGACGAGACCGACATCCCGACGGCGGCGGGCCTGGCGCGGCTGTTCGTGGACACGCTGCTCGGCGAGGTGCCCGAGGGTGTCTCGGTCGAAGGCGCACGCGTGGTTCCCCTCCTCAACGGCCTGGGCAGCGTCAAGTACGAAGAGCTGTTCGTCGTGTTCGGCGAGGTCGATCGTCTGCTCCGCGAAGCGGGGGTCGAGGTCGTATCGCCCGAGGTCGGCGAGTTCTGCACGAGCTTCGACATGGCCGGGGCATCGCTCACGCTCGTGTGGCTCGACGACGAGCTCGACACCCTCTGGCACGCGCCGTGCGACACGGCGGCGTTCCGGCGCGGGGCGCTCGGCGCCCGCGTGGCCGTCGGCGACGCTCCCGCCGATGTGCCCGAGGCGGCGCAGGAGCCGCTCGCCCCGTCGAGCGAGGAGTCCCGGCGAGCCGCCGTCTCCGCCGCGGCGGTCTTCGCCGTGGTCGCCGAGACGCTCGATGCGCATGCCGACGAGCTCGGCCGCATGGACCGGATCGCGGGCGATGGAGACCACGGGATCGGGATGCAGCGGGGGAGCCGGGCGGCGGCCGCCGAGGCCGCGCGCTGCGCCGATGCCGGTGCGGGCGTGTCGTCCACGCTGCGCCGTGCGGGCGAGGCCTGGGCCGACACCGGCGGCGGAACCTCCGGCGTCATCTGGGGCGAGCTGCTCACGGCGCTCGCCGGCAGTCTTCCCGACGACGGCGTTCCCACCGCCGGCGACGCCGTGGACGGCGTCCAGGCCATGAAGCGCGCGGTGATGTCGTTCGGAAAGGCCCAGCCCGGCGACAAGACCATGATCGACGCGATCGTCCCGTTCGCCGATGCGCTCGGCTCGGACGACGCGCGCGACGACGACCTGCCGGGCGCGTGGGCGCGCGCGGCGGATGTCGCCACCGCTGCCGCCGAGGCGACGGCCGCGCTCACGGCCCGACTGGGCCGGGCGCGCTCGCACGGCGACAAGAGCATCGGCACGCCGGACCCGGGTGCCGTCTCGTTCGCCCTGGTCGTGAGGACCGTGGCGAGCGTTCTGAGAGGAGAGGACGGACATGACCGCTGACGGGATGCTCAGGGTGGTCGTCGGATCGGACGACGCCGGATACGAGTACAAGGAGCGGCTGAAGGCCGACCTTCTGGCAAGCCCGCTCGTGGCGGAGGTGTACGACGTCGGCGTGGATGCCGGCGGGCACACGAACTATCCGCGGATCGCCACGAGCGCCGCGGAGCGCGTCGCAGCCGGAGCCGCGGACCGTGCCGTGCTCGTGTGCGGCACCGGCCTCGGCGTGGCGATCGCCGCCAACAAGGTGCCGGGCATCCGTGCCGTCACCGCGCACGACTCGTTCAGCGTCGAGCGCTCGATCCTGTCGAACGACGCGCAGGTGCTGTGCCTCGGACAGCGGGTCGTCGGACTCGAGCTCGCCCGCCGTCTCGTCCGCGAATGGCTCACCTACCGGTTCGATCCGGCCAGCGCCTCGGCCGACAAAGTGCGCGAGATCTGCGCCTATGAAGGCGTATGAGGCCCGGGCAGGCAAGATGTCAGAGTGGACCAGGAGGATCGCATGCTGTCCAGTGCTGCCGATGAAGCCGATGTCCTCGGCGGACTGAACGCGACGTTCGAGCGTCGCGGGCTCCGCGACCACGTCTACGACAGCATCCTCCAGCTGCTGCTGAGCGGCGAGGTGCCGCCGGGGTCGCGGCTGTCCATCGACACGATCGCGCGCCGTCTGACAGTGTCGCCGACGCCCGTCCGTGAGGCGATGGTGCAGCTGGAGCGCACCGGGCTGGTCACCCGCGAGGCGCTCAAGGGGTATCGGGTCGCACCTCCTCTCAACACCTCGCAGCTGGCCGAGCTGTTCGAAGCGCGCCTGATGCTGGAGACGACGGCGGCCCGCCTCACCACGCCCGCACGCCCGCCGATGATCGACGAGCTTCGTGCGGCGGAGGACCAGCACCGCTCGATCGGCGAAGCGGTGATCGGCGCGATGGGCTCCGGGTCCGCGGATGTGGCGCTGACGGCGGCGTACTTCGCTGCGGATGCCGCCTTCCACCGGGTCGTGTTCCGCCACTGCCGGAACCACTACATCCAGGAGATGTCGGAGGGGCTCGGCGCGCAGCTGCACCGCATGCGTCAGTCGGTGCAGCACGGCGTGACCGATGTGCGCGAGGCGATCGCCGAGCACGACGCGATCGTCGCCGCGTATGAGAGCCAGGATGCCGCGGCGCCCGAGGCCGCGATGCGGCTGCACATCGAGGGAGTGCGGTCGCGCTCTCTCGACATCGCCGACCAGAGCTGACGGCCCGCACCGGAACGCGCCCGTGAGAGGGGGTGGCGGGAGAGTGCTTGACTGCATGCCTATTTCCTATAGGATCTTCAATATCGCCTCGAAAGGTGAACCACGTCAATGGAGTCGTCGATGACAGACACGTCCCCCGAACAGCCCGGGCCCATCGCCGTGTGCATGCACGGATTCGCTCCGCTGCTGCGCGACGGCACCGCCCTTCACGACGCACCGGCCGAGGTGTGGGACGCGATGTTCGCCCAGATCGCGCAGCTGGGGTTCACGGCGCTCGAGCTCGCCGACAGCCACATCCGCCCGGCCGACCTGGAGCCTTCGCGCCGCGCCGAACTGCGGGGGATCGCCGCCGCCCACGGCGTCGAGCTCGTCGCCGTGCACGTCCAGCGGCAGAGCGTCATCCAGCCCGGCCGCGGTGAGATCAACCTCGCGTACGCCCACCGCTCGATCGACGCCGCCGCCGATCTCGGGCTGAGGGTCTTCTCGACCGGCCTGCACCAGCCGTTCACCGAGGCGCAGCGCCGGGCGCTCTGGTTCTGGACCGCCCCGGGTCCGGTCGATCCCGACGACGCCGACACGCGCCGGCTGGCGGTGGACCGGCTGCGCGAGCTCGGCGAGCACGCGGCATCCGTCGGACTCCCGATGTCGCTGGAGATGTACGAGGACACCTACCTCGGCACCGCCGACAGCGCGGTGCGGCTGATCGAAGAGATCGGGCTGTCCAACGTCGGCCTCAACCCCGACATCGGCAACCTCGTGCGCCTGCACCGCCCGATCGAGGACTGGCGCGAGATGTACGAGAAGACCCTGCCGTACGCGAACTACTGGCACCTGAAGAACTACGCGCGCGACGAGGCCGGAGACGGCAGCTGGTTCACGTCGACGCCGACCTCGCTCGAACTCGGACTCATCGACTATCGGTCCGTCGTCCGCCGTGCTCTCGAACTCGGGTACCGCGGCCCCTTCCTCATGGAGCAGTACGGCGGCGACAGCCTCGGCGTCTGCGCCACCAATCGGCGCTATCTCGAGTCGTTGCTGCCCGCGTCGCGCTGACCGACCCCCATACCTCGCCGACGTCGCGTCGGCTCGCCCACCAGGAGAATCATGAACCGTCCCCGCATCGCCGTCACACTGGGAGACCCCGCAGGCATCGGTCCCGAACTGGTCGCCAAGGTGCTCTCGCGACCGGGCGTGCTCGACCGCGCCGAGGTGTACCTGCTCGCAGACCGCTCCGAGGTGGAGCAGGCATTCGTCGACGCCGGCCTGCCGATGCTGCCGGACGGCGACCCGGCTCCCGGTCGCGTCACGATCCTCGACGACGGGACGGCGCCGGCTACCCCCGTGCCCCGCGGCGAGGTCGGCACGGCCGCCGGCGCGCGGGCCATGCATCAGCTGACCCGCGCCATCGAGCTCGTCAAGCGCGGCGAGGCCGGCGCCATCATGTTCGCGCCCCTCAACAAGACGAGCCTGCACCTGGCGGGGATGCACGAAGAGGACGAGCTGCGCTGGTTCGCCAAGCAGCTGGAGTTCGACGGCACGACCTCCGAGCTCAACGTGCTCGGCGAACTGTGGACCGCGCGGGTCACCTCGCACGTGCCGATCTCGGCCGTCGCCGAGCGGGTCACCGCACCGAACGTCACCGCGGCGATCCGTCTGCTCCACGATGTGCTCCGTGACGCCGGATACACGCCGCGCCTGGGAGTGTGCGCCCTGAACCCGCACAACGGCGAGAACGGCAACTTCGGCCGCGAAGAGATCGACGAGATCCGTCCGGGCGTCGAGGCGGCCCGTGCCGAGGGCATCGACGTGCAGGGTCCGTTCCCGTCCGACACGATCTTCCTCGCCGCACGGCGAGGCGACTTCAACGGGATCGTCACGATGTACCACGACCAGGGCCAGATCGCGATGAAGCTCCTCGGCTTCAGCGGGGGCGTGACGATCCAGGGCGGGCTTCCCGTCGCGATCACCACGCCGGCCCACGGCACGGCGTTCGAGATCGTCGGCCAGGGAGTGGCCGATCCCACCTCCACCAACAACGCGTTCGACATCGCCGTGTCGGTCGCAGCCTCGCGCCTGCAGAACTGAAGCCTGCCGGGACTCAGGCGCCCGGCATCCACCCGAAAATGACAAAGGAGTCGCCATGACCGTGCCCTCCACGGTGAAACCCAGCCGTATCCGCTTCCAGATCTTCGGGGTCCTCTGGATCCTCGTGCTGCTGAACTTCATCGACCGCGCCGCGCTGTCGATCTCGATGCCGTTCATCAGCGAGGAGTTCCAGCTGACGCCCGAGCTCCAGGGATGGCTGCTCGGATCGTTCTTCTGGACCTACCTGCTGTTCCAGATCCCCGGCGGCTGGCTGCTCGACCGCTTCGGGCCGCGCAGGATCGTCGGCTGGGCCGGCGCGATCTGGGGCGGCGCGCAGCTGCTGGGCGGCCTCGCGATGAGCGGCATCTTCCTCACCGGCACCCGCCTGGCCCTCGGCGCCGCCGAGGCGCCGGTGTTCCCCGCCGGATCGAAGCTGAACTCGAAGTGGCTGCCGTCGAAGGAGCGGGCCCGTGGGGCGACCTTCATCGACGCCGCCGGCCCCTTCGGCTCCGCCGTGGGCGGCATCATCGTCACGGCGCTCATCGGGCTCACGGGCGGCTGGCGCTGGGCGTTCATCCTCACCGGCGCGATCACGATCGTCGTCGCGGTGCTCTACTACGTGTACCTCCGCGACACCCCGGAGGAGCACTCGAAGGTGAATCAGGGCGAGCTCGACCACATCCGCGGCGACGTCGACGTGGCCGACACCGCCATCGCGACCGGCACGCTTCCGAAGCTCTCGGACTATGCGCGCTCGACGAGCTTCTGGGGCCTGTGGCTCGGGCGCCTCGGGTGGGCGACGGTCTGGTGGGGCATCATCTCGTGGACGCCGTCGTACCTGTCGACGGCCATGGGCTTCGACCTCGCGGCCCTCGGCTGGGGCACGTTCGTCGTGTACGGCTCGGGCGTGGTCGGCCAGCTGGTCGCGGGCTGGGCGACCGACAAGTACCGCGCGCGCACCGACGACTACAACCGGGTCATGAAGACGATCCTCGCGATCTCGGGGGTCGGCATGATCGCGGCCATCCTCACCCTCCCGGTGATCAGCAACGGGTATGTCGCTCTGGTCGCATTGAGCCTGGCGGTGTTCTTCAACCAGTTCGGCGGCATCTACTGGGCCTTCCCGTCGTGGCTCGCGCCGAAGCCGCACGTCGGCACGGTCGGCGGTGTCATGAACGTCGCCTCCAGCGCCGGCGGCGGGCTCGCTCCGGTCGTCATGGGCTACGCGATCGCCGCCACGGGCGGTTCGTTCGCGGGATCGTTCCTGTTCCTCGCCGCGGCGGGCGCCCTGTACGTCGCCGGCTCGATGGTGATCAACTTCAACAAGCCGCTCGCCCGCGTCAGGGCGGTCGCGGTCGCCGCATGAGCACGCCGTACCGCGGGCCGATCGTCGACGCTCACCAGCACTTCTGGGAGCCGGGGCTGGGGCGTCAGCCCTGGCTCCGGCCGGAGGCCCGCATCCCGTTCCGATACGGCGACTACGAGGCGCTCAAGCGCAGCTACCTGCCGCCCGACCTTCTGGCGGACGCCGACGGATTCGACATCGTCGGCACCGTGACGATGGAGACGGAGTGGGAGCTCGACGATCCGGTCGGCGAGATGGAGTACACCGAGGGCGTTGCGGAGCGATTCGGGCTGCCGACCGCCTCGGTCGCCCATGCCGTGCTGCGCGAGCCCGGGGTCGAGGCGGTGCTCGAGCGGCTCGCGGCCCGCCCGCTGGTGCGCGGCGTGCGCAACAAGCCCGGGCAGGCGTCGTCGGGCGCCCTGGCGCACTCCCACCCGAGCCTGCTGAGCGACACCGACTGGCGCCGGGGCTACGCGCTGCTGCAGCGGTACGGCCTCGACTTCGAACTGCAGGTCGCCTGGTGGCACTTCGGCGAGGCGGCAGATCTGGTGGCGACGTTCCCCGAGACCCAGGTCATCGTCAACCATGCCGGACTGCCTGCGGACCGTTCGCCCGAGGGCATAGCCGGGTGGACGGCGGCGCTGCGCACCCTGGCCGCGCACGACAACGTCGCCATCAAGATCTCGGGCATCGGGCTGGCCGGGGTGCCCTGGACCGTCTCGAACAACCGGCGCATCGTCGAGACCGTCGCGGACGTGTTCGGCACGGAGCGGATCATGTTCGCCAGCAACTTCCCGGTCGACGGCCTCACCGGGACTTATCGCGACATCATGGGCGGCTACACCGAGATCGCGGGCTCCTGGTCGCCGGCCGAGCAGCGTGCCGCCTTCCTGACCAACGCCGTGCGGCTCTATCGCCTCCCGGAGGCGCTGCTGCAGTCGTGACCGTCGGCTGATGCACGAGCGGAGAGTGGATGCCGGGCGCCCGGCATCCACTCTCCACTGTCATGCGGGCCGTTCGCGCCCGCGACGGACGGTCAGGCGGTCCGGCTGCCGGCGGCCTGCGTGGTCTCGCGTGCCTACGCGGACCGGATGCCGTTCGCCTTCGACGGCGACAACGCCCGCGTGCACATCTCGTACACCCCGCCGCAACAGGGCCAGCAGCCGGGCAGGGGCCTGCCCCGGGCGTGTCTCGCGAGACACGCCCGGGATGTCGCGCCGATTCGACGCACCCGCCGGATCCGCGTAATGTTCTTGTTGTTCGCCCCAAAGGGTAGAGCGAAGGGCCGGAAGGTCCTGCTCCCCTCAAGTTGCGAACGATCTCACCTCCTCGAAGCTCGACTGCGATGCAGTCCGCGTCTCGGGGTCGTGTAAGATAGAGAAGTTGCCCTGGGGAGATGGCCGTGAGGCTGGAACCCGGGTGCGTCCGATCTTTGAGAACTCAACAGCG